>JAFEFU010000009.1 GCA_018240425.1 Pseudomonadota bacterium | reverse complement strand
GGCTGCGGCTTCAGCGCGTTCAGCATGGCTTGTCCTTTCAGCCCCTGGCGACCTTGAGATCGCCATACATGCCCCATTCGGCCCAGGAGCCGTCATAGAGCGAATGGTCATGCTTGCCGGTGCGTTCCAGCGCCAGCGACAGGATCGCGGCCGAGACACCGGAGCCGCAGGTGGTGATCGCAGGCTTCTTCAGATCGACGCCGGCCTCGGTGAAGGCGCGCGCCAGGTCGGCGGGCGGTTTCATCGTGCCGTCGGCGTTCAGGAGCGTCTTGTAGGGCAGGTTGACGGCGCCGGGGATGTGGCCCGAGCGCAGGCCGGGGCGGGGTTCGGGCTCTTCGCCGCGGAAGCGGCCGGCCGGCCGGGCGTCGATGATGGCGTGGTCACCGAGCTTGGCGGCGGCGGCCACCTGGGTCACGTCGCGCACCAGATGGGCCTGGCGCTGCACGGTCATGTGGCGGTCGCGGACGATCGGGGGCATGTCCTCGACCGGGCGGCCCTCGGCCTTCCACTTCGGGAAGCCTCCGTCAAGCACGGCCACGTCGGTCTTGCCCATCAGGCGGAAGGTCCACCAGACGCGCGCCGCCGAGAAGAGGCCCGATCCGTCATAGATGACGACCTGGTGGCCGTCGCCGACGCCCATCGCCCGCATCCGGCTGATGAACATCTCGGGCGTGGGCGCCATGTGCGGCAGGCCCGAGCGCTTGTCCGAGATCTCGTCGATGTCGAAGAAGCGGGCGCCGGGGATGTGGCCGGCGGCATATTCGGCCCGGGCGTCGCGGCCCGCATCGGGCAGATACCAGCTGGCGTCGAGGATGCGCAGGTCGGGATCCTTGAGATGGGCTTCGAGCCAGGAGGTGGACACCAGGGTCTTGGGATCGTCGGTCATCGGGGCCTCGCTTTGCGCATGGCCCGGATTATCCGCGCCAATCGGGCAGAGGCAAGCGCCAGTTGCGCGAAGGGCGCGGGAGCCCGGCCCAAGCCGCCGGTTGGCGCCGGGCCGCCGGGTCCCCGGGGGAGTTTCAGCCCTGCTTCAGCAGGCGCTGCTTCTGGCGGTTCCAATCGCGCTTGGCCTCGGTCTGGCGCTTGTCGGCAAGCTTCTTGCCCTTGGCGATGCCGATCTTCAGCTTCACCCGGCCGCGATCGTTGAAATACATGACCAGCGGCACCAGGGTCATGCCCTCGCGCCCGGTGGCCTGCCAGAGGCGGGAAAGCTCGCGCCCCGACACCAGGAGCTTGCGCCGCCGCCGCTCCTCATGGCCGAAGACGCCGGCCTGCTTGTAGGCGGCGATGTAGCCGTTGATGAGCCACAGCTCGCCCCCCTCGACCGAGGCGTAGCTGTCGGCGATGTTCGACTGGCCGGTGCGCAGCGACTTCACCTCGGACCCGGTCAGGGCGATGCCGCATTCGAGGTCGCTCTCGATGAAATAGTCGAACCGCGCCCGGCGGTTCTCGGCGATGATCTTGTAGTTCGGATCGGATTTCTCGGCCATGACCGGGCAGAGATAGGCGAGGGAGCGGCCCAAGTCCAGTGACGGCGAGGTTGGCGGTTGCCCGGGTGCCGGATGGCCGGTCCTCAGAAGTAGCTGCGCACCAGCGCCCCCGACACCAGGGTCCAGCCGTTGGCGACGACGAAGAACGCAAGCTTGAAGGGCAGCGAGACGATGGCCGGCGGCACCATCATCATGCCCATCGACATCAGGATCGCCGAGACCACCAGGTCGATGATGAGGAAGGGCAGGTAGAGGAGGAAGCCGATCTCGAAGGCGCGGGCGATCTCGGACAGCATGAAGGAGGGGACGAGCAGCGAAAAGGGCGCCGATGTCCCCGAGGCAATGGCCGCGGTTTCGGGGCGCAGGGCCGCCAGCGTGTGCAGGGTGCGCGGATCGACCCGCGCGGCCATGAAGGCGCGGAAGGGGATCGCCGCCTTAACCAGTGCGGTCTGCGGGTCGATCGCGCCGTCGAGGAGCGGCCGGCCGGCGTGGACCCAGGCGTCGGTGAAGACCGGCTCCATGATGAACCAGGTCAGGAACAGCGACAGCGAGACGATGAGCAGGTTCGGCGGCGACTGCTGCAACCCGATCGCCTGGCGCAGGATCGAGAGCACGGTGACGATGAAGGGAAAGCAGGTCACCATCACCGCCAGCCCGGGCGCGAGGCTGAGAAGCGTGACCAGAGCGATGATGAGCATGGACTGCCCGGTCAGCGTCGGGCGGAGGGCGTCGGCCAGTCCGCCGTCCTGCGCCGCCGCGGCTGTGGCGCAAAGGTCCAGCGCGGCCGCGAGCGCGAGGACGGGAGGGGTGCGGCGGGTCATGAGGCGGCCCATTCAGAGTCCGTCCTTCAGGTCGGCGACCTCGGTCAGGCGCACCGCCAGCTGGCCAGCGCGCTCGCCCTCAAGCTCGGTCAGTTCGCCCCGGCCGATCAGCCGGTCGCCGACGTAAAGCTCGACCGGATCCTCGATCCGGCTGTCGAGCGGCAGGACCGCATCGCGCCTGAGCCGGAGGAGATCGCGGACCGCCGGGCGGGCGCGCCCGACCGAAATGGTGATGGTGATCGGAACCTGTCCGAAGGGGCCCGCGCCCGGGTTTTCCGTGCCGAAGGTGCCCGTGCCCGGCGGGAGGGCGCCCGATTGTCCGGTGCCGGCAATGTCGTCGCTGGTCATGGTCCGTCCGCCTGTTGCTGGCTGTCGAAAAAACTCGCGACCGCCGCGCCGATGGCGGCGACGGTCTGGCCGAGGTCGAGCGCGCTTTCGCCTTCGCCGACCCGGATGTGGGCCTGGCTCTCGTCGAGCGTGTCGTCGGCGAGAACGCGCAGCGGCAGGCCCGCCGGTCCGCCCGTCTGGCCGGCAAGCAGGCGCTCGACCAGGTCGCGGTTCGCCGGGGCGGTGCGCACCTCGACCGGCGCGTCGGCCAGTGCTGCCGCGGCCGGCCTGATCTCGTCGAGGATCATTGCGCCGAGGCTGTGGCGGGCGGCCATCGGCAGCACCTTGGCGACCATTTCGGAAAAGAGCGGCTCGATCGCGGCCAGAAGGTGCCGGCGCGCGTCGTGATGGCTGAGCGTCATGTCCGCGAGGCTGCGCCCGAGGCCGGCGCGCAGGTCCGCGGCCTCGCGGTCCTGGGCAGCGACGGCATCGTCCCAGCCCGCGCGATAGCCCTGGTCGAAGGCCGCGAGGCGCTGTTCCTCGGCGCGGGCGGTGTCCGGATCGGCGGCGGCGGGGCCGGGCCCGGCCTGGTCGAAGGTTTCGAGCTGCGGGGGACGGGGCATCAGGTTCCCTCCGTCCCGGTCTGATCCATCCAGCCCTTCAGGATCTCGGCCGATTCGGCCTGGCGCTCGGTGATCAGACGGCGCAGGCGCGCCACCGGATCGATGGCCCCCGCCGCAGCCACCCCGCCGAGGCGGGCGCCGTCGGCGAGGGGCAGGCCGTGCGGTGCGAAGGTGCCGTCGTCGATCTCGCCTGTAAGGGCGGGGCCCACCGGGGCGGGGCCAGAGGTCAGCCGGGGTGCGGGAAGGGGGGCGGCGCGGGAAGTCCGCGAGGTCAGGATCGGCCGCAGCACGAAAAGGCCGAGCACGAGAGCGACGAGTGCGAGGACCGCCAGCTGCACAAGCGACATCACGTCCAGCGCGAAGGGCGGGAACAGCGAGGGGCCAGCCTCGCCGGCGGCGGCGGCGGGGGGTTCGAAGGCCAGCGACTTGATGGTGATGACATCGCCGCGCTTCTCGTCGAATCCGACCGCCGCGGCGACAAGCTCGCGCAGGGCGGCGACCTCGTCGTCGGGGCGCGCCGACCAGCTGCTCTGGCCGTTGGCATCGAGCGTGGTGATGCCGTCCACAAGGACCGCGACCGTCAGCCGCCGCACCGCGCCCGGTGCCTTGACCACATCGCGCCGGGTCTCGCTGACCTCGTAGTTGACCTTTTCGGTGGTCTGGCTGTCGCTGCTTTGCGAGAATTTTCCGCTGCCCTGGGCCGCGCCGCTGGGCAGGTTCGAGGCGACCGAGACCGCGCTACCGCCCTGGTCCTTGGCCGATGAGGATTTTTCCTGGTTCTCTGACGAGATCGCCACCCGGCCCTGGGGGTCGATCTGCCGTTCGGAGATCGATTCGCTGTCGGTCACCGTGTCGACCGAGACCTCGACCACCGCGCGTCCGGGGCCGACCCGCGCCTCGAGCAGTCGGGTGACATTGTCGCGCAGGGCCGCGGCGCGGTCGTCGCCCGCCCTGGCGGCCGGGTCGTCGTCGGATGCGATCAGGCGGCCGGCGCCGTCGATCACCGCCACGTCGGCGGGCTTCATCCCGGCCACCGCCGCCGACACCAGAAAGCGCAGCGCCCGCGCCCTTTCCGGGGCGAGGGCGCCGTCGCGGGTCACGACGATGACCGAGGCCTTGGGCGCGGCGGCCTCCTGGAAGCCGCGCGGCTCGACGTTGGAAATGTGGACGCGGACGGTGCGGATGCCGGGCAGGCTGGCGACGGTGCGCGCCAGTTCGCCCTCTTTCGCGCGCCAGTAGGCGGCGTCGAACATCTGCGAGGTGGTGCCGAAGCCCGACAGCGAATCGAGCAGTTCGTAGCCTTCGCCCGAGTTGGCCGGCAGGCCCTGTCCCGCAAGATCCATGCGCAGCCGGTCGCGCAGGCCAGATTCGACATAGATCGCCTGGCCCCGCACCTCGTACTTGGCGCCCTGCCGGTCGAGCGCGGCCAGCACCTCTCCGGCGCGGCTGCCGTCGATTCCGGCGTAGAGGAGCGCCATCGACGGGCGGGTGGCCAGGCTGGCAAGCCCATAGACCGCAGCGAACATCGCGACCGTCGCCGCCGCCACGATCAGCCGCTTGCGCGGATCGAGCGCCTGCCAGAGCGAAATCAGTTGCTGCACCGAAGGCCCCTTCTGGTCGCGGGCTTCTGCCCCGCCCCGCCCATGCTTGGACGAGTGCGCTTAACAATCGGTTGGCCGCCGCAGGCTATGACGGGGACGAAGCAACCCCGGAGCCGCGATGACCGATGCCGCCGAGCCCCTGTCCGAAACCGCCGCGAAACGATCGAAACGGCCGCTCCTTGCCGGGCTGCTGCTGATGCTCCTGATGGCTGGGGCAGGCTTTTATGCCGCCCATGCCGGATATCTGTCCGGCGCTACCGAAAGGCCGCCAGAGAGCGGCGGTCAGCAGGGCGAGGGCGCAGAGGCAATGCCCGACATTGCTTTCGTGCCGATCGAACCCCTGGTCGTGTCGCTCGGGCCGGATGCCGGCGGGCGGTTCCTGCATTTCACCGCCCAGCTCGAGGTCGAGCGGAAGCTCGCGCCCGACGTGAGTCTTCTCTTGCCGCGCATCGTCGATGTGCTGAACGGCTATCTGCGCGCGGTCGAGACCCGCCAACTGGCCGATCCGTCGGCGCTGGTGCGCCTGCGTTCGCAGATGCTGAGGCGAATCCAGCTGGTGACCGGGGACAGGGTGCGCGACCTGCTCGTCAGCGAATTCGTGATCAACTAGGGGGAGCCGATGGAGGTCATCGTCAATGTCCTGATGGGTGCCGGTGCGCTGGGCGCGGGTATCTTCTGCTTTGTCCTGTCGCGCCGGCTGGGCGCCTTCACCACCCTCGAGGGGGGCATGGGCGGGGCCATCGCCGTGCTTTCGGCCCAGGTCGACGACATGACGCGGGCTCTCGAGGCGGCGCGGGCGGCGGGGGCCGAGTCGTCGCGGTCCCTCGGGGCGGTGAACGAGCGCGCGGGGCTGGCGGCAGAGCGGCTGGAACTGCTGATGGCAGCGCTGCATGACCTTCCCGACCCGGGCGGACAGGGCGGCGACGGGCGCAGGCGGCTGGTTCGGGCGGGCCGGCGGGCCCCGCATGGCAGGGCGCCCGGATCTGTACCGGCGGCACAGGACGGGCAGCCGGAGGACGCCCCGGGAGAGGCGGCATGAGGGTCGCAGGACTATTCCGCCCCGGTCGGCCGGGTGGCCGGGTGCAGGGTCAGACCGGGCCGCGGCGGCGCCAGACGGGCCTGACCCTGTTGGCGTTGTTTCTGGTCTTGTCCGGCGTTCTTCGCCTGGGCAATGGGGTCGGCCTTGCCGCGGCGCAGACTGCGGCTCCTGCGGGAGAAGCGGGACAGGCGGTTCCCGCAACCGCAGGCCCGGCCTGTGTGCCCGATGCGGGGGCGATGGCCATGCTCGAGTCGCTGCGCGAGCGCGAGCGGCGCATTGCCGGGCAGGAACAGAAGCAGGCGGTCCGGCAGCAGACCCTCGACCTGGCCCAGGCCGAGGTCGATCGCAAGCTGGCCGAACTGGACGCTGCCGAGCGCAAGCTGTCGGCGACGATCGCGGTTGCCGACCAGGCCGCCGACCGGGATGTGGCGCGGCTGGTCTCGGTCTACGAGACCATGAAGCCCAAGGACGCGGCCCGCCTGTTCGCCGAGATGGACGGGGACTTTGCCGCGGGCTTTCTGGCGAGGATGCGTCCCGACGCGGCGGCGGCGGTGCTGGCCGGTCTCGATCCGGCCAAGGGTTATGCGATCAGCGTCCGCCTGGCGGGACGCAACGCCCTTGGCCCGAAGAACTGAGGCCGCCCGGGACGGGCCGGCACCCGATGGGCCGACACTGAGGGAATGTTAACCCGGCCCGCCGAGACTGATCAGATCGGCAGCCGGACGGGGAACGGGCATGATCGGAATCATCGGCATCGCCATCATCTTCGTCATGGTCTTCGGCGGCTATGTCCTGCATGGCGGCAAGCTCGAGATCGTCCTCGAGGCGGCGCCGTGGGAGATGATCATGATCGGCGGCGCCGCGGCGGGCGCGTTCGTGCTGGCCAACGACATGGCCGCCGTCAAGCGGACGCTGAAGGACATCGGCAAGGTGTTCAAGGGCGCCAAATGGAAACCCGCCGACTACCGCGACCTGCTCTGTCTGCTGTTCGAACTCATCCGTCTGGCCAAGGCCAACCCGGTCGCGGCCGAAGAGCATATCGAAGCCCCCGAGACGTCGGCGATTTTCGGCAGATACCCCAGGATCGCCCATGATCACGAGGCAGTCGAACTGATCTGCGACACGATGCGCGCCGCCTCGATGAACTACGACGATCCCCACCAGGTCGAGGAGGTCCTGGAAAAGCAGCTCGAGGCCAACCTGCACCATGCGCTGCATTCCAGCCACGCGCTGCAATCGGTCGCCGACGGGATGCCGGCGCTCGGCATCGTCGCGGCGGTGCTCGGGGTCATCAAGACGATGGGGTCGATCGACCAGCCGCCGGAAATCCTCGGCGGCATGATCGGCTCGGCGCTGGTGGGAACCTTCATGGGCGTGTTCATGGCCTATGGCCTAGTCGGCCCCTTCGCGGCCAAGGTCAAGGCCGTGGTCGAGGAGGACGCCCACTTCCACAAGCTGATCCGCGAGGTTCTGGTGGCGAATCTCCATCGCCATCCGCCCAATATCTGCATCGAGGTCGGTCGCCAGAACACGCCGCACCGGATGCGGCCAAGCTTCTCGGCGCTGGAAGAGGCGCTGCGCGCCGTCAAGTCGGACGCCGCCTGATGGGCGGGTTGCGGCGCTTCGGGATGATCGCGCTGGCTTTCGCGGCGGCGGTTGCCGCGTTGGGAACGGCGGTCCGGGCCGGTCCGCTGCGGGTCCAGGCCGGCGAGCATGACAGGTTCACCCGCCTTGTCGTGACGGCGCAAGGGACCGGCGGATGGGTGCTGGGCCGGACCAGCCTGGGCTATGCGCTGCAACTGCCGGGGGCCGGTGACGCAGCCGACCTCTCCGGCGCGTTGGCGCGCATCTCCCGTCGCCGGATCGCCGATCTCACCTCGGCTGGCGGCACCGGGCGGATCGACATCGCCCTTGGCTGCGACTGCCACGCCACCGCCTTCGAGATGTCGGGCGGACGCGTCGTCATCGACATTGCCGATGGCGCGCCCGCCAAGAGCTCGCCGTTCGAGGCCGACCTTCCGACCGCCGCCGCGCCGGAAACGGCTGGCCAAGACGGCGCGGCCCCCGCCGAAACCGCACCCGGCGCTGCGACGCTCGCCTTCCGGCCCGGGTCTGCCCAGGCAGCTGGTCTGCCGCCCCTGTGGCAGGGTGCGGGATCGGCCGTGCGGCTCGACCCGCCTGCGCCCGCCGGAACCCAGAAACCGCAAGGGAGGGACGCCAGGCCCGCCACTTCGGCGCCGAACCCGAGCCTGCCCCCCGTCGCGCCCCTCGTTCAGCCAGCGCCTCCGGTTGCGCCCGCGCCTCAGGCCCTGCCGCCCGAGGTGCCGGCCCGGGCAATCCGCGCGACCGAGGATGCGCTCCTGATCCAGCTTGGACGCGCCGCCTCGCAGGGGTTGGTCGAACGACCGCCGCCCCATCCGGCCTCTCCCGTCCAGAAGCCCGACCGGGCGCCCGATCGCCCGGCCAGCGAGGGAAGAGGCCAACCTGACCGGGCGCCGGGAGTCGCGGGCGAGACCGAGAGGGAAGCTGCGGACGGGCCGAGGGCGGCCGGCAGCACCCGAGAGATCGCTTTTCTCGCCGAAACCAGCCTCGACCGCGACTCGCGCGACAACCCGGCGCTCAGGCACCTGACCGCGGACGGTGGCCGCTGCATCCCCGACGGCGAAGTCGCCATCGCCGGGTGGGGCAGGGCCGGGCCGGTTGCGCCGCAACTGGCCGAGGCGCGGGCCGGCCTGACCGGCGAATTCGATCGGCCCGACCCGGCGGCAGTGGCGCGGCTGGCGAAACTCCATCTCTATCTGGGCATGGGGGCCGAGGCGCGGCAGGTGCTCGCCGCGTTTCCGGTCCGCGTGGTGGACGGCCAGCTGCTGACCGACATGGCGCGCATCGTCGATGACGAGCCGGTGGGGGAGGCAAGCGTGTTGCCGGGCTTGCGCGATTGCGACACGCAGGTGGCGCTCTGGGCACTTTTGGCAACGCCCGCCGGAGCGGACGCCCGCGACACCAACTCTGCCGCCGTCGTGCGCGGCTTCTCAGGCCTGCCTGCCGGCCTGCGCCACCTTCTGGCCCGCAGGCTGGCGGCGCGGCTGACCGCGATCGGCGCCGCCGACGCGGCGCGCAGCATACGCAACGCCCTGGCGCGCGAGGCCGGGCCCGAGGCGCGAATCGTGGGGATGATGGATGCCGAACGCGCCTTGCGGGCCGGCCGCGCGGCCGAGGCCGAAGTCTCGCTCGACCGGATCGCCAGGGGCAACGACGCCCTGTCGGCAGAGGCCGCCCTGCTGGCGGTCGAGGCCCGCACCGATCAGGGCGCAGCCAGTCCGCCCGCTCTGACCGAGGCGGTTTCGGCCCTCGCGTTCGAGCGGCGCAACGACCCGGATGGGCCGCGCTTTGCCGCCGCGGCGATCACCGCACGGGCGGCGTCCGGCGACATTGGCGAAGCCTTCGCGGCCTATCGGCGCTGGCAGGGCGAAGGGCGCGCCGCTGATCGGCAGGCGACCGCCGCGGCGCTGTTCGCCCGACTGACCGAGAGGGCCGACGATGGGCTGTTCCTGAGGGAATTCTTCACCGGCCAGGACATCCTGGTCGAAGCCGGGGCCGAGGCGCCGGCGCGGCTGGCCCTGGCCGGGCGGCTCGCGTCCCTGGGCTTCGCCGCCGAGGCCGGCCGGGTCCTGTCGGCGAATCAGTCGGCGGCGCCCGAGGGGCGGCTCGTCCTGGCGCGGGCGGCGCTGGTGCAGTTCCGCCCGGACGATGCCCGGACCCTGGCCGACGGGATCGCCGGCGGCGAGGCCGAGGCAATTCGCGCCGCAGCGCTGACGATGGCGGGCAGACCGGGCGAGGCCGCAGCCGCATACGCTGCAACCGGCAATGACGAAGCGTCCGCCGCCGCTGCCTGGAGTGCCGGCGACTGGACGGGGGCCGCCCGGTCCGAACGGTTCCGGGCGGCGGCAGAGGGGTTGGGTCTGACCGGCGCGGGCGGGCCGCGCGCGCCGGCGGGGGCGCGGCCGGAGGCCGGGACCACGCTGGCCGGCAGCCGTGCGCTGGTCGAACGCAGCAGCCTGGTCCGCAAGCTGCTTGGCGATCTTCTTGCCGCGGAAGGGGCGCCCGTCCCGCCGCCGGCCGCCGCAGCGACGGCCACGCCCTGAAAGTTACGATTTCTCAATGTGCCGTCCCTAGCCTGTGGAGAATGGCAAGAATTGCGCAGCGGGTCGGAATGACATTCGGGACTCACGGACGGTGGGCACGGGCCGCGGCTCTTGGCCTATTGGTTGGCCTCGGGGCATCGGGCGCGCGCGCCAGCCAGGAAGCCTCCGAGCCCTCCGCCCTGTGCGAGAGGGCGGCACAGATCGCGTCAGAACGCGAAGGGGTGCCGATCTCGGTCCTGACCGCGATCTCGCTGGGCGAATCGGGCCGCCGGCAGGGCAGGAGCCTGCGCGCCTGGCCCTGGACCGTGAACATGGAGGGCGCGGGCCGCTGGTTCGCCACGGCGCCGGAAGCCCTGGCCTATGCCCAGAGGGAATTCGCCCGCGGCGCGCAGAGCTTCGACATCGGCTGCTTTCAGATCAACTTCCGCTGGCACGGGCAGAATTTCACCTCGATCGGCCAGATGTTCGACCCCTTGGCCAATGCGCTCTATGCCGCGCGATTCTTGCGCCAGCTCTATGCCGAACAGGGCTCGTGGGAGGCGGCGGCGGGTGCCTATCATTCGCGCAACCCGGACTTTGCCAGGGAATATGCCGCCCGGTTCGCGCGGCTGCGCAGCGACTTCCTCAGCCGCAACGGCGAGGGGCTGCCGCAAATGCCCGACCTGCAACTGGCCGGACTGGAGCTTGCGCCGGGCGGCGGCGGCGGTCCCGCCGCGCCCGTGGCGCCGCGCCCCAACACTTTCCCGCTGCTGCAAGCCGGATCGGGGGCGGGGCTCGGATCGCTGGTGCCGATCGGCAACGGCGGCGGCGCCGCGCTGCTGGGTACGCCGCCGTCCGGCGGGGAGGCGGGCCAATGACCACCGGCGCCGCGACGATCAGGGAGGGCGCAGGCCTCTTCCACCCGACGGTCCTGATGGCGCTGGCGATGATGGCGGTGATCGCGATGATGATCCTGCCCATGCCGTCATGGGTCCTGGATGCCGGGCTGGCCACCTCGTTCGCGATGGCGATCCTGATCTTCACCATCACGCTCTTCATCGAGCGGCCTCTCGATTTCTCGGCCTTCCCGACCATCCTCCTCGCCTCGCTGATGCTGCGGCTGGCGCTCAACGTGTCGTCGACCAAGCTCATCATCGGGCAGGGCCACACCGGCACCGCCGCTGCCGGAAAGGTCATCGAGGGCTTTGCCATGTTCATCATGTCCGGCTCGGTGATGATCGGGCTGGTCGTCTTCGGGGTGCTGATGATCGTGAATTTCATCGTCATCACCAAGGGCGCCGGCCGCATGGCCGAGGTCGGCGCGCGCTTTGCGCTGGACGGGATGCCCGGGCGCCAGCTGGCGATCGACGCCGACATGAACGCCGGGGCCATCGACCATGCCGAGGCCAAGGCCAGGCGCGAGCGCGAACAGGCCGAGACGACCTTTTTCGGCGCACTCGACGGGGTGTCGAAATTCGTCAAGGGCGATGCGGTGGCGGGGCTGCTCATCACCCTTCTGAACCTGGTCGTCGGGCTGGCGATCGGAATCGGCGCCCACGGCATGCCGGTCGCGCAGGCGCTCGAGACCTATGCGATCCTGACGGTGGGCGACGGCCTGGTCAGCCAGATTCCGGCGGTGATCATCTCGATCGCCTCGGCGCTGCTCCTGTCGCGCGGCGGAACCAGGGGGGCGGCGGACAAGGATGTCCTGCGCCAGCTTGGCCGCCATCCGCAGGCGCTGGC
>JAFEFU010000008.1 GCA_018240425.1 Pseudomonadota bacterium | reverse complement strand
GGCAAGCCATCGAACAACTCGCCGCTGCGCTCGTTCTCGTTGGATTCAGGTCCCATGGCAGTAGAACGCACCAACCCATGGATCAGCTGACCGGTGTTTTGAAAAATTCACAAGCTCTCAGGCCGGGCGGGCTCGGGCTTGAGTTCCTTGGCCTCGTAGTAGCTCTGCCACTGCGGCCATTCCTTGTAAGTGGTGCCGTTGCGCCGCTTCTTGACCGTCACCGGCCCAGTTGTCTCGCAAGTGAACAGTACATGGCCGTCCACCTCGGTGCGCCGTTTGACGCGCAAGGGATGGTCATCGAAGGGCCGGATTCCCTGCTTTTTGGTGGCCCGCACCAGACTTTCCAGGCGCGGCTCCCATTCCTCCCCTTCCTCTGGCTCGGGCGCGGGCTCGGGTTCGTCGTCCTCGGCCGCAGGCCGCACTTCAGGCGCGGCGCGCTCGAAGGCGGTGAAGCTGGCCACGCTGACAAGCACGCATTCCACGCCTTGCACCTTCACGACCAAGCCGCGCCGGTCGCCGCGCTCCAGCGTGCCCAAGTCCCACGCCTGGACCTGATCGCGGTAGGAGTAGGTCTGCCCATCCCAGGCGGATCGCCGCACGATGGCCCAGCCCTCGCAACAGGCTTTGCCCTGGAAGTACATGCCGCCATCGTTCACCCATTCGCGCCCGCAGTACCGGAAGGTCTTGACGCTGGCGATGCCTTCCCCCGCCTCCGCGATGGCCTGCGAAGCATAGGCCGCGCTCCATACCTCCTGCAGCAGCTCGTACACGGGCATGGTGTCCCTGAAGCTTGGCAGCATATCGGCGCTGCGGTAATGCTCATAGCTTGCGGATCTGGAACCATCGACATGCACGCGCGTGGTGATGGTGCCCGCGCCCGCCACGTAGACCGAATGCACCGGCTCTGCCGTTCTGGCCCGGCGCGTCCTGCGCTCGATGCCTTCGGCGGCGCTGTCCTCGCGCAGCAGCTCGGCCAGCTCCTGGCCGGTCACGTCGCGCACCTGGACGCCATACAGGCCGAAGGCATTTCCGGCGTCCTGGTGCCGGGCCATGCGCTGCAGCTCGCTGCGCGCGGCCTCAATGCCGCGCAGGTAGAGGCCGCGCAGCGCGGGCGCAAGCGCCTCCGCGCAGGCCTCGGCGGCGGTCAGCCGGGCCGCGTGCTCGCTGGCGGTGAATTCAGCGGTCAACCATGTTCCCGCTGGCTGGGCAAAGCTGCTCGGCGCGGCATCCTGGCCGAAGTCGAAACCTGCTTGATGTGCTCGCATGGTGGTGCTCCTGTGTGCGGCGGTACCGTTTCGCCTCCGCGAAAACGACCCGCCGCGTGCCCTGTTCAGGCTTCGTCCTTCTTGTCCAGCCCGAGAACTTCGATCACGGTCTTGGCGCACCAGCGCGCGGTGCCGGTCAGTTGGCGTTGCCATGCCTCATTCGACGGTGCCCACTTGAAGCCGTAGCGCTTGAGCTGCTCCCGCGTGGCTTCATCGGGCTTGTAGCCAAACTTGAACATGAGGCGGTTCAATGCCACGTCCTCGCGGTAAATCACGCCGCTGGACAGCACGCGCTCCACGTCGGCGGCCTGCATGTTCCGCTCGATCTGCTTGATGCGGCCCTCGATGCGGTGAATGTTCGCGTTGTTGTTGCTCAGGGCATAGGACGGGAAGCCGATGCGGCCCGCAAAGTCGGGTTTCAGCAGCTCGCGGGCGTTGGCTTCGGAGATTCCGGCCTCCACCAGCGCGGCCACGGCTGCGGCCTCGTTGCCCTTGTGCTTGCGGATCGCCTTGTTCGCCGCGGTCATCATGGCTTGCGAGTCCTGCGCGTTCTTCAGTTGCTCGCGCAGCTTGACCAGGGCGTCCGGGTCATCCGACGAGATCGCGCCGCCCACGGCCTGGGCTTGGCCGCGCGCCTTCTCGGCTTCGTCCAGCTTGGCGAACCCCTTGCCCATGTCGTTGTGGATCTTGTCCCGATAGCGGCGGTCGCGCCCTTCGGAGTGGTGGCCGATCAGGATGGGTTGCCCGAACGGAATATGGGAGGCACGCTCACGCGCCGAATCCAGCAGCCGCCCGCCCTGGGCTTCCAAGGCTTCGGCCTTGGCGGTCAAGCCCTCGCGCCGGCGCTCGGCCCGGTCGCCGTACACCTCGCGGCGGGTTTCGATGATTTCTTGAGTGCGGTCTTCCTTGGTCATGATGGTTTCCTTCGTGCTTGACTAAATGCGGTTTTCTTATGCGTTGAGGGTCTTCAGCAGGGATTGCAGCCGCTGGGCCAGCGCTTCCCGGCTGGTGCGGTCAGCGGGTGGCATCGTGTCCACGTAGTGCGCGAGAACGTTGGTCAGAACCGCCTGCGCTTCTTCTGCCGCCTCGATCAGCGCCACCAGCGCCCAGGTATTGCCTGCAATCTCGCCCAGTGCATTCAGCATGAACGCATCCATGACGGAAAACTCTGCGCGCTCGCCCGCTTCGATCTGCTTCAAAGCCTGAATCATGTTCATTTGATAATCTCCTTCGTGCTTGACTAGAAACTGAAAATCTCTTGTTATGCCGTCATTCGCGGATTGCAATAAAGCCCTTCGCGCTTGCAATAAGCCACAATATCCGCACGCTCTGCCAATCGGTCTTTGATTTGACCAAAAAACAGAACATCCATAATATCCGCAGCCTGGGGATTAAGCCAGCGAATTGCAAACCGGCCATTTTCTCGAATCAGCTTCCGCGCTTTGCGGTATTCCTGGCGGCTAATTCTTTTCAGGGATTGATTGCCTTCAGCACTTACTCTGCTAGATTCGGGAGCCGGATCGTGATTAACTGCTGAGGTCATGGAGCTTCCTTTCTCTGGTTGGTGGAGTGACTTACTCCGCTGAGTTCATTCGCCGTGCATCCCGGCCATCCCGAGGCTGGACAGGCGCAAGGTTTTCGGCACGGAAGCCGCACGCGGAGCGGAGCCGAAGGCGAGCACCGAACGGGTGAGTACCCCTTGCGCCTGGCCGGACTTGGGATAGGGTTGCACGCCAAGGCGAATGAACGTCCCGCAGCGGAGTACGTCACGGCCAAGGGGAAACAGGAAACGCGCCACGACCGCAGCAGCGCGGCCACCGCGCAGGCCGCAGGCCGGAGCGCAGCCGCGCAAAGCCCACGGCCCAGGTGGGCCGCATTCAGGTGTACCCGCTGGCTTCTGGCGCAGCCAGTAGCCATCCCCAGGGGGAAGCCCTAGCGGCTGGGGGATGTGCCGCAGGCACGTCCCCCAATGAGCGTGCGCAGGCGGCCTGGAGCCGTGCCCGCCAGGGCAATCCCGCAGGGATCGAGCCGAAGAGGCGAGCGGCGGAAAGCGCCCAGGGGCGCGGGGGCGTCCGGTGCCCGCAGCGCGGGCAGCGCCAAAACCTACTGGGCTGAACCGTGAACTTATGTAAACTCTAGAATCAAGTCTCTTCTAGACTGAGTAATGCCCTTTTACGTTCCCGCATAGTGGCTACTGGCCAGGAATCGGAAGGTGCAGCGAAGCACGAATTATTTAATCAAATAGGATTTGACCTAAATATGAAAATTGAACTTCTTTCTTTCCGCACACTTCTTTGCATTGCTGCGTTTATTTCAACAAGCTCAATGGCATTTACCTCACAAAGCGCTGTTAGCCACAACTATAACTGCAAGCCCGAATTTATCGGAGGAGTCAAAGAACTTCCCAATGATCTTGTTGCAACCAAGTTTACCGATAATATCTCAATTAAAGCAATACACGTATCCAAAATTCCAATCACTGCTTTATCTGGTTTTAAAAATGAATCGCTAAAACAAGGATTCCCTGACAGCAATGATGGGTTAAGAGCTTTTACTGAAAAATTAATGATGAAAAGGGATGACTCAGGAGAAAGTGGCTCCTATGTTATTCTCACGCCACTTCAATCCATTAATAATTTCGGAATGTATCTCGGCAAATGTGATACAAGCATTATAAATAAAGAAGTTTCCAGCATTGAATGCATGGGCGACATAAACAGGTCATTCCGATTTATTGCTTCCACTGGCCGATTTCAATATTCAGAGGTTGGAAATTGGGCCTACCATGATAAGAGTTCCGATGCAAACCCTAAATCTCAGCATCGGCCATCATTTTTGTATATGGCAAATGCGAAAAAGAGGTTAATTAATTTCATTTAACTTCACTGCGCAATATCACTGCTGCCAGTTTTATTGGCCTCGGCCCATATCCGCTTGACCTGGGACGGACTACACCCGGCCAGTGCTGCGGTTTGATTGATGCTGTGCCCGCTTGAGCGCAGCGCGATCACCTGGGCATTGCGCCGGGGATCGGGCTGGCGTCCCCGGTACTTGCCCGCCGCCCTGGCCAGCTCGATGCCCTGCCGCTGGCGTTCCCGCCTGTCCTCGTAGTCATCGTGGGCCATCTGCAGGGCGAGTTTCAGGAGCATTTCCTGCACGGACTCCAGCACGATCCGGGCAACGCCCTGGGCCTCTGCCGCCAGGTCGGACAAGTCCACCACGCCCGGCACGGCCAGGCGCGCGCCCTGCGCGCGGATCGACGCCACCAGCCGCTCGGCCTCCGGCAAGGGCAAGCGGCTGATGCGGTCGATCTTCTCGGCCATCACCACGTCGCCCGGCTGCAGGTCGGCCACCAGGCGCAGCAGCTCGGGCCGGTCGGCCCGCGCGCCGGAAGCCTTCTCGCGGTAGATTCCAGCGACATAGAAGCCGCTGGCCCTGGCCGTGGCCACCAAGGCGTCCTGGCGCGTCAGATCCTGCTCGTCGGTGCTCACGCGCATGTAGATGCGCGCCACCTTCACGGCTGCACCCGCAGCGGCCACCCCCTGCGCCTGGTGCTCTGCCGGCGTCCGCATGATGCGGTCGGCACCTTCCACCAGGCCCGCGCCGCCCACGGTCAAGGGCGGCAGGTCGCGCAGCGCCTGGCGCACCTCGGGCGTGGTGCGCGGCATCGCGGCAATTTGGGTTTCCTGTGCCGTGCGCGGCGTGATGATCGCGCTACCCTTCGCGCGCTTCTTGCCGGGGAAGTAGCCATTGCGAGAGGTCATGGGTCACCCTCCTGTAGAGGCCGCCACCAAGGCGGCCTCTATCGCCTGCTTGGCTTCCGGGATGGTCTTGAACCAGCGCGAGGACTGCGGAGAACGCACCAGCGGGAGCTGGTCGGACACGTCCCAGCGCATACCGTTACACCACTGAGCGGACACGCCACCCGCAGCCAAGGGCCGCACCTTCGCAAGCAGCAGCCCGCCACTTTCGTGCAGTGCGGAACCATGAGGGCTATCAGTCCAGCGCATACATCCATCCTGCCCCGGCACTACGCCCAAGGATTCAGCACCCGCAGCCCGTGGGCCTCGAATGGCTCGAAGTCCCTCACGTTGCGCGTGACCACGTACAGGCCGTGAACCTTGGCCGTGGCCGCGATCATGCTGTCGGCCAAGGGGCGCGGGTCGGGGACGTGGTATCCCGCGTTCTCCAGCGCCACCGCCGCGTCCACGGCCAGCACCCGGCCCTGGAAAGACGGGTACACCTTCTCGGCCAGCCAGCGCCGCAGCACGGCCCCGGCCACGGGGTCTTGTCGGGCCTTCAACTGAACCCCCTTGTCCAGTTCCATCAACGTGATAGCACTCATGAACAGGGATTCAGGGGGGACGGATTCCGCCCAGGCGACAACCCCCGGATTCGCCCGGCCCGTTGAGACTTTGCGAAGCTCGGAAATGATATTGGAGTCAAGCAGATACATACTCAGGAAAAATCCACGGAGCGCGGCAAATCGGAGATTTTCGGAATATCAAAATCAATATCCGCCGCCTCCGGCATGGCAAGCATTTGGACAATGCTTTGCTTCTGCCCGGACAATTCCCGGTATTTCTCAATGCTCATGAGAACATGGGCCGGTTGGCCCCTGTCCAATATGTAGACCACATCGTCACCGTGGGCCGCCTTCTTGGCGGCGGCCACATGCTGGTTGAACTCGCGGCTGCTGAATGTCGAAATCTGCACGTCGAATCTCCCATGAATGCATGTACGTTACTACATTTTCGAGAAAGTAGCAACGTACATGCAAAACACCATGCGCAGCATGGCTAATTGGGGTATACCTGTCACATTCAGAAGACGACTGCACGAAGTATCAGGAGCCGATAGCACTATGCCCGTAAGCGCAAAAACAGCTCGGCTCAGAGCTTGTGAAGTAAACGGTTCGCGTTGACTGGCGAGCCGGCTGCTGCGAACCGCGCGGTTGAACGACCCTGAGGCGCGCCGAGTTCATCCAGTAGGTCGCATTGGCCCACGCGGGGAG
>JAFEFU010000007.1 GCA_018240425.1 Pseudomonadota bacterium | reverse complement strand
GGACGGCTGCTGGACGTGCTGGCGGCGGGCTGTAACCGCTACACCGATGTGCAATAGTTTGTATTCCGTCAACCAAACAGTTGACGAGATAATAGTTTAAGAATAGAATACAGACATGGTGATCGGAAAGAATCACTGCAACAAACCAAGTCAATTAGTCAAGCTCAAGGAACGGATATGCATCAAACGTCACATGAAACATCTTCGCAAAACCTCCTGTTGTCCTACATGAGTCCTGTCCAGTGGGCTGTAATGCAGTCGCTGATGGATGGGGAGGAAGGGGCGTACTTATCCGAAGTCGCGGCCACTTTGAACCGCCGTATCCTGGAAATGCCCGTTACATATCAATCCGGGCAGGAAGACGGCGACCAGGCCACGGTCTACCTTCACTACTTCCTGCGCGGCTCCGACGTGTGGGTGCTGGAGAAAGACCGCAGCGGCGGACTGTCCCAGGTCTTCGCGTTCGTGGTGCTGAACGGCGACTACCAGATGGCCGAGCTGGGCTACACCGACCTTTCCTTGCTCCTGGCGACGGGCTTCGAGCTGGATTTCCACTTTGCCCCGCGCACCCTGGCGGAAGTGAAAAGCGAACTGCGCAAGCGTTTCGCCCTGTTCTGAATACCAACCCCTGCCCGCCCTGGCGGGCCTCACCAAAGGAGACTTGCAATGTCCTACTCTGTCAACAAAGTGATCCTGGTCGGCCACCTGGGCAATGCGCCCGAGCAGCGCACCATGACGAACGGCCATGCCGTGACCAGCTTCCGCCTGGCAACGTCCAAAGAATGGCGCGACCGCGAGAGCGGCGAGCGCCAGGAACACACCGAATGGCATTCCATCGTGTGCTACCGCAACACGGCGGAATTCGTTTCCCAGTACATCGCCAAGGGCCGGCAGGTCTATATCGAGGGCGAGCTGCGCACGCGCAAGTTCCAGGACAAGAGCACCGGCACTGACCGCTACATGACGGAGGTTGTCGCGGACAGCGTGGTGCCCCTGGGCGCACGGCCCGAGCAGGACGGCAAGGCACCTGCGGGCAAGCAGGGCAAGGGCCAGCAAGAGCGCCCTGCAGAGCCGCCGATGGACGACGACGACCTGCCGTATTGATCGACCGGGGCGGTTTTCGCGGACGCGAAAAAACTACACCGTCAACTAAATTGGTTGACCGACGCGGGAGCCGCCCTCCCCTTCAACCACAATCAAACTTAGTCAAGCGTTGCCCTCACGGGCTGGAGTTAGAACCATGAAAACATTGGCGATAGCGAATCAGAAGGGAGGCGTGGGCAAGTCCACGCTGACCGCTCACCTGGGCTATGCAGCCGTCGAAGCGGGCTTGCGCGTGCTGCTGGTGGACATGGACAAGCAAGGCAGCCTGTCGCTGACCTTCCCGGCTGCTGCTGGCGCCGCTGCGGGCCTGGTGGCCTCCAAGCTGTACGACGCCCAGCCCATGCCTGGCGCGGCACCCGAGCGGGTGTCAGAGCAAGTCAGCATCATCCGCGCCGACAATGCCCTGTTGAGCATAGACAAGGCAGAAAACGAAGTGATCCGCCGCCCGGCCCAGGCGCTGCGCGCCTTCGCTGCGGACTTCGACTTGTGCCTGATCGACACCCCGCCGCTGCTGGGCGTGCGCCTCATGGCTTCATTGGCCGCTGCGGACTACGTGGTTACACCCGTGTCGATTGGCCTGTACGAGCTGGCCGGCGTGGCCGACCTGTTGCAGACCATCCACGTTGTCCGCACCCAGGGATTCAATCCCCGGCTGCGCCATGTGGGCATCCTGCCCATGAAGACCAACAGCCGCTCCGGCGACGAGAACCGCGCCCTGGCCGATCTTCGACAGCGCTACGGCAACGCGATCTTGCCCGATGTGCTGCCCGAGCGCGCGCCCGTTCGCAAGGCGGTCGCCAAGCGCCGCCCGGTGTGGATTTCGACCAAGGGCGAGGGCCACATGAAGGCCGCGCAGGAGTGGCGCGCAGCGTGCGAATCCATCCTGGGGAGGATGGCGAAATGAGCACCGCAGCCAAGTCCCCCAAGAACGGCAAGACCAGCAACCAGGAGAAGCACATGCCCGCACCCGCCAAGTCCAAAGCAGCCGCTGCGGTCAATCCCTTTACGAGCGCGGGCGACGTGCTGCAGGGCATCGACGCCTTGTTCGCCAGCGAGGAACTGCCCGAGTTTGCCGTGAACCTCGATGACGTGGAAATCATCACCCAGGTGCGCGACGAATTCGAGGAAGACGGCCAGAGCCTGGCCGAGCTGGGCGACAGCCTGGCCAGGTTCCAGATTCAGGCGATCCTGCTGCGCGTGATGCCCGCCGACCATCCGAAGCCTTACCGCCTGGTGGCAGGCGAGCGCCGCGTGCGCGCGGCCCGCATGAAGGGCATGAGCCAGCTTCGCGCCAAGGCCAAGGAAATGACCGACGACGAGGCCGAAGACCTGCAATTCGCGGAGAACATCCACCGCAAGAATCTGAACCAGATCGAGGAGGCGAAGAAGATCCAGCGCGACCTGGACACCCTGGGTTCGGTGGAAGCCGTACTGGAGAAGCACAACAAGAGCCGCCCTTGGCTGTCCAAGATGCTCTCCCTTCTGCACCTTCCCGAGCAGGCCAAGCGGGTTGTGACCGAGAACATCAGCGCCGATGCGGAGGTGATTTCCACCGTGCGCCAGGTCGAGAAGGTGAACCCGGCCAAGGCGAAAGAACTGGTCGATGACCTGAAGAAGACGCGCGGCAAGGGCGATGCCCGCGCCAAGGCCCAGGCCGTGCGCGACGAGGTGAAGCCGAAGAAGCCCGGCAAGGCCGAGGCGAAGGGCAAGCAGGGCCAGGCAGGAGAATCCGGCACCGTGGCGCAGAAGGACACGCGCACGCGCGACATGCTGCCCAGCAATGGCGGCGACGTGGACGTACCGAGCTTGCTGGTGGACTTGTACGGACGGCTGGCCCATGACGGCTGGCGTCCCGAGCAGGTCTTGGCCGACCTGTCGGCAGACGAACAGAGCGCATTGGTGATCGCGCTGCGCGCCCCCTTCGATACCGGCCTCAAGTCCGACAATTCGGGAAAGACAATGTTCGCGGGCCTGCGCGATGGCCGCTTTGCCGTCGAGGGCGCGGGGGCGCTGCTGCTGGCCGCTTTCATGGTGGGGCTGGATGCCACGAGGGCCGAACAATTCCGGCTGGATGACATTCTGGCGGTGGTCTACGCCGCCGCTTGACGAACCACAACCTGCCCGGCAGCGCCGGGCAGTCCTGGCCCTGGGCCAAAGGAGGATGTATGGGCTTTGATGTTTTGGCGGAAGTGGTGCGGCCTGGTGCTCTTTGCACCGTGCATAACGTGCTGCTGCTGGCGGTGTTGCCGATTGAAGCGGATGGGCGCGAGCGCTTTACGGTGGAGTACGAGGGCCGGCAGCACCAGGTGCTGGGCGGGCGCTGGAACGGTGAATTCTCACTGCGCAATGTGGGCAAGGTGGGTTGCCTGGTGCCGTCCGGGCGGATGCCGACAGACGAATCCGGCAGCTTCTTCCGGCCCTACCAAGACCAGAGCCTGCGCCGCGTTCCCGCGTTCGATCTGGCCGAGCCAGGCGCAGTCAACGGGAAGGCGCGGGAAGTGGTGGCATGGAGCCGGGAAGACGAAAAATCCCCCCGACTCTTTTGGGCACCACCTGGCCTGATTCCCGGGCAACATGGGCGCTTTGTGTCCGATGAAACCGAGCCCGTGACCTTGCGCGTGCCCCCGGAGTTCATCCGCGAGTGCCGCCGCTACCAGATGACGCCGGAGCAGCTTTTGCGCAGCTTCATCGGTGACGTGGCGGGCATCCACAACTATGCGGACACGCCGCGCGCTGATCGCTACGGCAGCAATGGCAGCGATGAACGCGACCTGGCAGAGCAGTGGCTAGAGCGTGCCCACGGCCTGGACAAGATCGACATCATCGCCTGGGAAGCCGCGCTGGACGATTCCAGGGAGAAGGACGAGCGGCGCGAGGACTTCGGCGGGTATCTGGATGACTTCGAGTACTACGGCGGCAAGCCGGAAGAGCTTATCCAAGCCGTGCAAGCCATCGTGGACAAGCAGATCGCGGCGCACAACAGCCAGGCGGAAGAGGGCGACCAGAACCCGCAGCAAGGGTGAAGGGAATGGCGCATGAAATCAAGCGGCTGTCTGCGGCCGAGTTCGAGGCGCTGCGGCACCTCATGACGAACGTTGGTACGGCGCAGATCGACGCGGCCCGCCTGGTGCTGGTGGACGAGATGGGCTATCAGGAGGCCGGGGATGCCATCGGCATCTCCCGGCAGACTGTCTGGAAGGCCGTCAAAGGCATGATGGAAACCTGGGAGCGCTATTGCGAGGCGCGTTCGCTGGAGGAAGCCGCGCAGATGCGCAAACTCCCGCGCGGCTGGAAACGGGCGACCATCACCGCACCGGCTGCGGTGATCGACCGATGCTTGGCCGAGGCCGAGGCGGCCCACCTGGCCCGCTTGAAGCAGCTCACCTTGGCAGAGGCCGCGCTGCTGGCGCAGGCCGAAAAAAAGCCCGGCAGGTAAAGCCGGGCTATGAGTTTAGTCAAGCTGGAGCGAAGGGATCGCATCAGCACCTTGAATTATAGGCGTGAGGTTATGGCCGAGAAACCAATCAAGGCAACAGAGATCGACTACCGCAAGGGGAATACCCCGGAGTGGGTGCATCGCGCCATTGAGGAACAGTTCGCCATCGAGTCCGAGGATGCGCGCAGATCGGGCAACCTGGGCTACATGACCCGCGCGCTGGTGCTGGCCACGATGCCGTACAAAGACCCGAAGGTGGACGCCTTCACGCGCACCAACGGGGATTTCAAGCTGCGCATCCTGGCGGGCTACGAGGGCGGAATCCCGTTCGGCATCTATCCCCGGCTGCTCATGTCCTGGGTGTCCACCGAGGCCGTGCGCAGCCAGTCGCCCGTGATCGAGCTGGGCGACTCCATGCGCGCGTTTCTCAAAGATGTGCTGGAGCTGCGCACCAACAGCGGCGGCAGCCGTGGCGTGTCCACCCGCGTGGCCGAGCAGATGAAGCGAACCTTCGGTTCGCTCATCACGGCCCAGTTCAACGGCAAGAGCGCCGAGAACAAGGGCGGATTCGTCCTGCGCAACATCGTGATTGCCGATGCCCTCACCCTGGAGGATGAACACTCGTTCGACCTCGACGCGCCGGCGTCCGAAGGCGAAAGCGCCCTCTGGACGCCGCAGAAGGCATCCGACGCCGGGCAGTGGAAATCCAAGGTCAGGCTGAGTGACCCGTTCTTCAAAGAGCTGCTGGATCACCCTGTCCCCATCGACCTGCGCGCCTACAAGGCGCTGCGCGGCTCGCCGCTGGCGATGGACATATACACCTGGCTGACCTACCGCATGAGCTACACCAACCGGCCTACCAGGCCGATCCTTTGGGAATCGCTCATGATGCAGTTCGGGTCTTCCTACAGTACCAGCGACCTGGGCCAAGCCACGCGCGACTTCAAGAAAGCATTCCTGAACGCCTTGAAGGCCGTGCAGATCGTGTACCCCGCCGCGCGGCTGGAGGTTCGGGACAATGGCCTGGTGCTGCTGCCATCACCGCCCCACATTCCGCCGATTGCTGGCGGCAAAGGTGGCCAGGCGAGCCTGTTCTGAGTTTCGCGCCCGCGAAAGTACGCTGAAGAACTCCCGGCCAGGTCATGGCCTGGGCGCGAAGAGCAGGGCGATGGAGAGTGCCACCAGCAGCGGCCCCATCCAGCGGAAATACCAAGTGAGCCTGGGCACCCATGCTTGCAGCCTTCCGCGCGGCTGGCCAGGCATGTTCAGGAAGCCGAAGCCGACCGCCGCCATCCAGACGCCGGTACAGGGGTCGTCTCAGAAAACGGAAAATAAAGCACGCTAAGGCATAGCCGAACCTGCCAAGCTTGCTCCACCCTGTAGTGACGCGATCAGCGGGCAGGAAACGTTCCCCCTTCGCGCATGGCAGG
>JAFEFU010000075.1 GCA_018240425.1 Pseudomonadota bacterium | reverse complement strand
TCGCGCCAGACCCGGGCGATGGAGGGCAGGTCGAGCGCCCAGCCGAACTCCTGCGAGGCGGCGGCGATCATCGCGAAGCCTTGCGCATAGCAGGTGATCTTGCCGGCGATCAGCGCCCGTTCCAGCTGCTCGGGCCGGATCAGCCCGTCGGAGAGCCGCCTTGGCGCCGGCCCGAACAGCGCCTCGCCCGCGCGGCGTTCCTCCAGCCGTGCCGACAGGTTGCGGGCCATCACCGCCGCCTCGATCGCGGGGATGGCGGCGGCAAGGTTCTGCGCCTCGATCACCGTCCAGCGCCCGGTGCCCTTCTGCCCCGCCGCATCGCGGATGACATCCAGCATCGGCCCGCCCCCCGAGGGGTCGATAGCCGCGGCGACCTCGGCGGTGATCTCGGTCAGGTAGGACTTCAGGGGGCCGGCGTTCCATCCCTCGAACAGCCGGCCGATCCCGGGTGCCGCCATTCCCAGCCCGTCGCGCAGGATGCCGTAGACCTCGGCGATCATCTGCATGTCGGCATATTCGATGCCGTTGTGCACGGCCTTGACGAAATGGCCCGCCCCCTCCTCGCCCATCCAGGCGGCGCAGGGCTCGCCCAGGTGCCTGGCGCTGATCGCGGTCAGGATGGGGGCGGCGCGCTCCCACAGGGGCCGCGGCCCCCCCGCCATGATCGAGGGGCCGTGTCGCGCGCCCTCCTCGCCGCCCGAGACGCCGACGCCTAGGAAAGGCCCGACCGCCGGGTCACGCATCCGCCGGTTGGTGTCGTGGAAATTGGCGTTGCCCGCGTCGATGATCAGTCCCTCGGGCCCGAGAAGCGGCCTGAGCGCGAGGGTCATCTCGTCCACCACCGGCCCGGCCGGAACCATCAGGATCACCATTCCCGGCGGCTTCAGCGCCGCCGCCAGGGCCGAAAGGCTTTCGGCCGGAACGATCCGCGCCGCCAGCGTCCCCGCCCCGGCGGCGAAGTCGCGCGTCACCTGGGCGTGGCGGTTCCAGACTGCAACCGTGAAGCCTTTTTCGGCGATGTTCAGCGCCAGCGCGGCACCCATCGTCCCCAGCCCGACCAGCCCGATATCCGCCTGACCCGTCATGCCCCCGCCTCCTTCAGAAGCGCGAGGATCGCCTCGCGCTCGTCATGCACCAGGAGAAGCGCCAGATCCCCCGGCGCAAGGCGCGCCACGATCTGCGCCGCCCCGTCCAGCGGACTTGCCGCCATCAGCACCTCGCCCGCCGCACAGTCCAGGCTTTCGGCCCGGATCAGGCCGGAGACCTCGCCCGGCGCGCGGCCGCGCAGGTATTTAGGGTTCTCTGCCGCCACCACCACATCGGGCCGAAGGGCGAAGGCCCCGCGGGTGAGCGCCCGGATATCCTCGTCCGAACGGTCGCCGGCGTGGGACAGAAGGATGAAGCGCCGCCGCGCCGGCAGGGCCGCCAGCGCCGAGGTCACGGCGGCGATCGAATGGGGGTTGTGGGCGAAATCGACGAAGACCCGCGCGCCTTTCACCGTGAACTCGTTGGCCCGCCCCGGATTGTCCGCCGGATCGCTGCGGAAGGCGGCGAGCGCCGCACGGATCGCTGGGTCCGGCAGGCCGAGCGCCCGCGCCGCCAGTGCCGCGCCAAGCGCGTTCTCGATGTTGTAGCGCGCCGCGCCGCCAAGCGTCAGCGGCACCTCGGCGGCGGCGATCAGGCGGACAGGCTCCGCCCCGTCCGACAGGACCAGCGCCCCCGCCTCGAGCCAGCCGCAGGGCCGTCCCGCCGCCCGCGCCGCCGCGATCAGCGGAGCGTCGGGAGAGAGCGAGAACCACGCCACCCCGCCCTGCCCCGCCGCCCCGACCGCCGCCACCAGCGGCGCGTCGTCGGCGTTCAGGACCAGAAGCCCGCCGTCCGCCAGCCCGTGCCGCACCGCCAGCTTCACCTCGGCCAGTTCCGGCACCGTGGTGATCCCGTACTGGCCCAGATGGTCGGCGGCGACGTTGGTGACGACCGCGGCGCGCGCCCGCGTCACCGGCACCCCCCGGCGCAGGATGCCGCCGCGCGCCACCTCCAGCACCCCGACCTGAAGCCGCCGGTCGCGCAGCAGAAGCCGCGCCCCCGCCGGGCCGGAATAGTCGCCGCGGTCAAGGATATCGTCGCCCACCCGGACGGCCTCGGTCGAGGAAAGGCCGGCTGTCAGCCCCGCCGCCTGCCCCATCGCCGCGATCAGCCGGGTCGTCGTGGTCTTGCCGTTGGTGCCGGTGACGAGGGCGAGCGGGATGTCGTGGATCGCGTCCCAGCCCGGATCGTCGGGCAGGTCGGCAGCCGCCCAGGTCATGCCCCCCTCGCCGTGGCCAAGAGTCAGGGCGTCGTCGTCCAGAAGCCGGTCCACCCCGCGCGCCGCCGCCCCGTCGATCAACCTTCGCAGCCGCGGGTCCGCCTCCCGCGCCGCGAGTTCGCGCAGGTCGGAGGCGAGGCAGGCCACGCGCGGGCAGGGCAGGCCCAGAAGTTCGGACGCCGCAAGGTGAAAGCCCGCCTCGACGACATAGGCGGCGGTGAAAAGCTGATCGGCGGGTGCGGCAAGGAAGAGGCTGGCACCGCCGTCGAACAGCCGGGCGCGGATCTCGGCCCCGGTCCAGCCCATCCCGTCCAGCAGCGCCCGCACCCGATCCCGCCAGCGGGCCAGAACCGCCGCGTGGTCCGCCCCCGGCGTCAGCGCGTCGCCCACCGCCCCTGTCTCGCGGCCGAAAAGGTTCGGCCCCATCAGCCGCCGGCAGCCGTCAAGCACCAGCGCCGGATCGTCGGGCAGCGGCAGGACCAGCGCCGCCTGCATCTCTGCGGATGTGGCGGCCACCGGCTCAGTCCGCCTCTTCGGCAGCACCGCGCGCCAGCCTCACCCCGCGCTCGTCGCGGATCAGCTGGTCGCCGCCGGCCAGCAGCTCCTCGAACCCCACCGCCGGACGGTCGGGCTTGACCGGGGCATGGGCCGCGGCTTCGCGCTCGGCCTTCTTGAAATAGATGATCTGCTTCCAGGACCGCGCAAGTTCGTCGGCGAAGACCACCAGCAGGTCGCCCGCCCGTGCCGCCTCGAGCCCAGCCTCGATCGCCTCGACCTCGCTGCCGACCAGGGTGATCTGGTCCTTCTTCACCCCGGCCTTCAAAAGTTCAGCCTTCAGCATCTTCGGCACGTCCATCTCGCCCCGCCCGCGCCGGTCGTCGTCGGGCTTGAGGAAGTAATGGTCGAAATGCCCCGCCAGTTCCCGCGCCGCCGCAAGGATGTCCTCGTCCCTCCGGTCGCCGGGCATGGCCGCGACCACCAGCCGCCTGCCCTTCACCTCCAGCCGGTCGGCCAGATCGGCCATCGCGGCGATGGCGGCGGGGTTGTGGCCGTAGTCGAGGATGACCTTGAACGGATGCTCGTCGAACACGTTCGTCCGCCCCGGCGCCTGGAAGAACGAGGTGTCGAAGGTCCGCAGCCCGTGGCGGATATTGTCGAGGTCAAGCCCGAAGGAATAGGCCATCGCGCAGGCGAACATGGCGTTCTGGACGTTGTAGAGCGCCTTGCCCTCGAGCGTCGCCGGGATCAGGTGCGACCAGAGGACCGGCAGGTGCAGGCCCTTGGCATAGACGGTGATCATCTCGCCGTTCATCGCCTTTTCCAGCACCACGGCGCGGCCGCCGGCGCGGATATGTTCCTTCACCAACGGATGATCGGAGTTCATCGTCACATAGCAGATGTGGGTGGCATGGCAGAAATCGGCCATGCGCAGGCAATGCAGGTCGTCGGCGTTCAGGACCACGGTGTCGGTGGCGGTCTCGACCACCACCCGTTTCACCACCGCCAGTTCCTCCAGCGTGTTGATCCCGCCCATGCCCAGATGGTCGGCGGCGACGTTCAGGCAGGCCGACACGTCGCAGCGCTGATAGCCGAGGCCCGACCGCACCAGCCCGCCCCGCGCGGTTTCCATCACCGCGAAATCGACGGACGGGTCACGCAGCACCATCTGCGCCGAGGCCGGGCCGGTCATGTCGCCCTTCACCGTCAGCTTGCCATCGACATAGACCCCGTCGGTCGAGGTCATGCCGACGATCCGGCCGGAGGATTTCATGATGTGGGCCAGCATCCGGCTGGTCGTGGTCTTGCCGTTGGTGCCGGTGATCGCGCCGATCGGGATGCGGCTTTGCGTCCCCGGCGGAAAGAGCATGTCCATCACCTTGCCCGATACGTCGCGCGGCTGACCCTCGGAGGGGGCGACATGCATGCGGAAGCCGGGCGCCGCGTTCACCTCGACGATGGCGCCGCCGATGTCCTTGTAGCTTTTCGTGATGTCGGCGGTCAGAAAATCGACGCCGCCCACATCCAGCCCCACCGCCTTGATCGTGCGCTCGGCCATGTCACGGTTGTCGGGGTGGCAGACGTCGGTCATGTCGATGGCCGTGCCCCCGGTCGACAGGTTGGCGGTCGAGCGCAGGTAGAAGGTCTCGCCCTTGGGCAGCACCGTCTCCGCCGTATGCCCCGCATCCGCCATCAGCCGTTCCGCCTGGGCATCCAACTCCAGATTGGTCAGCACCTTCTCGTGCCCGATCCCGCGCCGGGGATCGCTGTTCACGATCTCGATCAGCTGGGCGATCGTGTGCTTGCCGTCGCCGACCACATGACCGGGCACACGCTTTGCAACCGCCACCAGCTCGCCGTTCACCACCAGCATCCGGTGGTCCATGCCGGTGATGAACTGCTCGACGAGGATGCCCCGGCTTTTCGACTGGGCCCTGGCCTCGTGAAAGGCCACCTCGATCTGCGCCTCCTCGGTCAGGTTGATCGACACGCCGCGCCCGTGGTTGCCGTCCAGGGGCTTGACCACCACCGGAAAGCCGATGCGCCGCGCCGCCCGGATCGCCTCGTTCGGCGAATAGACCAGGCGCTGCTGCGGCACCGGCAGGCCGAGGTCGTTCAGCATGTTGTGGGTGTCTTCCTTGTCGCAGGAAATCTCCACCGCGATATGCTTGGTCTGGCTGGTGATCGTCGCCTGGATGCGCTGCTGGAACTTGCCGTGCCCGAACTGCACCAGCGAGTTGTTGTTGAGCCGGATCCAGGGAATGTCCCGCTCCTCGGCCGCCTTGACCAGCGATCCGGTCGAAGGCCCGAACTCGCGGCGCTGCGCCGACAGGATGAAGCTTTTCAGCTCGGCGGGAAAATCGAACTCGTCGTCGTATTCGTAGTCCGTCTCTTTCTTGAGGCTGTCGGGCAGAAGATGCATCAGAAGGCGGATCGCCAGCCGCCCGGCGTCCAGCCCCACGTCGCGCTGATGATATTCGTAGACCAGGTTGTACTGCCCCGGCACGCCCGTCCCGCGCGTCCGGCCAAAGGTCACGTCCGATCCGGCCACGCCCTGGATCTCCAGCGCCACATGCTCGGCGACGTGCCCGAGCCACGTCCCCTCGCCCTCGCGCAGGCGGCGGATCAGCCCGCCCGGCTCGCGGTAGGAACAGCCATGTTCGCGCAGGCCCGGCAGGGCCTCGACCAGCGCGTCGATCCATTGGTCGCCGAGCCGCGCCGAGGGCCAGTCCTCCAGCACCCCCAGATCGACGACATGGCGGATGACGGGAAACCCCGCCCAGACATTCGGACCGACGAAAACGTTGGTCGAGACGATCTTCATGGGCGGTCCCTCCTGTCGTTGGCTGGTCAGTGCTTGGCGCGCGATCCCGTTCCGTTGGGCAGCGCGCAGAAGGCGGCATGGTCGTCGGGCGGATAGGCCTGGCGGCCGATCAGGTCATAGCGGCAGCCTTCGCCCATCACGTCGACCTTCAGCCCCAGAAGCGTCAGCGCCTGCCCGGCGCGCGCCTCCCACATCGACGAGTGGGTCAGGCCCGAGGCATCCACCACCGTCACCGTCCCCGATCCCACCACCTCGAACACCCCGTCCGGGCCGATGAAGGCGGCGGTGTCCTCGTCGATCCCGAGCCCGATCAGGAACGGATTGTAGCTCGACGCCGCCAAGAGCCGCCCCAGCCGGTTTCGCTGGGTGAAGTGCTGGTCGATGATGACCGCATTGGTCAGGCCCAGCCCCGGCGCCAGGCTGACCGCGCCCTCGACCGGCGCCGAATTGCTGTCGCCGCCGGCGATCATGTGCTCGGACATGATCGAGGCGCCCGCCGAAGTGCCGGCGACCGTCGCCCCCGCCGCGTTCCGGCGCCGGATCTTCTGGGCGATGCCGGTGCCGCCAAGGATGGTGGACAGGCGCAGCTGGTTGCCGCCGGTCAGGAAGATGCCCGACGCCCGGTCCAGCATGTCGAGATAGCGGGGATTGTCGCAGTCGGCCCGCCGGGTGATCGGCAGGACATCGACCTGCGCCGCGCCAAGATCGCGGAAGATGCGGTTGTAGTCGTTGCCGGTCGTCTCCAGCTCGGACGCGGTCGGGATCACCACGATATCGGCCCCCGCGCCGCCCGACAGTTCAACGAAGCGGCCGTGGATCCGGCGTTCCCTGACCCGGTCCTCGCCGCCGCCGATGGGGATGATGAAACCGCGGTTCATGTTGGCATTGACTCGGGCTGGGCACATTCCGTTCGCAAGTCCATTGGCGCCGCTGAAGGCTGTTGCATTCCCCCCTTGCCATCCGCCCGCCACGCGGACGGGGACGGCACCCCCGATGCGCCCACTCTGGCGAAGCCGGGCGCGGCTCGCAAGGGGGAAGCGGCGGGGTGGGCGGGATCAGGCGCCGACCGGATGGGCGGGGGGCGCGGCCGTGGCGGAGGGCTGGGCCGCGGGGGCGGGCAGGCTCTGCCAGCGGGCCAGCACCTCGTCGTGCAGCTGCAGGATCGGCGGCACCTTCACCTCCTGCGGGGTGGTGAACAGGCGGGCGCGGCCCCGTCCTGCCGGCAGCGCCGGCAGCGAGGTGCGCGCGATCAGGGCCGGCGCGAGGATCATCGGCACCACCACCGGCAGCACCCACCAGAAGATGTGGGTGGTCAGGAAATGCGCGATCACCAGCCCGGCGATCCCGAAGAGGACGATGAAGCGGCTTGCGGCCCAGGCCTCGGCCAGCGAGAGTTCCGCCCCGCCCCGGCGGTTCGGCGGCCAGCCTCCGTCGCGCCCCATCAGCACCTGGTAGACCGAGCGGGTCTGATAGGCCATCAGGACCGGCGCAAGAAGGCTGAGCAGGATGAAATCGGCCAGGACCGAGCGCAGCGCCGTCCGGGTGCCGCCGAAGCCCGGCGTGCGCCCGGTCAGGATCGCCTCGGCCGCGGTCAGGAGCTTGGGCATCATCAGAAGGCCGAAGATGCCGATGGTCAGGCCGATGGCCTTGGCGGTCTCGTCCCCAGGAAAGACCGGGAACAGCTGATGCGGGTCGGGGAAGTAGTTGGGCGGCGGCTGTGTCACCCGGTCGGCGATCACGGTGACGAGGAACAGCGCCCACAGGACCGGGGCGACATAGGCGAAGACGCCCTGCATGAAGACGAAGCGGCTCCAGCTGCGCAGGCCCGGCGCCATCAGCACCCTGAGGTGCTGGAGGTTGCCCTGGCACCAGCGCCGGTCGCGCTTGGCATGTTCCACGACGCTTTCGGGGCCTTCCTCGTAGGAGCCCTTGAGGTCGGTGTCCAGCCGCACCGTCCAGCCGCCGCGCGCCAGAAGCGCCGCCTCGACATAGTCGTGGCTGAGGATATGGCCGCCGAAGGGCGGCGGGCCGGACAGGACCGGCAGCCCGCAGCATTCGGTGAAGGCCTTGACCCGCACCAGCGCATTGTGCCCCCAGAAGGGGCCGGTGTTGCCCTGAAGCCGCGACAGGCCGCGCGAAAAGACCGGCGAGAAGAAGGCGGCGGCGAACTGCATGACCCGGCCGAAGACCGACCCGGCGCGCACCACCACCGGCAGGGTCTGCAAGAGGCCGAGGCCGGGCTCGGCCTCCATCCGCCGGATCATCTCGGCGATGGTCGCGCCCTCCATCAGGCTGTCGGCGTCGAGGATCAGCGCGTGATCGTAGGCCCCGCCCGAACGGGTGAAGAAATCCTCGATGTTGCCGGCCTTGCGTCCGGTGTTGAGGACGCGGCGGCGGTAGAAAAGCCGCCCCTCGCCGCCGGTGTCGGCCATCAGCCGCGCGAACCACTGCTCCTCGAGCCGGGCAAGGCCCGCGTCGCGGGTGTCCGACAGGATGGCGAAATGGATGGCCGCGTCGGTGGCCTCGGCGACCGAGCGCATCATCGCCGCGACCCGGGCAAAGGTGACGGTCGGATCCTCGTTGCAGATCGGCACGAGAACGACGCTGCGCCCGGCGATCGGGCGGGCCGCGTCGGACGCGGGCCGCGCGGGCAGGCGCTTCAGCCCGATCAGGCCCAGCGAGGCGCCCCAGGCCAGCCAGCTGGTCGAGAAGAACAGGAACGCCGAACTGATCACCGCCAGCGGCGTCAGCCCGTTGACCGCGGAATATTGCAGGAAAAGCGCGGCGGCCCAGGCCCCGGTCAGGCCCGAGGCGACGAAGGCGGCGGTGCGCAGGACCAGCACCCCGACCGGCGCATCGGCGCGGCCGTGCAGGGGGCCGGGCACGGGTCAGGCCTCGGCGGAGTGCTGGCGCCCGGCAAGAAGGAAGCGCAACTGCATCCGCAGCCCGCCCTGGCGTTCGATGATCTGGGTCGGCATGGACAGCGGCGCCTCGGGCAGCCGCCCGGCCGCCAGCCTCCGCGCCGCCGCGGTTGCGGCGGACCCGACCATCACCGCATCGGCCTGCGATATCGGTCCGTTCATCGTCATGGCTTCACCCACTGGCACATCCAGATTTCCGACAGCTTCTTCTCATAGCCCGCGACATGGGCCGACAACTCGCACACCGCCCCCTGTTCGGAAGCAATATCCATCACCAGCCGCCAGATATCGGCCCCGTCGATCTTGTGCAGGGTCACGATTTCCGCCGTTCCGTTGGTCACGGTGACAACCGGCTTGATGTCCGCATTGTCACCCGGCAGACGGCCCAGCAGCCCCCCTTGGAAATCGATCGCGAATTTGCGCGTATCGGGCGGATTGTCAAGCCCCGCCGCTCCGCCGATCCCGGCCCGCGTCGCCGTGACCACCGCTTTCGGCTCGCCGTCGGCGACAGGCAGCCGCCCCCAGTGCAGCCGGTAGGCGACTTCCAGCATGTCGCCCGGCGCCGGCTTCTTCTCGGGCACCCAGTAGGCGACGATGTTGTCGTGGGTCTCGAGGTCCGAGGGAATCTCGACCAGGCGGATCGCGCCCGCACCCCAGTCGCCGATCGGTTCGACCACGACCGAGGGGCGGCGCTCGTAATGGGACTCGTCATCCTCGTAGGCCTCGAACGACCGTTCGCGCTGCATCAGGCCGAAGCTCAGCGGGCGCTTTTCCTCGAAATAGGAACTGGCAAGCTGCAAGGGGTTGTTCAAGGGCCGCCAGATCACATCGCCGTCAGACTTGACGATGCGCAGCCCGTCGCTGTCATGGACCTGCTTGCGGTAGTCGTCGAAGCGCGAACGGTTGTTGTCCGAGAAGAGAAACATCGAGGTCAGGGGCGCGATCCCCAGCTCGTCCACCGCCGCGCGGAAGAAGATCCGCGCCGTCACCTCGACCGTCGTGTCGGCGCCGGGCGTCACCACAAAGCGGTAGGCGCCGGTGACGCTGGCGCTGTCGAGCGCGGCATAGACGGTCACCGTCTGCTCGCCGGGCGCCGGGCGCTGCATCCAGAAGGCGGTGAACTTGGGGAACTCCTCGGCCGTCGACAGGCCGGTGTTGATCGCCAGCCCGCGCGAGGACATGCCATAGGCATTGTCGCGCCCGAGCGCGCGGAAGTAGCTGGCCCCCACGAACGAGATCACCTCGTCGAAGATGTCGGGACGGTTCAGCGGATAATAGAGCTTGACCCCCGCGACCCCCGGCAGGGTGAAGTTGGCGGGAACCTTCTGCGCCAGCTGGTGGCGGTACTCGAAATCGCTGGTGGTGAAGGTCATCGGCATGGCCTTGCCGTCGGCGACCTCGTAGACCAGGACCGGCTCCTTGAACAGCCAGCCGACATGGAAGGGCACCAGATGCCAGTCCATGCCGGGATCGGCCCAGCGGGTCCGGCTGGGGGCGAACTGGATCAGCTTGTATTCGTCATAGGTCAGCTTGGCCAGGAAGTCGGGCAGCGCCACCGGGGCGGGACTCGCGCCCTTGGCGCTTTGCTGCATCATTGCGGTCAGCACGTTGAAGTCGAAGGGAGTCGGCTGGGGGGCCACCACCTCGCCGCTGGTGGTCTGGCCCAGAAGCAGGGTCGGGACCGACGTCGTGGTCAGCAGCGCGCCAAGGGCGACACCGCGCGTCAGAACCGCGCGCCGCGAGACATGTTCGTTTCTCATTCCCAATCGTCCTGTCATTCTGGCGGCGCGGGCCGTCGGCGGGGGCCAGAGCGGCCTTCTCTCCCATGCCGCCGGCCGGATTTCCAAACACGTTCCCGTGCGGAGCGCCAAATCCCCGATTTTGCCGATAATGTAAAGATGGCGCAGACATAGAGACCGCGAATCATCCGTCTTTTGGCGCGTTTTCGCCGCGCCGGGCGCCCGCCGCCCGGCAGGCGCGGCAAAAAGACCGGCCGCGGCCCTTGACCTTCCCATGATGGGAAGCCCTATCTCTCTTGCCGGGACCGAACCCGAGAGGAAAGATCATGTCCGCCGCCCCGCCCGCCGCCCCGCCCTCTGTGCCGCCCTCTGTGCCGCCCTCCGGCGCGGGCCCCGCGCCGCTTCCGCCCCTCAGCCTGCCCATCGAAGGCATGACCTGCGCCTCCTGCGTGGGCCGGGTCGAGCGGGCGCTGGCCGCGGTGCCGGGCGTCGCGCGGACCGAGGTGAACCTCGCCACCGAGACCGCGCGGGTCGAGCTGGCCGCGCCGGTCAGCCGCGCCGACCTTGCCGCCGCCGTCGAGCGGGCGGGCTATGAGGTCGCGCCCGAGCGCCGCGAGCTGGCCGTCACCGGCATGACCTGCGCCTCGTGCGTGGGCAGGGTCGAGCGCGCCCTCGGCGCGGTCCCCGGCGTCCGCTCGGCCAGCGTCAACCTGGCGACCGAACGCGCCAGCGTCCTCGGGACCGCCGCGACCGCCGACCTGATCGCCGCCGTCGCCCGCGCCGGCTACGAGGCGCGCGAGGCCACGGCGGCCGGTGCCGGCCGTGACGAGGCCGCCGCCCGCAAGGAGCGCGAGGCCGCGCGCCTCGGCCGCGATCTGATCGCCGCCGCCCTCCTTTCGCTGCCGGTCTTCGTGCTCGAGATGGGCGGCCACCTTGTCCCGCAGTTCCACCACCTGATCCTGATGACCATCGGGCAAGAGGCCAGCTGGGTCCTGCAGGCGCTTCTTGCCACCGCGGTCCTGGCCGGGTCGGGGCGGCGGTTCTACGCCGCGGGCATCCCCGCGCTTCTGCGCGGCGCGCCGGACATGAACAGCCTGGTCGCGCTCGGCACCGGGGCGGCCTACGCCTATTCTCTGGCCGCGACCTTCGCGCCCTCGCTGCTGCCCCCCGGCACCGTCAATGTCTATTACGAGGCCGCGACCGTCATCGTCACCCTCATCCTCCTCGGCCGCACCCTTGAGGCGCGGGCCAAGGGGCGCACCTCGTTGGCGATCCGGCGGCTGGTCGGGCTTCGGCCCCGCACCGCCCGCGTCCTGCGCGGCGATGCCTTCACCGAAGTGCCGCTGGCCGAGGTCCGCACCGGCGATCTGATCGACATCCGGCCCGGCGAGCGCATCCCGGTCGACGGCGAGGTCAGCGAGGGCGACAGCTGGGTCGACGAATCGATGCTGACCGGCGAGCCGCTGCCCACCGCCAAGGCGGCAGGCGCCCATGTGACCGGCGGCACCCTGAACCAGACCGGCGCCTTCCGCTTTCGCGCCACGGCGGTCGGAGAGGCGACGCTTCTCGCCCAGATCATCCGCATGGTCGAGGAGGCGCAGGCCGCGAAGCTGCCGGTGCAGGCGCTGGTGGACCGGATCACCCTTTGGTTCGTGCCCGCCGTCCTCGCGCTCGCCGCGGCGACCTTCGGCCTGTGGCTGGCCCTCGGCCCCGATCCGGCGCTCAGCTTCGCTCTGGTCAACGCGGTCGCCGTGCTCATCATCGCCTGCCCCTGCGCGATGGGGCTGGCGACGCCGACCGCGATCATGGTCGGCACCGGACGGGGGGCGGAACTGGGCATCCTCTTCCGCAAGGGCGAGGCGCTCCAGAAACTGAAGGATGTGCGCGTGGTGGCCTTCGACAAGACCGGCACCCTGACCGAGGGCCGGCCGCACCTGACCGCCTTCAGCCTCGCCGGGGGGTTCGAGCGCGCCGGGGTGCTCGCCGCGGTCGCCTCGGTCGAGGCGCGGTCCGAGCATCCGGTCGCCCGCGCCATCGTCGCCGCCGCCGAGGCCGAGGGCCTGACGCCCGCGCCGGCCGAAGGGTTCGCCGCCCTGCCCGGCCTTGGCGTCACCGCCACCGTCGGCGGCCGCGCGGTCGCCGTCGGCACCGCGCGCCACATGGCCGGCCTCGGAGTGGAGACATCGCCCTTCGAGGCCGAGGCCGCGGGGCTGGCCGCGACCGGGGCCACGCCGATGTTCGCGGCGATCGACGGGCGGCTGGCCGCCCTTCTGGCCGTGGCCGATCCGGTGAAGCAGACCTCCGCCGCCGCCGTGGGCGCCCTGCACCGGCTGGGCCTGAAGGTCGCGCTGGTCAGCGGCGACAACCGGCGCACCGCCGAGGCCGTCGCCCGCGGGCTCGGCATCGACGAGGTCGTGGCCGAAGTCCTGCCTGCCGGCAAGGTCGAGGCGCTGCACCGGCTTCAGGCCGCGCACGGCCCCCTCGCCTTCGTCGGCGACGGGATCAACGACGCGCCGGCGCTGGCCGCGGCAACGGCGGGCCTTGCGATGGGGACCGGCAGCGACATCTCGGTCGAGGCGGCCGATGTCGTCCTCGTCTCGGGCAATCCCGCCCTGGTGCCCGCCGCCATCGCCCTGTCGCGCGCCACCATGCGCAACATCGGGCAGAACCTCTTCTGGGCCTTCGCCTACAATGCCGCGCTGATCCCGCTGGCGGCGGGGGCGCTTTATCCGGCGCGGGGGCTCCTTCTGTCGCCGGTCGCCGCCGCCGCGGCGATGGCCCTGTCGAGTGTCTTCGTCCTTGGCAACGCGCTGCGCCTGTCGCGCTTCCGCCCGCCGCAGCCGGAGGCCGGGAAATGAACATCGGACAGGCAGCGGCCGCCTCGGGGGTTTCGGCCAAGATGATCCGCCATTACGAGGCGATCGGCCTCATCCCCCCTGCCGGACGCAGCGCCGCCGGCTACCGCTCGTACGGCGATCCTGACGTGCAGGTCCTGCGCTTCATCCGCCGCGCCCGCGATATGGGTTTCGGCATCGACGGGATCGCCGAGCTTCTCGCGCTCTGGCGCGACCGGACCCGCGCCAGCGCCGATGTCAAGCGGCTGGCCGAGGCGCGCATCGCCGACCTTCGCCAGAGGATCGGCCATCTGATGGCGATGGTCGAGACGCTGGAAGCGCTCTCGGCAAGCTGCTCCGGCGACGACCGGCCCGACTGCCCGATCCTGAAGGGGTTCGAGACCGGCGATCTCTCCCCCGCCGCCGGCGCAGGCGGCATCGGCGGGCCGCCGCGGCGCCGGCACCCCGCCGGGCCCGCGGCGGGCTGACCTTGCCCGCCCGCCCCGCGAGCCTTATCACGCGGCGCTTCAAATTTCCGTGATCCTGCCCTAGCCTGCCCGCCAGGGAAGGACGGATCCGCCGATGGCCGAGACCTATGATGACCTGATCGCCGCCCCCGCCTGGCGCGACGACCTGCGGGCGCTGAACCAGTGCCTGATCGACAGCCTGACCGCCGAGGGCGAGGCGCCGCAGATCGCCGGCAGCCCCTTCTACCGCCACATGCAGCACACCAGCATCCTCGACAGCAAGTTCACCACCCGCAACGAGGCCAAGCGCAGGCGGCTGTTCGACATCGCCCGCACGGGGCGTCGGCTCTTCGAGATCGGCGTCAACGGCGGCCACGGGATCCTTCTGCAAAAGTACGCCAACCCCGGACTGTCCTGCACCGGCCTCGACCTCTGCCAGACCGCCGGCCAGGGCAACCCCAGGGCCGACATCTACTGTCCCGCGGCGATGGGCTGGCTCTCGTCACGCTTTCCCGGCGACATGCTGTTCCTCATCGGCGATTCCGGCACGGTCCTGCCCGCTCATGTCCGCGCCAACCCCGGCCTCGGCATCGACATCCTGCGCATCGACGGGGCGAGGTCGAACTATTACAGCGATTTCATCACCATGCGCCCGCTTCTTCATCAGGAGAGCATCGTGGTCTTCGACGATCCGCACTGGCCGACGGCGCGCGCCTGCATCGAGAGGGCGATGGCCGGGGGCCTCCTCGTGCCCGACCGCCGCTTTTCACCGCCCGGAGACCTCTTTGCCCAGGATGCGGTGATGCGCCTGCCCTAGGCCATCAGCGCCCGGTACATGTGCCAGCTGGCATGGCCGAGGACCGGCAGGACCACGAACAGCCCCAGAAACAAGGGCGCCATGCCAATGGCCAAGAGCAGGCAGATGGCGCCCGCCCACAGGATCATCACGCCGAGATTGGCGAACACCGCCTGGAAGCTGACGATGGCCGCGGTGACGAAGTCGACCTCGCGCTCCAGCAGCATCGGCAGGCCGACGACGGTCATGCAGAAGAGGACAAAGGCAAAGCCCGCCCCGATCCCCGTGCCGATCGCCAGCATCAGCGGTCCGCGCCCGGTCAGGAAATAGTCGGCGAGCCCCCCCGCCGCCATCGCCTGCGGCGACAGGCCGATGAACAGCGCGAAGAGCGCGTGCCCGACGAACAGCCAGAAGAGGAAGATCACCAGGATCACCGCGGCCAGCGACGGCAGCTGGCGATCCTTCTGGGCGAAGACCACGCCGAGGACGCCGCGCCAGTCAAGGGGGGCGCCCGCCTCGATCCTCCGGCTGACCTCGTAGAGTCCGACCGCGGCGAAGGGCGCGAGCAGCGGAAAGCCCGCCACCATCGGGATCAGCCACCATTCCTGGCCCGAGCGCGTCGCCACGAACCACAGGAACAGCCCGCCCGCCACATAGACCGCGCTGAAGAAAAGGCCGAAGAGCGGCGCGCGAAGATAGTCGCGCACCCCCGCCGCGAGGGCCGCGCCGATCGCGCCCGCCCCGATGCGCCCCGGCTCCGGCAGGTCCGCAGGCCCGCTGTCGATGTCGTCCATCGCCGTTCCTCCACCGCGCGCCGGAACCAGCCTAGGGCGGCGCGGGCAGCCCGGCAAGGGCCGCCGGGGCCTTGCCGGCGGCCCCGCCCCCTGCAAGACTGCCCCGGCAAGCCCCCGGCAAGCCCCCGCAAATCGCCCGAGGTTTTTCCGATGCCGCGCCAGAACCGGGTCACGCCCTTCTCGACCCTGATCGCCGATCCGGGGCGGGGCCTTTTCATGGGCAATCGCGGCTGCCTCCACGACGGGGCCGGCCGGATCGTGCGCCCCTTTCGCGGCCGGTTGTGGATCGCCTGCCGGACCGAATTCCGCGGCCGCAGGCGCAGGCTCATGCAGCCCGGCCATTACACCGAGCTTTTCTTCCTCGACGAGGCGGTGGCGCTGGCCGCCGGGCACCGGCCCTGCGCCGAATGCCGCCGCGGCGACTACCTGAGGTTCCGCGACGGCTGGGCGGCGGCGGGCCTGCCCGAGGCGCCACGCGCCGCCGACATGGACCTGATCCTGCACGGCGCGCGGCTCGAGGGCCGGACGCAGCGCCGCCATTCCGCCCCGGCCGGGGATCTGCCGGACGGAACCTTCATCCTCGGAGGCGGCGGCGAAGCCCTGCTCGTGGCCGGGGCATCGGCCCTGCCCTATGGCCCCTGGGGCTACCGCCCGGCCGTCCCGCGCCCGCGCGGACGGGTGACGGTCCTGACGCCTGCGCCGCTGGTCGCCCTTCTTGGCGCCGGCTACCGGCCCATGCTCCACCCCACCGCCACGGGCTGAGACGCAATTCTTCCCTGCCATGTCGCGAAAGGCACAGACCCCCCCGCCGCCCGGTGGTCTCTTGGAGGCCGGAGGAACCATGACCGACACGCCCGACTACAAGACCCTGATCGACGCCGAGACCTGGGACTTCATCCGCGAGACCGAACGCTGGTATCCGCCCGAGACCGCGACCTTCACCGTCGCCGAACAGCGGCGCGTCTATGACGAGATGTGCCGGGCCTTCAACCGGCCCTATCCGCCCGACCTGAAGGTCGCGGACGAAAGGCTGGGCGGCGTCCCCTGCCGCATCTACACTCCCGGCCGGGCCGGAGCGGCGGGCGCCACCGTCCTTTACCTGCACGGCGGCGGCTTCGTCGTCGGCGGCCTCGAAAGCCACGACCCGATCTGCGCCGAGATCGCCACCGCGACCGGATACCGGGTCGTCTCGGCCGACTACCGGCTTGCCCCCGAGCACCGCCACCCCGCCCAGTTCGACGACGCCCTTGCCGCGGCCCGCGCCACCGCCGCCCGCTGGCCGGGCCGGCTGGTCCTGGCCGGCGACAGCGCCGGCGGCAACCTTTCGGCGGCGGTCGCGCACCGGCTGCGCGGCAGCGAGACGAAGATTGCCGGCGTCGTCCTGGTCTACCCCGGCCTCGGCGGGCCCCTGGACCGGGGCAGCGCCGTCATCCACGCCCACGCGCCGATGCTCAGCCGCGACGACGTGCTGTTCTACCACGACATCCGCTTCGGCAAGGGCAAGGGCGGAGGCGCCCACGATCCGACCGCAAGCCCGCTGGCCGACCGCGACTTCTCTGGCCTGCCGCCGACGCTGATCCACGTCGCCGAGTGCGATCCCCTGGCCGACGACGGCCGCCTTTATGCCGACGCCATCCATGCCGCCGGCGGCAGCGCCCGCTGCGTCACCGACCGCGGGCTGGTCCACGGCCACCTGCGCGCCCGCCACAGCGTCGCCCGCTCGCGCGAGAGCTTCGCCGCGATCACCGCCGCCATCGCCGCCCTCGGCCGGGGCGAGGTGCCCTGGCGCGCGGCGCTCTGACCACGGGAGAGTGAGACCATGAACCAGCCGGCAAGGCCGAACCTCAGCCATGTCGCCGAACGCTGCCAGATGGCGGCCTCCTTCCGCTGGACCGCGCGGCTGGGGATGCATGAATCCGTCGCCAACCATTTCTCGCTGGCCGTCGACGAGGCGGGCCGGCGCTTTCTCATCAACCCCAACGCCCGCCATTTCGCCCGCATCCGCGCCAGCGACATCCTGCTGATCGACGCCGATGACCCGAGGACGATGGAGCGTCCCGACGCGCCCGACCCGACGGCCTGGGGCCTGCACGGCGCGCTGCATCGCGCCTGCCCGCATGCGCGCTGCGTCATGCATGTCCATTCGATCCACGCGACGGTGCTGGCCAGCCTCGCCGATTCGCGCCTGCCGGCGATCGACCAGAACACCGCGATGTTCTTCAACCGCATCGCCATCGACGAGGGCTATGGCGGCTTTGCCTTCGAGGAGGAAGGCGCGCGCTGCGCGGGCCTGATGGCCGACCCCTCGCGCATCGCGATGGTCATGGGCAACCACGGCGTCCTCGTCGTCGGCCTCACCGTCGCCGAGGCCTTCAACCGGCTCTACTATTTCGAGCGCGCCGCCGAGACCTACATCCGCGCCCTTCAGACCGGCCGGCCCCTGCGCGTCCTGCCGGACGCGGTCGCGGAACGGACGGCGCGCGACTGGGAGGGCTATTCGGGCTTTGCCGAGGCGCATCTCGCCGAACTCATGGCGATCCTCGACGGCGAGGGGTCGGACTACGCCGCCTGACAGGCGGGCCGACAGGCGGGCCTGTCGCGCCGCCTCAGTTGCCGCCGCTCTCCATCTTGCGGTGGGCGATCACCTCTTCCAGCCAGCCGAGGCGCATTTCCGGCACCGACGACAGGAGAAGGTCGGTATAATCGTCGAACGGCGGGGCAAGCACGTCGGACTTCGGCCCGTAGCGCACCACCTGGCCCTTGTACATGACCGCGATGGAATCGGCGATCGCCCTGACCGTCGCAAGATCGTGGGTGATGAACAGGTAGGCCACGCCCTCGATCTTCTGGAGATTGAG
>JAFEFU010000074.1 GCA_018240425.1 Pseudomonadota bacterium | reverse complement strand
GTCCGGTGCAGGTCCACATGCGTGACCAGCCACAGGTGCGACGACCATTCCGGGCGCGGGGCCAGCACCTCGACCAGATCATCGCAGTCCCGGGCATGGTGGACCGCGGCAAAGCCGATCCCCGCACCGGCGCGGATGGCCGCGAGGGTCGCCGCCGGCTCGCTGGTGCGGAAGGTGATGGCTTCGGCCGGGACATGCGCGCGCATCCAGACGTAGAAGGGCGCCCGCATCAGGTGCTCGTCGACACCGACAAAACAGTGGCCGGCGAAGTCGGCCTCGGACTTCGGCAACCCGTGCGCGTCGGCGTAGGATCGGGCGGCATAAAGCCCATAGCGCAGCTGCACGAAGTTCTGGACCACATAGTCCTGCTCCTCCGGCCGCCGCCCGGCGCGGATCGCGACGTGGGCCTCGCCCGAGTTCAGCCGAAAGAGGCGCATGTCGGTCAGGAACCGCACCTGAAGACCGGGATGGCGGACCTGGAACGAGACGATCGCGGGGACCAGGAGTTCGGGCATCCCGGAAATGGCGGTGACGATCAGGTCGCCGGTGACCGACTCGCTCTGCCCGCGGATGCGCGAGGCCAATTGATCGAACCGGTCCGATGCCGTCTGCGCGACCTCCAGCAATTCGCGCCCCGCCTCGGTCGGGGTATAGCCGCGGGCATGGCGCTGGAAGAGCTTCGCGCCCAGCCGCCCCTCGAGCGCGTCGATATGGCGGATGACCGTCGCGTGATGCACCCCCAGAACCTCGGCGGCGCCCGACACGGTGCCCACCCGGGCGACGCTGTAGGCCGTGCGGATCTCGTCCCAGCTGTCAAAGGTCATTTATGTGCATCCGTCAACAGAGTCAGTGCGGTTTCGCATGTTGTGTTCAAAATTGCAATGGCCACATATCCCGGGCAAGGAACAATTCGCCCAACCACTCACTCAGGGAAACCGACATGACCAAGATCCTCCGCATCGACAGTTCCATCAAGGGCGGCGCCTCCGTCACGCGCAAGCTGACCGACGGGCTGGTCGCCAAGCTCGGCGGCGATGTCGCCGAACGCAACGCCCAGGGCATCGCCCTGATCGACGGCGCCTGGGTCGGCGCCGCCTACACGCCCGCCGACGCCCGCAGCGCCGAACAGAAAGCCGCGCTGGCGCTGTCGGACGAGCTTATCGCCGAACTGAAGGCCGCCGACGCCATCGTCATCGGCGCGCCGGTCTACAACTTCGGCGTCACCGGCCCGCTCAAGGCCTGGATCGACCAGATCTGCCGCGTCGGCGAAACCTTCGCCTATACCGAAACCGGCCCCAAGGGCCTCCTGTCCGACAAGCCGGTCTATGTCGCCTATGCCTCGGGCGGGGTGCCGATGGGCTCGGCCTATGACTTCTCGTCGGCCTACCTGCGCCAGGTCCTGGGCTTCATCGGCCTGACCAACGTGCAGTTCGTCGCCGCCGAAGGTGTCGCCGCCAACGAGGCCGCGGCCATCGCCCGCGCCGAAGGCCAGATCGAGGCGCTGGCCGCCTGAGGGCTGCACCAGGATCACACGCGACCGGCCCCGGGGACCATCCCCGGGGCCGGTCCATGTTCCCCGGCCGCTCTCCCCGCCCTGCGCCCCCTACCGGTCGGCGCGCGACATGAGGACGGGCGGCAGGCCGTCCTCTCTCTCGGGGTCGAACTGGTCGGCAACCAGCACCGCACCGAACCGCCGCGCGCCCTCGAGCGTCAGGTGATGGTCGTCGATCATCAAGGGCTGGCCGTCGTCCAGCGGCAGGCAATCCGGCATGACCTTGCAGAAGATCGCGCCGCTGTCGATCACCCGGACGCCTGCGGCCTTCAGCAGCGACTGGACCTCGGGCCGGAAGAACTCTGCCTCGGGCTCGGCATGGCGCACCAGCGAGAGGGGGCGGCCTTCGCCCACCGTGCGCAGCATCCGGTTCTTCAGGTCCAGGAATTCGGGCGTCGGCGAAAAGATCGTCAGCCTGGTGCCGGTCGCCTTCCAGTAGGCGATCATGCTGGCGACCGCCTCGGGCGTCAGTTCGTTGGGCTCGTAATAATTGACCAGCCACAGGTCGGTGATCTTGTGCGCGGCGATCTGCTCTTTCATGAAGTCGGCGACCCTGCGGCATTTCGACTTCATCGTCAGCGGGCTGAGCGAGCATCCGGCCTCGGCCATGTAAAGGACGTCCACCCCGTTGAAGCGCAGGGCCGAGGCGATGTCGGTCGCATGGCTGTCGCCATAGATCGCCAGATTGCTGACGGTGGTGGGGGCGCCCGCCGGCGGGACGCAGTTCCAGCTGCGCTCGAACTGTTCGATCCTGATGTTCAGGAACGAGGTGTTCAGCTCGCACAGGCCCACCCGCTCGATTTTCAGGCGCTCGTCGAGGGCGCGGTCGAACCGGTCGGCCAGCGCGTTCAGTGTCGGCGGAAAGCGGAAGCGCGCGCCGTCGGTTGCGATCCCGACCGAGGACATGAGCATCAGCCCCACCGCTCCCCCGGCGACCGCCTGCCACAGGCGCGCCAACGGAACCGGAGCGCCGGCGCCGCGCTGGCGGAACGGCCGCTCGACGAACCGCCAGCTGAGGATGGCAAGCATCAGGGACAGAAGGCTCAGCGCCGCCATCTGCGATCCGGTCGGCGGATTCAGAAGCCGGGTGCGTGCCAGCGCGAAGACCGGCTGGTGCCAGAGGTAAAGGCTGTAGCTGACCAGTCCGATCCCCACCAGCGGCGGCCAGGACAGGACCGCCGCCGCCCATGTCCCGCGCCGTCCCCAGACCAGCATCATGACCGCGCCCATCACCGGCAAGAGCGCATAGGCCGACGGGATCGGCGTTGCACTGTCGTAAAGGAAGAACGAGGCCAGCATCATCGCCAGCCCCGCCGCCGAAAGGGCCTGTCCCCCTGCCGACACCCGCGCATCGGGGCGGCGGTGGCACCAGATCGCGGCCACCGCCCCGGCCAGAAGCTCGAACGCGCGGGTGGGCGCCAGGAAGAAGTTCGCCTCGGACGCCCTGTCGGACAGCCACTGGCTCAGGGCCAGGCTCGCCAGCGCCACCCCGAGAAGCACCGGCAGCACCCGGCGCGGCGCCACCTTCCACAGCAGCAACAAGAGGACCGGAAAGGCAAGGTAGAACTGCTCCTCGACCGACAGGCTCCAGGTATGGACCAGCGGCACCTCGGCGTCGCCGGGGCCGAAATAGTTCGATGTCAGCCAGAAGAAGATGTTCGATACGAAGAAGGTCGCAGCCAGGATGCTGCGCGAATAGTCCGAGAAGGCCGGAGGCAGCATCCAGGCCCAGGCGAAGGGATAGGTCGCCGCGATCACCAGAAAAAGCGCGGGCAGGATCCGCCGCGCCCGCCGCTCGTAGAAGCGCAGGATCGAGAAACGGCCATCGGTGATCTCGGCGTAGAGGATGCCCGCGATCAGGAAGCCGCTGATGACAAAGAAGATGTCGACCCCGACGAACCCGCCCGGAACCGCCGCATACCCCGCGTGCCACAGCACGACCGGGACCACGGCCACCGCGCGCATTCCGTCAACTTCGTCACGATAGCGCACTTCGCCAGCCCGTCCGCAAAAGTCTGATCGAAATACGGTGGCCGCGCACATCAGGCACCCGGCGCCGGCCAGCCTGCGTTCTGCATAGCATTTTCAGCGGGTTCCGGCAAACCCCACGGCCGGCGCCTCCTGCCCGACCTTGACTCCGCCCCCCTTTTCCCCTATCGCCTGCCCCCGAATTGCCCCGGAAGTCCCCATGCTTCCGGTCCCCGGACCGTCCGGGGATCGCCGTCCGTCAGCGCGTCGCGCCCACGGGCGCTGTTGGTCATTGGGCGCCCCCGGCCTGTCTTCGGGGAAAGGAATTGGCCAAGGAGGGCCGTGATGTTCGAGAATCTGTCGGAACGCCTTGGCGGGGTGTTCGACCGCCTGACCAAGCAGGGCGCGCTGACCGAGGCCGACGTCAGGACCGCGCTCCGCGAGGTGCGCGTCGCACTGCTCGAGGCCGACGTCTCCCTTCCCGTCGCCCAGTCCTTCGTCAAGTCGGTCGAATCCAAGGCCACCGGCCAGGCGATCCTGAAATCGGTCACGCCGGGCCAGCAGGTCGTCAAGATCGTCCATGACGAGCTGATCAAGGTGCTGGCCGGCGACGGCGAGCCCGAGGCGCTGAAGATCGACAACCCGCCCTCGCCCATCCTGATGGTCGGCCTGCAGGGCTCGGGCAAGACCACCACCACGGCGAAGCTCGCCAAGCGGCTGGCCGAAAAGAACGGCAAGCGCGTGCTGATGGCATCGCTCGACACCAACCGCCCGGCGGCGATGGAGCAGCTCCAGATCCTCGGTGCCCAGATCGGCGTCGATACCCTGCCGATCGTCAAGGGCGAAACGGCGGTGCAGATCGCCAAACGCGCGAAAACCCAGGCCAGCCTCGGCGGCTACGATGTCTACATGCTCGACACCGCCGGGCGTCTGCACATCGACGAAGTGCTGATGGACGAGGTGCAGGCGGTGCGCGATACCGTCAGCCCGCGCGAAACGCTCCTCGTCGTCGATGGCCTCACCGGGCAGGACGCGGTCAACGTCGCCACCGAATTCAACGCCAAGGTCGGCATCTCGGGCGTCGTCCTCACCCGGATGGACGGCGACGGCCGCGGCGGCGCGGCCCTTTCCATGCGCGCCGTCACCGGCAAGCCGATCCGCTTCGTCGGGCTTGGCGAAAAGATGGACGCGCTCGACGCGTTCGAGGCCGAACGCATCGCCGGCCGCATCCTCGGCATGGGCGACATCGTGGCGCTCGTCGAAAAGGCGCGCGAGACGATCGAACTGGCCGAGGCCGAGCGGATGATGAAAAGGTTCCAGAAGGGCCTTTTCAACATGAACGACCTGAAATCCCAGCTTGAACAGATGATGAAGATGGGCGGCATGCAGGGCCTGATGGGCATGATGCCGGGCATGGGCAAGATGGCCAAGCAGGTCGAGGAAGCGGGCTTCGACGACCGGATGCTGCGCCGCCAGATCGCGCTGATCCAGTCGATGACCAAGAGGGAACGCGCCAACCCCGACCTGATGCAGGCGTCGCGCAAGCGCCGGGTGGCGGCAGGGGCGGGCCTCGAGGTCGCCGAACTGAACAAGCTTCTCAAGATGCACCGGCAGATGGCCGACGTGATGAAGAAGATGGGCAAGATGGGCAAGGGCGCCATGCTCAAGCAGGCGATGAAAGGCATGTTCGGCAAGGGCGCCGACATGCCGGCCGACTTCGCCAACATGGACCCCGCACAGATGGAGGAAGCCGCCAAGGCCATGAAGATGGGGATGGGCGGCGGCATGCCCGGTGGGCTGGGCGGCATGGGTGGACTGGGCGGGCTGAAACTGCCGGGCGGCCTGTCGGGCCTTGGCTTCGGGAAGAAGAAGTGACCGTCCCCACTCTCCACACAAACCGCCTGACGCTCCGCGCGCCGAAGCTTGCGGACTTCGACCATTGGGCCGCCTTCTTCGCCTCGGACCGCTCGATCCACGAAGGCGGGCCGCTGACCCGGCTTGGCGCCTGGAGGGTCTGGGCCGCCGATGTGGCGCTCTGGCTGCTGAAAGGCTACGGCCCCTTCGGCGTCGACGACCGCCGCACCGGCGATTATGTCGGCGAGGTCGGCATCTATCATGGCGAAAACTTCCCCGCGCCCGAGCTTGGCTGGTTCGTCCTGCCCGAGGCCGAAGGCAAGGGCTATGCCGCCGAGGCCGCCGGAGCGGTCAAGCGTTGGGCGCACAGCACATTCGGCTGGGCGCACCTTGTCAGCATCATCGCGCCCGCGAACGAACGCTCGATTGCGACGGCGCTGCGGATCGGCGGGGTCATCGACCCCACGCTCCCCGGCATCGATCCCGGCGATGTGGTCATCGCCCACGACCTGCGGAGGCTGGCATGAAGCGGCACGCACCTGCCGGTGCCGACGTCACAAGAACGGCACCCGCCACCCCCGACCGGAGGCCCTCATGATGGACACCACGGCCCATGCCGCCGAACTGCTGCGCGAACACCGCGAGTCGATCGACCGGCTTGACGCGATCCTCGTCTACACGCTTGCCGAGCGGTTCAAGCACACGCAGGAAGTCGGGCGGCTCAAGGCGCAGAACGACCTGCCGCCCTCTGACCCGGCGCGCGAGGCGGCCCAGATCGCCAGGCTTCAGGAACTGGCCCGTGCGGCCAACCTCGACCCGGAGTTCGCCAAGAAATTCCTGACCTTCATCATCTCGGAAGTCATCAGGCACCACGAGAAACTACAGAAATAACAGGGGCTTGCCCCGGTTCAACAGCCATCACAAAGGAGTAACCCACATGGCTATGAAAATCCGTCTGGCACGCGGCGGTTCCAAGAAGCGCCCGTTCTACTCGATCGTCGCGTCGGATTCGCGGATGCCCCGCGACGGCCGCTTCATCGAGAAACTCGGCACCTACAATCCCCTGCTGGCCAAGGACAGCGAGGACCGGGTGAAGATCAACATGGAGCGCGTCCAGTACTGGCTGAGCCAGGGCGCCCAGCCCACCGACCGCATCGCCCGCTTCCTCGAAGCCGCCGGCACCCGCCCCAAGGCCACCCGCGCCAACATGCAAAAGGCCGAGCCCGGCGACAAGGCCAAGAAGCGCGCCGAGGAAAAGGCCAAGAAGACCGAAGCCGCGGCTGAGTAAGCCCCATGTTCGTTGGCTTTTTCCTGCGCCGGATCGTTACCGTCGCGCTTTGCGCGGCGGCCTTCTGGGCCGGGGCAAAGACCGACAACTTCTTCGCCTCCGGCGGCGGGATCGCCGGGGGTGCCTGCGCGGCGGTGCCCGATGGCAACTGACCGCGTCTGCGTCGGCGCCATCGCCGGCGCCTTCGGCGTCAAGGGCGAGGTGCGGCTGAAAAGCTTCTGCGCCCAGCCCGAGGCCATCGTCGCCTACGCCCCCCTCTGGACCGAGGACGGCAGCCGCAGCTTCACCCTGAAACTCACCCGCGGCGCCGGTACCGGCCTGACCGCGCGCCTGTCGGGCGTCGCCACCAAGGAGGAAGCCGACGCCCTGCGCGGCGTCGAACTCTTCGCCGACCGCGACAAGCTGCCGAACCTGCCCGACGACGAATTCTACCATACCGATCTGATCGGGCTCGAGGTGCTGGACACCGGCGGGGCGGTTCTCGGCCACGTCCGCGCCATCCACAATCACGGCGCTGGCGACATCCTTGAAATCTTCGGGCCGGGCCGCAAGACCACCCTCTTGATTCCTTTCACGAAAAAGGCGGTCCCCACCGTCGACCTGACCGCGCGGCGCATCATCGCCGACCCGCCGGAGGAGACGGAAGGTGAGTGAGGACAAGCCCCGCTCGCACGGCCGCCTTGCCGCGCGCCCCAGCCTCAGGCCGCGCGAACTCGTCACCGACACGCCCGAACTGCAGGGCGCCTGGCGCGCCCGCGTCATCACCCTCCTGCCCGAGGCCTTTCCCGGCGTCCTCGGCCTCTCCTTGACCGGCAAGGCGCTGGCCGAAGGGCTCTGGCACCTCGAAACCATCGACCTGCGCCCCTTCGGCGAAGGCCGCCACCGCAATGTCGACGACACCCCCGCCGGCGGCGGCGCCGGCATGGTCCTGCGCGCCGACGTGGTCGCCCGCGCGCTCGACGCCGCCGCCCCCGGCACGCCCGCCGACCGCGCCCGCTGGCCGCTCATCTATCTCTCGCCGCGCGGCCGCCCCTTCGACCAGGCCACCGCCCGGCAGCTGGCGGCGGCCGAGGGCGTCACCCTCCTCTGCGGCCGTTTCGAAGGCGTCGACCAGCGGCTTCTCGACCATTACGCCATCGAAGAGGTGAGCCTGGGCGATTTCGTCCTCACCGGCGGCGAACTCGCCGCCCAGGCGCTGCTCGACGCCACCGTCCGGCTCCTGCCCGGCGTCCTCGGCAACGCCACCTCGACCGACGAGGAAAGCTTTTCGGCGGGCTTGCTGGAGTATCCGCAATACACAAGACCCCAGGTCTGGGAAGGCCGCGAAATCCCGCCGGTGCTGATGTCCGGCCACCACGGCGAGATCGCGAAATGGCGGAAGGCCGAGGCCGAGCGGATCACGCGGGAGCGGCGGCCGGACCTATGGGCGGCGCATGAGGCGACCCGTCCGGCGAAGGCCCCCAAGAAACGGAAACCAAAGGCCTCTACTGACGAGGGCATCGAGCCGGCCAAAGCGTGAGCGATGGAGGACCGAAAGGGAACTCTCCAGTGGAGAGTTCCCCGGTCCTATTGCCCGAAGGCGCAAGCCGCAGGGCAAGGGGCCATCCGTCGGTGCCGGACGCTTCCAAATCGGGGCGCGGCTGCCTGGGCGGGCGCGGCAACGCGCCTGCCGGGGGCAGGCAGGCGCGGCCCGATTTCGTCATACCGCCGAAATCGGGCAAGATGGGCGGAGCAGCAAGTACCGACGCCGCCTTCCCACCCCTTGACCCCCGCCCCCCTTGCCCCTATACCCCGCCCGTCCGGCCGACTCTGTCCACCGGACCTTTTGCCTATTGGCCGACGCGCCCGCCTTCTTCGGCGGGAACCGGGCCGGGGGGCGAAGCGAATGGAAACGACCTGACCTCTGGCGGGCTTGCTGTGCGACGCACACGGGGACCCGGACGAAGACCGAGAGCTCTCAGACCGTGGCAACACCTTCGCGGGCAAACCGCGAGCCAAGGAAAGGAACCGCGATGGACATTATCGCACAGCTTGAGGCCGAGCAGATCGCCGGCCTCGCCAAGAAGATCCCGGATTTCAAGTCGGGCGACACCCTGCGCGTCGGCTACAAGGTGACCGAGGGCACCCGCACCCGCGTGCAGAACTACGAAGGCGTCTGCATCAGCCGCAAGGGCGGCGCGACCATCTCCGCCTCGTTCACCGTGCGCAAGATCTCGTTCGGCGAAGGCGTGGAACGGGTGTTCCCGCTCTACTCGACCAACATCGATTCGATCGAGGTGGTCCGCCGCGGCCGCGTCCGCCGCGCCAAGCTTTACTATCTGCGCGACCGCCGCGGCAAATCGGCCCGCATCGCCGAAGTCACCAACTACAAAGAAAAAGCTGAGTAAGGAGCGGGAAGATGAAAGACGGCATCCACCCGAAGTATCACTTCATCACCGTGAAGATGACCGACGGCACCACCTACCGGACCCGCTCGACCTGGGGCAAGGAAGGCGACACGCTGGCGCTCGACATCGACCCGACCGTGCATCCGGCCTGGACCGGCGGCTCGGCCAAGCTCCTGGATACCGGCGGCCGCGTGTCGAAGTTCAAGAACAAGTACGCCGGCCTCGGATTCTGAGCATCTAGCGCTTTTCAGAGAGGCGCATACAACATATAGTCGGGGGCGCGCCGGAAACGGCGCGCCTTTTGAGTCTCGGCAGGCGGGGAGCAACCGTGGCGCACATCATCGTCGTCGGCAATGAAAAGGGCGGGTCGGGCAAGTCGACGACCTGCATGCATGTGGCCACCGCGCTGTGCCGGATGGGCTTCAAGGTCGGCGCGCTCGACCTCGACCTGCGCCAGAAAAGCTTTGGCCGCTATATCGAGAACCGTATCGCCTACCTGAAGAAGGAAGGGCTGAACCTGCCCGCGCCCGACTACCGCGACCTGCCCGAGGTCGAATCGTCTGCGCTGGAGCCGGGCGAGAACGCCTATGACCGGCGCCTGTCGGCAGCGGTGGCGGCACTCGAGAAGGACGCGGACTTCATCGTCATCGACTGCCCCGGCAGCCATACCCGCCTCAGCCAGGTGGCGCATTCGCTGGCCGACACGCTGATCACGCCGATGAACGACAGTTTCATCGACTTCGACCTTCTGGCGCGCATCGACAACGAAACGAACCGCGTCACCGGCCCGTCGATCTATTCGGAAATGGTCTGGTCGGCGCGCCAGTTGCGCGCCCGCGCGGGCCTGAAGCCCATCGACTGGATCGTGCTGAGGAACCGCCTCGGCGCCCAGCAGATGCACAACAAGAAAAAGGTCGGCGAGGCGCTGGAGCAACTGTCAAAGCGCATCGGCTTCCGCGTTGCGCCCGGCTTTTCCGAACGGGTGATCTTCCGCGAGCTTTTCCCGCGCGGCCTGACGCTTCTGGACCTGCGCGACGTGGGGGTCGAGCATCTGAACCTGTCCAACGTCGCCGCGCGTCAGGAGTTGCGCGATCTGGTCAAGGCGCTGGACCTGCCCGAAGTGGCGGTCGATATCTGACCTCTCAGGCGATGGCTGCGTGCCGGCGGAACAGGGTCGGCGCCGGCTGGACCGGATGGCCGCGACGGGGCGCCTTGGGACCGGCGAGGGTGCGCAGCCGCGCCTCGAAATCCTCGTCTTCCTTTTCGGCCGACCGGCGGACCAGCTGTCCGATGCGCGCAACCAGAGATTTCATTCCGAACTCCTGTCTGTCCCTTGGATGCAGGATTTCGGATCCCGGTGTCCGAATCATGGCGGCGTCGGGACGATTTTCGGAAAAGTCACTTTATGGCGATGAGGGCGGGGCAGTCCCCTATCCCAGCAGCGTCCGCATCAACCGGCTGTCGGCGCTCTCCAGCCCTTCGATCACGTTGAAATGGTGTCGGCCCGGCTCGACCGTCACCGGACAGGACCAGGCGTTGCCCAGCCGCCGCGCCTGATCGAGGAACCGGGGGCGTTCGTCGCCGCCGACCCAGACATGGACGGCGCAGCCCGGCCGCCGGGGCAGCAGCGCCGGGCTTTCGGCCCGGGCCTCGGCGATGTCCAGCTTGAGATCCGCCTGCATGGCGGTTTCCATCAGCGGCCGCAGGTCGCTCAGGGGCGAGATCGGCAGCACCAACCGCAGCCGGGCGATGACGCCCGGATCAGCCAGCCCGTCGGCGCAGGCCATGCGGGCGGCCAGATGCCCTCCGGCCGAATGGCCGGTCAGCACGACCGGGCCCGCCGCCTCTGCCGCCATTGCCGGCAGCGCGGCGGCTATCTCGGCGGTCATCGCGCCGATCCGCGCCGCGGGCGCGAGCGTGTAGGCCGGAAGGGCGAACGCCCAGCCCCGCGCCAGCGCCCCGGCGGCGAGGTGGGAATAGTCGCGCGGCCCGCACTCCAGCCAGTAGCCGCCGTGGATGAAGACCATCAGCCCCTCGGGCACCCCCTCGGGCAGGAACAGATCGAACCACTGCCTTTCGCCCGGCCCGTAAGCCAGCCCGAGCCGCGACCGGCCTTCGGTCGCGCCACGGAATTCGGCCGATTTCCGCGCCCAGCGAGATGGAAAATATTTGCCATCCGCTAAATATTTTGAATTGGCAAACCCATCGTCAAAGCGCATATAGTTCCCCGTCTCCCGGCCGAGTCCGGCATTTGTCCATTGCCTGCCCCGAAACGGCACATTCCACAAGAGGCCCGCCATGCTTGATTCCGTCACCGACCTGCGCGCGATCCTGAAAGACCCGTCGCTGCTGGAAACCAGGGCCTACATCGCCGGCGAATGGGTGGATGCCAAGGACGGCAAGACCTTTGCCGTGACCAACCCGGCGCGCGGCGACGTCATCGCCCATGTCGCCGACATGAGCCGCGCCGACGCCGCCCGCGCCATCGCCGCCGCCGACAAGGCCCGCCACGAATGGGCGGCGCGCACTGGCAAGGAACGTGCGGCGGTCCTGCGCAAATGGTACGAGTTGTGCATGGCCAGCCAGGACGACTTGGCCGCCATCCTGACCGCCGAGATGGGCAAGCCCCTGTCCGAGGCCAAGGGCGAGATTGCATATGGCGCCAGCTATATCGAATGGTTCGGCGAAGAGGCCAAGCGCATCTACGGCGAAACCATCCCCGGCCACCAGCGCGACAAGCGCATCACCGTCCTGAAACAGCCGATCGGGGTCGCGGCCTCGATCACGCCCTGGAACTTCCCGAACGGCATGATCGCCCGCAAGGTCGCCCCGGCCCTGGCCGCCGGCTGCGGCTTCGTCGCCCGGCCCGCCGCCGAAACCCCGCTGTCGGCACTGGCCCTTGCCGTGCTGGCCGAGCGCGCCGGTGTGCCCAAGGGGGTGTTCTCGGTCATCACCTCGTCGCGATCCTCCGAGATCGGCAAGGAATTCTGCGAAAACCCGGCGATCCGCAAGCTGACCTTCACCGGCTCGACCGAAGTGGGCCGCATCCTTCTGCGCCAGGCCGCCGACCAGGTGCTGAAATGCTCGATGGAACTGGGCGGCAACGCACCCTTCATCGTCTTCGACGACGCCGACCTCGACAAGGCGGTCGAGGGTGCGATGATCTCGAAGTTCCGCAACAACGGCCAGACCTGCGTCTGCGCCAACCGCATCTACGTCCAGGCCGGGGTCTATGACGCCTTTGCCGCCAAGCTGGCCGAGGCGGTGAAGACGCTGTCGATCGGCGACGGCCTCAAGGCCGGGGTGACCACCGGCCCGCTCATCAACGAGGATGCGGTGGAAAAGGTCGAGGATCACATCGCCGACGTGCTGAAGGGCGGCGGCAGGATCGTCACCGGCGGCAAGCGCCACGCGCTCGGCGGCACCTTCTTCGAGCCGACCGTCGTCACCGGCGTGACCCCCGAGATGAAGGTCTCGACCGAGGAAACCTTCGGCCCCCTCGCCCCCCTCTTCAAGTTCGACACCGAGGAAGAGGTGATCCGCCGCGCCAACGACACGATCTTCGGGCTTGCGTCCTACTTCTACGCCCGCGACGTGGGCCGCATCACCCGCGTTCAGGAGGCCCTGGAATATGGCATGGTCGGCGTCAACACCGGCCTGATCTCGACCGAGGTCGCCCCCTTCGGCGGGGTCAAGCAATCCGGCCTCGGGCGGGAAGGGAGCCACCACGGGATCGAGGATTATCTCGAGATGAAATACGTCTGCCTGTCGGTGTGATAGGCGGGTCAGGCGGCTCTCAGGAGCGGTTGACAGTTTGAGGCCTGCGGCAAAGTAATCAAAGGCTCAAGAAATATTGCAGGGGAACCGATTTGGTTCCCCTGCATCATTTCAGAGGTAACGGGAGAAAGCGCCAACCAAGGCGCCCAAAGAGAACCACCAGACGAAACCGAGGCGGCTGTTGATGGCGTCGAGTTTACCCTTGATCTGCTCGATGTCTGCTTTGGTGGCGGGTTCGACCAAACGGACAGCAGCGGACCCGTCGATAAGTTCAGACATGGAGTCCTCGTCGTCCCTGAACCAGTCGGGTTGATCCTTGACGAAGCTGTCGCGCAGACCGTTGAAGATATTCGCCGCCATCAGATCGGAGTGCTTGTCATTCTTGACGACTGCCCACGCGACATCGTGGAGTGCGTGCCGCCTGTCGCTCTGCCGCCAGAGGCTGCGGTTATGGACCATTTCTTGGAAGGCGAGTTCGCCATCCTTCGCATAGGCCTCACCGATCTGCTCGACCGTCAGGTTCGAATGAGCGTATGCGGCTGACCTGAACGCCACATCTTCGCTATCCAGCAGCGCCTTGGCCAGCGACGAGGACTTCGCCAGAGCGAGCCTTGCCAACCCCTTGCGGACGCCTTGGTAGTCGGACAGGAAGCCCCTTCCGACATCCTCCATCTCACGCTTCCTAGTCTCGTCATCCTGAGGCTGCCAGCGGGTGGCGACTTCCAATGGCTTTTCTACCGAGAAGGCGTAGGGCTGTATTCGGTCGTACAGGGAGTTCAGGACGAAGGCCCACCTGGTGGTCGCCGAGGCTGTTTCGGCAAGCCTCCACGCTGCGCCAAATACAGCGTTGTGACTGTATTCGGCGTAGCCGTCCATGTGGCTGTCGTCGTAGGGCGTGCGCATCCGCTCGTTACTGTGCAACGCATAGAGGGCTGTCAGCCGCTTGTCTTCGCTCATCGCCTGCCAGCACGAGCCGCCTTCGAGGAAGTCCCGCAAAAAGGAGTCATCCAGCTTCGGGTTCTCGAAAAGGGCGCACAACTCCCCGTCATTTGCCACCGCCAGATATGCTGATAGTTTGCCCTCATCCCGATCGAAGAGGTCCACGGGAAAGCCGCTGAACAATGCTCCGCCGACAACGCGATTCGATAGCAGGGCGAGGCGCACGGCAGGCTTTTCTGGCTCTCTGAAAAAGAGATCACGCGCGGTCGAAAAGTGGCGGCAATGCTTGGCGAGGGTCAGGTCGATCAGTGGATGATCGCGGGCGAGCAGCGACTTCTCCATCTGTTCATCTCCCTCGTCCAAGAAACGGCTGGCGGCTAGGCGCTCCGCCCGCTCCACGAGATATGTGGTGTGACCTGCCCCCCGGAAGCTCCCTCGCCGTGATGTAGAGTCTGCCCAACCTGAAGGAGCAGACGACATGAGGAAAAGCCGTTTCACCGAAGCGCAGATTATCGGGATGATCAAGGAACAGGAGGC
>JAFEFU010000073.1 GCA_018240425.1 Pseudomonadota bacterium | reverse complement strand
GTGACCGGGACGGTGAAGCTGCCCGAGGGCACCGAGATGGTGATGCCGGGCGACAACCTGAAGTTCGAGGTCGAGCTGATCGCCCCGATCGCGATGGAGGAAAAGCTCCGCTTCGCCATCCGCGAGGGCGGCCGCACCGTCGGCGCCGGCGTGGTCTCGAAGATCCTGAAGTAAGGATTTCGGACCCGCGATTTCAGGGCCGCCCCACCGGGCGGCCCTTTCCTCTGGCGGCGGCCAAATCACCCTTGATTTCCCTCCCGGCCTGCCGTAACTCCCGCCCCAGGCCTAGGGGTATAGCTCAGCTGGTAGAGCGACGGTCTCCAAAACCGTAGGTCGCGGGTTCGAACCCTGCTGCCCCTGCCAAGGCCCTCCCGGCCAGTCCGCCACCTCGCCACCTCGATCGAGCCGAGCCGGCTGCGGTGGTGCAGGTGCACGAGGCGATTGGCCTGACCTTTGCCCGCGTCCTGCGCGGCATCTTGCGCCATGATCCGAACGTCATCCTGGTCGGCGAGATTCGCGACGAGGAAACCGCCGAGATCGCGGCCCGCGCCGCCCAGGTCGGGCGGATGGTGCTGTCGACGCTGCACACCAATTCGGCGCGGGGCGCGGTCACCCGCCTGACCGACCTGGGCGTCGCGCCCTATCTCGTCGGCGACATCCTGCGCGGCGTGCTGGCGCAAAGCCTCAACCCGGTGCCCTGCGCGGCTTGCGGGGGAGAGGGGTGCCGGACCTGCGGCGGCGGCGGCACCGGCGGGCGGCGGCTGGAGGTGGAGCTTTTGGCGGGAGAGGAGTTCGCCGAGCGGTAGAGGCCGGTTGGCGAGGAGAGCCGTAGCACACCACCATGCCGCTGGCATAGGCGTCGGTCCGACTTAGCTGTTCGACTTGCATCCGCCGGGCCGGATCGTAGGTGAAGCGCTTATCCATCGCCCCTCTCGGCGACCAACGATCGCCAAGAGGGGCAGGCCGGCACAATCAAAGGCGAAGGCCAGCGTACCGATTGATCGCCAGCTACGGCGTAGTGCTGTCAGGCTAACGCGCATCGACGCAGCCAATAGCACATTTTTTCTATAAAACTCTATAGTCGTCGAGTGAACTGCTGGTGGCGGCATTCTTACATATCTGCGCAACATCTTCAACTAGTTCCATTTCCAAACGCTCTATCGGAAAATTATGCTTCTTCCAGATGCGAACAACAAAATCACCAACGTCAGCAAATTTCGCTTTGCCGTGAACGCCTATTTCATCCAGCCTACCAAAAGACGAAATCCTGCAGACCCACACTGCCTTTGAGTTTAGTAGAATTAAGTTTCCCAGAAGCGAACATATCAATAGAAGCCGCAGCTCCCGAAGAGCATCGGGATAGGTTTTGCGTAGCTTCTTATAGCAGAGAACCGCTTCGTCTTTGCTCTTCACTTCGCTGATCTCAACCCAGGCCACTTCAAATACTTTGCTCAGCAACCCGTTTTTGGATTGGGCTTCCTCTTCGATTTTTCCCGGATGGGGGTCACTGCTAAGCACAGAGAAGATATAATTCGCGAGCTCATCATCGCTCTCAAAGCTGATCAGCCAATTTTTTTTGGCCTCCACAAGCGCGACCTTGCCGCTCGCAGATGACACGAAGAAGTAACTCACCTTCTTCCCCAACCGGGGGTATTTTTGTTGAAGGTCAGTTCGAGCGATAGAGAAATCTCCATTTCTCAAAGATGTTTCCACACGACCTGTGCCTAATATACGCCTCATTCACTGCTCCCATTCTGGATCGCTCGACTCGGCAAATGGGAAAACATCCTTTCCTGGCGGAGCGTCGGCAATAATGCCCTGAGAAGTTTGTTTACCCGTTAGCGTTTTCCCCTCTGAAACAGAGAATGTGTGTTTCTCGTTGTCGTACATGGCAGTCCTATGCACAACAGCAACCCCCATATTATCTGCATAAGTGACCAGGCCGTCAGAAATTTTAACGCCATCGGGCGTCACAATCTCTAATGTAGGCACCCCCAAGGGGGTCGATATCTTTGATATAGCATCAATAATCCCAACAATCTGATAATCGCTCTTTGAAACAGTCAAATTATTCTCTGTCATCTTCACTTCAACTACGTTGATTGAAACTCCAACCACTCCATTTTCCACGGTTGTTGTTGTGCTCAAAGCAATCGATAAGTTTGAACTATTTATTGTATCAATAACTTTTTCAACTAATGAGTCAGGAACGACGCCCTTATATTTTCCCTTGGTGAGGAACTCCCTAAGTTCAGATTCCAGTTTCTTTTTATTTTTTTGCCTGCCCAACGAAGAAAGACTTGCTTTCTCAAATCTCTCCGCAGCCTCCTGCTCTTTGGCGGCTGATGTATGTTTTGAACTGTGCATACCGGACAAGCTTAAGAAGTCTGCCTTTTTTATCCCTATCTTTTTATGCCCACTCACGTCCCTCCCATTGACGGGATCATTGAAGGAGTAGGCATACCTGTTTGTCCCGACGCCTGGGGTGGTGACGTCCCACCAGTCTGGCTGGAGGAACATGCCCATGCGTGGGTCATAGTAGCGGGCGTTAAGATACTCGAGGCCGACGGCGGCGTCGAGCCGTTCACCGATGTAGCCCTTGATCTCGCGCAAGGCGGCGAGGTTCTGGACGGTCTCGAGCTGGTCGCCGAACGGGCGGTAGAGGTCGGTCTCGGTGCGCACGCCCGCCGAGGAGGTGACGGCGCGCACCGAGCCGAGCCCGTCGCGGTGCGCCTGCACGCTCGGCGGCGCCCGTCCTTGCCCGGGGCCCCGGCTACCACGTCCACCTCGAGGCCGTTCGCCGCCCCCCGACGCCTGTGCCGACCGTGCCGGTACGGATGCTGCACACCCGCTGCACTGACTGCGCGCGCCAGGCACACGGTGATTTCCGCTGCATGGAGGGAAAGACTGGTGGCGAGGGGGGGACTCGAACCCCCGACCTCGCGATTATGAGTCGCGCGCTCTAACCAGCTGAGCTACCTAGCCACGGGGGCGGTAGGTATGCCACGGGGCGGCGCGCGTCAAGGGGGGAATCGGCGCGGGGCGGAGGCGGCGCATCAGACGCCGTAATAGCCCCGGTACCACTCGACAAACCGTTGCATTCCTTCTGAAATTCCGGTTTCCGGCCGATAGCCGGTCAGCCGCTGCAACAGGCTGTTGTCGGCCCAGGTGGCGACGACATCGCCCTTCTGCATCCCCATCAGGTTGCGGATCGCCTTGCGCCCCGCCGCCGCCTCGATCGCGGCGATGAAGGCGCCCAGTGCCACCTTCTCGCCATTGCCGATATTGACCACCCGCCAGGGCGCGACGGCTGACAGGCTGTCGCCCTCCTCCACCCCCTCCGCCCCCCTGGGCCTGACCGGCGCCGCGCCCATCAACAGCCGGATTGCGCGAACAAGATCAGTGACATAGGTGAAGTCGCGAAACATCTCTCCCTGGCCATAGACGTCGATCGGCCGGCCTTCGAGGATCGCCCTGGTGAACTTGAACGGCGCCATGTCGGGCCGCCCCCAGGGGCCATAGACGGTGAAGAAGCGAAAGCAGGTTGTGGGCAGGTCGTAGAGATGCGCCCAGGAATGGCTGAGGCTCTCCCCCGCCTTCTTGGTCGCGGCATAAAGAGAGACCTGGGTGTCGGCCTTGTCGGTCTCGCGGTAGGGCATCGCGGTATTGGCCCCGAAGACCGACGAGGTCGAGGCCAGCATCAGATGCCTGACGCCGCAGTCGCGCGAGGCCTCCAGCACGTTGAAAAGGCCGTCGATATTGGCGCTGATATAGCTGCGCGGCGCCTCGAGGCTGTAGCGGACCCCCGCCTGGGCGGCCAGATGGACGACGACATCGGGGCGAAAGGCCGCCATGTCGGCAGCCAGCGCGCCCGGATCTTCCAGCATGGCGCGGGTGAAGCTGAAGCCCGCCCGCCCGGTCAGCCGCGCCAGCCGCGCCTCCTTCAGCGCCGGGTCGTAGTAGGGGGTCATGGCGTCGAACCCGTGCACATGCAGACCCTCGTCCAGAAGGAGGTCGGCGAGGTGATAGCCGATGAAGCCCGCCGCCCCCGTCACATAGATCCGCTGCATGGTCCGCGCCCTTTCCGCCCCGCCCCCTTCCTTACCGTCACTTCCGCGCCAAGTCCAAGCCCGTCCCCGGCCATCGCCAAACCGGCGGCAACCGGCTAGGAACACCGCAGGAGGCCCGTTCATGCTGCTGCCCGTTCCGATCACCAAAGACATCGTCCTGGTCGGCGGCGGCCACACCCATGCCCTGGCCCTGCGCATGTGGGCAATGAGGCCGGTGCCCGGCGTGGGCCTCACCCTGATCTCGCCGGAGCCGACAACCGCCTATTCGGGGATGCTTCCCGGCTTCGTTGCCGGACATTACCGGCGAGAGCTGCTCGAGATCGACCTGGTGCGCCTCGCCCGCTTTGCCGGCGCGCGGCTGGTCATGGCCCGCGCGACCTTCATCGACCGCGAGCGGCGGCGGGTCCGGGTCGCGGGACAGGCCGACATCGCCTATGACCTCCTGTCGATCGACATCGGCGTCACCTCGGACATGCCAATGCTGCCGGGGTTCGGCGAACATGCGGTGCCCGCCAAGCCGCTTGGCCCATTCGCCGAACGCTGGGACGCCTTTGCGGACCGGGTCCGGCGCGGGGACGCGCGGCCCGAGGTGGCCGTGATCGGCGGAGGGCTGGCGGGGACCGAACTGGCGCTCGCCGCCGCCTTCCGGCTTGGACCTGGCGCCCGGGTGGCGCTGATCGAGGCCGCCGGGCCGCTCGCTGCGGTCGGGGCAGGGGCGCGGCGCGCGCTTCTGCGCCACCTCGGACGGCAGGGGGTCGCGCTGATCGCCGGCCAGCCGGCGGTCGCGGTGACGGGCGCGGCGGTGGTTCTCGCCGACGGGCGCCGCGTGCCCTCGGCCTTTACCATCGGCGCGGCCGAGGCCCGGCCCCAGGACTGGCCGGCGGCCTCGGGACTGGCGGTCGAGGATGGCTTTGTCCGCATCGGCCCGACGCTGCAAAGCGAGACCGACCCCCGGATCTTCGCGGCGGGCGACATTGCCCACATGATCCACGCGCCACGCCCGCGCGCCGGGGTCTTTGCCGTGCGCCAGGCCCCCGTCCTCCACCACAACCTCAGGACGCAGGCCAGCGGGACGGGGGCGCTGCGCAGCTATCGCCCCCAGCGGGACTACCTGAAGCTGGTCTCGGCCGGGGACCGGACGGCGGTCGCCGACAAATGGGGCCTGCCGCTCGACGGCCCCGCGCTCTGGCGCTGGAAGGACCGGATCGATCGGAAGTTCATGCGGATGTTCGCTGACCTGCCGGTGATGGACCCACCCGCCGGCGCGCCCGGGGACGACCCGTTCGGCGGCCGGCCGCTGTGCGGCGGCTGCGGGGCCAAGGTCGGGCGGCCCGCGCTCCTGCGCGCGCTCTCGCGGCTGCCGCCGCCGAGCCGCGCCGACGTGCTGCAAGGCGCGGGCGACGATGCGGCGGTGCTGGCCACCGGCGGGGCGGCCCGCCAGCTTCTGACCACCGACCACCTGCGCGCCTTCTGGGCCGATCCCTGGCTCATGGCGCGCATCGCCACCGTCCACGCGCTTGGCGACATCTGGTCGATGGGCGGACAGGCGCAGGCGGCGCTGGTTCAGGTGATCCTGCCGCCGATGGGCGAGGACCAGCAAGCCGAAATCCTGCGCGAGATCATGGACGCCGCCCAGTCGGTCCTCGGCCCGGAGGGCGCCGACATCGTCGGCGGGCACACCAGCCTCGGGGCGGAACTGACCATCGGCCTTGCGCTGACCGGCCTCACGAGCGGCCCGGCGCTCCTCCAGTCGGGCGCGCGGCCCGGCGACCGGCTGATTCTGACCAAACCGATCGGCTCGGGCGTCATCCTTGCCGCCGCGATGGCCGGGCGGGCGGGCGGGCGGATCGTCGCGCGGGCACTGGCCGGGATGGCGCGGCCGCAGGGCGAGGCCGCGCGGATCCTGCGACCCGTTGCGCATGCCATGACCGACGTGACCGGCTTCGGCCTTGCCGGGCACCTGCTGTCCATGATCGAGGCCGCGCAGCTGTCGGCGCGGCTTGACCTTGCGGCGATCCCCCTGCTGGCCGGGGCCGAGGCGCTGGCGGTGGCGGGTGTCGGATCAAGCCTCCTGCCCGCCAATCATGCGGCGCGGGCGCGGATGTTCCTGTCCGAGGGTCCGCGCGCCGAGCTTCTCTTCGATCCGCAGACGGCGGGCGGGCTTCTGGCGGCGGTCCCCGCCGATGCCGCCCTGCCCCTGCTCGACCGCCTGCTGGCGGCGGGCGAGAACGCGGCGCTGATCGGCGGCCTCGAACCCGGCGAGCCGTTCATCGCCGTCGATGGCTGAGGCTTTCCTAGTGGACGGCGAACACCGGGACCGGGGCCGCCTCGAACAGGTCGCGCGTGGTGCCGCCGAGGATGGCCTCGCGGAAGCGCGAATGCCCGTAGGCGCCCATGACGATCATGTCGGCGCCCACATCCTCGACATGGCGGCACAGGACCTGGCCGACGTGCGGCAGGGTGCGGGCCAGGACCGAGACCTCGGTGCGCACACCGTGGCGCGCCAGATACTGCGACAGAAGCCCGCCGGGGTCCGAGCGTTCGGGTCCGTGGTCCGAGGGATCGACGATCGCCACATCGACCCGGCTGGCCGTCTTGAGGAAGGGCAGCGCCGCGCGCACGGCGTTCATCGCCTGGTCGCTCTGGTTCCAGGCGATCATGATCCGCTTGCCATAGCCCGCGTCCACCTTGCCCGGCGGCAGCAGAAGGACCGGCGCCCGACCCTCGAACAGCGCCGCCTCGACGATCATCTCCTCGTCGGGGGCCGAATCCTTGCCATAGGGCTTGGGCAGCAGCACGAGGTCGGCAAAGCGCGACAGCTGCGCGATCTGGCCGCTGGCCATGCCCATCTGCGCGATCGCGGTATCGACGGCCCAGCGGATTTCCTCGGGACGTAGCTGGTCGCGCACCGCGGCCTCGACCGCCAGGGCCTCGTCGCGGGCCTGATCGAGGGTTTCCTGGACCATGACCGGGGCCAGCGGAGCGGCACCAATGTAGTAGTAGCCCGACATCGTCCGGTCGATGCCGAGGCACAGGACATCGAGATGGGCATCCTCGCGCCGCGCAAGGGCCACCGCCGCGTCGATCTGGGACGGCACGGCTGCGGCGCTGGTCACGACAGTCAGCAGGGATTTGCAGGCCATGAACGTCTCCTTTGGGCAGTGGCGGGCTTAAGTCAGGTTATTCTTCAGAAATTGGTGCGCCTTGACCAGGATCAAGGGGCCGAAGATGACGAATTGACGCAGATCAAAGTGGCGGCCTCGCCACCGGACGTATTGCGTGGCATCCAGTGCCGCCCGGCCCCTGCCGGGGCGGCACCGATAACGACAAAGGGACGCGAGCATGTCGGAATATATCAAGCTGGCGCTGCTGGCGGCAATAGCGGTGCTCGCCGCCATCGCCGCCAACCGGGCGCACGACCTTGCCTTTATGGTGAACGCGCTGACGATCATGGCGGCGGCGGCGGTCGCGTTCGTCTGGGTGCTGCGCACCGTCGACGAGCCGCGCCCCGCCCGGCTTGACGAATACAACGATGGGGTGGTCCGGGCCGGCGCCATCGCCACGGCCTTCTGGGGCGTGGTGGGCTTTCTCGTCGGCGTGTTCATCGCCTTCCAGCTGGCCTTCCCGCAGCTGAACTTCGGCTGGGCCGAGGGCTACATGAACTTCGGCAAGCTCAGGCCGCTGCACACGTCGGCGGTGATCTTCGCCTTCGGCGGCAATGGCCTCATCATGTCGTCCTTCTACATCGTCCAGCGCACCTCGGCGGCGCGGCTCTGGGGCGGCAGCCTCGGCTGGTTCGTGTTCTGGGGCTACAACCTGTTCATCGTCCTTGCCGCCTCGGGCTATGTCCTCGGCGCCACCCAGTCCAAGGAATATGCCGAACCGGAATGGCTGGCCGACTGGTGGCTGACCATCGTCTGGGTGTCCTTCCTCGTGGCTTTCGTCGGCACCCTGCTCAAGCGCCGCGAACCCCACATCTACGTCGCCAACTGGTTCCTCCTGTCGTTCATCGTCACCATCGCCATGCTGCACCTGGTGAACAACATCTCGATCCCGGTGTCCTTCTTCGGCTCGAAGTCGGTGCAGGCCTTCTCGGGGGTGCAGGATGCGATGGTGCAATGGTGGTATGGCCACAACGCGGTGGGCTTCTTCCTGACCGCGGGCTTCCTGGGGATGATGTACTATTTCGTGCCCAAGCAGGCCGAACGCCCGGTCTACAGCTACAAGCTGTCGATCATCCACTTCTGGGCACTGATCTTCCTTTATATCTGGGCCGGTCCGCACCACCTGCACTATACTGCGCTACCCGACTGGGCCTCGACCCTCGGCATGGTGATGTCGGTGATCCTGTGGATGCCTTCGTGGGGCGGCATGATCAACGGGCTGATGACGCTGTCGGGCGCCTGGGACAAGCTGAGGACCGACCCGGTCCTGCGGATGATGGTCGTCTCGATCGGCTTTTACGGCATGTCCACCTTCGAGGGGCCGATGATGTCGATCAAGGCGGTGAATTCGCTGTCGCACTACACCGACTGGACCATCGGCCATGTCCATTCCGGCGCCCTCGGCTGGAACGGCATGATCACCTTCGGCGCGCTCTACTATCTGGTGCCGCGGCTCTGGGGGCGTGACCGGCTCTATTCGCTCAGCCTCGTCAGCTGGCACTTCTGGCTCGCGACCATCGGGATCGTCCTTTACGCCGCCTCGATGTGGGTCACGGGCATCATGGAAGGGCTGATGTGGCGCGAGGTCGATGCCCAGGGCTTCCTGGTCAATGCCTTCGCCGACACGGTTGCGGCCAAGCATCCGATGTATGTGGTCCGGGCGATCGGCGGGCTGATGTTCCTCGGCGGCGCACTCGTCATGGCCTACAATCTTTGGGCAACCGTCGCGAAACAGCCGGCCCGCGCCGCGCTGGCCGCGCCGATCCCGGCCGAATAAGGGGGGCCGGACTCATGGGAATCCTGCAAAAACACAAGGTTCTGGAAAAGAACGCGACGCTTCTGCTGATCTTCTCGCTTCTGGTCGTGACCATCGGCGGGATCGTCGAGATCGCACCGCTCTTCTACCTGCAGAACACGATCGAGAAGGTCTCGGGGATGCGTCCCTACAGCCCGCTCGAACTGACGGGACGCGACATCTACATCCGCGAGGGCTGCTATGTCTGCCACAGCCAGATGATCCGCCCGATGCGCGACGAGGTCGAGCGCTATGGCCATTACTCGCTGGCGGCGGAATCGATGTATGACCATCCGTTCCAGTGGGGCTCCAAGCGCACCGGGCCGGACCTGGCCCGCGTCGGCGGCCGCTACTCCGACCAGTGGCATGTCGAGCATCTGGCCGACCCGCAGTCGGTCGTCCCGGAATCGGTGATGCCGAAATACGGCTTCCTGCTGGATCGTCCGGTGGACACCCAGGATCTTCAGGCCAAGCTGGCGGTCCACCGCGAGGTCGGCGTCCCCTACACCGACGACGACATCAAGAACGCGCTGGCCGACTTCTCGGCCCAGGCCGATCCAGACGCCGATCCGACCGACTTGCAGACCCGCTATCCCAAGGCCCAGAACCGCAATTTCGACGGGCGCCCCGGCATCTCCGAGATGGACGCGCTGGTGGCCTATCTTCAGGTGCTGGGCACGATGGTCGATTTCTCGACCTTCGAGCCCGACCAGACGCGCTGAGGGCCTCGCGATGGAACTTTACACCCTTCTGCGCGCATTCGCCGACAGCTGGATGCTGCTGGGCATCGCGATCGTGTTCCTGATCGCCGTCGTCTGGCCCTTCGTGCGGCCGGACGCGCGCGCCCACTACGACGATGTGTCGCGGATTCCCTTCCGCCATGACGACAAGCCTGCCACGGGCCCCGGCCCGGGCCCGGCGGCCAAGGAGAACTAGGATGAGCAAGAAACCGGTCGCCAGGAAACCCGACCCGTCGACCACGGGCCACGAATGGGACGGGATCCGCGAATTCGACAATCCCATGCCGCGCTGGTGGCTGTGGACCTTCTACCTGACCATCATCTGGGGCATCGGCTATACCGTGCTCTATCCGGCCTGGCCGCTGGTCAACGGCGTCACCCACGGCCTGTGGGGCTTTTCCACCCGGCAGGAGGTGGCGGCCGACATCAAGGCCTTCGCCGACCGCAATGCGCCGATCGAGGCCAAGCTGGTCGCGACGAACCTGACCGACATCGCCAAGGATCCAGATCTGGCCAACTACACCCAGAACGCCGGGCACGCGATCTTCCTGACCTGGTGCGCCCAGTGCCACGGCGCCGGCGCGGGCGGGGCCAAGGGTTTCCCCAACCTTCTCGACAACGACTGGCTGTGGGGCGGCACGATCGACAACATCCACACCACGATCACCCACGGCATCCGCAACACCACCGACCCGGACGCGCGCTTCTCGCAGATGCCGGCCTTTGGCGAGATCCTGACACCCGAAGAGATCGACCAAGTGGCGAACCATGTCCTCGCCATCTCGGGCCAGCCCAACGATGCAGGCCTGGCCGCCGCCGGGACCAAGATCTTTGCCGACAACTGCGCCTCGTGCCACGGCGAGGACGGCAAGGGCAACCGCGAATTCGGGGCCCCGAACCTGACCGACGCGATCTGGCTTTACGGCGGCGATCCCGCGACGATCAAGGAAACCGTGACCAAGGCGCGCTTCGGCGTCATGCCCGCCTGGCAGGGCCGCCTGACCGAGGCGCAGATCCGTGCCGTGGCCTCCTATGTCCACGGCCTCGGCGGCGGCGAATAGCGCGGCCCTTCGCCGGACAGTCGAAAGGCCCCCGAGAACATCGGGGGCCTTTTTCCTTGCCCGTCCACCATCAGATGTCCCGATCCTCGAACGGCGAGGGCACGCGGTCGCGCCAATGGGGCGGCAGGCGTTCCCAGTCGTCGGGATTCCGGGGGCGGTGATCGTCCCAGCCGGGGTCGAAGCCAAGGGCGACCATCAGGCTTTTCGCAACCAGTTCTAACATAACTTCCTCCATAGCCTGCGTTTCATTCTTGCAATCTGCACGTAAACACAGGTCAATGCGACTCAGGAGTAATTTCTACATGTAAGGTAAACTAACATGGCAGACTGGCGGACCCTGCCGCCGCTCTCGGCGCTGCGCGCCTTTTGCGCCTTCGCCGAGGCCGGGGCGCTCGAACCGGCCGGGGCGCGGATCGGCGTCACCCATGCCGCCGTCTCGCAACAGATCCGCGGGCTGGAAGCCCGCCTCGGCCTCACGCTGGTCGAACGGCGGGGCAAGCGGCTGGCGCTGACCGCCCAGGGCCAGCAACTGGCGGCGGCGCTCTCCGAAGGGTTCGGGCTGATCGGCCGGACCATCGCCGAAATGACCGGCCGGGAGGCCACCCGGCCCCTGCGGATCACCACCACCGACGCTTTTGCCGGAGGCTGGCTTCTGGGGCGGCTCCAGGATTTCCGCACCCGGCATCCCGGCATCGACCTGGTCCTGGACCCGACCCCCGACCTGCGCGATCTGGGCACCCAGGCCGACGTGGCGATCCGCTTCGGCAAGGGGCGCTGGCCAGGGGCCGAGGCGCGGCTTCTCTTGCGGACCCCCATCGTCCTCGTCGCCGCGCCGCGCCTGGTGCCCGAGGGCGCGGCCACCGACATGGCGGCGCTGGCCCGCCTGCCCTGGCTGCAGGAGATCGGCACCAGCGAGGCGACGGCCTACATGGAAAGCCACGGGGTCGTGCCACAGGGACCCGGCTTCCTGTCCCTGCCCGGCAGCCTGCTTCTCGACGCGGTGCGCGACGGCCAGGGGCTGACGGTCATCGCCCGCGCCTTCGTCGAGGCCGACCTCGCCGCGGGGCGGCTACGGCTGATCCACGAGGACAGCGAGCGCGAGGGCTATTTCCTGGTGACGCGGACGGGCAGCCTTCGCCCGGCGGTGGCGGCCTTCTGCAAGTGGGCGCTCCGCCAGGCCGGTCAGATCTGACGGCAGGTTGATTCAAATCAAAGACTCGGGGGGCGGGCGGGCGCAGTCTGGTTTCAGTCCGGGGCTGGCGCCTTGGGCCGCCATCGGCATCCCGTCCTGTTCGCGCGTTTCCTCGGGATGCCGGTGGCCTTTCTTTCCGGCCCTTCCCCCTACCCCATCGTCGGAACGCCGCCGCGCTTGCGGATGCGGGCGCTGTCCTTCACCGTCACCCACAGGGCCAGGGAAATCCAGACCGCGATGTAGAAGGCCCCCGCGGCCAGGACCAGCTCGCCGGGGATCGGGCCGATGTCGGCGCGGCGCACGAAGCCCGCAAGGCTCTGGACCGGAAAGGGATGGACGATGATCTTGCCACAATAGGCGATGGTCTGGATCAGCAGGATCCACAGATAGTTGCTGCGCACCCGGCGAGCGATCGCCATCAGGTAGCTGACGTGATAGCGGGGGTTGCTGTAATCCTCGGCCAGCGCCTTCTGCCAGTCCTCCTCGGTGTGCAGGTCGCCGTCCTGAAGGATGCGGACATAGAAATTCCGCTCGAGCCAGCGCGACCGGGCGCGCCAGACGCTGAAATAGCGGTAGCGCCGCGCCTCGAGCAGCAGAAACAGCAGGATCAGGATGCCGACCAGCACCAGAGGCAGCGGCGAGGCGCCGGGCTGCGAATAGGTGATAGACAGCGCCACCCCCAGCGTGACCACCGACCAGTTGGTCGTCGTGTCCAGCCGGGTGCGCCAGACCGTGCTGCGATAAACCTCGCCGCGGTAGAGATGGGCCAGCGCCCCGATCTCGGCGGTCGAGAATTCCAGATTGTCCGATATGCGTCGCTTGTCGGCCATGACTCCCTCCCCTCGCGGCCGCGCCCCTCCCGCGCGGTATCCCGCAGGCCCATGAAAATCCCCGCCAGCGGCAAGAGCAAGCCCGATCACGGCCCCGGCCGGCGCCCATCGCGCGATTCCCGCCCCCGCCTGTGACAATTCGCGCGGTGGCGCGTGCCGGGCGCCTGGCGCAGAGACGGCCGGCACCCGGACCCGGCCCGCCCGCTCCGCCCTTGACCTGGATCAATGTCGCGGACAGGACCCGCGCCTATCGGATAAGCTGCGAACAGAACCACGGCCTTTCCCATGACCTCATCCGATTCCCCGCCCTCGCTCTATGCCGCGCACGAGCCGGTGTTCCCGCGCCGCGTGAAGGGCAAGTTCCGCACCCTGAAATGGGTGATCATGGCGGTGACGCTGGGGATCTACTACCTCTTGCCCTGGATCCGCTGGGACCGCGGCCCCGACCTGCCCGATCAGGCGGTTCTGGTCGATCTCGCCACCCGCCGTTTCTTCTTTTTCATGATCGAGATCTGGCCCGACGAATTCTATTTCGTCGCGGGCCTGCTGATCATGGCGGGGCTCGGCCTTTTTCTCTTCACCTCGGCACTCGGCCGGGTCTGGTGCGGCTATGCCTGCCCGCAGACGGTCTGGACCGACCTCTTCATCCTGGTCGAGCGCTGGATCGAGGGCGACCGCAATGCCCGCGTCCGGCTTTACCACCAGAAATGGAACGGTCGGAAGATCTGGCTCCGGGCCGTGAAGTGGAGTGTCTGGCTGTTGATCGGCCTCGCCACCGGCGGGGCCTGGGTCTTCTACTTCACCGACGCGCCGACGCTTCTGTCGGACCTGGTGCACGGCAGCGCGCACCCGGCTGCCTACATCACGATGGCGACCCTGACCGCCACCACCTTCTTCTTCGGCGGCTTCGCGCGCGAACAGATCTGCATCTACGCCTGCCCCTGGCCGCGCATCCAGGCGGCGATGATGGACGAGGACACGCTGACCGTCGCCTACCGCGACTGGCGGGGCGAGCCGCGCGGCAAGCTGAAGAAGACCGCAGCCGCCGATGTCGAACCGCAGGGCGACTGCATCGACTGCATGGCCTGCGTCAACGTCTGCCCGATGGGGATCGACATCCGCAAGGGCCAGCAGATGGAATGCATCACCTGCGCGCTCTGCATCGACGCCTGCGACGAGGTGATGGACAAGATCGCCAAGCCGCGCGGACTGATCGATTACATGGCGCTGAAGGACGAAGTGTCGGAACGCGCCGGCAACCCGCCGAAAAGCGTGTGGAAACACATCTTCAGGCCCCGCACCATCCTTTACACCACCCTCTGGGCCGGGATCGGCATCGCGATGGTCGTCGCCCTGTTCCTGCGCTCGCCCATCGGGGTGAACGTCTCGCCGGTGCGCAATCCTCTCTATGTCACGCTGGCCGACGGCACGATCCGCAACACCTACGAGGTGCGGCTGCACAACAAGCATGGCGAGGCGCGGCCCTTCCATATATCCTTGACTGCGGACGAACCTCTGGAACTGGCGGTCGAAGGCCAGGACCGGACGGTGGTCGAGGTGCCCGCCGACGCGACCGTGACCAGGCGCGTCTATGTGACGGCGGCGCCGGGCAGCAGGGGCGCCAGGGCGGGCCGCCTCGACATGCGCTTCTGGGTCGTCGACCTGACCCAGGCAACGGACCGGGTCGCCTATGACACGGTCTTCAACGGCAGGGGGAACTGACATGGCGCGCGAACTGACCGGCCGCAAGGTTCTGGCCATCACCATCGGGGCCTTTTCGGTCATCATCGCGGTCAACCTCGTCTTGGCGGTCAAGGCGGTCAGCACCTTTCCCGGACTCGAGGTCGAGAACTCCTATGTCGCCTCGCAGGACTTCGATGCCGAGAAGAAGGCGCAGATGGCGCTTGGCTGGACGCTGACCCACGGCTACGCCAATGGCGCCCTGACGCTCGCGTTCCGCGACCGTGGCGGCCTGCCCGTCCAGGCCCGCGATGTCAGCGCCACCGTCGGGCGCACCACCGAAACCGAGAGCGACATCGCTCCCGCCTTCACCTATGCGAACGGCGTCTATTCCGCGCCCGCCTCACTGGCCCCCGGCAAGTGGATGATCCTTCTGTCCGCCCATGCCGAGGACGGGACGCTCTTCCGCCAGCGGCTCGACCTTTTCGTGAAGGGCTAGGGCGATGAGCCTCGCCGACGGCCCGCTCCCCTCGGCCTGCCCGGCCTGCGTCGCCCTTCCGGCGACCGAGGCGCTGGCCGAAAGCCGCAGGCGCGCCGCGGCGGCGGGGCTGGTCCTGTCGGTGCCGGGACTGAAGGACGCGGCCGGGATGGCTCTGGCCGAACGCACCCTTGCCGCACTGCCCGGCGTCACCGCCGCCCGGGTGAACCTGACGCTGAAGCGCATCGGCGTGACCGCCAGCCCCGACATCACCCCGCAGCACCTGACCGAAGCCCTGTCGCGGGTCGGCATCCTGGCGCTGGAACTCGACCCCGCCCTGCTCTCGACCCGCGAGAGCGAGCGGCGCGGCCGCGACCTGCTGATGCGCCTTGGCGTCGCCGGCTTTTCGATGATGAACATCATGCTTCTGTCGGTCGCCGTCTGGTCCGGCGCCGAGGCCGCGACCCGCGATCTCTTCCACTGGATCAGCGCCATGATCGCATTGCCGACCCTGGCCTTCGCCGGCCAGCCCTTCTTCGCCTCGGCGCTCGCCTCGCTGCGCGCGCGCCGGCTGGGCATGGACGTGCCGATCTCGCTGGCGCTGATCCTGTCCTCGGCGATCTCGCTCTACGAGACGATCCGCGGCGGCGAACATGCCTATTTCGATGCCGCTGTCTCGCTGTGTTTCTTCCTGCTGATCGGGCGCTATCTCGATTTCCGCAGCCGCGCCGCCGCCCGCTCGGCGGCCGAGGAACTGGCCGCGCTCGAGGTGCCGCGCGCCGTTCGCCTGGCAGACGGCCGCGAACAGCTGGTCCCGATCGCCGACATCCTTCCCGGCGATCTGGTGCTGGTGCGCCCCGGCGCGCGGATGCCGGTGGATGGCGTGGTGGCCGAGGGCGCCTCGGAGCTCGACCGCTCGCTTCTCACCGGCGAGACCCTGCCCGTCGCGGTCGCCGCCGGCGCGGCGACCAGCGCCGGCGAGATGAACCTCACCGGCCCCCTGACCGTGCGGGTGACGGCTGCGGGCAGGGAATCGTCCCTGCACCGCATGGCCGATCTGGTCGCCATCGCCGAAAGCGCCAGGAACCGCTACATGTCGCTGGCCGACCGCATGGCGCGCCGCTATTCGCCAGCGGTGCATCTGCTGGCGCTGGCCTCGTTCGTCGGCTGGATGATCCATTCCGGCGGGGACGTGCGCCTTGCCGTCAATGTCGCTGCCGCCGTCCTCATCATCACCTGCCCCTGCGCGCTGGCGCTGGCGGTCCCGTCGGTCGTCACCGCCGCCTCGGGCCGGCTTTTCCGCAAGGGCCTGCTCATCAAGGACGGAACCGCGTTGGAACGCCTGGCCGAGGTCGATACCGTCGTCTTCGATAAGACCGGCACGCTGACGCTCGGGGCGCCGGTCGCAGCAGAACTGGACGCCCATCGCCCCGGGGATCTCGAGATCGCAGCGGCGCTTGCCGCCGCCTCGTCGCACCCGCTGGCCCGCGCCCTCGCCGAGGCCATCGCCGCCCGCGGCCTCTTGCCCGCCCCGGTGAGCGATCTCCGCGAACGCCCCGGCTACGGGGTCGAGGGCCTGTGGCAGGGCCGGCGCGTCCGGCTGGGCCGGGCCGCCTGGCTGGGGGCCGAGGCGGGCGCCGAGACCGCGACCTGGCTGGCCGTCGACGGCCAGGCACCGGTCGAGTTCCGTTTCATCGACCGTATCCGCCCCGGCGCGCGTGACGCCGTCGCGGCCCTGACCGCCGCCGGGCTGCGGGTCCGGCTGATGTCGGGCGACGCGCGCGCGCCGGTCGCGGCGCTGGCGGCCGACCTGGGGATCGCCGACTGGCAGGCCGAAATGCTGCCCGCCGACAAGGCCGCGGCGATCACGGCCGAGACCGCCGGCGGCCACCGCGTCCTGATGGTCGGCGACGGCCTGAACGACACGGTCGCGCTCGCCGCCGCGCATGTGTCGATCTCGCCCGCCTCGGCGCTCGATGCGGCGCGGGTGGCGTCCGACATCGTGCTCTTGGGCCAGGATCTGGCCCCCATCGCCGATGCCCGCCGCATCGCGGTCACCGCGCGCAGGCGGATCAAGCAGAACTTCGCCCTGTCCCTGGGCTATAACGCGGTGGCGGTGCCGGTGGCGCTGATCGGGCTGGCCACGCCCCTGATCGCCGCCCTGGCCATGTCCACCTCGTCCCTGACCGTCACCCTGAACGCGCTGCGCCTGAAATAGGACATCAGCCGATGGACACGCTCGCCATCCTCATTCCGGTCTCGCTGCTGCTCGGCGGGCTTGGTCTTGCCGCCTTCCTCTGGGCCTTGCGAAGCCGGCAGTATGACGATCCCGAAGGGGACGCGCGGCGCATCCTCGATGACCAGTGGGACCACCGGCCCAAGCCGTGAGCCGCGGGCGGCCTTGCCCCGGTCAGGGGCTCAGCACCTTGCATTCCGTCCCGCGCGCCGCCAGCCGCTGGCAGGCCTGCTCGGCGCTTGCCTCGGTCATGCCGACGAAATTGGCGTCGAACGCCCCCTTGCGCGGTGCGACCTTGCGCAGCGCATCGTTGAGCGATTCCATCTCGATCAGGGCGGTCTGGAGAAGCTGCTTCTCGGCGTTGTAGCGCGACGAGAAGGTGCCGACATTGATCCCCCATTCGCGCCCGCCCGAAGTCGAGACCCGGGTGACGACCTCGAGATCCTGGGCCGCTGGGGCCGTGGTACTGGCCGAGGCGAGGACGATCGTCGGCCGGGCCGGTTCGACCGGGGCCGCGTCGGGGGCGGCCGCGGGCTGGCCCGCCAGCGCGCTCGCCGCGGCGACCCGGTTCGCCTTCTCGCCGGCGGGCGCGGCCGGCAGAGCGGCAGGCAGCAGCGGGGCTTCCTCGCCCGGCCCGGCACGGGTCGGCGCAGGCGCGATGTCGGGCGCGGAATCGGCAGCCGGAAGGGGTGCGGCGGCGACGTCCAGAGCGGCGGGCTGGGCCTGGGCTGCATCCTCCGCATCGGCGGCGTCGGCAGGGGCGGGCGGCGCGGGTGGTGCGGCCTCGGCAACCGCCACCGCTTCCTCGGCCTTGCGCAGGACCGGCACCTCGGACTGCGCCAGCGCCTGGCCGGCCCCGCCGCCCGGAGAGCCGGCCTGCGCATCAGCCTGCGCCGCCTGCGCCAGGTCGAGCGTCTCGGGCTGGGGCGTCGCGGTCTGGGCAAATCCCTGCGCGACGGGCTCGGGGGCGGCCTGTGCCTCGGCCAGGGCCTTGTCGATGGTGTCCTGCATGGTCGCGGTCAGCGCGACGGTGGCGTCGGCCATCGCCGTGCCGTCCTCGACGATCGATTCATCGACATTGTCGGCGGCGGCGACGTCGGTCGCGGCGCCTGCGCCCGGTGCGCCCTCGCCCTTCATGCGGGGAACCTCGCTTTGCGCGACAGCGGTGTTCAGGCGGATGGTCTTGGCCGCAGGCGGCGCATCGGTCGTGACCGCCTGCGCCACGGCCAGGGCCATCGAATCGTCGGTCAGCGGTGCGTCGCCGGTATCGCCCCCCGTATCGCCCCCCGTATCGCCCGTATCCGCTGCCGCCACCTGGACCTGGCCGCCCTTGCCGCTGGCGGTGGCCGCGTAGGAGATGGCCGGCGGCCTTTGCACCGCGACGCGCACCGGGGCCTTGCTGAACCCCAGATCCAGAAGCTGTGCCATGCGCTGATTGCGCATCGCCGTCGAGGTTCCTCCGAAGATCGCCGCAATGATGCGCACGTCGCCGTGCTGCGCCGAGGCCACCAGGTTGAAGCCCGCCGGCACCGTGTAGCCGGTCTTGATCCCGTCCGCGCCGTCATAGCTGTCCAGGAAGCGGCGGTTGGTCGAGGCGACCTGCGCCACGCCGGCATCCGCGCTCCGGCGCGAGAACAGGCTGTAATATTGCGGGAAATCATAGAAGAGCCGCCGGCCCAGCGTGGTCATGTCGCGCGCCGTCGAAAGATGGCCCTCCGAGGTCAGGCCATTGGGGTTGCGGAAGGTCGTCCGCGTCATGCCCATCGCCTTGGCGGTGCGGTTCATCCGCGCGGCAAAGGCATCGCGGTTGCCCTCGATCGCGTCGCCGATCGCGGCCGCCGCATCGTTCGCCGACTTGATCGCCGCGGCACGGATCAGATAGCGCAGCGCGATCCGCTGACCGGCCCGCAGTCCCAGGCGTGACGGCGGCTGGCTGGCGGCGAACTTCGACACCGTCACCATCGTGTCCAGCGACACCTCGCCATGCTCGATCGCCTGAAAGGCGATGTAGAGCGTCATCATCTTGGTGAGCGAGGCCGGATGCAGCCGCGCGTCGGCATTGGTGGCGCGCAGAACCTCGCCGGTGCGGGCATCGATCACGCAGTCGGCATAGGGCGCGGCGAGAAGGCCCAGCGGAAACAGGACCAGCGCCACCGCCAGAACCACCTTGGCCCATGCATAGCTGATGCACCGCCCGAAATTGGCGAAAATCACTGCCACTTGCCTACTGCCTCATGCCCGGTCTGACGCCAGGGCTTGCTGATTTGCCTCAACGATAGCACAGGCCCCAAAAGCCGAAAACACCTTTTTCTTCAATGCCTTTGCGGGCGTTTCGGCCGGCGTGGCGCCGGGTTCGCACAGCAAGACACCCATATATGGTGTCCCCAAGCGCGCGAGACGCAATAGGTGGCACTCAAGCCCCGCCAATTTCCGCGATCAGCCCTGGCAGGGCCTCGATCCGGGACAGGCGGCGGTATCTTGGCTGGTCCAGCGGTTCGGCCGCGTCCTCGAGCGCCCAGGTCAGGTCATGGGGCAGGTGCACCGCCCAGCCGCCGGCGTCGATCATCGGCAGAACGTCCGAGTGCAGCGAATTGCCGGCCATCAGCGCCTCGGCGGCCCCGCTGCCGTGATCGGCAAAGACCTTGCGATAGGTCGCGGCATCCTTGCGCGACACGATCGCCGCCGCCTCGAAAAGATCGCCCAGCCCCGACTGCGCCAGCTTGCGCTCCTGATCCAGAAGATCGCCCTTGGTGACGAGAATCAGCCGGAACCGACCCGAAAGCGCGCGCACCGCCTCGGCCGCGCCCGGCAGAAGCTCGATCGGATGGGCCAGCATCTCCTGCCCGGACCGGATCAGGGCGCCGACCACTGTCGCGGGCACCTGCCCCTCGGTCACCTCGATCGCGGTCTCGATCATCGACAGCACAAAGCCCTTCACGCCAAAGCCATAGTGCCCGAGGTTGCGCCTCTCGGCCGCCAGCAGCCGCTCATGCAGGCGGTCGGCATCGACATGGCCCGACAGAAGGTCGGCGAACCGCTCCTGCGTCAGGCGGAAAAAGCGCTCGTTGTGCCAGAGCGTATCGTCCGCATCCAGGCCGATTGCCGTCAGCCGCGCCATCCGCTCCCCTCCCCGCCCTGTCCGCATGGCGCGTTCATCGCAACTCTTTCCTCATGTCTGCAAGAGTTTATATTAGGAAGCCGGCCCGAACCGATTCCCTCAGGAGATGCCCCGTGACCCTCGTTCCCTTCACCCTGGCCGACCGACGGGACGGATCGGAAGGTGAAACGTCGGTCGTCACCAAGACCAAACCCAAGACGCAGCGTCCGCCGCTCTACAAGGTGCTGCTTCTGAACGATGACTACACCCCGATGGAATTCGTCGTCCACATCCTGGAACGCTTCTTCGGGCTGAACCATGCGCAGGCCTTCGAAATCATGCTGACCGTCCACAAGCGGGGACTGGCGGTGGTCGGCGTCTTTTCCTTCGAGGTGGCGGAAACCAAGGTGGCGCAGGTGATGGATTTCTCGCGCCGCCACCAGCATCCGCTGCAATGCACGATGGAAAAGGAATAGGCCCGCCCCCGCCGGATGAGCGAGAACCGCATCCCTCTGGCCCTTGCCGACGCGGGCGGCCTTCCTGACGCGGGCCGGATCCTGGTCCTGCGGCCCGGCGCCGGCGCCGACCTGTCGGCCCTGCCGCGCGACCGCGCGCTGATCGCCACCGGCTTTCGCCCCGACCATGACCGCTGGCAGGCCGCAGGCTGGACGGTCGCCCGGGCGCCCGAAGGCGATTTCGCGGCGGCGGTCCTGTTCCTGCCCCGCGCCCGGGCGCTGGCGCGCGCGCTGATGCACGACCTCTCCGGTCGCCTTCCCCCCGACGCGCCGGTGGTGGTGGACGGGCAAAAGACCGATGGCATCGACTCGGCCCTGAAGGATCTGCGCAGCCGCGCGACGATCCTGTCGGCGGTCTCCAAGGCGCACGGCCGCGCCTTTGTCGCCGCCAATCCCGGCCCTGCCGCCTTCGAAGGCTGGCAGGCGGCCGACCATACGGTGCTGCCCGGCTTCGTCACCCGGCCCGGCGTATTCTCCGCCGACGGTGTCGATCCCGGCTCGGCCCTTCTCGCTGCGCATCTGCCTGCCGGCCTGCGCGGGCGCGGCGCCGATCTCGGGGCGGGCTGGGGCTGGCTGGCGGCGCAGGTCCTGTCCCGGCCCGAGGTGCGCGACCTGCATCTGGTCGAGGCCGAGGCCGACGCGCTGGACTGCGCGCGCCGGAATGTCACCGACCCCCGCGCCCGGTTCCACTGGGCCGACGCCACCGGCTTTGCCCCGGGCCATACCCTCGATTTCGTGGTGACGAACCCGCCCTTCCATCAGGGCCGGGCTGCCGATCCCGGCCTTGGCGCCGCCTTCATCCGCGCGGCGCGGCGGCTCTTGCAGCCCCAGGGCCAGTTGTGGCTGGTCGCCAACCGCACCCTGCCCTACGAGGAGGTGCTGGCCGGCGCCTTCGGCGAGGTGGCAACCGTTGCCGCCGACCACGGGTTCAAGGTCCTGCGCGCCGCGCGGCCGCTGGTGCGCCGTCGCACCTGACCCCGGCCGCACACTTGGCGCGGTCAGCTTTCGGGATAGGCCGCCTTGCACGAGGCGACGGTCTGGTTCGCCGCGGGCAGCAGTTCCTTGCGCCGCGCCTTCAGGAAATCCAGCTTGCGCTGTTCGGCCGCCGGGTCGATCGGGACCGAGCGGCGGATGGTGGTCTCGTCCGGTTCCATGCACATGCCGCCGAACCCCCGCCGGCCGGGCAGGCCATCGAACCCGTCGAAGCATGGCTCCCAGCTGTGGGTGACGATGGTCTGGTCCTGATAGGAATAGCCGCGCGCCAGGTTGGCCTCGGTCTCGGCGATCATCCGGTCGATCTTGCGAAACTCTCCGGTGCCCTGGCGGATGCATTGTTCCTGAGGGGTGCCGCAGGCCGCCAGTGGCAGCAGCAGGGCCAGGAAAATCTTGCGCGAAAACATGGGCGTCACTCCGAACACTGGCCCCGAGTCTAGCCGCCGGGCGCGCGGGCGCAAGGGGAGTCCCGTCACGTTGCCTTGTGCGGCCCGGTGCCCGCCGCCGGCCGCCTCTGGCCGGTCCGGGGCGAAGCTGCTAGTCAGGGCAAAACACGGGGCCCCGCCAATGACCGACCCATTCGACACCCGCAAGGCCGAGGCCTCGGCCTGGTTCCGTGCCCTGCGCGACCAGATCCTCGCTGCCTTCGAAGGACTCGAGGCCGCGCATATCTCCGGCCCCTTGTCCGACCGCCCGGCAGGCCGCTTCGAGGTGCGCCCTACACACCGCCGGGGCGAAGCGGGCGAAGAAGCAGGCGGCGGGCTGATGAGCGTGATGCGCGGCGGCCGCCTGTTCGAGAAGGTCGGCGTCAACGTCTCGACCGTCCACGGCCGGCTGGGCGAACGCGCGCAACAGGCGATGGCGGCGCGCGGCGTACCGGGCATGGCCGGGGATCCACGCTTCTGGGCCTCGGGGATCAGCCTCGTTGCCCACATGCAGAACCCGCATTGCCCGGCGGTGCACATGAACACCCGTCTGTTCTGGACACCGGGGGCCTGGTGGTTCGGCGGCGGCGCCGACCTCAACCCCTGCATCGAATATGCCGAGGACACCGATCATTTCCACGCAACCCTTCGCGCCGCCTGCGACGCGCACGGCCCCGGCCTCTACCCGCGCTTCAAGGCCTGGGCCGACGAATATTTCTTCATTCCCCACCGCGGCCGGGCGCGCGGCGTCGGCGGCATCTTCTTCGACGACCTGAACCGCGGCGACTGGGCCGCCGACTTCGCCTTCACCCAGGGCGTGGGCCGCGCCTTCCTGCCCGCCTTCCTGCCGCTGATCGAGCGCCGCCGCACGCAGCCCTGGACCGAAGCCGACAAGGATGCGCAGCTGATCCACCGCGGCCTCTATGCCGAATACAACCTCGTCTATGACCGGGGCACGAAGTTCGGCCTCGAAACCGGCCACGACCCCGAGGCGGTGCTGATGAGCCTGCCGCCGCTGGCCAAATGGGTCTGAGATGCTGCCTGATGGCCTGACGCGCTCCGCCTAGAGTTCGGACCGCAGCAGCAGACCCACGCCCAGGACGATCACCGCCATGCCCAGATACTGGCGACCGGATATCCTCTGGCCCAGCACGAAATGGCCGACGCCCTGCGCAAGGATCACCTCGACCAGGGCAAGGGTGCGGACGTTGGCGGCCGAGGTCAGGGCAAAGCCGATGAACCAGAACTGCGAGGCCAGCGCCCCCACGAACCCCGCGCCCAGCGACTCGCGCCAGACCGAAAGCGACCCGGCCAGCGCCCGCCGGTCGAAGGCCAGCATCCACGCCATCAGGGCCGCCGTCTGGATGAACAGGCTCAGGACCAGCGTCGTCGTCGCCCGTATCAGGAAGTCGCCCGCGCCAAGCGCCAGGATGCCGCCGCGAAAGCCGATCGCCGCCGCTCCGAACAGGGCCGCCGCCAGAAGGCCGCTGGCGGCGGGGGCGGCCTCGGACAGGATCGCCCTGCCCATGCCCGGCCGCAGCGTGGTCAGAAGGACGCCGCCGGTGGCGATCAGGATGGCCACAAGCGCGGGCAGGCTCAGCCGGTCGCCCAACACCAGCGCCCCGGCCAGCGCGATCAGGACCGGCTCGGTCTTCAGCCAGGCGGTGGTGACGGCAAAGGACCGGCTCTGCATGACCCTCAGCATCAGCGCCGTGCCGCCGATCTGGGCGATGGCGCCGGCTGCGGTGATGGCGACCGCGCGCGGCCCCGGCACCGGCAGGGGCTCGCCGGTCACGATCAGGACAAGCAGAAGGAACAGGATCGCAAAGGGCAGGCCAAAGACGAAACGCACCTGCGTGGCCCCAAGCGTGCCGATCCGGTCGGTCAGCCGCGACTGGGCGATGTTGCGCACCACCTGCCCCGCCGACCCGGCCAGCGTCGCCGCGACCCAGCCCGCCCCCGCGATCATCCCCCCCGCACCACGTCGATCATCCGCGCCACGTTCGCCGGGTCCGCGTCCGGCGTGATCCCGTGGCCGAGGTTGAAGATATGGGGGCCGGCGGAAAAGGTGCGGACGATGCGGCGGATTTCAGCATCCATCTCCGGCCCGCCGGTGACCATGTGTCCCGGCGCGAGGTTGCCCTGCACGCAGCCGTCCCGCTGCACATGGGCCGCTGCCCAGCCGGCATCGACCGAATTGTCCAGCGCCAAGCAGTCGGCGCCGGTGGCCCGGGCAAAGCCTTCGTAGGCCGCCCCGGCCTCGCGCGGGAAGGCGATGACCGGGGTGGCGGGGTGGCGGGCCTTCAGCGCGGCGATGATCCGCGCCACGGGGGCCACGGCAAAGTCGGCGAAGTCCCGGCCCTTCAGGCTGCCGGCCCAGCTGTCAAAGAGCTTCACCACCTCGGCCCCCGCCTCGATCTGCGCCGAGAGATATTCGACGGTGGCCTCGGTCAGCAGGTCGATCAGCGCCGCGAAGGTCGCGCGGTCGCCCGCCTTCAGCCTGTGCGCCGGTCCCTGGTCGGGGGTGCCACGCCCGGCGATCATGTAGCTCGCCACCGTCCAGGGTGCCCCGGCAAAGCCGATCAGCGTCGTCTCGTTCGGTAGGGCACCAGACAGGATGCGCAGCGTCTGATAGACCGGCGCCAGCACCTCGTGGACCGCCGCCGCGGGCCTCAGCCGCGCCAGATCGGCCGGCCCCGTCACCGTCGACAGCCGCGGCCCCTCGCCGGTCTCGAACCACAGGTCGGCCCCCAGTGCCTGCGCGATCAGCAGGATGTCGGCAAAGAGGATCGCCGCGTCGAACCCGAACCGGCGGATCGGCTGCAGCGTCACTTCGGCGGCCAGTTCCGGCGTATAGCACAGTTTCAGGAAATCGCCGGCCTGCGAGCGGGTGGCGCGGTATTCCGGCAGATAGCGGCCCGCCTGGCGCATCATCCAGATCGGCGGGGTGGGCAGGCGTTCGCCGGCAAGCGCGCGCAGGATGGTCTTGGTCATGTCCGTCTCCTTGCGCCCCCTTCAAGGTCGCCCGTGGCGCGATGTCAAGCGCCGAGGTCCGCGCCCCCATTGCGCCCCCCCCTGCCGCGGGCTAGACGGAAGCCATGCAAATGCCTTCGCCCTCCGCGCCCTTGAAGATCGGCACCCGCGGCTCGCCCCTCGCCCTCGCGCAGGCGCACGAGACCCGCGACCGGCTGATGGCCGCCTTCGCCCTGCCCGAGGCCGCCTTCGCCATCGTTGCCATCAAGACCACCGGCGACAGGGTCCAGGACCGGCCGCTGAAGGAAATCGGCGGCAAGGGCCTCTTCACCCGCGAGATCGAGGAGGCGCTGGCCGGCGGCGCCATCGACATCGCCGTTCATTCGATGAAGGACATGCCGACCCTGCAACCGGCTGGCCTGACGCTCGGCTGCTACCTGCCGCGCGAAGACGTGCGCGACGCCTTCGTCTCACCCGGCTTTGCGGCGCTGGCCGACCTGCCCCCCGACGCCACCGTCGGCTCGTCCAGCCTCAGGCGGCGCGCCCAGCTGGCGCACCGGCGCCCGGACCTGAAGCTCGTCGAGTTTCGCGGCAACGTCCAGACCCGGATGCGCAAGCTGGACGAAGGCGTGGCGGCGGCGACCTTCCTGGCGATGGCCGGGCTGAACCGGCTGGGCATGGCCCATGTCGCCCGCTCGGCCATCGCGCCCGAAGACATGCTGCCCGCCGTCGCCCAGGGTGCCATCGGCATCGAAAGGCGCGAGGGCGACGCGCGCGCCGAGGCGATGCTGGCCGCGATCCACGACCGCGCGACCGGCGAGCGGCTGGCGGCCGAACGTGCCTACCTCCTGACGCTCGACGGGTCGTGCCAGACGCCGATCGCCGGTCTTGCCGTGCACGACGGCGGCGGCCTGTGGCTGCGCGGCGAGATCCTGCGCCCCGACGGCTCGGACGTGATCCGGGGCGAGCGGCGCTGCGCGGTCGCCGACGCCGCCGTTGCCGGCGACGATCTGGCGCGCGAGCTTCTGGCGCAGGCGCCGAAGGGCTTTTTCGACTGACGCACCGGGCCGGGCGCCTACCGGCGCCGGTCGATCCGCCACAGAAGAAGCCCCGCCCCCACCGACAGGGCCGCGCCGGCCAGCGCCGCCAGCCCGAAGCCCGACAGAGCGGTGCCCAGGGCAAAGGCCAGGGCGCAAAGCCCGTCGCCGATCACCCGCTGCAATGCCATCAGCGACGAGCCCGCGCCCGGCCGGTCCCGCATCAGATCCTGCAGATAGCTGATCGGCAGCGCCAGGATCGCCGCCCCGCCCGCCGCGCCCGGAGCCGTCAGTGCCCAGACCCAGGGGGTGCCGGCCAGGAGCGGCAGCCCGACCAGGTGCAGCGCGTAGAGTCCCGCGCCGACCGCGACCAGAAGCGGGATGCCGAGACGGCGCTGGACAACCGGCAGCGCCAGCATCAGCGGCACCTCCAGCCCCGCCATCGTTCCGGCATACAGTGCCACGTCGCCATCGGGCCGCCCCGCGCCGGCCATCACCAGCCCCAGAAGCACCATGTAAACCGCGACCGCCGCGATGACCGCGCCAAGCAGCGCCACCCGCACAAGGATCGCGGGGTGCAGTGCCTCGGCGAGGCCCGACCAGAGCCCGCTGGCGCCCTCGCGGCCGCGGCCGGCCTCGTCGGTCTGGGGCCAGCCGCGGGCGATCAGGACCAGGGTCAGGACCGCAAGGCAGAGAAGCACCGGATAGATGCGCGCCAGCCCGAGGCCGGCCCGGTAGGCCAGCGACCAGATCGGCAGGACCACCACCCACGGCAGGGCGAAGGCGGCGCGGATGGCGGCCATCGGCGCCGCCTGCCCCTCGCCGGGGTGGCGGCTGGCGGCAAGGCGGCCAAGGGCGAAGCTCTGGGCAAACAAGGTGGACCCGACGGGCAGCAGGAGGGCATGGACCAGCACAAAGCTTCGCGGTCCGGGCAGCACCGTCATCACCGCGAAGCCCGCCGCCGTCGCCAGCCCGGTCGCCAGCGCCACCTGCCGCCGGTCGAACCGATGGTCCGAGAGGACGCCGGCGACCAGCGAGGCGGCGACGAACACCAGCGCCCCCGCCGCCAGAACCCCGGCATACCCCCGCTCGGACAGGCCGAACAGCCGGATCGCCAACAGCGACTGATAGGGCACGAGCGATGCCCCCACCGCGCCGTTCAGGACCAGAAGCAGCGCCGCCAGTCGCAGCGCGGGGTCGCGGGCGATGAGGGCGAGCGTGCCGCGCATGGACCTAGTCCGGCAGGACCTTGCCGGGGTTGAGGATACCCTTGGGGTCCAGCGCCGCCTTGACCGCCCGCATGATCTCGAGCGCCACCGGATCCTTGCGCCGCTTCATCGAGCCGCGCTTGGCCAGCCCGATTCCATGCTCGGCCGAAAAGCTGCCGCGCAGGTCGGCGACGATGTCCTCGATCCCCTCGACGATCCGCTCCTTCAGCGCCTTGTCGTCTGTGGTTGCGATCACCGAATAATGCAGGTTGCCGTCGCCCAGGTGCGCCACGGTCAGCGTCGCCGCGCCGGGGTCGAGACCCTTGAGCTGGCCCAGCGCCCGCTCAAGGAAGGTGCCCACCTTGTCCACCGGCACCGCCACGTCGGTGTCGATCGAATGGCCGATCCCGACCATGATCTCGGCCGCCGCCTCGCGCCGCGCCCACATTGCCGTGCGCTGCGCCTCGGACCGGGCCAGCACCGCGTCTTCGACCAGCCCCTCCTCCATCATCGCAGCCAGCACCCCCTCGAGCAGGGTGACGATCGGCACGGTTCCATCGTCGGCCGGCACCGCATCGCGCGGCGCAGTGGCGCCCAGTTCCACCAGGATCGTCACGTCGTGGATGTCGGCGAACGGCTGGCCCAGGTCGGGGCGCACCACCGCCAGCCGGTCCATGAACGTGCGCGGCATGAACTCGAAAGCCTCGACCAGGCCGCCCGTCGCCTCTTGCAGCCGGTTCAGCAGCACCAGCGCCACCGCCAGGGACGGCACCGCCAGCACCGCAGTGGCATGGGCGCGCGGGGCGGGGACCAGTTTCATCACCGCGGCGGTGATGACGCCCAGCGTGCCCTCGGCGCCGATGAACAGCTGCTTCAGGTCATAGCCGGAATTGTCCTTGTGCAGCTCGCTCATCAGATCCATCACCCGCCCGTCGGCCAGCACCACCTCGAGCCCCAGGCACAGGGCGCGGGTCGAGCCGTAGCGAAGCACGTTTGACCCGCCGGCGTTGGTGGAGAGGACGCCGCCGATCATCGCCGAGCCGCGCGCCCCGAACCACAGCGGGAAGTAGAGGCCCTCGGCCTCGGCCGCCTCATGCAGCTTCGACAGGATCACGCCGGACTCGACCACCGCCAGCCGCGACTCGCGCTTGACGGCGCGGACCCGGTTCATCCGCTCGACCGACAGCACCAGCGCCCCCTCGGCATGGGTGGCGCCGGTCAGCCCGGTGCGCCCGGCGCTCGGTACCACCGCGACCCCCTCGGCATGGGCCAGCCGCATCACCGCCGCCACCTCGTCGCGGCTGGCGGGACGCACCACCGCCAGCGGCCGCCAGTGATAGTCACCCATCCAGTCGCGCGAATAGGCCGCCATGTCGCTCCCGGTCAGGACATTGGCGGCGCCGACAAGGGTCTTCAGGTCTTCGACGATGGTCATCGGGACTCCTTCACGACGCGCAGTCAACATTTCCTGACGCGATTTGGCCAGAGCATATTTCCCGCCCGCGCAATCATCCGGGCGTGAACGGAGGACGCCATGACCCAGTCGAACGATCCGCTGCTGACCCCCTTTCGGCTCAAGCACCTGACCCTGAAGAACCGGATCATGTCGACCGCGCACGAACCCGCCTATTCCGAGGACGGGATGCCCAAGGACCGCTACCGGCTCTATCACCGCGAAAAGGCGAAGGGCGGCATGGCGCTGACCATGACCGCCGGTTCGGCGGTGGTGTCGGCCGACAGTCCCGAAGCCTTCGGCAACCTTCACGCGTACAAGGACGAGATCGTGCCCTGGCTGAAGGCGCTCGCCGACGACGTGCATGAACATGGCGCGGCGGTGATGATCCAGCTGACCCACCTCGGCCGCCGCACCGGCTGGAACAAGGCCGACTGGCTGCCGGTGCTTTCTGCTTCGCCGGTGCGCGAACCCGCCCACCGCGCCTTCCCGAAAGAGGCCGAGGACTGGGATCTTGACCGGATCGTGCAGGACTATGCCGACGCGGCGGCGCGGATGCAGGAAGCCGGTCTCGACGGGATCGAGTTCGAGGCCTACGGGCATCTTCTGGACAGTTTCTGGTCTCCCGCCACCAACCGGCGCACCGACGAACACAACGGCTCGCTCGACAACCGGCTGCGCTTCACCCACCGGGTGCTCGACGCGGTGCGCGCCGCGGTGGGACCGGATTTCATCGTCGGCCTGCGGCTGGTCGCGGACGAGGACTGGGACAAGGGCCTCACCCGCTCCGAAGGGGTCGAGATCGCGCAGCGGCTGGCCGGGTCTGGCAGGATCGACTTCCTCAACCTGATCCGCGGCCATATCGACACCGACGCGGCCCTGACCAGGGTGATCCCGATTTCCGGCATGGCCTCGGCCCCGCACCTCGACTTCGCCGGCGAGGTGCGGGCCGCGACGAAGTTCCCGGTCTTTCACGCCGCGCGCATCCCCGACGTGGCCACCGCCCGCCATGCGATCGCCACCGGCAAGCTCGACATGGTCGGCATGACCCGCGCCCACATCGCCGACCCCCACATCACCCGCAAGGTCATGGCGGGGATCGAGGACCGCATCCGCCCCTGCGTCGGCGCCACCTACTGCCTCGACCGCATCTACGAGGGCGGCGGCGCGCTCTGCATCCACAATGCCGCCACCGGGCGCGAGGAGACGATGCCCCACGACATTCCCCGCGCTGCAGTCCCGCGCCGCGCGGTGGTGGTCGGCTCCGGGCCCGCCGGACTCGAGGCCGCGCGGGTGGCCGCCGAACGCGGCCACCCGGTCACGCTCCTGGAAGCGTCTGACCGCGCCGGCGGCCAGGTCAACCTGCTGACCCAGAATGCGCGCCGCAAGGAGATGATCGGCATCATCGACTGGCGGCTGGCCGAACTCGACCGGCTGGGGGTAACGATCCGCTACAACTGCTATGCCGAAGCCGCCGATGTCCTGACCCTGTCGCCCGAGATCGTGGTGATCGCCACCGGCGGCCTGCCGCAGATGCCCGACATGGCGGGCGCCGACCTGGCGATCTCGTCCTGGGACGTGATCTCGGGCGCGGCCAAGCCCTCCGGCCGGGTGCTGGTCTATGACGACGGCGGGGCGCACGCGGGGATGACCGCCGCAGAAATGCTGGCCCGCGCCGGGGCCACGGTCGAGTTGGTGACACCCGAGCGGTTCTTCGCCCCCGACATGGGCGGCATGAATCACGTCCCCTACATGCGCGCCTTCCACGAGACCGGCACGACAATCACCATCAACACCCGCGTCAGCACCATCGCGCGCTCGGGCAATGGCCTCGCAGTGACGCTCGCCTCGGACTATGCCGGCGGCTTCGCGCCCGTCCGCCAGGTCGATCATGTGGTGGCCGAGCATGGCACCCTGCCGCTGGACGAGCTTTATTTCGCGCTGAAGCCGCTCAGCCGCAACCTCGGCGCGGTGGACTACGCGGCCCTGACCGGCCTGGGCGACCCCTTCCCCGCCCGCAATCCCAAGGGCGCATTCACCCTCTACCGGATCGGCGACGCGGTCCATGCCCGCAACATCCACGCCGGCATCTACGACGCGCTGCGCATGGGCATCCGCTGGTAGGCGGGCGACCGCGCGCCAACGCAAAGTTGACCGGCCGCCGGTTGACAGGCCTGGCTGCCACCCAGATAGTTAGCCCAAAGACTAACCATCCACCGGAGGCCCCATGTCCGTGCCCCGCCTCTTTCCGGCCGCCGTGGCGCTCTTGCTGCTGGCCGCCCCTGCCCCGGCGCAGGACGCGACCGCAGCCGCCGGCCCGCCCGCCGGCACCTACCACAGCGACCCGCAGCACACCCGGCTGATCTTCAGCGTGAACCACCTCGGCTTTTCCGAATATGTGGCGCTGTTCAAGACGGTCAGCGCCACCCTCGCCTTCGACCCCGTGGCCCCTGAAAAGATGCAGCTTCAGGCGAAGGTCGACCCCGCCTCGATCGAAACCTTCTACAAGGACGCCACCCTTGACTTCAACGCGGTGCTCGCCGGTCCGTCGCTGCTCGATGCCGCCAAATTCCCTGAAATCACCTTCAAGAGCACCGCCATCCACCTGACTGCCGCCAACGAGGCCGCCGTCACCGGCGATCTGACCATGCACGGCATCACCCGGCCCCTGACCCTGCATGTCCGCTACAACGGCGGCTATGCCGGCAACCCGCTCGATCCCGGCGGCGCCCGCATCGGCTTTTCCGCCGAAGGCGCGCTCTTCCGCTCGGACTTCGGCATGCCCTTCGGCCTGCCCGCCCCTGGCACCATGATGGGCGTGGGCGATCTGGTGTCGTTCCAGATCGAGACCGAGCTTCTGAACCCCGACGCCCCCGGAGTGCAGGTCGGCCCCTAACCGCCCTCGCCCATCGCCGCCGCGATCCGCCCCGCCAGCACGTCAAGTGCCTCCGGCTCGAGATTGTCGCACGCCAGCTCCCGATCGGCGTCCGACCCGAACCGGGCGCGGTGCTTTTCATAGCGCGGATCGTAGTGCTCGCGCATCAGTCCCTCGGCCAGTGTCTCGAATCCACCGGACGCGGCCAGGGCCTGCCATTCCTCGATCCGTTCGGCCGGGTGCAGCGGCCGCAGGCTGTCGATCACCGAGGCCAGCCGCGCGGCGTCTGCTGTCAGGTCGGCATAGGCACGGGCCAGATAGCGGGCGCGCGCCGTCAGAGGCGCGGCGATGCGCAGGCGCGGCGCCCGGCCCATCGCCGCCCACAGGCCCTTGGGCAGCAGGAGGTCGCCGATCCGCGAGCTTTCGGCCTCGACCACCACGGGCCGCGCCGGGTCCAGACCCGCCAGCGCCAGCGCCAGCCGCCCCTCGAACGCCTTCTGCCCCGGCTGCCCGCCCGCCATGTGGCCAAAGAGCGACCCCCGGTGGTTGGCCAGACCCTCAAGGTCCACCACCTGCACCCCCAGGCCGCGCAGCCGATGCAGAAGCTCGGTCTTGGCCGAACCGGTATTCCCGTCCAGAACCCACAGGCCACAGGGCGGCGGCGCGTCGGTCAGGGCGTCGATCACCAGCCGCCGCCAGGCCTTGTAGCCGCCGTCGAGCACCTCGACCCGCCAGCCGACCTGCGACAGGATGGTGGCGAACGACCCCGACCGCTGGCCGCCGCGCCAACAATAGACCAGGGGTCGCCAGCCGCCCTCCAGCCCGGCCAGCGGGCCCTCCAGATGCCGCGCCGCGTTGCGCGCGACCAGCGCCGCGCCGATCTTGCGCGCCAGGAACGGCGACTGCTGCTTGTAGATGGTGCCGACGCGGGCGCGCTCCTCGTCGTCCAGCACCGGCAGGTTGATCGCGCCGGGCAGATGGTCCTCGGCATATTCGGCGGGCGAGCGCACGTCGATGACCGCATCGAACCGCGCGTCGAACAGGGCCGGCAGGCTGGGCAGGGCGGTCTTGGTCAACGGCATGAGCGGTTCTTAGCGCCTTGCCGCGCGGGAAGAAAGCCGGGCCGTCACTCCGCCTCAGAACACGCTGACCGCGGTCCCGAGGCCGACGCGCCGGTAAAGGTCGATCACATGGGCATTGATCATGCGGATGCAGCCGTTCGACACCGACTTGCCGATCGAATTGGGCTCGATCGTGCCGTGGATGCGCACCGCCGTGTCGTGGCCGTTCTGGAACAGGTAGATCGCCCGCGCCCCCAGCGGGTTCTTCGGTCCGCCGTCCATCCCGTCGTCGGCGTATTTCGCATAGGCCTCGGGATGGCGCTCGACCATTTCCGGCGTCGGCTTCCACCGCGGCCATTCCGACTTGCGCCCCACCACCGCCTCGCCGCGGAAAACCAGCTCCTGCTTGCCGACGGCGACGCCATAGCGGATCGCATGGCCCTTGCGGGTGATGAGATAGAGGTAGTGCTGCCGCGAAAGGACGACGATGGTTCCGGGCAGAAGGTCGCGGCGCACCGTGACCGCGACGGGATACAGCTCGGGCGCGATGGTCAGCCCCGGCAGGGGCTGCAGGGCATTGCCGAGGACGGCGGCGTCCAGCGGCGCATCAAGATCGCCCGGCGCCTCGCCGGGTTCGGCGGTTCCAGGCTGCGCGGCGCGAAGGGGACAGGCCACGAGGACGCCGAGCGCGGCCACGGCGGACAGGACAGAGCGACGATCCGGCATGGGCACCTCCGCTTTCAGGGAAAGCGTCCCCCATTTCGGCGGCTCGCGCAATCCGCGATTCGCGCCCGGCCGCAATAATCCTGCGGCTGTCGCAGCCCGGCTCAGATCAGCACGCCGCCGTCGGAATCGTCTCCGGCCTCTTCGGCCAGCCGGTCGAAGTCGGGGACGACGACCTGCCGCTTGCCGGCCAGCTCGATCACCCCGTCGCGCTTCAAGGCCGAGATCTGGCGGCTGACGGTTTCGAGTGTCAGCCCCAGATAATCCGCCATCGCCTCGCGCGTCAGCGGCAGCTCGAAGGCGACGCGCCCGCTGGCCTTCTGCAGGTTCAGCGAGGCGTCGCGCCGCGCGATGATCGCCAGAAGGCTCGCGATCTTCTCGCGCGCGGTCTTGCGCCCGAGAAGCAGCATCCACTGGCGCGCGGCGTCCAGTTCGTCCAGCGTCATCTCGAGCAGGCGCTGGCTGACATGCGGGGTCGAGGCCATCAGCCCCTCGAACGACTTCTTGCGGAAACAGCACATCATCAGGTCGGTCGTGGCGATGACATTGTAGGGCGCCACGTCGCGCCCGGGCCGTCCGACGAAATCCGACGGCAAGAGCAGGCCCACCATCTGGGTGCGCCCGTCTTCGAGCGTCTGGGTCAGCGTCGCGACCCCGGTGACCACCGAAGCGACGAAATCCATCCGGTCGCCCGCCCAGACGACGGTCTGGCCGGCCTCGAAACTGCGGTAGAACTTCATCGCGTCCAGGGTTTCCAGTTCGTCCGGCTCGCAGCGCGCGCAGACGGCGCGATGGCGAATCTGGCAGGCTCCGCAGTCACGAGCGTTGACGGGTGCTCCCTCACGGCGTTTCAGGGAATTGATCTGGGTCAATGTGCTATCCATCCTGGTGCCCGACTCTAGCCAGATGGATCAGGAATCGCAACTCAGGCGGGTGGGGCTATTTGACGCCCGTGTGCCCCGCTACACCAGTTACCCCACGGCACCGCACTTCACCGCCGCGGTCGGGGCAGAACAGATGGACCGCTGGCTGCGGGAAATCCCGGCCGGATCGCGGATTTCGCTCTACATGCACGTGCCCTTCTGCCGGCGGCTCTGCTGGTTCTGCGCCTGCCGCACCCAGGGAACCCGCAGCGACGAGCCGGTCCGGGCCTATACCGAACTCCTGCTGGCCGAGATCGAACTGCTGAAGTCGCGCCTCGCCCCCGGCATCAGCCTGTCGCGCCTGCACTGGGGCGGCGGAACCCCGACCCTGCTCGATCCCGCGATGATCGCGGCCGTGACCCGCGCGACCTTCGCGGCGGTTCCCCTCGACAAGGACGCCGAATTTTCCGTCGAGATCGACCCGAACGAGATCGACGACGCCCGCCTCGATGCGCTGGCGGCGGCGGGCATGAACCGCGCCTCGATCGGGGTGCAGGATTTCGATCCGATGATCCAGGCCGCGATCGGCCGCCAGCAAAGCTATGAGCTGACCCGCCGTGCCGTCGCCATGATCCGCGCGCGGGGTGTCCGCTCGCTGAATGCCGACATCCTCTATGGCCTGCCGCACCAGACGCCCGAACGCATCGCCGCCTCGGTTCGCAAGCTCCTGTCGCTGTCGCCCGACCGGGTGGCGCTTTACGGCTATGCCCATGTGCCGTGGATGGCGCGGCGCCAGGACATGATCCCCTCGGACAGCCTGCCCACCCCCGACGAACGGCTGCGCCTGTTCGAGACCGCGCGCGACCTGTTCCTGGCCGACGGCTATGTCGAGATCGGCATCGACCATTTCGCCCGCGCCGGAGACGGCCTGGACCGCGCCGCCCGCGCCGGCCGGCTGCGGCGCAACTTCCAAGGCTATACCGACGACACCGCCCCGGTCCTGGTCGGTATAGGCGCCTCGTCGATCTCGCGCTTTCCCCAGGGCTATGCCCAGAACGCCCCGGCCACCTCGGCCCATGTCAAGGCGATCCGCGAGGGGCGGTTCTCGGTGGTGCGCGGCCATGCCTTCTCGGACGAGGACCGCCTGCGCGCCCGCCTGATCGAGGCCCTGATGTGCGACTTCCGTATCGACAGCAGCGAAATCGGCCGAACTTTCCCGGCAGCGCAGGAAATGCTCACCCCGATGTTCCGTGATGCGGCGAAACCCTTTGGAGATCTGGTGCGTATTACCGCCGAAGCCTTCGAGATCACCGAGCGCGCCCGTCCCCTTACCCGAATGATCGCGCGGGGGTTCGACGCCTACGGCCTGTCACCTTCCGGCCACAGCCCCGCGATCTGACGGCGGTGGCCCGCCGCCCTCGACAAAGCCGATCAGGCCGGGCAGGCAGCGGCGGCGCAGGTCATAGTGCTTTAGCACCGTCGCCCGGGCGGCGGCGCGCAAGGGATCGTCACGCCCCGGATCGGCCAGCGCCTGCGTCAGGGCCGCCGACCAGCCCGCCACGTCAAAGAAATCGACCAGCCGGCCGTTCTCGCCGTCGCGCAGAACCTCGGCCACCGGCCCGGTGCGCGATCCCACCACCAGCGCCCCGGCCGCCATCGCCTCGATCATCGACCAGGAGAGGACGAACGGATAGGTCAGATAGGCATGGACGCGCGCCACCTGCATCAGCGCCACGAACTGCCGCCGTTCGAGCCTGCCGGTGAAATGCACCCGCGACAGGTCCAGCCGGTCCCGGACCTCGTTGAGGAAGATGTCCTTCCAGCTTCCCCCGGCTGGCGGGCGCCCATAGCTCTGCCCATCGCCGCCGACGATCACCACCTGCGCCGCTGGCCGGGCGCGCAGCACCTCGGGCAGGGCGCGCATCAGGATGTGATAACCCCGGTAGGGTTCCAGGTTGCGGTTCACGAAGGTCAGGACCTCGTCGCCCGGCCGCAGGATCAGCCCGGTTCCCGGAATGCCGAAGCGCGCGCCGGGGTCGGGGCGGACCTCGTCGGTATCGACCCCGTCGTGCAGGACGGTGATCTTGGCCCGCAGTTCGGCGGGAAAGGTGTCGGCCTGCCAGCCCGTCGGCGCCAGCGCCGCATCGGCGCCGATCATGGATTGCAGGATATGGGCGGCGCGCGCGGCGGTGGCGATCGCCGCCTTGGCGTCGCCTGACTGGAATTCGGGGTCGAAGTCGGCATCCAGCCCGCGGGCGCGATAGACGAACTCGGCATAGTTGAGGATGCGCGCCCCCGGCCAGACCTCGCGCAGGAACAGCATCTCGCCCCAGCCGTTGTGGCCGAAGATCACATCGGGCACGAAGCCCTGCCGGTCGCGCAGTTGCGAGGCCGCGCCCGCCACCATCTCGCCGCGCGCCGCAGCATCTGCGAAGGTCGCGCCGACGCCCCTCAGCCGGCCGGTCTCGGGCTTGCGGTAATACCAGGTCTCGACCCTCTGCGGGCGCTTGTTGGTCACGTCGGCCAACGCCACAACCCGGTGCCCGCGCGCGGCCAGCGCCGGGGCCAGGTGGACGAACTGGCCGGGGAAATTCTGGTGGACGAACAGGATCCGCATGGTCCGGCCCTATGCCGCCCCGCCCCGGGCCGGCGCCGCGAAGGCCGCCTGCATCAGCGTTCGGGTATAGTCGGTGCGCGGCGCGGCAAATATCTCGTCCGTGGTGCCGGCCTCGACGATGTCACCCTTCTGCATGACCACCACCTTGTGGGCGAGCGCCCGCACCACCCGCAGGTCGTGGCTGATGAACAGGTAGGCCAGCCCGTGCCGCGCCTGAAGATCGCGCAAGAGATCGACGATCTGAACCTGCACCGTCATGTCGAGGGCCGAGGTCGGCTCGTCCAGGACCACCACCTTCGGGCGCAGGATCATCGCCCGGGCGATGGCGATGCGCTGGCGCTGGCCGCCCGAGAACTCGTGCGGATAGCGCCCCATCGTCACCGGATCGAGGCCGACCTCTCCCATGATCGCGGCCACCATGCCCTTGCGGTCGCGGCCGGGATCGACGGCATGAATGCCCAGCCCCTCGGCGATGATCTCCTCGCAGGTCATGCGCGGCGAAAGGCTGCCGAACGGGTCCTGAAAGACGATCTGCAGGTCGCGGCGGATCGGGCGCAGGGCGCGCGCCTTCAGCCCGGCGATGTCCTCGCCCAGAAACAGGATCGGCCCGTCCGATTCGATCAGCCGCAGCACCGCGAGGGCCAGCGTCGTCTTGCCCGAGCCGCTTTCGCCGACGATCCCCAGGGTTTCGCCGGCGCGCACCGAGACCGAGGCGTCGTTCACCGCCTTCACGTGGCCCACGGTCTTGCGCAGAAGGCCGCGGCGGATCGGGAACCAGACGCGCAGATGCTCGGTCCTGACCAGTTCGGCGGCGCCCTTCGCCACCGGGGCGGCGCGGCCCGAGGGTTCGGCGGCCAGCAGCTTTTGCGTGTAGGAATGGCGCGGGCGCGCAAAGATCTCCTCGACCGGGCCGGTCTCGACGATCTCGCCCTGGCTCATCACGCAGACCCGGTCGGCGATGCGGCGCACGATATTCAGGTCGTGGCTGATGAAGAGAAGGCTCAATCCCTCGCGTGCCTTCAGGTCGGCCAGAAGGTCGAGGATCTGCGCCTGGATCGTGACATCCAGCGCGGTCGTCGGCTCGTCGGCGATCAGGAGTTCTGGCCCGTTCGCCAGCGCCATCGCGATCATCACCCGCTGGCGCTGGCCGCCCGACAACTGGTGCGGATAGTCGGCCAGCCGCCCGGCGGCATTGTCGATGCCCACCTTCTCGAGCGCCTCGACGATGCGCGCCTCGGCGGCCTCGCCGGACACGCCCGCGTGCAGCGCCAGGCTTTCTCCGATCTGGCGGCCGATGGTGTGCAAGGGGTTCAGGCTGGTCATCGGCTCCTGGAAGATGAAGCTGATGTCGTTGCCGCGCACATTGCGCAGGCGGTCCTCGGACGCGCCAATCATCTCGGCTCCCTGGTAAAGGACCGATCCGCCGACCCTGGCGCCGCGCGCCAGAAGGCCGACCGTCGCCAGCGCGCTGACCGACTTGCCCGATCCGCTTTCGCCGACCAGCGCCACCGTCTCGCCCTTGGCGATCTCGAAGCTGACCCCCCTGACCGCCGGGATCACCCGTCCGTCCTGGCGGAAGTCGACCGTCAGGCCGCTGACCTTCAGCAGGGGCGTCATGCGAAGTTCTTCCGCGGATCGAAGGCATCGCGCACGCCCTCGAAGATGAAGATCAGAAGCGCGAGCATGATCGCAAAGGTGAAAAAGGCCGAAAATCCCAGCCACGGCGCCTGAAGGTTCTGTTTAGCCTGCTGCGACAGCTCGCCAAGCGACGGCAGGTTCGACGGCAGCCCGAAGCCGAGGAAGTCGAGCGAGGCGAGCGCCCCGATGGCGCCGGTGACGATGAAGGGCAGATAGGTCAGCGTCGCCACCATCGCGTTCGGCAGGATGTGGCGGAACATGATGGTACGGTCGCCGACCCCCAGGGCACGGGCCGCGCGCACATACTCGAAGTTTCTGGCCCTCAGGAACTCGGCCCTGACCACCCCCACCAGTCCCGTCCAGCCGAACAGAATTGAGATCCCCACCAGAAGCCAGAAGCCGCGCCCGACGACCGCGAACAGGATGATGATGACATAGAGGGTCGGTGTGCCACTCCAGATCTCGATGAACCGCTGGAACAGAAGGTCGATCCGCCCGCCGAAGTAGCCCTGCACCGCCCCGGCCATGACCCCCAGGACGCTCGAGCCCACCGACACCAGGAGCGCGAACAGGACCGACAGGCGGACCCCGTAGATGATCCGCGCCAGCACGTCGCGGGCCGTGTCGTCGGTGCCCAGCCAGTGCTGGCGGTCGGGGGCCGAGGGGGCCTCGCCCACATTGTTGATGGTGTTGTAGCTGTAGGGGATCGGCGGCCAGACCATCCACCCCGCCTGGACCGGCTTGCCGTCATAGATGCCGCCGGCCGCCTTCGCCTGAACCCCGGCCGGATCGTCCCAGCAGGCGGGGATGCCGCCGGTGCGGATCAGGCATTGCAGCCCTTCGTCGGTATAGGTGGCCTCGGTCTTGAAATCGCCGCCGAAGGCGGTCTCGGGGTAGAAGCGCAGGACCGGCATGTACAGCTCGCCCCGGTAGCTGACCAGGATCGGCTTGTCGTTGGCCAGGAACTCGGCGAACAGCGACAGGCCGAACAGGACCGCGAAGATCCACAGCGACCAGAAGGCCCGTCCATTGGCGCGAAAGGTGCGCCAGCGGCGCCGGTTCAGGGGCGACAGGGCCATCAGCCCTCCCTCGTGCCGAAGTCGATGCGCGGATCGACGAACATGTAGGTCAGGTCCGAGACGATCCCGATCACCAGCCCCATCAGGCCGAAGGTGTAGAGGGTGCCGAACACCACCGGATAGTCGCGTTGCAGCGCGGCCTCGTAGCCCATGCGTCCCAGCCCGTCGAGCGAGAAGATCACCTCGATCAAGAGGCCGCCGCCGAACAGGACCGCGATCAGCAGGCCGGGAAATCCGGCGATGACGATCAGCATGGCGTTGCGGAACACATGGCCGTAGAGCACCCGCCGTTCGGTCAGGCCCTTGGCGCGCGCGGTCATAACATACTGCTTGTTGATCTCGTCCAGAAAGCTGTTCTTGGTCAGAAGCGTCAGTGTGGCGAAACTCGAGATGGTCGTGGCGACGACCGGCAGGGTGATGTGCCAGAAGTAATCCGTGACCTTGCCCACCAGGCTCAGATCCCACCAGTCGTCCGAGGTCAGCCCGCGCAGCGGAAACACCCGCCAGTAGCTGCCCCCGGCCAGAAGCACGATCAGAAGCACGGCGAACAGGAAGCTCGGGATCGCATAGCCGACGATGATGACGCCGGAGGTCCAGGTATCGAAGGGCGTGCCGTCCCTGACCGCCTTGCGGATCCCCAACGGAATCGAGATCAGGTAGGCCGCCAGCGTCGACCACAGGCCCAGCGAGATCGACACCGGCATCTTCTGGATCACCAGATCGACGACCGAGGTCGAGCGGAACCAGCTTTGCCCGAAATCAAAGCGCAGGTAATCCCACATCATCTTGCCGAACCGCACATAGGCGGGCTTGTCGAAGCCGAACTGCACTTCAAGCTGCTTGATGAACTCGGGCGGCAGGCCACGGGCGCCGATGTATTTCTGATCGGCCCCGCTGTCGGCGTTCATGCCCGGGTCGCCGCTCGATCCGGTGACGTTCTTCAGGACGTCGCCCTCGCCCTGGGCCTTGGCGATATAGGCCTCGATCGGGCCGCCGGGAACGAACTGGGTCAGGGCGAAATTCACCAGCATGATCCCGAACAGCGTCGGAATGGTCAAAAGCAGCCTGCGCAGGATGTAATTGCCCATGTCCCCTGCCCGTCCCCGATCGCACCGTTGCCCGGCGCCTTACTTGAATGCCCCGGCCGCGGTCAGCGCCTTGGCCTTGTCGGCGTTGTACCACCAGAAATCCATCTCGCCCAGCGCATAGGGCGGCAGTGCCGCCGGATGCTCGTACATGGCGTAATAGGCGACCCTGTACTTGTCATTGTACCATTCCGGCACGCGGAAACGCAGCGCCCGCAGGACCCGGTCCAGCGCCTTGACGCTGACCGACAGCTCGTCACGGCTTTTCGCCTGCAGGACCAGGGTGATCAGCTGATCCACTGCCGGATCGGACAGGCCCATGCTGTTGAAGGCATCGTTCACCCCTTCCGAGCCGAAATACTGGCGCAGGCCCGATCCCGGCTCCTCGCCGGTCGGCAACTGGTCGGTGATGATGTCGAAATCGAAGGGCGGGCGGGTGCGGCGCGTATATTGCGCATCGTCGATCCGCGACATCTTGGCGTCCACCCCCAGCCGCACCAGGTTCTCGACGAACGGGTTGATCACCCGGTCAAACCCCGGATCGTCGGACAGGAACTCGACGGTCAGCTTCTCGCCCTTGGCATTGCGCCGCATCCCGTCGTCGCCCACCGGCCAGCCCGCCTCGTTCAGCAGCGCCGAGGCCTTGCGCTGGTTGCCCCGGTCCAGCTGGTTGTCGCCCGACACCGCCGCCATCACCGGCGGCTGGTCCAGCACGCCAGGCGGCAGCTTGTCCTTGAGCGGCGTCAGGATCGCCAGTTCCGCGGGCGACGGCAGGCCGGTCGCCGCCAGCGGCGAGTTCTCCCAGAAGGAATTGATCCGCTTGTAAAGCCCGTAGAACAGCGTCTTGTTCGACCATTCGAAGTTGAACATCAGCCCGATCGCCTCGCGCACGCGCGGATCCTTGAACTTGTCGCGGCGCAGGTTGAACACGAAGGACTGGTTGCTGGCGATGGTGCCATTGGGCAGCTCGGCCTTGACCACCCAGCCCTTCTGCAGGGCCGGGAAATCGTAGCTCGTCGCCCAGTTCTTCGAAGAATTCTCGATGCGGAACCCGAGGGCACCCGACTTGAACCCTTCGAAGGCCCCGGTCGGATCGCCGAAATACTCGAGACGGATCGAATCGAAGTTGTAGCGGCCCTGGTTGTTGGGCAGATCCTTGCCCCACCAGTTGGGATTGCGCTTGTAGATCACGCGCTGGTTGATGTCGAAACGATCGAGCATGTAGGGCCCCGAGCCGATGCCCGGGTCCATCCGCGGCTCGCTCAGCTTGGCGCCTGACTTCGCAAACCAGGCCTTGGACATGACCGGCATCCCGCCCGCCATCTGGATGCGGTCGCGCGGCGGACTGTCAGCCTTGAACGTGTATTTCACCCGGTGCGGGTCCAGAACCTCGACCTTCTCGACGAACTGGCCCAGCAGGGTGCGGAAGGACACCAGGCCCTCGCGCGCGAAAAGGTCGTCCGAAAAGGCCACGTCGTCGGCGGTCAGGGGCGATCCGTCCGAGAATTTCGCCTCGGGGCGCATGGTGAAGATCGCCCAGGCCTTGTCCTTGGGATATTCGACGGTCGAGCAGATCAGGCAGTAGAGGCTGCCCACCTCGTCGGAACTGCCCTCCATCATGCTTTCGTATCCGATCGAGGCCAGCGCCGCCGGATTGCCCTTTTCGGTATAGGGGTTGAAGCTGTCGAACGTCCCGACAAAGGCCTCCGACAACTCGCCCCCCTTGGGCGCATCGGGGTTCACATAGTCGAAATGCTTGAAGTCCGCCCCGTATTTCGCCGGGTCGCCGAAGGTGGTGATGCTGTTCGACACGATGGTCGGCTCGTCCGCGCGCGCCGCCGCCAGCCCCGCCAGCGCCGCAAGCCCGGCCACCGCAAGTACGGGCATCATTTGGCGGGCGGGGCGGGGGCGGGGGTCGGTCATTCTTGTCTCCGGCAGGACGTCATTGCCGGGCAGGCTAATGCGCCCCGGTCGCGCACCGCAAGGCGCGAATGCGTGAGACGGACGCCGCCAAGAAAAAAGCCGCCCCGGGGGGCGGCTTCCGGTCGGACAATGTGCCCGCTCAGCCGCCCAGCGACTTCAGATAGGCGATCACGTCGGCGCGGTCCTCGACCTTGGGCAGACCGGCAAAGCTCATCTTGGTGCCGGGGGCGAAGGCCTTGGGGCTTTCCAGCCACTTGTCCAGCTGTTCCGGCGACCAGTCGCCGCCGACCTTCTTCAGCGCGTCCGAATAGTTGAAGCCCGCGACCGAAGCGACGGCGCGGCCCACCACCCCGTTCAGGTGCGGGCCGGTCGAGTTGGTGCCGTCGATCTTGTGGCAGCTCTTGCACTTGCCGAAGACCTGCTCGCCCTTCGAGGCGTCGGCCTTGGCAAAGACGGTGGCGAAGTCCGGCCCGGCGGCGGCGGTCCCGGCCGCAGGCGCCGCGGCGGCGCCGGTATCGATCGTGTAGGCCTGCGCGACCTCCTCGCCATGCACCTTGGCCGGCTCGGTGTTGTAAAGCGACTCCGCCCCCCAGTTGCCCAGCAGAAAGATCAGGAGCGCACCGCAGACGGCGCCGCCAGCCTTCGTTACAGTCATCGTGTCGAACATGTCGCGCCCCGCTCTGGCATGGTTTGGCCGGTATCTATCCGCTTCCCCGTCCGGGGATCAAGGTATAGTAGCGCCGGGAATTGCCCTTTTTCGGGCGCGTGGCATCGGAGACAAGCATGACGGGACGCATCGCCTTCCAGGGAGAGCCGGGCGCCTACTCGCATCAGGCCTGCCGCCAGGCCCGTCCGGCGATGGAAGCCGTGCCCTGCGCCACCTTCGAGGACGCCATCGACCTCTGCCGGCGCGGCGATGCCGATCTCGCCATGCTGCCGGTGGAAAACTCGACCTACGGGCGGGTCGCCGACATTCACCACCTTCTCCCCGAAAGCGGTCTCCACATCGTCGACGAGGCCTTCGTGCGCGTCCACATCAACCTGCTGGCCGTGCCCGGAACCCCGCTGGCCAAGGTCGAACAGGCGATGAGCCATACCGTCCTTCTCGGCCAGTGCCGGGGCTTCCTGCGCCAGCACAGCCTCAAGCCCGTCACCGGCGCCGACACCGCCGGCTCGGCCCGCCATGTCGCCGAACTGGGCGACCCGAAACTCGCGGCCCTCGCCTCCGAACTCGCCGGCGAGATCTACGGGCTCGACGTGATCGCGCGGCATATCGAGGACAAGTCGAACAACACCACCCGCTTTCTGGTCATGTCCCGCGACCCCGACCTGAACCGGCGCGGCGGCGACGGGATGATGACCAGCTTCGTCTTCCGCGTCAGGAACATCCCCGCCGCGCTCTACAAGGCGATGGGCGGCTTCGCCACCAACGGCGTCAACATGACCAAGCTGGAAAGCTACATGGTCGACGGGGTGTTCTCGGCCACCCAGTTCTATTCCGACATCGAGGGCCACCCCGACGATGCCCATGTCCAGAGGGCGCTGGAGGAGCTGCGCTACTTCACCTCGTATCTGAAGATCCTCGGCACCTACCCCGCAGATCCGATGCGCCACGGAGGGTAGGGCGAGCCGAAGGGCCGATCCGCCGCGTCCGCCCGTGACGCATGCCGCCGGGAACCAGATTTGGAATACGCGGGCTTTCTGGTATCGGAGGCGGACTAATCAAGCGTCAGAAAATGGTTAGCCGACCAGAACCCCTGCCAGCGAATTCGTCTCGCTCGCCGTGATCCGCACCCGCGCGATCTCGCCGGCGCGAAGGCTGTCGTCCCTGACATGAACGGCGTGCAGATAGTCGGACTTGCCGACCATCTGGCCCTTCAGCCGCCCCGGCTTCTCGAACAATACCCCCACCTCGCGCCCGACCATCGCCTCCTGCGCGGCGTGCTGCTGGGAGGTGATGAGCGCCTGCAACTCCTGCAAGCGCGCATCGGCGACCGCGCCGGGAACCGGCGCGCGCTCGGCAGCCGGCGTGCCGGGGCGGGCGGAGTACTTGAACGAATAGGCCATGCCGTAGCCCACGGCGCGAACCAGATCGAGCGTTTCGGCGAAATCGGCGTCGGTCTCGCCGGGGAAGCCCACGATGAAGTCGCCCGACATCATCATGTCGGGACGGGCAGCGCGGATTTTCTCGACCAGCTTCAGGTAGCTGTCCGCCGTATGCCGGCGGTTCATCGCCTTCAGGATCCGGTCCGACCCCGACTGCACCGGCAGGTGCAGATAGGGCATCAGCTTGGTTTCCTCGCCATGCGCGGCGATCAGCTCGTCGTCCATGTCGTTCGGATGCGAGGTGGTATAGCGGATGCGCGCCAGCCCGTCGATCTGCGCCAGTGCCCGGACCAGCCGCGCCAGCGACCAGTCGCCGCCGCCCTCGGCAGCGGGGCCCTCGCCGTGATAGGCATTGACGTTCTGGCCCAGAAGCGTGATCTCGCGCACCCCCTTGTCGGCCAGTTTCCTCGCCTCGTCCAGGATGCGCGTCGCCGGCCGGCTGACTTCGGACCCGCGGGTGTATGGCACCACGCAAAAGGCGCAGAACTTGTCGCACCCTTCCTGCACGGTCAGGAACGCCGTCGGACGGACCGCGGCCGGGCGTTCGGGCAGGTGGTCGAACTTGTCCTCGGCCGGGAAGTCGGTATCGACCGGCCTCTGCCCTTGTTCAGCTGCCCGCGCCATCGCCGGCAGACGGTGATAGCTTTGCGGGCCGACGACCAGGTCAACCATCGGCATCCGCCTGATGATTTCCGCACCTTCGGCCTGCGCGACACAGCCGGCGACGCCGATCTTCAGGTCGGGCTTGCCGGCCTTCAGCGGCCGCAGGCGACCGAGATCGGAATAAAGCTTCTCGGACGCCTTCTCGCGGATGTGGCAGGTGTTCAGAAGCACCATGTCGGCCTCGTCGGCGCGCCCGGTGGTGACATAGCCCTCGGCGCCCAAGGCCTCGGCCATGCGCTCGCTGTCATAGACGTTCATCTGACAGCCATAGGTCTTGATGAAAAGCTTCTTCGGTTCCGCCATGATCCGCCCCTTCGGGATGCGCTCCCTTAGCGATATCGGCCCGCTTCCGCAATCTGGCCCACCATCAAGCGGCTTGCATTGGCCGCCGGCATCGGGGAATCCTAGCCGAAAACGGGCAAGGGATGCACTACGCTTCGATCGAGGAGTTCTTGCGCGGCGGGCAGGCGGCGCTGGCGAGGGGGCCGGTGGCCCTGATCTTCTGCGAGGACGAGGTCGAGATCGCCTCGACCGTCGCGCACCACCAGCGCATCGGATTTTCCCAGGTGATCCTCCTGTGCCCGCCGCGTCTGCCCCTTCCACCCGAGGCGGAAAGCGTGGTGGCGGTTGACTGCGACCTCTCGGCGCGCAACGCGGTTCCCGCCGCGCTCGGCCGGGTGATCGCCCGCTGCCCTCCGACAACCTGGCTCTACTGGGGCTACAACGCCGAGTACCTGTTCTTTCCCTTCTGCGAATCACGGCAGGTGGGCGAGATGCTGGCCTTCCACTCCGAAGAGCGGCGGGCGGCGATGCTGGCCTATGTGATCGACCTCTATGCCGCCGACCTCGGCCGGTTTCCCAACGCGGTCAGCCGTGACGAGGCGCTGTTCGACAGCCGGGGATATTACGCGCTCGAGCGGTTCGGCAGCGACGGCAAGCCGCTGGAGCGCCAGTTCGACGTGTTCGGCGGTATCCGCTGGCGGTTCGAGGAGCATATCCCCTGGGCGCGGCGCCGGCTGGACAGGACGGCGCTGTTCCGGCCGGCCAAGGGCCTTGAGATGCGCGCCGACTTCACCCTGTCGGACGAGGAGATGAACACCGTCTCGTGCCCCTGGCATCACAACCTGACGGCGGCGGTGGCGTCGTTCCGCACGGCGAAGGCCCTGAAGACCAACCCGGGGTCAAGCTGGGCGATCGGCAGCTTTGCCTGGGCGGGATCGGCCCGCTTCGAATGGACATCGCGGCAGCTGCTGGACCTGGGAATGATCGAGCCGGGGCAATGGTTCTGACCGTCCCGCCTGTCCCGAAGGCCGCCGGTCAGGTCCGCTTCAGCCGGATCACCACGTCGACGCGGGCAACGGCAGCACCCGCAGGCGGGATCGGCAGGCGGGCGATCTCCAGCTCTTCCTTGGGGGCGTCGGTCAGTTCGGCGCTGTCTTCCCAGTAGAAGTGCGGATGATCGTCAAGCCGGGTGTCGAAATAGCTGCGGGTGCCATCGACGGTGATCTCGCTCATCAGGCCGGCCTCGCAGAAGGTGCGCAGCGTGTTGTAGACCGTGGCGAGCGATACGCCCTCGCCCGCGGCGCGGGCGGCAGCGAACAGGCTTTCGGCGGTGACGTGCCGATCAAGACCGTCGCCCACCAGAAGCGTCGCAAGCGCCAGCCGCTGGCGGGTCGGGCGCAGCCCGACGGCCGCCAGCCATTCCGTCCCGCGATGTTCGGCGCTTTTCTGCATGGGCTCCACAAGATGCCGTCACCCTCTCTATAAAGCCCTCAGGGGGCAAAGTTCAATGATCACGGGGAACGGATGACGGCGGCGGCATCGCGCACTTGCCCTTGCGACGGGCGGAATGTTACAGGGCTTGCAATGAAACGCGATCAAGGGCGGTCGGGATGGCGCAATACCCCTCGAGCTTCGGCAGGGATGAGCTTCTGAAATGCGCGCGGGGTGAACTGTTCGGGCCGGGCAACGCCCAGCTTCCGGCGCCGCCGATGCTGATGATGGACCGCATCACCGACATTTCCGGCGATCGTGGCGAACATGGCAAGGGCCATGTCGTCGCCGAATTCGACATCCGGCCCGACCTCTGGTTCTTCGACTGCCACTTTCCCGGCAACCCGATCATGCCCGGCTGCCTCGGGCTTGACGGGCTCTGGCAGCTTACCGGCTTCAACCTCGGCTGGCGGGGATGGGAGGGGCGGGGCTACGCGCTCGGCGTCGGCGAGGTCAAGCTGACCGGCATGGTGCGGCCCGACCGCAGGATGCTGACCTACAAGGTCGATTTCACCAAGGCCATCCAGACCCGGCGCCTGACGATGGGCGTCGCCAACGGCATCGTCGAGGCCGATGGCGAGGTCATCTATCAGGTCACCGACATGAAGGTCGCCCTGTCGGCGAACTGACCCTGCTGAATAAGGAGTGCGCCCATGCGCAGCGTCGTCATCACCGGGATCGGGATCGTCTCGCCGATCGGCAACAATGCCGCCGAGGTCGAGGCCAGCCTGCGCGCCGGACGCTCGGGCATCGTCTTTGCCCCCGAATATGCCGAGCACGGGTTCCGCAGCCAGGTCCACGGCATGCCGCAGATCGTGCTCGAGGATCACATCGACAAGCGCAACCTGCGCTTCATGGGTCCGGGCGCGGCCTACAACTTCCTGGCGATGGAGCAGGCGATCGCCGACAGCGGGCTTGAGGACAAGGACGTCTCGAACGAACGCTCGGGGCTGATCATGGGGTCGGGCGGACCGTCGACATCGAACTTCTTCGTGGCCTTCGACACGGTGATCAACAAGGGCGCGCCGAAGAAGATGGGGCCGTTCATGGTGACGCGCTGCATGTCCTCGACCAACTCGGCCTGCCTCGCCACGCCCTTCCGCATCAAGGGCGTGAACTATTCGATCACCTCGGCCTGCTCGACCAGCGCGCATTGCATCGGCAATGGCGTCGAGCTGATCCAGATGGGCAAGCAGGACATCGTCTTTGCCGGCGGCGGCGAGGAACTGGACTGGACGCTCTCGTGCCTCTTTGACGCGATGGGGGCGATGTCGTCGAAGTACAACGACACGCCGGCAACCGCGAGCCGCCCCTATGACGCGACCCGCGACGGATTCGTGATCGCCGGTGGCGGCGGTGTCGTGGTGCTGGAAGAACTGTCCCACGCCCTTGCCCGGGGCGCAAAGATCTATGGCGAAGTCACCGGCTATGGCGCGACCTCGGACGGCCACGACATGGTCGCGCCCTCGGGCGAGGGTGGCGAACGCTCGATGCGGCTGGCGCTCTCGACCCTGCCCAAGGGGCGGCGGATCGACTATATCAACAGCCACGGCACCTCGACCGTGGTCGGCGACGTGACCGAGGTCGAGGCCATCCGCCGGGTCTTCGGCAAGGGCCAGACGCCGCCGGTCTCGTCCACGAAATCGCTGACCGGGCACAGCCTCGGGGCGACCGGTGTGCACGAGGCGATCTATTCCCTCTTGATGATGAACGGCGACTTCATCGCCGCCTCGGCCAACGTGACGGCACTCGACCCGGCGCTGGACACCGCCGAGATCGTCACCAAGCTCCGCGAAGGGGTAAAGCTCGATTCCGTCCTGTCGAACTCGTTCGGCTTTGGCGGGACCAACGCCACGCTCGTGATGAGCAAGTATCTCGGATAAGCTGACATGACCGGATTGATGAAGGGCAAGCGCGGGCTTGTCATGGGCGTCGCGAACGACCGTTCCATTGCCTGGGGCATCGCGAGCGCGCTGGCCGCCGAAGGGGCGGAACTGGCGTTTTCCTATCAGGGCGAGGCCTTCGGCAAGCGGGTCGAGCCGCTGGCGGCCTCGGTCGGGTCGGACTTCCTTGTCGATGTCGACGTGATGGACGACGCGAGCCTCGCCGCCTGTTTCGCGGCGCTTGAGGCGCGGTGGGGCACGATCGACTTCCTGGTCCATGCCATCGCCTATTCCGACAAGCACGAACTGACCGGCCGGTTCATCAACACCACCCGCGGCAACTTCACCAACTCGCTGGCGATCTCGTGCTTTTCCTTCATCGACGTGGCGCGGCGCGCGGCCGAACTCATGCCGGCGGGCGGCAGCCTGATCACGCTGACCTACGGCGGGTCCAACCGGGTGACGCCCAACTACAACGTGATGGGCGTCGCCAAGGCGGCACTTGAAAGCGCCACGCGCTATCTGGCCAACGACCTCGGCCCGCAGAAGATCCGGGTGAACGCGATCAGCCCCGGCCCGATGAAGACGCTGGCGGGGGCCGCGATCGGCGGGGCGCGCGCCACATTCCGCCACACCGAGGCGAACGCCCCCCTGCGCGCCAACGCGACGCTCGAGGCGATCGGAGGAACGGCGGTCTATCTCTGCTCGGACTACGGCGCCTGCACCACCGGCGAGATCATCCGTGTGGACGGCGGCTATCATGTGCTGGGGATGCCGCAGCCGGAGCATATGGGCGGGTGAGGCAAGGGGCGGCCCCGCCCCGGATGTCATCGGGACGCCCCCGGAGTATTTCCGCAGAGAAAAGGCAGAGGGCATGGCGGTGGCATCCTACTTTCACGGCCGAGACGGCGCGCGGCTGGCCTATGCCGACCAAGGCGCCGGACTGCCGGTCATCTGTCTGGCCGGGCTGACGCGGACGCACACCGATTTCGACTTCGTCGCGCCGCATCTCGCCCATGTCCGGCTGATCCGACCCGACTACCGCGGGCGCGGCGCCTCGGACCGGACCGGGGCGGCCAGCTACACGATCCCGCAAGAGGCCGCCGACGTGCTGGCGCTGATGGATCATCTGGGCCTTGAGAAGGCGGCGATCCTCGGCACCTCGCGCGGCGGGCTGATCGGGATGGCGCTGGCGGCGACAGCCCATGACCGGCTGATCGGCCTGTGCCTGAACGACATCGGCCCGGTGATCGAGCGGGCGGGGCTGGAGAAGATAGCCGACTATGTCGGGCGCAATCCCGCGGCGCGAAGCCTTGATGCGCTGGTCGAGCGGCTGCCCCAGACCCTGACAGGATTCGCCAACGTGCCCGCGGCGCGCTGGCGGGCCTTTGCCGAACGGCTTTACGATGAAGGGCCGCGCGGCCTGACGATCCGCTATGATCCGGCGCTGCGCGAGGCCTTCCTCGCGTCCTTCAGCGCGCCCGCGGGCGATCTCTGGCCGCTGTTCGACGCCTGCGCCGGCCTGCCTCTGGCGCTGATCCGTGGAGCGAATTCGGACCTTCTGTCCACGGCCACCGCCGCCGAGATGGCGCTGCGCCGGCCGGACATGATCCTTGCCGAGGTGCCCGACCGTGCCCATGTCCCCTTCCTGGACGAGCCCGAGGCACTGGCGGCGCTGCGCCGCTGGCTGGCGGCGATGGGGGCCTGACGATGGGCGAGGTGCGGCTGAACTGGCGCGAGGAGGGGCAGGCGGACGGGCCGCCGGTGGTCTTTGCCCATGCCCTCGGCCTTGACCTGACCCTGTGGGACAAGGTCATCCCGCTGCTGCCGCCGGGCCTGCGGCTGATCCGCTACGACCTGCGCGGGCACGGCGGCTCGGACGTACCGCCGCCGCCCTACAGCATGGGCGGGCTGGTGCGCGACGCCGAGGTACTTCTGGATGGGCTGGGGGTCCGGGACTGCGTGTTCGTCGGCCTGTCGGTGGGCGGGCTGATCGCGCAGGGCCTGGCGGCCAAGCGGCTTGACCTGGTGCGGGCGCTGGTCCTGTCGAACACCGCCGCCAAGATCGGCACCCGGGCGATCTGGGACGAACGGGTTGCGGCGGTGCGGGCGGGGGGCGTTGCCGCCGTGGCCGATGGCGTGCTGACGCGCTGGTTTCCGCCAGCCTTCCTTGACGGCGCCGAAGGTCGGCACTGGCGGGCGCGGCTTCTGGCCTGCCCGGTCGAGGGCTATGCCGGCACCTCAGCGGCCGTCGGCGGGGCAGACTTCCTGGTGCCGACATCGGGCCTGCGCCTGCCGGTCCTCGCCATCGCAGGATCGGAGGATGGCTCGACCCCGCCCGACCTGGTGCGCGAGCTGGCCGATCTGGTCCCCGGCGCGCGCTTCCAGCTGATCCGGGGCGCGGGGCACCTGCCGCCGGTCGACCGCCCCCGCGAATTCGCCGCGATCCTGACCGAATTCCTTGCCGGGATCGGGCACCGCTGAGGCGGGCCGAAGGATGATTGCGTCACGCCGCTGTCGCGGACAAGCGGGCACCCCCGATGCGGCGCGGACAGGCTTGCCGGTACGGCAGGGGGGGCAGGATGAAACTGAAGGATCTCGAGATTTTCACCGTGGCACCGCCTGCCCCAGGCTGGGGCGGGCGCTACTGGCAGTTCGTCAAGCTGACCTCGGACGACGGGATCGCCGGCTATGGCGAGTGCTATGCCTCGACGGTCGGGCCGAGCGCCATGAGGGCGGTGATCGAGGATGTGTTCCTGCGCCACATGCAGGGCACCAGCCCGGAAGAGATCGAGCTGATGTTCCGCCGCGCCTATTCGTCGGGCTTCACCCAGCGGCCCGACCCGACGGTGATGGGCGCCTTTTCCGGGCTCGAGATCGCCTGCTGGGACATGATCGGCAAGGCGCGGAACCGGCCGGTGCACGCAATGCTGGGCGGCAAGCTGAACGAACGGCTGCGCAGCTACACCTATCTCTATCCCGAACCCGGCAAGGAAAGCGGCGAGTTCTGGGTCAGTCCGGATATGGCGGCAGAAGCCGCAACGCGGTTCGTGGACATGGGCTTCACCGCCGTCAAGTTCGACCCCGCCGGCCCCTACACGATCCGCGGCGGGCATGACCCGTCGGCCAGCGACATCTCGCGCTCGGCCGCCTTCTGCAAGGCGATCCGCGCGGCGGTCGGCGACCGCGCCGACCTTCTCTTCGGCACGCACGGCCAGTTCAACGTGGCGGGTGCGGTGCGGCTGGCCCAGGCGATCGAGCCCTACGGCCCCCTCTGGTACGAGGAGCCGATCCCGCCCGACAATCTTCTGGACTTCGCCGAGGTCCAGCGCGCGGTGCGCATCCCGGTCGCCACCGGCGAACGCTTCACCACCAAGGCCGAGTTTGCCACCGTGCTCAGGACCGGAGGCGCGCGCATCCTGCAACCGGCGCTCGGCCGCGCCGGCGGAATATGGGAGGTCAAGAAGATCGCCGCCATCGCCGAGGTCTTCACCGCCCAGCTTGCGCCGCACCTTTACGCCGGTCCGGTGGAATGGGCGGCGAACATCCAGCTTGGCGCCTCGATCCCCAACCTTCTCATGGTCGAGACGATCGAGACCGGCGGCGCCTTCCACCTGAAACTCATCCGCAACTCGATCGGCTGGGAGGACGGCTATGTCATCGTCCCCGACGCGCCGGGCCTCGGCATCGAGTTCGACGAGGACCTGGCCCGTGCCCATCCCTACAGCGGCGACCGGCTGCATCTGGAGATGCAGGAGGCGCCCTGCGACTATTCCCGCCCGAACTGGTTTGAAGGCGGCGCGCCCTCGACGCAGAAGCCGGGAACCTGACCCCTTTCCGGGGCCGGGTTCCCGCGCCAGACCTGCGGGTCGGTCAGCCCGCCGCCGTTTCCGCCATGCGCGCCGTGTCGGCCGCCACCGTCCGTGCCCGCGCCGGCCGCGCCATGCAGCGCTCCACCCACTGGCGGATCACCGGGTCGTCGGGCATCGCCTGCGGCGCCCAGGCAAAGGGCGAATGCACCAAGAGGTCGGCGGCGCTGTAGTCGGCGCCCATCAGCCACGGCCCCCTGTCCAGCGCCGAGCGAAGCCGCGCCGCCGCCTCTTTCGGGCCACGGAAGGTGCGGGTCAGATACAGATGTTCCAGCCCCGCCATCTGATGGATCAGGACCGGCTCGAGCACCCCCTGATACCAGCAGAGCCAGGCGGCAAAGCTGCCCCACTCCGGCGTGCCCACGCGCGGAGCAAGGCCTGTATCGGGGAACAGTGCGGTCAGGTGCAGGATGATGGCGGCGCGCTCGGTGATGATGCGCCCGTCATGAACCAGCGCCGGGGTCTTGCCTTCGGGGTGCGGGTTGGCCGGATCGCGGGCGCCACTGCCGTCGAAGCGGCTGATGGTCACCGTCTCGACCTTGACCCGGTCACTGACGCCCATTTCGTCGATCAGCGTCATGATCGCCGACGAGCGCGAGTTCGGTGCGTGGAAAAGGGTCAGCATGGCGGTCTCCTTTGCTTTGTCCTGTTTCGCCTTTATGATCCGGGTATCCTGCCAGAATCCGTCAGCATCTGATGCCCCGCGCCGATCGCCTCTTCCGCCTGCTTCAGGCCTTCCGCATGCTGCCCCAGCCGGTGACGGCCGCGCGGCTGGCCGAAGAGACCGGCGTCTCCCAGCGCACACTCTATCGCGACATCGAGGCGCTGCGTGCCGGGGGCGCGCTGATCGACGGGGCGGCGGGCGTCGGCTACAGCCTGACCGAGGATCCTGCCCTGCCGCCGCAGATGCTGACCCGGCTCGAGGTCGAGGCGCTGGCGCTCGGGCTGGCCGAAGTGCGGCAGATGGGCGATCCGGCACTGGCCGCCGCGGCGGGCGCGGCGATGGCCAAGATCACCGCGACCCTGCCCGAACGGATGCAGCGCCAGGCCGTTCATGCGGTCAGCCGCCTCTACCGGCTGGAGCCGCGCCAGCCCGCGCCCGCGCATGTCGGTCTCTTGCGCGAAGCCTCGTGGGAGGAGCGCGCGGTCGATATCGACTACGAGGATCTGTCGGGCCGCAAGACGAGCCGCCGCATCTGGCCCCTCGCGCTTGTCTACTTCGACCGGGCGCTGATGTGCCTGGCCTTCTGCACGGTCAGGCAGGATTTCCGCCGGTTTCATGTGGACCGGATGCGCCGGGTGCGGCTGACCGGGGACTCGTTCCGCCCGCGCCGCGCCGCGCTGCTGCGCGACTATCTTGCCACGATCCGCAGGGGCGAAGACCTGGGCCGGCCCGCTGGGACCGGCACCACGCCGACCTGACCTCTGCCCGAGGACCGGCGATCACTTCGCGGCATCGCCGGGGCGCCAGAGCACCCGCAGCGGCCCGGCCGTCTTTTCGGTGGACGCAACGCGGCGGGCGTGATTGGTATGGCCCATGCGCCTTCCCTATCTCCTGACGCTTGCCGTGGTCGTGTTCGCCGCCCTGGTCGAACGGCTGAACGGCCGGGTCTGGATCTGCACCTGCGGCCAGGTCAAGCTCTGGGAAGGCGACATCTGGTCGGCGGGCAATTCGCAGCACCTGACCGACTGGTACACGCCCAGCCACATCCTGCACGGCATCCTGTTCTACGCGCTCCTGTGGCTGGTCGCCCGCCGGCTGTCGTTCGCCTGGCGCCTGCTGCTGGCCATGATGATCGAGGCCGGCTGGGAGATGCTGGAGAACTCGGCCTTCATCATCGACCGCTACCGCGCGGTCACGATTTCACTGGGCTACACCGGCGACTCCATCCTCAACTCGGTCAGCGACATGGCGGCAATGGCGGCCGGGTTCTGGCTGGCCCGCCGCGCCCCAGCCGCCCTCAGCCTGGCCGTGGTCCTGGGTTTCGAGGCGCTGACCGCCTGGACGATCCGCGACGGGCTGGCGTTGAACATCCTCATGCTCGTGCATCCGCTCGAGGCCGTGCGCGACTGGCAGGCCGCCCTGCCGCACTAGCTGCGAGTTCTCACCGGTGTTCATCCACCTGTGTCCTCGGCTGGAGTTTGGCGATGGCAGCCTGACCCCGTTCCGGGCGAGCAACCTTCTGAGACTTCACGGCTAGGGACGCTCGATGACAATCGCGGTGCCTTCGCCACCGCCGATGCAGATGGTGGCAAGGCCGCGCCTGAGGCCGTGGCGTTCAAGCGCGTTCAGAAGCGTGACGATGATGCGCGCCCCCGAGGCGCCGATCGGGTGGCCGAGGGCGCAGGCGCCGCCGTGGATGTTCAGCCGGTCGTGGCCGACGCCGGTCAGGCGCATGAAGGCCATCGGCACCACCGCGAAGGCTTCGTTCACCTCCCACACGTCGATGTCGCCGGGCGCCAGACCGAGCAGCGACAGAAGCTTTTCCGCCGCAGGCACCGGCGCGGTCGGAAACTCTGCCGGGGCCTGGGCGTGGCTCGCGTGGCCGAGGATGCGGGCGCGGACATTCATCCCCAGCCGTTCGGCGGTTTCGCGGCCGGCGAGGACCAGCGCCGCCGCTCCGTCCGAGATCGACGACGAATTGGCCGCCGTCACCGTGCCGTCCCTGCGGAAGGCGGGTTTCAGGAGCGGGATCCTTTCGGGCCGTGCGGTGGCGGGCTGCTCGTCGGCGGCGACGACGGTCTCGCCCGTCCGCCCGGCAACCGTCACCGGCACGATCTCGCGCGAGAAGGCCCCGTCGCGCCCCGCCGCCAGCGCCCGGTCGAGCGACGCCAGCGCATAGTCGTCCTGCGCCTCGCGGGTGAACTGGAAGCGGGTGGCGCAGTCCTCGGCGAAGGTTCCCATCAGGCGGCCCTTGTCATAGGCGTCCTCGAGCCCGTCGAGGAACATGTGGTCGATCACCTGCCCGTGGCCGAGCCGGGCGCCGGAGCGCATTTTCGGCAGCAGGTAGGGGGCGTTGGACATGCTCTCCATCCCGCCCGCGACAATCACCCCCGGGTGTCCGGCGCGCACCTGGTCGAAGGCGACCATCGCGGCCTTCATGCCCGAGCCGCACATCTTGTTCAGCGTGGTCGCGGGAACCCCGGCGGGCAGGCCGGCGAGAAATCCCGCCTGGCGCGCCGGCGCCTGGCCCTGGCCGGCGGGCAGGACGCAGCCCATGACCAGCTCGTCCGGCGCGGCCCTGGCCCCGGCATCCGCCAGCGCCGCGCGGATCGCGTGCCCGCCCAGCTCTGCGGCCGCAAGGCCGGCGAACGCCCCCTGGAAGCCGCCCATCGGCGTGCGCGCCGCACCCGCGATCACCACCTCGTCCATCGCCTGTCCTCCATGCCGGGGCCAGGGGGAATGATACCGAATGGTAAGGAATGGCGTCTAGCCTGCGACTGCACAGGAGGGGATGCAGGATGGATCTGCTCGCCAAGACCGTGGACGGCGTCCTTGTCGTCCGGGTGAACGAGGACCGGATCGATGCCGCGGTCGCCATCCAGTTCAAGGACCGGATGCGTGACCTGGCGGCCGGCGCTGGCGGGCGGGTGATCCTCGACCTCGGCCGCGTCGGCTTTGTCGACAGCTCGGGTCTTGGCGCGATCGTCGCTGCGATGAAGTTCCTGGCCCCGGCCAGCCGGCTCGAGCTTGCAGCCCTGAGCCCGACGGTGGGCAAGGTGTTCCGCATGACCCGCATGGACACGATCTTTGCCATCCATGCGCAGGCGCCCGCCGCAGGGGCCGTCGATGGCGAATGATATGTCGACGGCGGGTGCAGACCGCGCCGCCTTCCACTTCCGCGCCGAAACCGGCGAGGTGCGCGCCGTGCTGCGCCGTGCCGTTGCGCGCTTTGCCCGGCAGATCACCGCCGAGGATGCGGGCGCGCTCGAACTGGTGCTGGCCGAAGTTCTGAACAACGTCGTCGAACATGCCTATGCCCACCGGCCTGCGGGAGAGATCCGCCTGTCTCTCTGGCGCGCACCGGCGCGGCTGCACTGCCTGGTCGAGGATCTGGGCCGGGCGCTGCCGGGCCTGTCCCCGCCCGATGACGACCTGCCGGGAGACGGAACCCCCGACAGGTGCCCGCCGGACGATTGCGCTCGGACATGCGCCTGCCGGGTGCGCGACCTGGCCGAGGGTGGCTGGGGCTGGTCCCTGATCCGCGCCCTGACCGAGGATCTGGGCTATGAGCGGACGGGCAAGGCCAACCGGCTGCGCTTTGCGGTTCCGCTCGCCTCGCCGTGACGCTCGGCGGATGCGCGACAGGCGGGTGATCCGGGACGGCTGCGCCCTTGCGGCGGCGTGGGCCGGGACGATGCGGGCGCAGGCGGTGCGGCTTTCCACCGCCTGACCGCCATTGCCCGTGGATTTGTGCCGGCGTCTGGCCCGAGCGTCCGGCCTGCCGCGCGGATCGGATGTCCGGCCACCAGATAGGACGCGGCCCTCTCGCTACGCATCAGGGAACGAGACCGCACAAGACAAACCTTCTGCGGACAGTGAACTGGCCCCCGCCTTCCTGAGAAACCTGCGATTCACAGCGGTTGCAAACTCCTCTACTGTCGGCGGCGACATCCGCCATCGGAGGCCAGAATGCGCGATTTTCACTTGCCCGGCCGTTCGACCGTCTATGCCGCGAACGGCCTTTGCGCCACCTCGCACCCTCTGGCCGCACAGGTGGCGGTCGCAACCCTGCAGTCGGGGGGCAATGCCGCCGACGCGGCGATCGCCGGGGCCGCGATCCTCGGGCTGGCCGAACCGCAGATGTGCGGTCTCGGCGGCGATTGTTTCGTCCTCGTCAAGCCGGCCGGAAGCGAGAGGGTGCTGGCCCTCAACGGCTCGGGCCGTGCGCCGGCCGGCCTGTCGGCCGAGGCCCTGCGCGCGCGCGGGCTGGGCGCGATCCCGACCGAGGGCGTCGATTCCGTTACCGTCCCCGGTGCGGTCGATGCCTTTTGCCGGCTGTCGGCGGAATGGGGGCGGTTGGGGTTGGACGCGGCACTCGCCCCGGCGATCCGTTATGCCGACGAGGGCGTGCCGGTGGCGCCGCGCGTGGCCTTCGACTGGGCGGACGACGCCACCCGCCTGTCGGGTGCGGGCCGTGACCATTACCTGCCGGGCGGAACCGCGCCCACTCGCGGAACCCTCTTCCGCGCCCCGGCCCAGGCCGAGGTCCTGCGCCGCATCGCCGCGCAGGGCCGCGCCGGGTTCTACGAGGGCGAGGTGGCCGAGGACATGGTGGCCAGCCTGCGCGCGTTTGGCGGCACCCACACGCCCGAGGACTTCGCCGCCACAAGCTGCGACTGGGGCGAACCCGTCGCTGGCGATTTCGCGGGCTATGAGGTCGTCGAGCACCCGCCCAACGGGCAGGGGGCGACGGCGATCCTTCTGCTGAGCATCCTGTCCAGGTTCGATCTGGCGGCGCTCGATCCCCTTGGCGCCGCCCGTGCTCACATCGAGGCCGAGGCGGCCAAGCTGGCCTATGACGCCCGCGACCGGTTCATCGCCGATCCGGTCGGCCCTTCGCGGCTGGACCACATGCTTTCCCCTGCCACCGCCGACCGGCTGGCCGGGCTGATCGACCCGGCGCGCGCCGGCCGCGACATTCCGGCCCGGACCGAGGCGATCCACCGCGACACCGTCTATATCACCGTGGTCGACCGCGACCGCATGGCGGTGTCACTGATCTATTCGATCTACTGGGGCTTTGGCGCCGGCATCGCCTCGTCGCGCTTCGGCATCCTGTTCCAGAACCGCGGCGCGGGCTTTTCGCTGCGGCCGGGCCATCCCAACGAAGCCGGCGGCGGCAAGCGGCCGATGCACACGATCATCCCGGCAATGCTGCGCCACCGGGGGCGGGTGGTCATGCCCTTCGGGGTGATGGGCGGCGGCTACCAGCCCACCGGCCACGCCCGCCTGGTCAGCAACCTTGTGACCTACGGAATGGAATTGCAGGCCGCGATCGACGTCCCCCGCAGTTTCGCCGACCGGGGCCGCATGGAGGTCGAGCGCGGCTATCCCGAGGCGGTCCGCGCCGGGCTGGCGGCGATGGGACATGCCGTCTCGGTGCCCGGCACCCCGCTGGGCGGGGCGCAGGCGATCTGGATCGACGAGGACCGCGGCATCCTGATCGGGGCGTCGGACCCGCGCAAGGACGGGATCGCACTGGGATACTAGGCCGGGCCGCGGCAGCACCCGCTCAGTTCAGATGGAAATGCAGCGGATAGCGCCCGTCCTCGAAGTCGCCGAAAAGATCGGGCAGGTCCGGGTGGCCGACGGGTTCACCCGAACTGTCGGGGACCAGGTTCTGCTCCGACACATAGGCGACATAGAAGTTTTCGCTGTTCTCGGCCAGCAGGTGATAGAAGGGCTGGTCCTTCGAGGGGCGGCTTTCGGGGGGGATGGCCTCATACCATTCGTCGGTATTGGCGAAGATCGCATCCACATCGAACACCACCCCGCGGAACGAATGTTTGCGATGGCGGAGCACCTGCCCCAAATTGTATTTGGCGTGCGTCTTCAACATAATGCTATAGCCCCTAAGACTTTTTTAACCCTGCAGGGGCCGAAAGTCCACCAAGGTGGCAGCGCGAACGGGAAACAGTCTGTCAGGCGTCCGGCGTCGCGCGCCATTCCCAAGCCGGCCGATTTCCGCTAGAGTCGCAAAAAAAGACCGAGCAGACGACGTGAGGCAGGATGAAGAAATATCTCCGTTTGGGGGTGTTGTTGCTGTTGGTGTCCTGTGGCGGCCACACGCCGCCGCGCAATCTGGATGACGCCTGCGCACTGACCGACGAGCGCCCCAGCTACCTGAACGCCATGCAGGACGCCGAACGCCGCTGGGGCGTGCCGGTGCATGTCCAGATGGCGACGATCTATCAGGAATCGAAATTCGTCGGCAACGCCAAGACCCCGCGCAAGTTCTTCCTGGGCTTCATCCCGGCGGGCCGCCAGACCTCGGCCTATGGCTACAGCCAGGCGATCGACGGGGCATGGGAGGACTACCGCCAGGCGACCGGCAACTTCGGCGCGCGCCGCACCAGCATCGAGGACGCCACCGACTTCATCGGCTGGTACATGGACCAGGCATCCCAGCAGCTGGGCATCTCGAAGTATGACGCGGGCAACCAGTATCTGGCCTACCACGAGGGTATCGCCGGCTATCAGCGCGGCAATCACAACGACAAGGCCTGGTTGCTGCGCGTCTCGTCGGGGGTGAGTTCCCGGGCCGACCGCTACCAGCGCCAGCTGATTGCCTGCGGCAAGCTCTGAGGCCGGGCCTCAGCGCTTGCGCAACCGGGCCTCGGTCTCGCCGGTGATCGAGAAGATCGCGGGCGGATAGCTGCCGCCGACCTTCAGGTTGCCGAGCAGCACGATGGTTTGCGCGCCGTTGGCGTCCGTGACGACCCATTGGCGGAGCGCCACCGGATCGGCGCTGAACCCGAGCTCCAGCTGGCCGTATTCCGGGTGCGCCGGGTCCTGGGCTGTCACCAGCGTCAGCCCGCCTTCCTCGCGGTGGCCGACGACCATCTGCGCCGAGGTGAGGTCGATCTTCGCGCCAAGGATCAGGCTGAGCGGCGTCTTGGCCAGCGGGTACTGCTCGGGCGGCTGGTTCGACTTGGCGTCGAAGATGGCCACCGAACCGGCCGAGGCCAGGACCAGCGTCTTGTCGGGCTTGGCATATTCGAACCGCATCCGCCCCGGCCGTTCGATGATGACCTTGCCCGACGAAGAGGTTCCATCGGGGTTGATCTGGCGGAAGGTGGTCTCGGCGGTGGTCAGGCCGTTCAGATAGGCCGACAGCGTGGCAAGCGGAATTTCCGCCCCGGACGCGGCGGTGGCGAGCGAGAGGGCGGCCAGGGCCGCCAGAAGGCGCAGGATTCTCATGGTCCCTGTCTAGGCGAAGACGGCGGGTTAGGGAATAACCGCCGCCCGCGACCGGCAGGGGACCGCCCGCCGTTTGACCACTCGGCCGTGCATGGCCACTCTCCCGGCACTGCCTGTGCGCCGCCCGGCCGGGCTGTGCCGCCGGGTGTCACTGCTGGTGTTTTGGGCTTCGGTGGCAAGTGCTATTGACATATGGTATTCTGGTATACCAACATCCCGCCAAACAGACGCCAGAGAGGCCCCCATGTCCGCACAGATTCGCAAGACGCTGCTGAACATCGAGACGACACTGATCGAGGGGGGGCGCGCCGCGCCGCGGCCGCTGAAGCTGATCGCGGCGGCGGCGGTCCTGAGGAACCCCTGGGCCGGACGGGGTTTCGTCGAGGACCTGAAGCCCGAGATTCATGCGATCGCGCCGGAACTGGGCGCGCTCCTGACCGGGATGATCCTCGAGGCTGCGGGCGGGGCCGACCATGTCGAGGGCTACGGCAAGGCCGCGGTGGTGGGCCTTGAGGGCGAGTTGGAACACGCCAACGCGCTGATCCACACGCTGCGCTTCGGCAACCACTACCGGCAGGCGGTCGGGGCCAAGACCTACCTGGCCTTCACCAACGTCCGCGGCGCCGCCAACACCCCGGTGATGATCCCCCTGATGGACAAGCACGACGAAGGGCGCAGGTCACACTACCAGACCATCCACTTCGCCATTCCCGATGCCCCCGCCGCCGACGAGATCGTGGTGGCGCTCGGCGCCTCGACCGGCGGGCGTCCTCATCATCGGATCGGCGACCGCTATCAGGATCTGAAAGACCTTGGCCATGATGTCGCGAATCCTGCGGCTGTCTGACGGCCTGGGTGTCCACGCGCTGGAAGCCGGGGCGGGCGAACCCCTGCTGCTGATCCACGGTGTCGGGCTCAGGGCCGAGGCCTGGGGGCCGCAGATCGCGGCCCTTGCGACGGACCATCGCGTGATCGCGGTCGACATGCCGGGCCACGGCGCCAGTGATCCGCTGCCCGATGGTGTGCGTCTGCCTGACTATGTGGCCTGGGCCTCGCGGGTGATCGAGGCGCTGGGCCTCGGGCCGGTCAATCTGGCCGGGCATTCGATGGGTGCGCTCATCGCCGGCGGGCTGGCGGTCGAGCGGCCGGACCTTCTTCGGCGGCTGGCGCTGCTGAACGGCGTTCATTGCCGCAGCCCCGAGGCGCGGGCGGCCGTCCTGGCCCGTGCCGACGAGATCGCGCGGGGCGAGGGCAATGCCGATGCGCCTCTGGCGCGCTGGTTCGGCCCCGGCGACGGTGCGATGCGCGACCGGGTGGCGGGCTGGCTGCGGGCGGTGGACCGCGCAGGCTACGCCGCCGCCTATCGCGCCTTTGCCGAGGGTGACGGCGTCTATGCGGGACGTCTGGGCCGGATTCGCTGCCCGGCGCTGTTTCTGACAGGGGAGGGCGATGCAAATTCCAGCCCGGCGATGGCCGAGGCTATGGCGGCGGCCGTTCCGTCGGGCGAGGCGGTGGTGATCGCCGGCCACCGCCACATGGTGAACCTGACCGCCCCCGAGGCGGTGACCGCGGCGATGCAGCGCTGGTTACGGCGCGAGGAGGTGACGGCATGACCGGTGACAATCCCCGCGCGCTGCGCGACGCCTTCGGCACCTTCATGACCGGCGTGACGGTCGTGACCACCCGCGATGCCGAAGGCCGGCCGCTGGGGTTCACTGCGAACTCCTTCTCGTCGGTCTCGCTCGATCCGCCGCTGCTGCTGGTGTCGATGGCCAGGGCGTCGCAGAATTATGCGGCCTTCGCCGCGGCCAAGGGCTTTGCCATCAACATCCTGTCCGAGGGGCAGAAGGATGTCTCGAACACCTTTGCCCGCCCGGTCGAGGACCGCTTTGCCACCGTCTACTGGCGCAACGGGCCGGCGGGTTCTCCGATCATCGCCGGGGTGGCGGCCTGGTTCGATTGCAGCCTGCACCAGATCGTCGAGGCCGGCGACCATGCCATCCTGATCGGCCGGGTCGAGGGCTTCGAGGCGACCCCGGCCCCCGGTCTCGGCTATTACCGCGGCGGCTATTTCACCCCGGTCCAGACCGGGGCCGCGGTGGCAAGCGGGCCGGATGTGGTGATCTCGGCGGTGATCGAGACGGGGGGCGAGGTGCTTCTGGTCGACGACGGAACCGGCGGGCTGACCCTGCCCACCGCCCGCGTCGGGCGCGAGGGCGCCCAGGCCGCCTTGTCCGGACTGATCGCGGGGCTCGGCGTGCAGGCGGCGCCGGGCTTCATCTATGCCGTCTACGAGGATGTGGCGCGCGGGCATCAGCATATCGCCTTTCTCTGTCCCGCCGCCTCTGCAAGGTCGGCCAAGGGCGGCTTTGTCGAACTTTCCGCAGAGGGGCTGGCCGACGTGACCGATCCCGCCTTGCGGGTGATGCTGGAGCGCCTGGCCGAGGAAAGCCGGATGGGAACCTACGGCATCTATTTCGGAAATCAGGACAGGGGACGCGTCGAATCCATCGGCGAAAGGAAGAAGCCATGAAGTTCTCACTTTTCATTCACATGGAGCGGGTCAGCCCCGCCGACCCCGAACCGCGCCTCTACCAAGAGATGCTGGAGCTCTGCCGCATGGCCGACGAGGGCGGCATGTGCGCGATCTGGACGGGCGAGCACCACGGGATGAGCTTCACCATCGCGCCGAACCCGCTTCTGAACCTTGTCGATCTGGCGCGGCGGACGAAGAATGTCCGCCTTGGCACCGGCACCGTCATCGCCCCCTTCTGGCACCCGATCAAGCTGGCCGGCGAGGCGGCGATGGCCGACATCATCATGGACGGGCGGCTTGACCTCGGCATCGCGCGGGGCGCCTACACGTTCGAGTACGAGCGGGTCATGCCGGGCCTCGACGCATGGAACGCGGGCGGCCGGATGCGCGAGCTGATCCCGGCGATCAAGGGCCTGTGGAAGGGCGACTATGCCCACGAAGGCCAATACTGGCAGTTCCCCGCCACCACCTCGGCCCCGCTGCCCCTGCAACGGCCGTATCCGCCGATCTGGGTGGCGGCGCGCGACCCGAACAGCCACGATTTCGCCGTGTCGCAGGGCTGCAACGTGCAGGTGACGCCGCTTCACCAGCCGCACGAGGAAGTCGTGTCGCTGATGGAACGTTTCAACACCGCCTGCGCCGCCCATTCCGAAGTCCCGCGCCCGAAGATCATGATCCTTCAGCACGGCTATGTGGCCCGCGACGCTGCCGACGCCGATCTGGCGGCGCGGGAACTGAACGCATTCTACAACTATTTCGGCGCCTGGTTCCTGAACAAGCGCCCGATCCGCATGGGCATGATCCAGCCCCTGACCCCCGACGAGATGGCCGCGCACCCGTTCTATTCGCCCGAAGTGATGCGCCGGAACCTGCTGATCGGCGACAGGTTCGAGGTGATCGACCGCTTGAGGGCGATCGAGGCGCTCGGCTACGATGAATTCTCGCTCTGGATCGACAGCGGCATGAGCTTCGCGCGCAAGCGCGACGGCCTGAAGCGCTTGATCGACGACGTGATGCCCGCCTTCGCCTGAGGGAAAGATGGACCGCTTCCAGCATTATATCGACGGGGCATTCGAGGATGGCTCGGCCAGCTTCGAAAGCCTGGATCCTGCCACCGGCAGCGCCTGGGCCCTGATGCCCCTGGCCACCGCCGCCGATGTGGGCCGGGCGGTGGAGGCGGCCCACCAGGCCTTTCTGCATGGCCCCTGGCCGGGGCTGACCGCCACCGCCCGCGGCAAGCTTCTGATGCGCCTGGCCGATCTGGTGCAGGCGGCGGCGCCGCGGCTTGCGCAGCTTGAAACCCGCGACACCGGCAAGATCATCCGCGAGACCGGCGCCCAGATCGCCTATGTCGCCGACTATTACCGTTACTACGCGGGCCTCGCCGACAAGATCGAGGGCGCGCACCTGCCGATCGACAAGCCCGACATGGAGGTCTGGCTGCGGCGCGAGCCGGTGGGCGTCGTCGCCGCCATCGTGCCCTGGAACAGCCAGCTGTTCCTGTCGGCGGTCAAGCTCGGCCCGGCGCTGGCGGCGGGCTGCACCGTGGTTCTCAAGGCCAGCGAGGACGGCCCCGCACCGCTTCTCGAATTCGCGCGCCTCGTGCACAAGGCGGGCTTCCCGCCCGGCGTCGTCAACATCCTGACCGGCGGGCCCGAGGCCGGACAGGCGCTGACCACCCACCCCAAGGTCGCCCACATCGCCTTCACCGGCGGACCCGGGACGGCGCGCCACATTGTGCGCGGCTCGGCCGAGAACCTGGCGAAGGTCTCGCTGGAACTTGGCGGCAAGTCGCCCTTCATCGTCTTCGACGACGCCGATCTCGACAGCGCCGCCAATGCCCAGGTCGCGGGGATCTTCGCCGCCACCGGCCAGAGCTGCGTCGCGGGTTCGCGCCTTCTGGTGCAGCGCAGTGTCAAGGATGCCCTTCTTGCCCGGCTCACGGCCAAGGCCGCGGCGGTCAGGATCGGCGCGCCATCCGAGATGACGACCGAGGTCGGCCCCCTGTGCACGCTGCGCCAGCGCGGCCGCATCGAGCGGCTGGTGGCCGAGTCCGAGGCCGCGGGCGCGCGGCTCGTCACCGGCGGCCGTGCGCCCAAGGGCGCGGGCTTCTATTTCCCGCCGACGATCCTCGACTGTTCCGGCGCGCCCGGCGCGCCCTGCGTCACCGAGGAGCTGTTTGGCCCCGTTCTGTCCGTGGTGGCCTTCGATACCGAGGACGAGGCGTTGCGCCTCGCCAACGCCACGGCCTACGGCCTTGCCTCGGGGGTCTTCACCCGCAGCCTGACCCGCGCCCATCGCATGATCCGCGGCATCCGGGCAGGCATCGTCTGGGTGAACACCTACCGCGCCGTTTCGCCCATCGCGCCCTTCGGCGGCCACGGGCTTTCGGGTCACGGACGCGAAGGGGGACTGGCCGCGGCGCTCGACTATACCACGGTCAAGACCGTCTGGCTGCGCACCTCGGACGATCCGATCCCCGATCCCTTCGTGATGCGCTGAAGCCTGGATGTCGGCCTGGTCGCGCGGGGCATCCTCGTGCAGAGGCGTGGCACGGGCCTGTCTGCGGGCCACATCCTTGATACCGACGCCAGCGCACACCACGGAGGGCGAACCCCATCGCATAACCGGGCGGCAGAGCCCGCGCACCCTTCGGCGGCAACCCTGCCTCGGGGTCCATTGCACCTTGACACTTCCGGCGTGCCGGTTCGGAGTGGCAAAAGGCACGCTCGCCCCTGAAGGGAAGACCATCCTGATGACATCCATGATCAACGGATTGCCGGGAGAAGGGTTCCGTGGCCGGCGCAGCTTGTCCCTTGCACGAGGGGGCGGAAGCTTCCCCTTGCGACGGTTCCCGGTGCTTCGGTGGGCGGACCCGAAATGAATGTCCTAAATCTCCCTCCCATGAGCGAACATTGCGAACAGGTGTGAACATGAACCGGAAAGCCTGGCGGTCATTTGCCAAGTTCGCCGCAGCGGCGCAGCTTTCGGCCCTGGTGGCATCGGCAGGCCTGGCGCAGCAGGCGCCGCTGCCGACGGTCACCACCGTTGCTGCCGCGACGGGCGACTATACGCTGACCTCGCGGCTTCCGGGCCGGATCAAGGCGTCGACCGTGTCCGATGTGCGCCCGCAGGTGTCCGGGATCATCCGCGAGAGGCTGTTCGAGGAAGGAACCTGGGTCAAGAAGGATCAGCCGCTCTACAAGATCGAGGACGAAACCTACCTTGCCAATGTCGCGGCGGCGCGGGCGGCGGTGGCGCAGGCCCAGGCCAGTTACGACCTGACGATACTGGATGCGAACCGGGCCGAGGATCTGTTCCGCACCAATGCCGCCTCGGCCGCCACCCGCGACAAGGCCATTGCCGCCCGCGATGCCGGCGCGGCGGCGCTCCAGGTCGCCAAGGCCCAGTTGTCCAGCGCCGAGATCGAGCTGGACCGGACGACGATCCGCGCTCCGGTTGCCGGCGTGATCGGCCTTTCGCAGACGACGACCGGGGCGTTGGTCGGGGCGCAGCAGGCGACCGCCCTGGTGACGATCCGCACGCTGGACCCGGCCTATGTCGATGTGACCCAATCGGCGAACGACCTTCTGCGCTGGACCTCGACCCGCAAGGCACGCGAGGAGATGCGCGCGGCTCAGGTCGCCTTGCTGTTGCCCAATGGCGATACATATGCGCAGAAGGGCCATCTGCTTGCCGCCGAACCGCACGTCGAGCCGACGACCGGCATGGTGACGCTGCGGATCACCTTCCCGAACCCCGATTTCATCCTGCTGCCAGGTCTCTATGTCGAGGTCGAGATGCCGCAGGCGACGATGAAGAACACGGTCCCGGTCCCGCAGAACGCGGTCATGCGCGACGCACACGGCGGTGCAAGCGTCTGGGTGGTCGAGGATGGCAAGATCGCGGTTCGCGCTGTGAAGATCCTCGGGAGTTCCGGCAACAACTGGATCACGACTGATGGCCTAAGAACCGGCGACCAGATCGTCACCTCGGGCTTTCAGAAGGCCGGGCCCGGCGCCGAGGTGCAGATCGTGCCCGCCAACGGGGACGCGGCGGCCCCCAGCGGCGGGAACTGACACATGGCGCGCTTCTTCATCAACCGGCCCATCTTCGCCTGGGTCATCGCCATCGTCATCATGGCGTTCGGCATCATTTCGGTGACGCAGCTTCCGATCTCGCAGTATCCGGCGATTTCCGGCCCCTCTGTCGTGATCGGCGCGCGCTATCCCGGTGCCTCGGCCGAGACCGTTGCCGACACCGTGGTCCAGATCATCGAGAAGGAGATGACCGGACTTGACGGGCTGCGCTACATCACCTCGTCGACGACCGGGACCGGAGCGGCGACGATCACCCTGACCTTCGCCCTGGGCACCGATCCCGACATCGCCCAGGTCCAGGTGCAGAACAAGCTTGCCGTGGCCGAGGCGGGGCTTCCCGCGGCGGTTACACGCCAGGGCGTCACGGTCCAGAAGTCCGCAACCGGGTTCCTCATGGTCGTGGGGCTGGTCTCGGACGACGGTTCACGCCGCGACATCGATCTCAGCGACTACATGAAGTCCTACATGGTCGAGCCGATCTCGCGGCTGGCCGGGGTGGGCAACGTGCAGGTCTTCGGGTCGGAATATGCGATGCGGATCTGGCTCGACCCGCAAAAGCTGAAATATTACGACATGTCACCCGCGACGGTGGTGGCGGCGATCAGCGCGCAGAACGCCCAGATCTCGGCCGGCGCCTTCGGTGCCATGCCCGCGCCCGAAGGTCAGCTGCTGAACGCCACGATCACGGCCCAGTCGCTTCTGAAGACACCCGAGGATTTCGAGCGCATCGTGCTGCGCGCCGACACCGACGGCGGACTGGTGCTGCTGCGTGATGTGGCGCGGGCGGAACTCGGCACCGAGAACTATGAGGTTGCAGGCTTCTACAACGGTAAGCCCGCGACCGGCATGGCGATCCAGCTGGCCTCCGGCGCCAACGCGCTTGATACCGCCAGACTGGTCAAGGCGAAGATCGACGAACTGGCCGCCTCGTTCCCGGCCGGCGTCAGCTATGTGATCCCCTACGACACCACCCCCTTCGTGCGGATTTCGATTCAGGCCGTCGTCCAGACGCTGATCGAGGCGATGATCCTCGTCGTCATCGTCATGCTGGTGTTCCTGCACAATTTCCGCGCCACGCTGATTCCGACGCTGGCCGTTCCGGTGGTGATACTGGGCACGTTCGGGGTGATCGCGGCGCTCGGATTCACCATCAACTCGCTGACCATGCTGGCGATGGTCCTCGCGATCGGCCTTCTCGTCGATGACGCGATCGTGGTCGTCGAAAATGTCGAACGGATCATGCAGGAACAGCACATCGGCCCCAAGGAAGCGACGATCCAGTCGATGGACGAGATCACCGGCGCCCTTGTCGGCATCGGCATGGTCGTCTCGGCGGTGTTCGTGCCGATGGCCTTCTTCGGCGGCCCGACCGGCGAGATGTACAAGCAGTTCGCGGTCAGCATCGTTTCGGCAATGGCGCTATCGGTCGCGATTGCGATCATCTTCACGCCGGCACTATGCGCGACGATGCTGCGGCCTCATGCCCATGTCAGACGCAAGAGCCTGCTTGGCCGGCTCGGCGCCGGGTTCGGCGGCTGGTTCGAGCGCAACTTCACTGCGCTGACCGACGGATATTCCGCCCTGGTGCGGATGGTGACGGCCGGTCCGCTGCGGATGATCCTGGTCTATGCGATCATCGTGGGCGGAATGGCGATCCTCTATCAGCGGACGCCAACCTCGTTCCTGCCGGACGAGGATCAAGGGGCGCTGATGACCATCGTGCAGCTGCCCTCGGGGGCAACCGCCGAAGCCACGGAGAAGGTTCTTCGCAAGGTCGAGGGCTATTGGCTGGGCACCGAGGCCAAGAACGTCGAGTCCGTCTTCGCGGTTCGCGGCTTTTCCTTCGCGGGGCAGGGCCAGAACATGGGCATGATGTTCGTCAAGCTGAAGGACTGGGCAGACCGGACCGCCCCGGATGCCTCGGCACAGGCGATCGCTGCCCGCGCCTTCGGGCCGCTGATGGGGGGCATCAGGGAGGCGATCGTCGTGCCGGTGGTGCCGCCGGCGGTCCTCGAACTCGGCACGTCGAACGGGTTCACGTCCTATCTGCAGGCAACCGGCGGCAAGACGCACGAAGACCTTCTCGCGGCGCGCAACATGCTTCTCGGGATGGCGGCCAAGAACCCGGTCCTGACGGCGGTGCGCCCGAGCGGGGTCGAGGACGCGGCCCAGTTTCGGCTGAACATCGACTGGGCCAAGGCCGGCGCTGTGGGCGTCACCGCCGCCGACGTGGGTAACTTCCTGACCACGGTCTGGTCCAGCGCCTATGTGAACGACTTTCTCTACGAAGGGCGCGTGAAGCGGGTGTTCGTGCAGGGCGAGCCGTCGGCACGTTCAGAGCCAGAGGATATCTCGCTCTGGCGCGTGCAGAACGCCAATGGCGAATTTGTCGACTTCTCGACCTTTGCCACCCAGGAATGGGTGTTCGGCCCGCAGCAGGTCACGCGCTACAACGCCCTGCCCGCGATGGGGATCGACGGTTCGGCCGCGGCCGGCCATACCTCGGGCGAGGCGATCGCACAGATGGAGGCGATGGCCGCGAAACTTCCGCCGGGCTTCAGCCTGCAATGGACCGGAATGTCGCTCGAGGAGAAGGAGGCGGGCGCCGGCGCGATGTCCCTTTATGCCCTGGCGCTGGCGGCGGTCTTTCTCTGCCTCGCCGCGCTTTATGAAAGCTGGACGATCCCGGTCGCGGTTCTGCTGGCCATGCCCGTCGGCATCCTTGGCGCCCTGATCGGCGCCTGGGTGGGCGGGCAGTCGAACGGCGTCTACTTCCAGGTGGGGCTTCTGACCGTCGTCGGCCTGACCGGCAAGAACGGCATCCTGATCGTCGAATTCGCCCGCGAACGCATGGCCGGGGCCGGCGAGAGCGCCGTCGAGGCAGTCCGCCATGCCGCCCGGCTCCGGTTCCGCCCGATCCTCATGACCTCGCTCGCCTTCGGCCTGGGCGTCCTGCCGCTCGTCCTGTCGCATGGCGCCGGCTCGGGCGCGCGCGAGGCCATCGGTTACGCCACGCTCTTCGGCACGATCACCGGCACGATCCTGACCATCACCTTCGTTCCGGTCTTCTTCGTGCTGATCAATCGCCTGTTTGCGCGCGGCGGTAAGCCGTGAGGTCTCAGAAGGCTGTTCATCCTTCAGGGTCCTCGGCTGGAGTTTGGCGATTGCAGCCTCACGCCGTTCCGGGTGAACAGCCTGTTGAAACTTGACAGCTCGCCCTTTCATCCCGGTCCAAGTATCCCGGGGTCCGGGCAGTGCCCCGGCCGTTGCCCGAAGGAACCGACATGCCCGATTACCGTGCCCTTGCCACCACCATCGACAGCCTCGCCCACGGCGAGACCGACGAGGTGGCGCTGATGGCCACCCTCGCCTGCGAGATCCATCATTCCGACGACCGCTTCGACTGGACCGGCTTCTACCGGGTGACCGGGCCAGGGATGCTGAAGATCGGCCCCTATCAGGGCGGCCACGGCTGCCTCGTCATTCCCTTCTCGCGCGGGGTCTGCGGGGCGGCGGCGCGGACCGGGCAGGCGCAGCTTGTCCCGGATGTCGATGCCTTCCCCGGCCATATCGCCTGCGCCTCGTCCACGCGCTCGGAACTTGTGCTGCCGGTCTTCGGCTCGGGCGGGCGGCTGATCGGGGTTCTCGACATCGACAGCAACCGGCCGGATGCCTTCACGGCCGAGGATGCGCGCGAGCTTGGCGCCATCCTTGCGTCGGTTTTCGGCGGGCTGTGACGGATCTGGCCGCAAGCGCAGGCGAGGCGCATGGCATGATCGGCGCATGAGCGAAGACAAGATCCGTCGCGGTTCCTGCCTGTGCGGGGCCGTCGCCTTCGAGTCGGCCGGGCCGCTTCGGCCCGTCATTGCCTGTCATTGCAGCCAGTGCCGCAAGGTCTCGGGTCACTATTGGGCCGCAACCTCGGTTCCGCACGACCGCTTCCGCCTGACACGCCGGGATGGCCTGGCCTGGTTCCGCTCGTCCTCCTCCGCGACACGCGGCTTTTGCCGGCTCTGCGGGGCGACGCTCTTCTGGCAGCCCGAGGGCGAGGCCCGCCTGTCGATCAGCCCCGGCGCCTTCGATGACGACCCGGGGGTCGAGCTCGCCGAACATATCTTCACCGAAGATGCCGGCGACTATTACGCCCCCGAGGGCCCGCCGCCGGCAGCGGCGACAGCACCGGCGCGGCTTGACTGCTCCTGCCTGTGCGGGGCGGCCGCCTTTTCGCTGCCCGGCCCGGCCGGCCCGGTCACCGCCTGCCACTGCATCCAGTGCCGCAAGCTTTCGGGCCATTATTCCGCCTCGTTCGATGCCGACGAGGCGCAGGTCGCCTGGCACCGCCGCGATGGAATGGCCGAATATGCCACCCCCGGCGGCGGGCGGCGCGGCTATTGCCGCGAGTGCGGTTCAAGCCTGTGGTTTCGCGCCGCCGACGGGGCCTTTTCGGTCGAGGCGGGCGCCATCGACGGGCCGAGCGGCGGGCGGCTGGCCGAACATATCTTCACCGCCTTCAAGGGCAGCTATTACCGGATCGACGACGGGCTGCCGCAAAGCTGAGCGCCGCGCCCCCCGCCGCGACCGGACACCCTTGTCAAAGCCGCGCCGCGCCGCCAAGGTCGCTCGGACAGGAGTTTCCATGACCGATCTCTTCATTCTGGTGCCTGCCCATCAGCTGTGGCTGTTCCTGGGCGCCGGGCTGATCCTGAACCTGACGCCGGGCGCCGACGTGATGTTCGCCACTGCCTCGGGCCTCGGTGGCGGGCCATGTATCGGGGCGGCGGCGGGCCTGGGGGTGGGGCTCGGGGGGTTTTTCCATGTCGGGCTGGCGACGCTTGGCCTTTCGGCGCTGATCGCCGCGGCGCCTTCGGCGCTGGTCGCGCTGAAGTGGGCGGGGGCTGCCTATCTGCTGTGGCTGGCGCAAGCGGCCTGGCGCGCCGGACCGTCGGCGGCGCAGGCTGACGGCGGTGGACGATCGGTGCGCGGGGCGATCGGCAGGGGGTTCGTGACCAACGCACTCAATCCCAAGGTAGCGCTGTTCATCCTGGCCTTCCTGCCGCAGTTCACCGACGCGGCGCGCGGGCCGGTCTGGCAGCAGATCCTGATCCTCGGCGGGCTGTTCACGCTGACCGGAACCTGCGTCACCGCGGCCTATGGTGCGGCGGCTGGCTTCCTCCGCGCGGGGCTGGCGGCGCGCATGGGGGTGCTGAACCGCGTCGCTGGCGGGATTCTGGCCCTTCTCGCAGTGAAATTCGTGACGGAGTAGACAGGAATGGGTGACATCACGCTTCTCGACGGCGGCATGGGGCAAGAACTGATCGCGCGGTCGGGCGATGCGCCGACGCCGCTCTGGGCCACGCAGGTGATGATCGATCACCCGGGCCTGGTCAGCCAGGTGCACGCCGACTATTTCGCCGCGGGCGCGACGGTGGCGACGGTCAACAGCTATGCGATCCACCATGACCGGCTTGAGAAGTTCGGCAAGGACCATCTGTTTGCGGGCCTTCACGCTCAGGCGCTGGCCGAGGCCGAGGCCGCCCGCACCGCCCACGGCAGGGGCCGCATCGCCGGGTCGCTCGGGCCGCTCGGGGCGTCCTACCGGGCCGATGTCCTGCCCGAACACCGGCAGGCGGTGGCGCTCTACCGCGAGGTCGCGGGCATCCTCGCGCCGCGGGTCGATCTGCTTCTGGCCGAGACCGTCGCCTCGATCGGCCATGCCCGCGCCGTCCTCGAAGGGGCGGCTGGCGCCGGGCTGCCGGTCTGGCTGTCGGTGACGGTCGATGACGAGGACGGCGCGCGCCTTCGCTCGGGCGAGGCGGTGGCCGACCTCGGACCGGTGGCGGCAGAGGGCGGCGCATCTGCCATCCTCGCCAACTGCTCCGCCCCCGAGGCGATGGCCGACGCCCTACGCGCCTTTTCCGGCTTCGGACTGCCCTTCGGCGCCTACGCGAACGGCTTCCAGCAGATCACCAAGGACTTCCTGAAAGACAGCCCGACCGTCGATGTCCTGCACGCCCGCCCGGAAATGACACCCGCACTTTACGCCGACTTTGCGCTTGGCTGGGTGGACATGGGCGCGACGATCGTCGGCGGCTGCTGCGAGACGACGCCCGCCCATATCGCCGAGATCGCCCGGCGCCTGAAGGCAGCCGGGCACCGGATCGTCTAGCGCCTGTCCGACAAAAGTGGACCCCAGTTTTGTCGAAAGACAGGCGGCCATCAAGAAGCCGGAGCCGGTCCGTCGCCTCTGTCCGGCTCGGACAGGCTTTGTCCCCTTGCCCTGTCGGGGTCTCACAAATATTGCGGGGCGCGCGGGGGCGCCGCTCCGCTTGGCCAGACGCAGCTGATGACGCTCTTCACCTATTCCCCTCCTGACGAACCCGTCCGCGTGATCCATGCGGACGCCGAGGTGCTGCTGGTGGACAAGCCCGCCGGCCTCCTGTCGGTTCCCGGCAAGGGTCCGGACCTGGCCGACTGCATGATCGCCCGTGTCCTCAGGCTCTATCCCGAGGCGCTCTTGGTCCACCGGCTGGATCTCGACACCTCGGGCGTGATGGTCTTCGCCCTGACGCGCCATGCGCAGCGGACCCTTGGCGCGCAGTTCGAGGAGCGTCAGACGAAAAAGGTGTATCGCGCCCGACTCTGGGGACACCTGACCCCGAAAGAGGGCCGGGTCGATCTGCCGCTGACCATCGACTGGCCGAACCGCCCGCGCCAGCATGTGAACCATGAGACGGGCAGACCTGCGCAAACCGACTGGCGGGTCCTGGGCCATGACCTCGACGGGACCACGCGGGTCCGCCTTTACCCGCTGACCGGGCGCAGCCACCAGTTGCGCGTTCACATGCAGGCGCTCGGCCATCCGATCCTGGGCGATCCGCTCTATGCCGAGGGGCGCGCCCGCGACTTTCCCCGGCTGATGCTTCATGCCGAAAGCCTGCGCTTCCGCCACCCGGGCTCGGGCAAGGGCATGAGCTTTTCCGCCCCCTGCCCCTTCGCCTGACGTCCCGCGCCGGAAAATCCGTAAAACCCGCACCAATCCGGCCCCTGTTTGCCGGGGCTTAAGCCTTGGCGCCTTGACTGACCCGAGAGATGCGCCCCCGGCCGGGGCGCGGGCTGCTGGGGTGGCGGGCATGTACATGATGGTCGGGCTGATGGGCCTTTTGGCGGCATCGGTGTTTCTTGATCTGGCGGACGGCAATGACGGGTCCGAGGGCGAGGATTCTCCGCGGGGCGGGGACGGTCCTGGCGGACACGGCGCTGACCCTGGCGATCCCCACGGGGACGGCTCGCCCCTGGACGGGATCAACCTGAATCCTCCGCAGGGCGGAGACAGCCCGGACCCCGATGCTCCCGATCCGGGGCCGACCGTGCCGCAGTCCCGAACAGCGGGCGGGCACGCGGCGCCGCCGCATGCAACCACCGGCGACGACCGGATCGAGGGAGGCGCCGGTCACGACAGTGTCGCCGGCAGCGCGGGCAACGACATCCTCATCGGGCGCGGGGGACATGACACGCTTTCGGGCGGACGGGGCGATGACCAGCTTGCCGGGGGCGATGGCAACGACAGCCTCTCGGGCGGCAGGGGTGACGACGAACTGCACGGGGACGCCGACGATGACAGGTTGAAGGGCGGTCTTGGCAATGACACGCTGGCCGGCGGGACGGGAAACGACCGGCTGCATGGCGGCGCGGGCAACGACGCTCTTGCCGGGAACGAGGGTGACGATACGCTGAGCGGCGGGGCGGGAAACGACACGCTGATTGGCGGACAGGGAAGCGACCGTCTGAAGGGCGGCAGGGGCGACGATGCGCTGATCGGCGGCGACGGCGACGATTCGCTGTCGGACGGAGAGGGCGGCGACACCCTGGCCGGGGGCGATGGCGACGACCGGCTGACCGGCGAACTGCCCGCCTCCCGGCCGGCAAGCGCCGGGCCGCCAGGGCGCGACTATCTGGACGGCGGCGCCGGCAACGACACGCTGGTGGCCGGCATCGGCGGCGACTGGCTGACCGGCGGCGCGAACCACGACGATTTCGTCCTTCACGACTGGCTGGGCCAGCCGCAAGCCGACAAGACCGTCATCGGCGACTACAACCCGCACGAGGACCGGATCGTCGTGGTCTATGACCCTGCCGACCATCCCGACCCGCACCTGACCCTGACAGCCGCGGACGACGGCAGCGGCGACATGCACCTCTATCTCGACGGCAGCCACATCGCCAGCGTGCTCGCCAGCCCGGACCTGAAGGCCGCCGACCTGACGCTCCTGCCCGCCGCCGCGCCGTCGACCGGCCCGGCCCCGGACCTGCCTCCGCCTCAAACCTGACGGCGGGGCGCTTTCCGCTTTCCTTTGCCGGCGTTTTCCCCTATAGGCGCGCATCCGCACCGGTTGCGGACCCCTCCACGGGCCTTGCTGGACGACATCCCGGCCTGCGCCATAACCCCAACCTGACAAGGAGAACCCGATGTCGATCACGGTTGAAGAAAAGAACCGCCTCATCAAGGACTACGCGACCAAGGCCGGCGACACCGGCTCGCCGGAAGTGCAGGTTGCGGTGCTGTCCTCGCGCATCGCCACGCTGACCGAGCATTTCAAGACCCACGTCAAGGACAACCATTCGCGCCGCGGTCTTCTGATGATGGTCGCGCAGCGCCGCAAGCTCCTCGACTACCTCAAGGCCAAGGACGAAGGCCGCTACGCCAAGCTGATCGAACGGCTCGGCCTGCGCCGCTGAGGCTTCGCTGAAGGTTTCACGGAACGCCCGTGCCGGAAGGTGCGGGCGTTTTGGTCTTGGGGAAAAGGCTGGCGACGACTTGGTGTTTTTAGGCGAATTTTATACAGCCCTATAGAAATGGGCAGTTGGCGCCATCCGTCCTAGAAACTTTTGCATCCTCTGAGACGAGAACGAGGCAAGCGACTGACCTGCCCCCCGGAAGCTCCCTCGCCGTGATGTAGAGTCTGCCCAACCTGAAGGAGCAGACGACATGAGGAAAAGCCGTTTCACCGAAGCGCAGATTATCGGGATGATCAAGGAACAGGAGGC
>JAFEFU010000072.1 GCA_018240425.1 Pseudomonadota bacterium | reverse complement strand
GTGACCGGGACGGTGAAGCTGCCCGAGGGCACCGAGATGGTGATGCCGGGCGACAACCTGAAGTTCGAGGTCGAGCTGATCGCCCCGATCGCGATGGAGGAAAAGCTCCGCTTCGCCATCCGCGAAGGCGGCCGCACCGTCGGCGCCGGCGTCGTGTCGAAGATCCTGAAGTAAGGATTTCACGGGCGGATCGGCCGGGACACCGGACGGCCGCCAGCACAGAACAGACGGTGCGCCCCCGGGCGCGCCGTTCCCTCTTGACAGAACGGGGGGCCTCCAATACGGAGCCGCCTGATCTCCAGGAGATTTGGTTCGATGCAGGCGCCGCATGCGGCGGTGTCTGCCTCTCAACCTTGAAGAAGCCCGCGAGAGGCATGACTGACATGACAGGTCAAAACATCCGCATCCGGCTCAAGGCCTTCGATTACCGCGTTCTGGACGCCAGCACGCAGGAAATCGTCAACACGGCCAAGCGCACGGGTGCCCAGGTCCGGGGTCCGATCCCGCTGCCGAACAAGATCGAGAAATTCACGGTTCTGCGTGGTCCGCACATCGACAAGAAGTCGCGTGACCAGTGGGAGATCCGCACGCACAAGCGTCTTCTCGACATCGTCGATCCGACCCCGCAGACGGTGGACGCGCTGATGAAGCTCGACCTCGCCGCCGGCGTGGACGTCGAGATCAAGCTGAACTGAGGAGGGCGGACAGATGCTGCGCTCCGGCGTTATCGCGAAGAAGCTGGGCATGACCCGGCTGTTCCTCGAGAATGGCACCCAGGTTCCGGTGACCGTCCTCCAGCTTGACAACCTCCAGGTCGTGGCTCAGCGCACGGCCGAGAAGGACGGCTACACCGCCGTCCAGCTCGGCGCGGGCACGGCCAAGGCCAAGCGCACCACCGCGGCGATGCGCGGCCACTTCGCCAAGGCGAGCGTGGCCCCCAAGCGCAAGATCGCGGAATTCCGCGTGAGCCCCGAGAACCTGATCGAGGTCGGCGCCGAGATTTCGGCCGCCCACTATGCCGAAGGGCAGTATGTGGACATCGCCGGCACCTCGATCGGCAAGGGCTATGCCGGTGCGATGAAGCGCCACAACTTCGGCGGCCTGCGCGCCAGCCACGGCGTGTCGGTCTCGCACCGCTCGCACGGTTCGACCGGCCAGTGCCAGGATCCGGGCAAGGTGTTCAAGGGCAAGAAGATGGCCGGCCACCTCGGCTCGGTCCGCGTCACCACCCAGAACATCCAGGTCGTGCGCACCGACGCCGACCGTGGCCTGATCATGGTCAAGGGCTCGGTTCCCGGCAACAAGGGCGGCTGGGTCACGATCAAGGACGCGGTGAAGAAGCCGCTGCCGAAGGATCTGCCGCTTCCGGCCGCGATCAAGTCCGCGGCTGCTCCGGCCGAAACTGCCTCGGCCGAAGGAGGTGAAGCATGAAACTCGACGTGATCAATCTTGACGGCGCCAAGGCCGGCACGATCGACCTGGACGAAGCGCTGTTCGGCCTCGAGCCGCGCGCCGACATCCTGCACCGCGTGGTGCGCTGGCAGCGGGCGCGGGCCCAGGCCGGCACCCACAGCGCCAAGACCCGGTCGGAAGTCAGCTACTCGACCAAGAAGATCTATCGCCAGAAAGGCACCGGCGGCGCCCGCCACGGTGACAAGAAGGCGCCGATCTTCCGTCACGGCGGCAAGTACAAGGTTCCGACCCCGCGCAGCCATGCCCACGACCTGCCCAAGCAGTTCCGGGCGCTTGGCCTGCGCCACGCCCTGTCGGCCAAGGCCGGCTCGGGCAAGCTGGTGATCCTGGATGCGGCGACGATGGCCGAAGCCAAGACCGCGCAGCTGGCCAAGGCCGCCAAGGAGCTGGGCTGGAAGAAGGTGCTGATCATCGACGGCGCGGAAGTGAACGAGAACTTTGCCCGCGCGGCGCGCAACATCGAAGGCATCGATGTGCTGCCGTCGATCGGCGCGAACGTCTATGACATCCTCAAGCGTGAGACCCTGGTCATCACCAAGGCGGGTGTCGAAGCCCTGGAGGCGCGTCTGAAATGAGCGTGAAGCCTGAACATTACGACGTGATCAAGAAGCCCGTCATCACCGAGAAGGCGACGATGGCATCCGAGGCCAACGCGGTCGTGTTCCGCGTGGCCCGCGAAGCCACCAAGCCCCAGATCAAGGAGGCGGTCGAGGCCGTCTTCGGCGTCAAGGTGAAGGCGGTCAACACCACGATCACCAAGGGCAAGGTCAAGAAGTTCCGCGGCCGCCCCGGCGAGCGGAGCGACGTGAAGAAAGCCTATGTGACCCTCGAGGAGGGGAACACTATCGACGTCCAGTCGGGCCTCTGATAGAAGCGCGCGAATCTCGCGGCCCTGGGCTTTCCGGGGCCGCGCGGTTTTTTGGTTAGGGGGCGGCAGCGCCCCTGCAAGTCGGGGACCTTCGGGGCCCTTCATCCCAACGGACCATTGGTCCAAAGCAACGGAAGACAGAGAGCATGGCACTCAAGTCGTACAAACCGACGACGCCTGGCCAGCGCGGGCTGGTTCTGATCGACCGTTCGGAGCTTTGGAAAGGTCGCCCGGTCAAGGCGCTCGTCGAGGGCCTGATCAAGACCGGCGGCCGGAACAACACCGGACGAGTCACCTCGTGGCACAAGGGCGGCGGCGCCAAGCGCCTGTACCGCATCGTCGACTTCAAGCGTCGCAAGTTCGACGTTCCCGCCACGGTCGAGCGGATCGAGTATGATCCCAACCGCACCGCCTTCATCGCGCTGGTGCGCTACAATGACGGCGAGTTGGCCTATATCCTCGCGCCGCAGCGTCTGGCGGTGGGCGATCAGGTGGTGGCCGGCGCCAAGACCGACGTGAAGCCCGGCAACGCGATGCCCTTCTCGGGCATGCCGATCGGCACGATCGTCCACAATGTCGAGCTGAAGCCCGGCAAGGGCGGCCAGCTGGCGCGCGCCGCCGGCACCTACGCCCAGTTCGTCGGCCGCGACGGCGGCTATGCCCAGGTCCGGCTCTCGTCGGGCGAGCTGCGCATGGTGCGCCAGGAATGCATGGCCACGGTCGGCGCGGTGTCGAACCCCGACAACTCGAACCAGAACCTCGGCAAGGCCGGCCGCCGCCGCCACATGGGCATCCGCCCGACGGTCCGCGGCGTCGCCATGAACCCGATCGACCACCCGCACGGCGGCGGCGAAGGCCGCACCTCGGGCGGCCGTCACCCGGTCACGCCGTGGGGCAAGGGCACCAAGGGCAACAAGACCCGTTCGAACAAGGCGACCGACAAGTTCATCGTTCGCTCGCGCCACGCGAAGAAAGGCCGCTGATCCATGGCACGTTCTCTCTGGAAAGGCCCGTTCGTCGACGCCTATCTGCTGAAAAAGGCGGAGAAGGCCCACGCATCGGGCAAAAGCGACGTGATCAAGATCTGGTCGCGCCGCTCCACCATCCTGCCGCAGTTCGTCGGCCTCACCTTCGGCGTCTACAACGGCCAGAAGCATATCCCGGTCGCCGTGACCGAGGAGATGATCGGCCAGAAGTTCGGTGAATATTCGCCGACGCGGACCTACTACGGTCACGCCGCCGACAAGAAAGCCAAGAGGAAGTAAGCCATGAGCAAGGAAAAGAATCCGCGCCGCGTGGCCGACAACGAGGCCTTTGCGAAAGCGAAGATGCTCAAGACCTCGCCGCAGAAACTCAATCTGGTGGCCGCGCTGATCCGTGGCAAGAAGGTGGACAAGGCCCTGGCCGATCTGACCTTCTCGAAAAAGCGGATCGCCATCGACGTGAAGAAATGCCTTCAGTCGGCCATCGCCAATGCCGAGAACAACCACGGTCTTGACGTGGACGGCCTGGTCGTTGCCGAAGCCTATGTCGGCAAGAACCTGACGCTGAAGCGCGGCCGTCCGCGTGCCCGCGGCCGGTTCGGCAAGATCATGAAACCGTTCAGCGAGCTGACCATCAAGGTGCGCCAAGTCGAGGAGCAAGCGTAATGGGACAGAAGGTCAACCCCATCGGGATGCGCCTCCAGGTCAACCGCACCTGGGACAGCCGCTGGTTCGCCGACACCAAGGACTACGGCAACCTGCTGCTTGAAGACCTCAAGATGCGCGACTTCATCCATGAAGAGTGCAAGCAGGCCGGCGTGTCGAAGGTCATCATCGAGCGTCCGCACAAGAAGTGCCGGGTCACGGTCCACACCGCGCGCCCCGGCGTCATCATCGGCAAGAAAGGCGCGGACATCGAAACCCTGCGCAAGAAGCTGGCGAACTTCACCAAGTCGGAACTGCACCTGAACATCGTCGAAGTCCGCAAGCCGGAGCTTGACGCGATGCTGGTGGCGGAGTCGATCGCCCAGCAACTCGAACGCCGCGTGTCCTTCCGCCGCGCCATGAAGCGCGCCGTGCAGAACGCGATGCGCATGGGCGCGCTCGGCATCCGCGTGAACGTCGGCGGCCGTCTCGGCGGCGCCGAAATCGCCCGGACCGAATGGTACCGCGAGGGCCGGGTGCCGCTGCACACGCTGCGCGCCGACATCGACTATGCTCTGGCGGAAGCCTCCACGCCCTACGGGATCATCGGCTGCAAGGTCTGGATCTTCAAGGGCGAGATCATGGAGCACGACCCCCAGGCCCGCGACCGCCGCGCGGCCGAGGCTCAGGACGGACCGGCCCCGCGTGGCCCGCGCCGCGATGACCGCCGCGACGCCCGCTAAGGAGTAAGGAAGATGCTGCAACCCAAACGGACGAAGTTCCGCAAACAGCACAAGGGCCGCATCCACGGCGAAGCCAAGGGTGGTTCCGACCTGAACTTCGGCGGCTTCGGCCTGAAGGCGACCGAACCCGAGCGCGTCACCGCGCGGCAGATCGAGGCGGCCCGCCGCGCGATCACCCGCCACATGAAGCGCCAGGGCCGGGTCTGGATCCGGATTTTCCCGGATGTGCCGGTTTCGTCGAAGCCCACCGAAGTGCGGATGGGCTCGGGCAAGGGCTCGGTCGACTACTGGGCCTGCAAGGTCAAGCCCGGCCGGATCATGTTCGAGATCGACGGCGTCGCCGAAGACATCGCCCGCGAGGCCCTGCGCCTCGGCGCGATGAAGCTGCCGGTGACAACCCGCGTGGTGGCGCGCGAGGACTGGTGAGAGCGGTGCGCTGAAGCGCACCCTACGAGATGGTCCCCCGCTGGAAACGGCGGGGGTTTTTCGTTGCCGGCTTTGCGGTTCTGGCGGGTTTGGGATAAGGCTCGACCACCAGACCGATGAGAGCCATATGCCCGACATCTCCTCACTTTTCGTTACCCGCCTCTACCGCGCCGGCCTGAACGAACTGGCCAGGCCCAAGGTCGACTATGACGAACTTCGCGCCTCGTGCCTGGCCATCGCCGAGGATGACGAGGCCGGGCAGGACTGGTGTGAGGCGAACGGCTATCCCGGCTATACGTCCTATGCCTCGCTCAACGACCTGCCCTGGCGGTTTCCGATCTTCCGCACACTGGAAAAGGCGCTGGACAAGCATGTCGCCGCCTTCTGCACGGACCTGGGGTTCGACCTCGGCGGGCGCAAGCTGAAATGCAATTCGCTGTGGATCAACATCCTGCCCGAGGGCGGCACCCACGCCAGCCACATCCATCCCCGTTCGGTGATCTCGGGCACCACCTATGTCGCCATGCCCGAAGGCACCAGCGCGCTGAAACTGGAAGACCCGCGCCTGGCGATGATGATGCACGCCCCCCTGCGCCGCAAGGACGCGGGCGAGGCGCTTCAGCCCTTCGTCTACGTGACGCCCGAGGTCGGCGAGATCCTGATGTGGGAAAGCTGGCTGCGCCACGAAGTGCCGATGAACATGGCCGAGGAGGAACGGATCTCGGTCAGCTTCAACTACGGGTGGGGTTAGGGGGCGGATCATCCCGGTATGTCAGCGCCTTGAGATTTCGCGACTGATGGACGATGCGCGAGACGACGACAACACCGCCTGCGTGACGCACCGGGATGAAGAAGATCAGGTGCCGTCCGACTGTCAGCGAGCGCATCCCCTTGAGAAACTGACCGCGACTTTGCCCGCACATCGGGTCGGCCGCAATTCGGTCAAAGCCGGTCTGGATCGCAGAAAAATATCGTAGCCATTGCGCTTCGCCCCAGATTACTTCGGTGTAGCGCCGCGCATCCTCGAGGTCATTCAATGCCCGAAGGGTCAGACGTATCTGGCCTGTCACTTGCGAAAGGCGCGAGGTTCAAAGGCAACCGGATCAAAGACAACGTAGTCGCCGCGTTCGGCCTCATCGACGGCCTCTTCCAGTTCGGCCTTCAGGCGATAGAACGCCCTTGCGCCGTCGTCCTCCATCATCATGCGAAGGCCTGCTCGCAGGACTTCCGAGACGTTGGAGAAAGCTCCGGACTTGATCTGGCCGTCAACATATTCTTCCATCTGCTTGGTGAGGTGAACGTTCGGCATGGGCAGTCCTCCATATGTCAGATAGTATCAGATACGGACATGGGGGCAAGCTGGGGTTGACGGAGCGGCGGCGGAGTTCTGATGTGGGAAAGCTGGCTGAGGCAAGAAGTGCCGATGAACATGGCAGGGAAAGAACGGGTCAGCGTGAGTTTCAGTTATGGGTGGGGGGTGAGCCGACATCATGCTCGCATACATGTTCGTAAAGAATGCGGAATCGTTTGCGCTGGCGACGCCTCAAGTGCCGTTCAGATGCGTGCTATTGGTCGACTGCTTCGTCACGCGCCAGACGATGCGCGCAATCTGCGAAGGGATCACCGATGCCGGCTGCCGCTATGCCATGACATGGGGCCGGAACAGCGAGGATTGGCACGATACTTTTGATCTCGTCGTTTGCGAGTACGCCGGGGCAGGCGAGGTCCCACCCAACAAGCATATGATCACGACCTGGCATGACGGCGAGAGTCTGGGCGACGTGATAGTATTCGCGAAACGCGTTGCGACAACCTCTTCACAAGGCGTGGAATTGGCTAATCTCATTGTCATCGATCTGGGCGAAGTTGAGCGAGGGGCCTTGGTTAAGTCGCTATATGAGCAGGCATGAGGCGCAGGGTCCGCCCGCGCGGCTCGGGCCGCCCGGGCCGTCTGCTGAACCCGGTTGCGGCGCCCGGGGCGATGGCCCCGGGACTTTGGTGCCGTCGGCATGGCGTGCCAAATCCCCCTTGCCCTTCCTTCTTGTCCCCCCTATAGGAACCCATCCACGGCTCCGGGGCGACTCGGATTCGCTGGTCTATCATTGATCCGCCAGGCCAAAGGTTACCCTCAGCCAACCGCAGGGGCCCGCTGGTGATTGAGAAAAGGAAAAGGCGCATGAAGGCGCAGGAACTGAAGCAGAAGACCCCCGACCAGCTCCGTGACGAGCTGATCGCGCTCAAGAAGGAAGCGTTCAACCTGCGCTTCCGCCAGGCCACCGGCCAGCTTGAGAACACCGCCCGCATGAACGCCGTCCGCAAGGACGTGGCGCGCATCAAGACGGTGCTGACCGCCAAAGCCCAAGAAGCTGCGAAGTAAGAGGACCGACCCATGCCCAAACGTATCCTGCAAGGCGTCGTGACCTCGGACAAGAACGAACAGACGATCACCGTCCTGGTCGAACGCCGCTTCAAGCATCCGCTCCTGCAAAAGACGGTGCGGAAATCGAAGAAATACCGCGCCCATGACGCGGAGAACAAATTCAAGGTCGGTGACACCGTTCGCATCGAAGAATGCGCGCCGATCTCGAAAACCAAACGCTGGACGGTCGTCGTCGAGGCCTGAGGCCAAGGCAACCATCCTTCGTCAATCGAAACCCTGGGGCCATCACCTGCATGACGGTCCCCAAAGGTCGGGAGAAACCAAATGATCCAGATGCAGACCAATCTGGATGTCGCTGACAACTCCGGCGCGCGCCGGGTGCAGTGCATCAAGGTTCTGGGTGGTTCCCACCGCCGCTACGCCAGCGTCGGCGACATCATCGTGGTGTCGGTCAAGGAAGCCATCCCGCGCGGCCGCGTGAAAAAGGGCGACGTCCGCAAGGCCGTCGTCGTGCGCACCGCCAAGGAAGTCCGTCGCGAGGACGGCACGTCGATCCGCTTCGACAGGAACGCCGCCGTCATCCTGAACAACCAGGGCGAACCGGTCGGCACCCGCATCTTCGGGCCGGTCGTGCGCGAACTGCGCGCCAAGAACTTCATGAAGATCATCTCGCTTGCCCCGGAGGTGCTGTGATGGCCGCGAAACTCCGCAAGGGCGATACCGTCGTCGTGCTGACCGGCAAGGACAAGGGCCGCAAGGGCGAAATCCAGTCCGTCGACCCCAAGGCCAACAAGGCCGTGGTCGAGGGCGTGAACGTCGCCATCCGCCACCAGCGCCAGACGCCCACCAGCCAGGGCGGCCGCCAGCCCAAGGCGATGCCGATCGACCTGTCGAACCTGTCGCTCATGGACAAGAACGGCAAGGCCACCCGCGTCGGCTTCCGCATGGAAGAGGGCAAGAAGGTCCGCTTTGCCAAGACCACCGGGGAGGCGATCTGATGCTGGACGCTCAAACCTACAGCCCGCGCCTCAAGGCCGCCTACAAGGCGACGATCCGCGCCGCGCTCAAGCAGGAATTTTCCTACAAGAACGACATGCAGATCCCGCGTCTGGACAAGATCGTCCTGAACATGGGTGTCGGCGAGGCGGTGAAGGACACCAAGAAGGTCAAGAACGCCCAGGAAGAACTGACGGCGATCGCCGGCCAGAAGGCGGTCATCACCAAGGCCAAGAAGTCGATCGCCGGCTTCCGGGTCCGTGAAGAGATGCCGCTCGGCGTCAAGGTCACGCTGCGCGGCGACCGGATGTACGAATTCCTCGACCGCCTCATCAACGTGGCGCTGCCGCGCGTCCGCGACTTCCGCGGCGTCAAGGGCACCTCGTTCGACGGCCGTGGCAACTATGCGATGGGCCTGAAAGAGCAAATCGTGTTCCCCGAGATCGACTTCGACAAGGTCGACGACGTTCTCGGCATGGACATCATCATCTGCACCACCGCGGCCACCGACGCGGAAGCGAAGGCGCTGTTGAAGCATTTCAACATGCCCTTCAACAGCTGATCGCGGAGGAACGAGGAATATGGCTAAGAAATCCATGGTGAACCGCGAAGTGAAGCGTGCCAAGCTGGTCAAGCAGCACGCCGCCAAGCGGGCCGCGCTGAAAGCGCTGATCGCAGACCAGGCCAAGCCGATGGAGGAGCGCTTCAAGGCGACCCTGAAGCTGGCCCAGATGCCCCGCAACTCGTCGGCGACGCGGATCCACAATCGCTGCCAGCTTACTGGCCGTCCGCACGCCTATTACCGCAAACTCAAGCTCTCGCGGATCATGCTCCGTGACCTGGCCTCGTTCGGCCAGATCCCCGGCATGGTCAAGTCGAGCTGGTAAGGAGGTCGAGAATGTCGATGAACGATCCTCTCGGCGATATGCTGACCCGCATCCGCAACGCCCAGCTGCGCGGCAAATCCACCGTCCGCACCCCGGCGTCGAAACTGCGCGCCTGGGTTCTGGACGTGCTGAAAGACGAAGGCTACATCCGTGGCTATGACAAGGCCGAGGCTGCCAATGGCCAGCCCGAGCTGGAAATCAGCCTGAAGTACTTCGAAGGCACGCCGGTGATCCGCGAGATCAAGCGCGTCTCGAAGCCGGGCCGCCGGGTCTATGCCTCGGTCAAGGACATCCCCTCGGTCCGCAATGGACTGGGCCTGTCCATCGTGTCCACGCCCAAGGGCGTGATGTCGGACGCAGCCGCACGCACCGCCAATGTCGGCGGTGAAGTGCTCTGCACCGTGTTCTGAGGAGGGGTCCATGTCTCGTATCGGCAAGAAACCCGTTCCGGTTCCGGCCGGCGTCACCGCCAATGTCTCGGGCCAGACCGTCGAGGTGAAGGGGCCGAAGGGCACCCTTGCCTTCACGGCGACCGACGACGTGACCATCTCCGTCGCCGACGGCTCGGTCGCGGTCGCCCCTCGCGGCACCTCGAAGCGCGCCCGCCAGCAATGGGGCATGTCGCGCTCGATGATCGAGAATCTGGTGACCGGCGTGACCACCGGCTTCCGGAAAGAGCTTGAAATCCAGGGCGTCGGCTATCGCGCCGCGATCCAGGGCAACGTCCTGAAGCTCTCGCTCGGCTACAGCCACGAAGTGAATTTCGACGTGCCGAAGGGCGTGACCGTCACGACCCCCAAGCAGACCGAAATCGTGGTCGAGGGCATCGACGCCCAACTCGTCGGCCAGGTCGCGGCCAACATCCGCGAATGGCGCGGCCCCGAGCCCTACAAGGGCAAGGGCATCCGCTACAAGGGCGAGTTCATCTTCCGCAAGGAAGGCAAGAAGAAGTAAGGACGCGGAAAAATGGCAAACAGCAAACGGGAACTGTTCCTCAAGCGCCGCCTGCGCGTTCGGAACAAACTTCGCAAGATGACTGACGGGCGCGCGCGCCTTTCGGTCCATCGTTCGTCCAAGAACATCAGCGTGCAGCTGATCGACGACGTCAAGGGCGTGACCCTTGCCGCCGCCTCCAGCCTCGAAAAGGACCTGGGGGTCATCGGCAAGAACAACGTCGAGGCAGCGGCCAAGATCGGCGCGGCGATCGCCGAGCGCGCGAAGAAGGCCGGGGTGGCGGAATGCTACTTCGACCGTGGCGGCTTCCTCTTCCACGGGAAGATCAAGGCGCTTGCCGACGCGGCCCGCGAAGGCGGCCTGAAGTTCTGATGACTGTGGGTGGCGTCTCGTGAAGCGGGCGCGCCACCCCGATGATCCGGGCCCCGGACGCAGATCCGCGGCACCAGGATCGGCCCTAACGGCGCGGCTGCGCGCCACCATGCAAGGAATGCCCTATGGCAGAACGTGAACACCGCCGCGACCGCCGCGAAGACCGCCGCGAACGCGAGGAAACCCCGGAATTCGCCGACCGTCTGGTGGCGATCAACCGCGTGTCGAAGACGGTCAAGGGCGGCAAGCGCTTCGGCTTTGCCGCACTCGTCGTCGTCGGCGACCAGCGCGGCCGCGTCGGCTTTGGCAAGGGCAAGGCCAAGGAAGTGCCCGAGGCGATCCGCAAGGCGACCGAACAGGCCAAGCGCAGCCTCGTCCGCGTGCCGCTGCGTGACGGCCGCACCGTGCACCACGACATCGAGGGCCGTCACGGCGCCGGCAAGGTCGTGATCCGCACCGCGGTTCCCGGCACCGGGATCATCGCCGGCGGCCCGATGCGCGCCGTGTTCGAGATGCTGGGCATCCAGGACGTGGTCGCCAAGTCGCTGGGCTCGCAGAACCCCTACAACATGATCCGCGCCACGATGGACGGCCTGAAAAAGGAGGCCAGCCCCCGCCAGGTCGCCGCGCGCCGCGGCAAGAAGGTGGCCGACATCCTGAAGAAGGCCGACGCGGCCGAAACGGTGGAGGCGTAAGATGGCCCAGAAGAAAACCATCGTGGTCGAGCAGTATGCCTCGGCCGCCCGCCGCCCGGCAATCCAGACCGCGACCCTCAAGGGCCTCGGCCTGAACAAGATCCGCCGCCGGCGCGAACTGGAAGACACCCCCGCGGTGCGCGGCATGGTCAACAAGATCAGCCACCTCGTGCGGATCGTGGACGAGAAGTAAGCGGGTCGGGCCTGCCCCGCCTTTGCACGAACGGCGCCCCCGCGGATTCGCGGGGGCGTTTCTGTCTGGTGGCCGGGCACGGGCCGACTATGGAGCGGCCGGGAGCGGCGGGCCACGAGGTGGGCGCGGGCAGCAACAGGAAGGCCATGCCCGGGTCTCTGGCCTGCGCGTATCTGTCCGGGCGCCCCCTCCAAAACCTTCGCCTTTCCCCGAACCGGTGCTACCCTCCCCCGGCGACTCGCCCGGCCCGTCGGGGGCTAGGGCGCCCATAGGGAGGACCAAGATGTCAACGAAATACGCGGGCGGCTGCGAGCACCATCCGGTGCGCGCTTCCGCCGAGCCGATCGACAACCATGAATGCCATTGCAATGTCTGCAAGAAGGTCACCGGCCAGCACACGACCCATGTCGCCTTCTTCAACCACGGCGACATCAAGACCGACAACGAGGCCGCGATGAAGCGCGTGCCCTTCAACGCCGACAACCCGAATGGGCCGCTCGAAATCTGCCTTTGCGAAAAGTGCAACGCCGTCCTCATGCTCGACGACAAGCAGAAGCGCATCCGCGTCGCGGTGCCGAATGTCATGGGCTATGACGACGCGAAATTCCCCAAGGCGACCTATCATGCCTTCTGGGACACGACGAAGGGCTACCCCGCCCCCACCGACGGTCGCCCGGTCTACGGCGGGCTGCGCCCCGAGTTCGCCTGGCCCAAGGGACATTGACCCCCGGCGCTGGCCGGCGGCGAGGTGCCGCCGGTCAGCCGACGGTCAGGGCGAGCGAGAATATCCACAGCCACAGGGCCGTCGACAAGAGAAACACCCGCTCGACCAGGCCGAAGATGGGGCGGAAGAACGGGAACATGCACAGGGCGACGCCGCCCAGCGAGGCCGCGGCCAGCAGGGCCAGCAGACGCAAGGGCGGCAGGAAGCCGGGCGCGATGATCGCCGCCGCCGCGGGGCCAAGGGCCACGACCGCCAGATAGACCGCCGCAAAGCCCGGAATCGCAAAACTGTAGTGCAGCCGCCCATGCCACGAGAGGCGCTGCCCCTCGAGGTCGATCGGAAAGGTCAGGACGCCAAGGCGGAAAAAGGCGTGCGCCAGCAGGCAGAGCGCGCCCCAGGCCGGAAACCTGCCGCCGATCAGCAGGCAGGTGCCCAGAAGGAGCGCCGCTGCGCCCCCGGCCAGGCCGTCGGCCAGGAAAAGGGGGCGGGTCGGGCCGATCGCATAATCGCTGACCGCCGCCCGCACCCGGCTGTAGGCGCCGCGCAGGTTCAGAAGGACGAACAGGACCAGCGTGACGGCGTACAGAAGGACCACCGGCGCGAATTGGATCTGCATGGACTGGCGACCTGACCCCACCTGGCGGGACGGCCTGATCGCCCCGGCGAAGCCACTATACGCGCGCCGCGCGCGGCATGGTCAACAAGATCAGCCACCTGGTGTGGATTGTGGAAGATCGCGGGTAACACCAGGTTCGGACGGGAATTCCGAGGGGCGGGGCCTTGGCCCGACCTTTTTCTTTTGATGGGGTTTGTCCGGGGCCTGGCGCAATGGAATAGGATTTAAAATCAACAGCCTGCCAATTTTTCGGCAATTGAATCCCCTGGCTTTCCGGGGTTTTGCCTGGCGGGACTGCCTTGCGCTGATGGATGCCGCGCTATATGACTTGGTCATACCTAGGGGTTTACCATGACCGTCAAGACCACCCTCAGCTTCACCGACCGCCACTACGGTTTCCTTGCGAAAAAGGTGGGCGAGGGGGCCTTTGCCACGCAAAGCGCCGCCGTCGCCGCTGCGGTGGAGCAGATGATGCTGGACGAGGCCGGGCGCGATCTGGCGCTGCGGGCGATGGCCGAGGAAATCCGCCGACGCCTTGCCACTTCGCCCGAGGACGACACCGACGCCGATACAGCATTCGCCAAGGCGCGGGGCCGCATCGCTGCCGCCCGTGGCGAATGACCTGGCCGATCAGGTTCCATCCTCGGGTTGCAGACGATCTCGACGCCATCGCCCGATGGATCCTGGACTATGCCGGGCCGGGAGCCGCCGAACGGAAGCTGTCGGACATCGAGCGGGCCATTGCCGGCCTCGCCGACCTGCCACACCGGGGCAGCCGGCGCGATGACATCGCCCCCGGCCTGCGCGCCATCCCGGCGGGACGGCGGGCGGTGATCGTCTTCACGCTCGACGAGGAACAGCGGGAGGTGCGGATTGTCGCCGTGGTGTTCGGGGGCGGCGATTGGGCGAGGGTCGCAGGGGAGCGGGAAGGATAATGTCGACGAAGTACGGTGATCTGAGAGAGATCGATGAAGAAGACATCCGGTTCCCGACCTATGCCACAATCTCGCATGCGGTTTGCGCCAGCGATGGCGGAGGGTGTGGTTGGGCGGGCTTCCTCTTGGAGGGTGTGTTTGAAGTCGATGGCCAGAGGCATCACAGCGGGACGGGCGACAAGGTTCTGCCCGCAGTTACCAATCAGATATGCCCTTGCTGCGGCGAACTAGTGTTCCGAACTTATCGCAGGACCTATACGGCCGGGCCGTAACGCGGCTGGCAGCCAAGGCTTGAAAGTCGTGGGTCAGGTCGCTATACGCCCCCGGTGGCCTCTCTTGGCCACGACTCAGACCAAGAAACGCCGCGTTCGGCCGCTCCCGTCGCTGGGGGCCGCATCCGGCAAGGAGAAGCGACATGAAACTGAACGAACTCCGGGACAACCCCGGCGCAGCCAAGAAGAAATTCCGCGTCGCGCGCGGTCCCGGCTCGGGCAAGGGCAAGACCGCCGGCCGCGGCATCAAGGGCCAGACCTCGCGGTCGGGCGTGGCGCTCGGCGGCTACGAAGGCGGCCAGATGCCGCTCTACCGCCGCCTGCCCAAGCGCGGCTTCACCAAGCCGAACGCCAAGAAATTCGCCGTCGTCAATCTGGGCCTGATCCAGAAATTCGTCGACGCGGGCAAGCTTGACGCCAAGTCCGAGATCACCGAGGACGCGCTGGTCGCCGCCGGCCTGACCTCGCGCAAGCTCGACGGTATCCGCATCCTCGCCAAGGGCGAGATCAAGGCCAAGCTGACGCTCAGCGTCACCGGCGCCTCGGCCTCGGCCGTCGCGGCGGTCGAAAAGGCGGGCGGCACCCTGAAGGTGGCGGCGAAGACCGAGGCCCCGGCGGCGGAATAAGCCGTTGCGGGCGGCGCGTCTGCCGCTTACATAGGCACAGGTTTTCCAAGCGCCGCCGACCGGAAGCCCGGTTCGGCGGCGCGGTCATGAAAGAGACTTGAATGGCATCTGCTGCAGAGCAAATGGCGGCCAACATCAGCTGGGGGGCCTTCGGCAAGGCCACCGACCTGAGAAGCCGCATCCTCTTTACCGTCGCGCTGCTGATCGTCTACCGCCTCGGCACCTACATCCCGGTTCCCGGCATCGACGCGGCGGCGCTGGCCAAGTTCATGGACAAGGCCTCGAACGGTCTCGGCGGCATGTTGCAGATGTTCACCGGCGGCGCGCTCGGCCGCATGGGGATCTTCGCGCTGGGGATCATGCCCTACATCTCGTCCTCGATCATCGTCCAGCTCCTGACCTCGATGGTCCCGGCGCTCGAAAGCCTCAAGAAGGAAGGCGAGCAGGGCCGCAAGAAGATCAACCAGTACACGCGCTACGGCACCGTCCTTCTGGCCGCGGTGCAGGCGTGGGGACTTGCGGTCTCGATCGAGCATGGCAACCTCGCGCACGAGCCGGGCCTGTTCTTCCGCCTCTGCGCGGTCGTCACCATCGTCGGCGGCACCATGTTCCTGATGTGGATCGGCGAGCAGATCACCGCGCGCGGCATCGGCAACGGCACCTCGCTCATCATCTTCGTCGGTATCGTCGCCAATATCCCGCAGGCCATCGCGCAGTTCCTCAGCCAGGGCCGCGAGGGGGTGGTCTCGCCGCTCGTCATCCTGTCGGTGATCGCGATGGTCGGCGTGGTCATCGCCTTTGTCGTGTTCATGGAACGCGCGCTCAGGAAGATTCACATCCAGTATCCCCGCCGCCAGGTGGGCATGAAGGTCTATGACGGCTCCTCCAGCCATCTGCCGATCAAGGTCAACCCGGCCGGCGTGATCCCGGCGATCTTCGCCTCGTCGCTTCTCCTCTTGCCGACGACGATCTCGACCTTCTCGGGCAACCAGACCAACCCGATCCTGTCCACGATCCTTGCCTACCTCGGGCCGGGCCAGCCGCTGCACATGGCGTTCTATGCGGCGATGATCGTGTTCTTCACCTATTTCTACACCGCCAACGTCGCCTTCAAGTCCGACGAGGTGGCCGACAACCTGAAGAACCAGGGCGGCTTCATCCCCGGCATCCGGCCCGGCAAGAAGACCGAGGACTACCTCGACTATGTGGTCGCGCGCATCCTGGTCGTCGGCTCGGCCTATCTGGCGGCCGTCTGCCTTCTGCCCGAGATCCTGCGCGCCCAGTTCGCCATTCCCTTCTACTTCGGCGGCACCTCGGTGCTGATCGTGGTCAGCGTCACGATGGACACGATCCAGCAGGTCCAGTCGCACCTTCTCGCCCACCAGTACGAGGGCCTGATCGAGAAATCGCAGCTGCGCGGCAAGAAGCGCGGCGCGGCCAGAAAAGCACCCGCACTCCGCTGAGGTCCGAATGACGAACATCATCCTGCTGGGCCCGCCGGGGGCGGGGAAGGGCACTCAGGCCCGCAAGCTGGTCGAAGAGCGCGGCATGGTCCAGCTTTCGACCGGCGACATGCTGCGCGAGGCGCGCACCAGCGGGACGGCGATGGGCCGGAAAGTGGCGGCGGTGATGGACGGCGGCGGCCTCGTGACCGACGAGATCGTGATCGGACTGATCGAGGAGAAGATGAAGGGCAGCCGCGGCGCGGGCTTCATCTTCGACGGCTTCCCGCGCACGCTGGCCCAGGCCGACGCGCTTGGCGCCATGCTCAAGCGTTCGGGCCAGCGGCTTGACGCCGTGATCGAGATGCGGGTGGACGACGAGGCGCTGGTCCGCCGCATCTCGGGCCGCTTCACCTGCGGCAACTGCGGCGAGGTCTATCATGACCAGACCAGACCGACGAAAAAGCCGGGCACCTGCGATGTCTGCGGCTCGACCGACATGCAAAGGCGGGCCGACGACAACGCCGAAAGCCTCAAGGTCAGGCTGATGGAATATTACAAGAAGACCTCGCCGCTGATCGGCTATTATTACGCGCTCGGCGATCTTTTCACCATCGACGGGCTGGCCGAAATCGGCGACGTGGCCAAATCCCTGGCGGGGATCGTCGATCAGCAGGCCGTGTCTTGACGGCAGGGGGGAAACCCTCTAGGTCACGGCGTCTCGCATGAGAATCGCCCCATTTCGGCAGCAATCCGCCGGCGGGGAGAAAGAGCGGGGTCCGCAGGTTCCGGCCTCCGGCCCCTTGTTGTGAAAAAAGGTTCCGGCACTACGGAACCGCAACGAAAGGAAGAAGCGCGTGGCACGTATTGCTGGCGTCAACATCCCGACGGGGAAGCGCGTCCCCATCTCTCTCCAGTACATTCACGGCATCGGCCCGATGTTCGCAGAACAGATCTGCGAAGCGATCAAGATCGACCGCGCCCGCCGCGTGAACCAGCTGAGCGACGCCGAAGTTCTGGCGATCCGCGAATACATCGACGCCAACTTCACCGTCGAGGGCGACCTGCGCCGTGAAGTGACGATGAACATCAAGCGCCTGATGGACCTCGGCTGCTACCGCGGCCTGCGCCACCGCAAGGGCCTGCCGGTCCGCGGCCAGCGCACCCACACCAACGCCCGCACCCGCAAGGGCCCGGCGAAGCCGATCGCCGGCAAGAAGAAGTAAGGGAGCGCTGAAGAATGGCACGCGATACCAAAGCCACCCGCATGAAGCGCAAGGAACGCAAGAACATCGCCGCCGGCGTGGCGCATGTGAACTCGTCGTTCAACAACACCAAGATCCTCATCTCGGACGTGCAGGGCAACGCGATCGCCTGGTCGTCGGCCGGCACGATGGGCTTCAAGGGCTCGCGCAAGTCGACGCCCTATGCCGCCCAGATGGCCGCCGAGGACGCCGGCCGCAAGGCGCAGGAACATGGTCTCAAGACCCTGGAAGTCGAGGTTCAGGGCCCGGGTTCGGGTCGCGAATCGGCCCTGCGCGCGCTGGCGGCCGTGGGCTTCAACATCACGTCGATCCGCGACGTGACGCCGATCGCCCACAATGGCTGCCGCCCGCCCAAGCGGCGGCGCGTCTGACGGTTACGGTTTGAACCGGGCCGCGGGATCATCCTCGCGGCCCGGACTATTTGTCTGATCCCTCGGGAGTCGCGCGCCTCTGGACATGGGCGCGCGGCAGGAATGGAGGCGGAACGAATGATCCACAGAAATTGGGAAAACCTGATCAAGCCGGCACAGCTTGACGTGAAGGCCGGCAACGATCCGCAGCGCCAGGCGACGCTGGTCGCCGAACCGCTCGAGCGTGGCTTCGGCCTGACGCTCGGCAATGCGCTGCGCCGGGTTCTCATGTCGTCGTTGCAGGGCGCGGCGATCACCAGCGTCCAGATCGACAATGTGCTGCACGAGTTCTCCTCGGTCGCGGGCGTGCGCGAGGATGTCACCGACATCGTCCTGAACCTCAAGGGCGTCAGCCTGAAGATGGAAGTCGAGGGGCCGAAGCGCCTGACGATCTCGGCAAAGGGTCCGGGCGTCGTCACCGCCGGCGACATCTCGGAGTCGAACGGCATCGAGGTTCTGAACCGCAAGCACGTCATCTGCCACCTGGACGACGGCGCCGACCTGTTCATGGAACTGACCGTCGACACCGGCAAGGGCTATGTCGCCGCCGACAAGAACCGCCCGGAAGACGCGCCGATCGGCCTCATTCCGATCGACGCCATCTATTCGCCGGTAAAGAAGGTCAGCTACGAAGTGACGCCCACCCGCGAGGGCCAGGTGCTCGACTATGACAAGCTGACCATGAAGATCGAGACCGACGGCTCGCTGACCCCCGACGACGCCGTGGCCTATGCCGCGCGCATCCTCCAGGACCAGCTCGGCATCTTCGTCAACTTCGACGAACCCGAGGCGGCATCGAAGGCCGACGCCGACGACGGGCTCGAGTTCAACCCGCTGCTCCTGAAGAAGGTCGACGAACTGGAACTCAGCGTCCGTTCGGCCAACTGCCTGAAGAACGACAACATCGTCTATATCGGCGACCTGATCCAGAAGACCGAGGCAGAGATGCTGCGCACCCCGAACTTCGGCCGCAAGTCTCTGAACGAGATCAAGGAAGTCCTCTCGGGCATGGGCCTGCACCTCGGCATGGATGTCGAGGACTGGCCGCCGGAGAACATCGAGGATCTGGCCAAGCGTTTCGAGGACCAGTTCTGATTGACAAGCGCGGGGGCGGTCGGCTAGACGGCCCCCGAAAATGCCCGGCCCGCCGGGGAAAGCATGGGCCCCGGCCCCAAGGTGAGCGCGCCGAACCCGACGGCCGCCGGACAAAGCAAAACCATAGGAGACTGACATGAACCACGGTTCCGGCTACCGCCGCCTCAACCGCACCCACGAACACCGCAAGGCGCTGTTCGCCAACATGGCCGGCTCGCTGATCGAGCACGAGCAGATCAAGACCACCCTGCCGAAGGCCAAGGAACTGCGGCCGATCGTCGAGAAACTGATCACGCTGGCCAAGCGCGGCGACCTGCACGCCCGCCGCCAGGCTGACTCGCAACTCAAGCAGGACAAGCACACCGCGCGCCTGTTCGAGGTTCTGGGTCCGCGCTACAAGGACCGCCAGGGCGGCTATGTCCGCATCCTGAAAGCGGGCTTCCGCTATGGCGACATGGCGCCGATGGCGATCATCGAGTTGGTCGACCGCGATCCTTCCGCGAAAGGCGCCGCCGACAAGGCCCGCACCGCCGCCGAGGACGCTGCCGAAAGCTGACCGGCACCGAGTTGCGCCGACCGGAACCCGCCTCCCGCAGGCGGGTTTCTGCTTTCCGGGGCGGCGGACGTGCGCATTGCCCGATTTGTTGCACGACATAGTTGCAAGGTCGCCACGATTGCACTTGAAACTGGCGGCGGAAGTGCCTTGAATGGTGGCAAAGCAGATGACGCCGCTTGTCTAATGGCGTTAACAGGCAATAACCATTTGATAATGCCATCGTTCGGCGCCGGCAGGGCGATGGAAGGTTTTGTCAGGGGTATCTCAGAGTGATGTCGTCGAACACGGGACTGGACTATGAACTGCGCAAGCTGGGGCTGATGGCTCCGGCAGGATATTTCGTCGGACTGCATATCCGGTTCACATCTCCGCTCCTGACCTTTCAGACCTACGATCAGGCTTGGCTCGATCACTATACCAACAACGGCTATGTCCTCCGGGATCCGATGACTGCATGGGGGTTCAGCACTACGGGAAGCATCCGCTGGAGCGACACCCGCCTGTTGGACCCGTTCGGCCTGTTCAAGGAGGCAGCCACCTATGGTCTGCGCTATGGCGTTACCGTGTCCTGCGGCCCCATAAGCTCGCGCACGATCGCGAGTTTTGCCCGGTCGGACCGGGAATTTGTTGATGGTGAGATCGAGACAATAGCCGCTATCGTCGGCCGTCTGCACGATATCACCGAGCCACCCGAGAGCCTGTCGAAATCGCAGATCGAAGCCCTCAACTGCATTGCAAAAGGAATGCGGCATGGGCAGGCGGCTGCGACGCTTGGCATTTCCGAAAGCGCGTTCAAGGCGCGTCTCAATTCCGCGCGGCAAAGGTTGCTCGCGCGGACCACCGCAGAGGCACTGCAACGAGCCAAGGAGTATAAACTGCTGTGACAACGATGCTGCATAGCCCGCTGGCCACCCATGAGCCCTTGGAGAGCCCGGTTGGCACCGAGATTCTGACGACTGCGCTGTCGTTTGAAAACATGCACCAGCATGGAGAGCTGTTTTCCAACTATTTCCGTGCCCGCAAGCAGAGCTTCATCAGCGTCAAGCAATGGAACCTGCCTGAAGCGATGGGGATGGAGTATGACCAGTATGACACCCCCGCCAGCCGCTGGGTTGTCGTCCATGACGAGCATGGCAGGATTCTCGCTGGAAACCGCCTGACCCCCACGACTTCGCGTTGCGGCGTCTACTCCTACATGATCCGGGACGCACAGCGCGGGTTGCTGGATGAAATCCCCGCCAACCTGCTGTTTGACGAGGCACCCGTTGTCGAGAGTGTCTGGGAAAGCTCGAGGCTTTTCGTATCCCACGACGTACCAGCCGGTATCCGCCGCAAGGTGCACGCCCGGCTGATCTCGGAAATCGGACGGACTTCGCGCGCCCTTGGTGCGGCAACCTGCGTTACGTTGCTGGCAGCCAATTGGCCGCGATGGGCGCCAAGGGTCAACGTTGACATGACAGCGCTCGGTCCCGTGCTCACGATCGACGGCGAAGATAACCAGGTCGTGTCGATGGATTTTTCGCGTCAACTCATCTAGGGGCACCCGACGCTCTTTTGTACGGGAGAAGTGTGGGATAAAACCCCACGCATGGCCGACCTCTTCGATGATAGCGCGCCGCCGGGCGCGGCCGAAGTCCAGCGCCCGCTGGCCGACCGGATCCGGCCCGCCAGCCTGTCCGAGGTGATCGGCCAGGCGCATGTCCTCGGCCCCGAGGGACCCCTGGGCGCGATGCTGGCGGCGGGCAGCCTGTCGTCGGTGGTCTTCTGGGGGCCGCCGGGGGTGGGCAAGACCACCATCGCCCGGCTTCTCGCCGACGCCACCAGCCGCGCCTTCGTCCAGATCAGCGCCATCTTCACCGGCGTCCAGGACCTGCGCAAGGTCTTCGACACGGCGCGGCTGCGTCTGGGGCAGGGGCGGGGGACGCTGCTTTTCGTCGATGAAATCCACCGCTTCAACAAGGCCCAGCAGGACGGTTTCCTGCCCTACATGGAGGATGGCACCATCCTTCTCGTCGGCGCCACCACCGAAAACCCGTCGTTCGAGCTGAACGCGGCACTCCTCAGCCGCGCCCAGGTCATCATCCTCGAACGGCTGTCTCTGGCCGATCTCGAACGGCTGGCGCAGCGCGCCGAGCGTGCGCTCGAACGGGCATTGCCCCTGACCGCCCCGGCGCGCGAGACTCTGCTCGAGATGGCCGATGGCGACGGGCGGGCGCTTCTGAACCTGATCGAGCAGGTGGCGGCCTGGCACACCCCGGCGCCGCTCGACCCCGAGGCGCTGGCGCAGCGGCTGATGCGGCGGGCGGCGAAGTATGACAAGTCGGGGGACGAGCACTACAACCTGATCTCGGCCCTGCACAAGTCGGTGCGCGGATCGGACCCCGACGCCGCGCTCTACTGGCTGGCACGGATGCTGGAGGGGGGCGAGGACCCGCGCTTCCTGGCCCGCCGCATCACCCGCATGGCGATCGAGGACATAGGCCTGGCCGACCCGCAGGCCCAGGGCCACTGCCTGCACGCCTGGGAGGTCTACGAGCGTCTCGGCAGCCCCGAGGGCGAACTGGCGCTGGCGCAGGCGGTCATCTATCTGGCGCTCGCGCCGAAGTCGAACGCGGGCTATGTCGCCTACAAGGCCGCGCGGGCCGAAGCCCGCCGCACCGGCTCCGAGCCGCCGCCGCGCCACATCCTGAATGCGCCCACCCGGCTGATGAAGGACCAGGGCTTCGGCGCGGGCTACGCCTACGACCATGACGCCGAGGACGGATTTTCCGGGCAGAACTACTTTCCCGAGACGATGCGGCGGCCGATCCTCTACCAGCCGGTCGAGCGCGGCTTCGAGCGCGACCTGAAAAAGCGCCTGGACTGGTTCGCCCGCCTGCGCGACAAGCGCAATTCCTGACAGCCAAGGCCTCCCCTCGCGGTTGACTTTCGCCCGGCAAACCCCGAGGAAGGCCCATCATGATCCAGACCATGCTCACCGTTGCCCTCGGCGGCGCGATCGGCGCTTCGGCCCGCTATCTGACATCGGTCGCCACCATGCGGCTCATGGGTGGCGGCTTTCCCTGGGCCACTGTCTTCGTCAATGTCGCCGGATCGTTCTTCATGGGCTTTCTCGTGGTCCTGTTCGCCCATCGCGGCCTGACCCGACATGCCCCCTTCGTGATGACTGGCATCCTTGGCGGCTTCACCACCTTTTCCGCCTTCTCGCTCGACACGGTCAGCCTCTGGCAGCGCGGCGCCTCGGGGGCAGCCGCGGTCTATGTTGTGGGCTCGGTCGTCCTGTCGATCGCAGGGCTTTTCGCCGGAATGGCAGTTGCCCGGGTGGTGGTCGCATGACCGCGGTCCGCACCCTGACGGTGGGCGAGGACGAGGGTGAAAGCCGTCTCGACCGCTGGCTGAAGAAGCGCTTCCCCGAGATCACCCAGGGCCAGGTCGAGAAGCTTTGCCGCACCGGCCAGATCCGGGTTGATGGCGGCCGGGTCAAGGCAGGCAGCCGGGTCGCGCCGGGGATGCAGGTCAGGGTGCCGCCCCTGTCCGCGCCGGATGCTCGCGCCGAACCGCACCTGCCGGCTGCCGGCATACCCGACGCCGACGCGCGGATGATCCAGGCTGCCGTCCTGTGGAAGGACGAGCATATCATCGCGCTGAACAAGCCCCCGGGCCTGCCGTCGCAGGGCGGATCGGGCCAGGGCGCGCGCCATGTCGACGGGTTGGCCGAGGCGCTGAAGTTCGGCTACAAGGACCGGCCGAAGCTGGTCCACCGGCTCGACAAGGACACGTCGGGCGTCCTGCTTCTGGCGCGCACCGACCGTATCGCGCGGGCCCTGTCCGAAGCCTTCCGCGCCCGCACCACCCGCAAGATCTACTGGGCGGTGGTGGCTGGCGTGCCCAGCCCGCGCATGGGCACCATCCGCTTCGGCCTGGTCAAGGCGCCGGGGCGGGGGGCCGGCGGCGAGGGCGAGAAGATGATCGCCATCCATCCCGCCAAGGTCGACCAGACCGAGGGGGCAAAGCGCGCGACCAGCGACTATGCGGTGCTCGAGGTGCTGGGCAGCCGCGCCGCCTGGGTGGCGCTGGTGCCGGTGACCGGGCGCACCCACCAGCTGCGCGCCCACATGGCCGAGATCGGCCATCCGATCATCGGCGACGGCAAGTATGGCGGCTCGGGGCAGGACAATCCGGGCGACGGCTGGGGGGCGCAGCTCGGCGGCGACATCAGCCGCAAGCTGCATCTGCACGCCCGCTCGATCACCTTCGACCACCCGATCACCGGCCAGCGGATCACCCTGACCGCGCCGCTCCCGGACCACATGCGCCGCACCTGGAAGACCGTGGGTTGGCAGGAGGGCGACGTGCCCGCCGACCCGTTCGCGGAGGCGGGATGAACGCACAGCGGTGGCTGGTCGTCCTTGACGTGGACGGAACCCTGATCGACAGCCAGGACCATATCCATGCGGCGATGGTCTCTGCCTTCGCGGCGGTGGGCCGGACCCCGCCCGCCCGCGCGCAGGTTCTCGGCATCGTCGGCCTGTCGCTGCCCGAGGCGGTCGCCACCCTTGCCCCCGAGCTGGACCCCGAGGCGCGCGCCGCCATCGTCGCCGCCTACCGTTCGGGCTTTGCCGCCGCGCGCGGTGCGACGCCGGCGCCGCTCTATCCCGGCGCGGCGGAAGCGTTGCGGGCGCTGGCGGCGCGGACCGGCGTGATCCTCGGAGTTGCCACCGGAAAGTCGCGGCGCGGGCTTGACCGGCTGATCGCCGACCACGGGATGCAGGGGCTGTTCGCCACCCGCCAGGTGGCCGACGACCATCCTTCGAAGCCGCACCCCTCGATGCTGCTGGCGGCGCTGGCCGAGACCGGGGTGCCCGCCAGCCGGGCGGTGATGGTCGGCGACACCAGTTTTGACATGGAAATGGGCCGGCGGGCCGGGGTCACGGCCATCGGCGTGGCCTGGGGCTATCATCCGCGCGCGGCCCTGGCGGCGGGCGGGGCCGACCAGATCGTCGACGGCTTCGCCGATCTGGTCCCGGCGCTCGAGACGATCTGGGGGCGGACATGAGCGGCTGGCAGGCCAAGCGGTTCTGGACCGAGGTGACGGTCGAGCCGTCGGGAGGCGGCTACCGGGTGCGTCTCGACGGGCGCATGGTGCGCACCCCTGCCAAGGCCGAGCTGATCCTGCCGACGCAGGCGCTGGCCGGGGCGGTTGCCGGCGAATGGCAGGCGGTGGGCAAGACCGTCGATCCGCGGCGGATGCCGGCGACCCGCGCGGCCAACGCCGCCATCGACAAGGTGGCACCGCAGTTCGCCGAGGTGGCCGGGCTGATCGCCGCCTACGGGGCCTCCGACCTTCTGTGCTATCGCGCCGAGGCCCCGTCCGAACTGGTCAGGGCACAGGCTGCGGCATGGGACCCGCTTCTGGACTGGTCCGAAGTCGCCCTGGGCGCGCGGATGGTCACCACCTGCGGAATCGTCCCCATTGCGCAACCCGAGGACAGCCTTTCCCGCCTTGCCGCACGGGTGAGCGACATGACCAGTTTCCATCTGACGGCCCTTCATGATCTGGTCGGGCTGACCGGCTCGCTCATCCTCGGACTGGCGGCGACGAGCGGCGAGTTCGGCCTGGAAGATCTCTGGGCACTGTCACGATTCGACGAGGACTGGCAGTCTGCGCAATGGGGCCAGGACGAAGAGTCGTCCCGTATTGCAGAAGAAAAGAGGAACGATTTCCTTCATGCTGGTCATTTCTGGAAACTTTTGACGCCAGAGGATCAATAAAGTTTCGCCCGCCCCGCAGCCCGCGGGGGATTCCTTGCCCGGCCGCAGAATTTTCTCCCCGCGGCCGCAAAGAACGAATGCGTTCTTGACGCGCGCGGTCCATCTGTCGAAACTGGCCTGACTGGGGATGTCCTCAAGAAAATCGTGCCGGGTTCGCCCGGCCATACCAGATCGCCCGCGGTGGGCGGCAATTCAGGAAGAGGTAAAGATGAAGAAATCCGTATTTCTCGGCACGCTCGCGGCTTCGGCCCTCGTGGCCGGGTTCGCTTCGGCCGGGACGCTCGACGATGTCAAGGCGCGCGGCCAGCTGATCTGCGGCGTCAACACCGGCCTGACCGGCTTCGGGGCCCCGGACGCCAGCGGCAACTACGCAGGTTTTGACGTGGCCGTGTGTCAGGCGGTCGCCGCCGCCGTGCTCGGCGACGCGACCAAGGTGAAGTATGTGCCGACGACCGGCGAGACCCGGTTCACCGCGCTCGCCTCGGGCGAAGTCGACATGCTGGCCCGGAACTCGACCTGGACCTATTCGCGCGACACCGACCTGAAGCTCGATTTCGTCGCGGTGAACTACTATGACGGCCAGGGCTTCATGGTGAAGAAGGAACTGGGCGTGACCTCGGCCAAGGATCTGAATGGCGCGACCATCTGCATCCAGACCGGCACGACGACCGAACTGAACCTGGCCGACTACTTCAAGGCCAACAACATGACCTACACCCCGGTCACCATCGCCGACGACGCCGAGGGCCAGCGCCAGTATGTGGCCGGCGCCTGCGACGCCTACACCACCGACGCCTCGGGCCTTGCCGCCACCCGTGCCACACTCCCGGACCCGGAAAACCACATCATCCTGCCCGAGATCATCTCGAAGGAACCGCTGGCTCTGGTCGTGCGTCATGGCGACAACAACTGGGGCGATATCGTCCGCTGGACCTTCTATTCGCTGGTCACCGCCGAAGAGAAGGGCATCACCAAGGCGAACGTCGAGGAAATGGCCTCGACCTCGCAGGACCCGGAAGTCCGCCGCCTGCTGGGCGTCGAGGGCGACCTCGGCGCGATGATGGGCCTGGACAAGGACTGGGCCAAGCGCGCGATCTCGGTCAACGGCAACTATGGCGAGATCTTCGCCGCCGACCTCGGCGAAGCGACCCCCGTCAAGCTGGCCCGCGGCCTCAACGAACTGTGGAGCAAGGGCGGCCTGATGTATTCGCCGCCGTTCCGCTGATCCGGGCGGAACAGACCAGGGGCGCGCCGGACCGGCGCGCCCTGCTTTCAGGGAAACGGAACGGTCCGGCCGTCGGGGCATGACCCCATAACCAAGGCAAGACGCCTGGGCGCGCCGACCGGATGGGGGGATTTCATGGCCGTCGCCACGACCACGGCGCCGAGAGGCAACTTTCGGCCCAGCATGCTTATCTATGACACGCGGTTCAGATCGTTCACCATACAGGTGATCGTCCTGATCCTGGTCGTCGCCGGCCTGTCGTGGCTTGTGCACAACCTGTTCGTGAACCTCGCCGCCAAGGGCAAGGATCTGAGCTATGCCTTCCTGTGGAACCGGGCCGGCTACGACATCGGCCAGCACCTGATCCCCTACACCAACGACAGCACACATGGCCGCGCCGCAATCGTCGGTCTGCTGAACACGCTTCTCGTCGCGGGCTTCGCCTGCGTCTTCGCGACGATCCTCGGGGTCATGGTCGGCATCCTGCGCCTGTCGAAGAACTGGCTGATCGGGCGGCTGATGACCGTCTACATCGAGGTCTTCCGCAACGTCCCCCTGCTTTTGTGGATCATCCTGACCTATGTGATCCTGTCCGAAGTCATGCCCGAACCCAAGGACTTCAAGCTGACCGACGCGATGATCGCGGCGGGGCAGGCACCCAAGGCCTCGATGATCTTCGACGGGTCGGTGGCGATCACCAACCGCGGAACCAACATCCCCGCGATCCTGCTGTCGCGGCCCCTGGGCGGGATCGACGTCGGGTTCCTGTCGCTGAACTTCAGCTTTCTCGCCTCGGTGCTGGTCATCGCCGCCAGCATCTGGGCCAACTGGGCCCTCCTGCGCCGGGCGCGGACCCTGCAAGAGACGACCGGCAACCGGCCGGTCACCTGGTGGATCAGCCTCCTCATCCTGTTCGCGCCGATCGTCGCCCTTCTGGCGGCGATGGGATTTCATCTCGACTACCCGGTGTTCAAGGGCTTCAACTTCCAGGGCGGCATCAACGTCGCCCATGCCTTCACCGCGCTGCTGATCGCGCTGACCGTCTATTCCGCGACCTACATCGCCGAGGCGGTCAGGGCCGGGATCCTCGCCATCTCGCGCGGGCAGTCCGAGGCCGCCTTCGCCCTCGGTCTCCGCCCTGGCCGGACGATGAAACTCATCATCCTGCCGCAGGCGCTGCGCGTCATCATCCCGCCTCTCATCAGCCAGTATCTGAACATCACCAAGAACACGTCCCTGGGCATCGCGGTCAGCTACCTTGACCTTCGCGGCACGCTGGGCGGCATCACGCTGAACCAGACCGGGCGCGAGCTGGAATGCATGCTCTTGATGATGCTGATCTACCTGACGATGAGCCTCATCATCTCGGGGGTCATGAACATCTTCAACAACGCCGTCCGCCTGAAGGAGCGCTGAGATGGAGGCCCGTTTCGTCCGTCAGTCGATGCTGACCCCGCAACAGCCGCCCCTGGGTGAAAAGGGGGCGATGAAATGGCTGCGCGAGAATCTGTTCTCGGGCTGGCTGAACTCGATCCTGACCATCCTCGGGCTTCTCGCGATCTTCTTCATGGTCAAGGGCGCGCTGCCCTGGCTGCTGCACGGCGTCTGGGACGCCAATTCGCTGGGCGAGTGCCGCAAGATCATCGCCGCCGACTGGGGCCAGGGACAGACGGGGGCCTGCTGGGCACTGATCCACGAGCGCTGGAACCAGTTCTTCTTCGGCTTCTATCCGCAGGAGATCTATTGGCGGCCGACGATGACCTTCTTCCTGATGTTCCCCGCGATCACGCCGGTTCTCTTCTTCGGCAGCCGGGCCAACGCCCGCAGGGTCATCGGAGCGGCAAGCCTGGTGATGGCCGCGGCCCTCTTTGGCCTTGGCGCGCCGATGGCCCCCTTCCTGGTGGCGGTCGCGGCGGGACTGGCGCTGTTCTGGCTGGCCGAGATCGCGCCGGCCTGGCTTCTCTGGTTCACCGCGCTCTATCCGGGCCTGACCTTCTGGCTCCTGTGGGGCGGGCCGCTCTGGCGGCCGGTCTGCGCCATGCTGGGTTTTGTCATCATGTTCGCGGTCTTCCGCCTGGCGGCGGCGCGCATCGGCGCCACCGTGGCGATGGTCGCGGGGTTCCTGGCTGCCTGCGTCTGGTGGCTGTTTCTCCAGACGCCGGTCATCGCCAGCCTCGCATCGGCAATGCCGCTGAGCCTGCGTCCGGTCACCAGCGACCAGTTCGGCGGCTTCCTTCTGGCGATCATCATCGGGGTCACGGCCATCATCGGCTCGCTGCCCCTGGGGATCATCCTTGCCCTTGGCCGCAAGTCCGACATGCCGCTGGTCAAAGGTCTCTGCGTCGGCTTCATCGAGTTCGTGCGCGGTGTTCCCCTCATCACCATGCTGTTCACCGCCTCGTTGCTTCTGCAATATTTCCTGCCGCCACAGGTGCAGTTCGACCTGATCCTGCGGGTCATCATCCTGGTGACGCTGTTCTCGGCGGCCTACATTGCCGAAGTGATCCGCGGCGGCCTCGCCGCGCTGCCGCGCGGCCAGTACGAGGCCGCGGATGCCCTCGGTCTCGATTACTGGCAGGCGCAACGCTTCATCATCATGCCGCAGGCGCTGAAAATCTCGATCCCCGGCATCGTGTCCAGCTTCATCGGCCTGTTCAAGGACACCACGCTTGTCACCTTCGTCGGCCTGATGGACCCGCTGAAGGGCATCACCCAGGTCGTGCGCGCCGACATCAACTGGAAGGGCGTCTACTGGGAGCCCTACATCTTCGTCGGCGCCATCTTCTTCCTTTTCTGTTTCAGCATGTCGCGCTATTCGATGTATCTCGAGCGCAAGCTCAAGCGCGACCACCGCTAAAGGGACCACAATGTCAGAAGCCATCAGCCGCAAGATCGATACCAGCAACATGAAGGTCAGCGACGAGGTCGCGATCCAGATCTCGGGCATGAACAAGTGGTATGGCGCCTTCCACGTTCTGCGCGACATCAACATGACGGTGATGAAGGGCGAACGCATTGTCATCTGCGGACCGTCCGGGTCGGGCAAGTCGACGCTGATCCGCTGCATCAACCGTCTGGAAGAGCATCAGCAGGGCCAGATCGTCGTCGACGGGACCGAACTGACCAGCGACCTCAAGAACATCGACAAGGTGCGCTCGGAAGTGGGCATGGTGTTCCAGCACTTCAACCTGTTCCCGCACCTGACGATCCTGGAAAACTGCACCCTCGCGCCGATCTGGGTCAGGAAGGTGCCGAAGAAGGAAGCCGAAGAAACGGCGATGCATTTCCTGTCCAAGGTCAAGATCCCCGAGCAGGCGCACAAGTATCCCGGCCAGCTCTCGGGCGGCCAGCAGCAGCGTGTGGCCATCGCGCGGTCCCTGTGCATGAAGCCGCGGATCATGCTGTTCGACGAGCCGACCTCGGCCCTCGACCCCGAGATGATCAAGGAAGTGCTGGACACGATGATCAGCCTCGCCGAGGAGGGGATGACGATGATCTGCGTCACCCACGAGATGGGCTTCGCCCAGGCGGTTGCGAACCGGGTGATCTTCATGGACCAGGGCCAGATCGTCGAACAGAACTCGCCCAAGGAATTCTTCAACAATCCGCAGTCCGACCGGACCAAGCTGTTCCTCAGCCAGATTCTCGGACATTGAGGCTGGCCCGGGGGCCAGACCCCCGGATGCCCGCCCGAAGCCAGGATGGACCGGGCCTCAATCCCGCCCGGACGGCACGAAGAAATCCAGGACGCTGCCGGTTCCGGGCCGCACGTCGGCCCAGCTGTCGGCCTGGAAGTCGACGACCAGCGTCGCCGCCGTGGGATAGCGGGTGAAGTCCGCGTGGTTCGGCCCCCGTGCCGGCAGCAGGCGCGCGAATTCGGCGATGCCGGGATTGTGGCCCAGCATCATCACCGTATCGCGGGTCGCCCGGGACAGGTGCTTCAGCATCACGTCGGGGGATGCATGGTAAAGCGCATCCAGGAACTCGATCTTGGGCGTGACCTCAAGCGGGGCCATCGCCGCGACTGACCAGGTCTCGCGGGTGCGGACCGCCGACGAGCAGAGCACCTGGTCGGGCTCGTAGCCGCGCGAATGCAGCCACTCGCCCAGCTCCAGCGCCGACCGCCGTCCGCGCCGGTTCAGCGGACGCTCGTGGTCGGCGACGGCCGGATCGTCCCAGGCCGATTTTGCATGGCGCGTCAGGATCAGGCGTCTGTGGCCGGCCGGGGTCATTTGTGGAACAGCCTCATGTGATAGGCGGATTGTTCCGGCAACCTGCCATAGGCTTGCGACAGGGGGCAAGCGCGACGAACGGCGCAACCCGAAGAAAGGCAGTCTCCCCCCTCGGGGCGGTCAAGGAAGGCATGGCAGGCGGCAAGGTCATAGCCCTGTCCGCCGAGCGCACCCACGGGGCAGGCAGAGAGGCAGGGCTTGTCCGTGCACGAGGTGCAGGGGTTCGGGGCAGGGGTCGCGGGCAGGGCCTCGCGCAGCGCGATCGCCCCGCGGTACGAGACCATCAGCCCCGCCCGGTCATGCACCAGCAGCCGCACCGGCGAAGCGAAGGCCCGGCCCGAGCGCAGCGCCCACTGGAAAAACGGCCGGTGGGGCGGCCCGCCAAAGGGAAAGACCGCCGCCGCCCCGAGGTCACGCGCCAAGGCCTCGATGACGCGGCGCGACCAGCGGTCGATGGGATCGGGGCGGCCGTCGCGCCATTCCGGCTGGGCCTGCAGATGCGCCCAGAACCCCGGCTCGTCCGGGCCGAACAGGACAAGGCACTTGAAATCGGCGGTGAACCCGTCCTCGGGCGCCAGGGCCATCGTGCCGAACACCGCCAGCCGGTGCGGCGCGGCCAGCGCGGCGATGTGCGACAGGCGCGTCAACGGCCGCGCGGCTTCACCCGCGGCACGGTCGAGCGGATCTGGCTGCCCGCGCCCATGTCGGTGAACAGCTCCAGCAGGCAGGCGTTCGGCGTCCGGCCATCCATGATCGTCACCGCCCGCACCCCAAGGTCCAGCGCCATCAGCGCAGTCTCGGTCTTGGGGATCATGCCGCCCGCAATCACGCCATCGGCGATCATCCGGCGCACCTCCTCGGGGGTGATCTGGGTCAGGACCTCGCCCGCAGCGTTCTTCACCCCGGACACGTCGGTCAGAAGCAGCAGCCGGTCGGCCTGAAGCGCCCCGGCGATGGCCCCGGCGGCGGTGTCGCCGTTGACGTTGAAGGTCTCGTTGTCGGCCATGCCGGTGGCGACCGGGGCGATCACCGGGATGATCCCCGCGTTGTAGAGATCGCGGATCACCTGCACGTTCATCTCGACCGGCTTGCCGACGAACCCGAGTTCCGGGTCGTCGGCCACGCAGACCATCAGGTCGTCGTCCTTGCCCGAGATCCCCACCGCGCGGCCGCCCTGATCGTTGATCGCCTGCACGATGCGCTTGTTCACGAGGCCCGACAGGATCATCTCGACCACTTCGACGGTTGCCTTGTCGGTCACGCGCTTGCCGCGCACGAACTCCGACTTGATGCCCAGCTTGGTCAGCATCTCGTTGATCATCGGCCCGCCGCCGTGGACGACGACCGGGTTGACCCCGACCTGCCGCATCAGCACCACATCGCGGGCGAACTCGGCCATCGCGTCCTCGTCGCCCATGGCATTGCCGCCGAACTTGACCACGACCACCGCGCCCGAAAAGCGCTGAAGGTAGGGAAGCGCCTCGGACAGGGTCTTGGCGGTGGCGATCCAGTCACGGTCCATGTTCTGCTTCTTCATTCCATCCTCGCGCGGCTTGGCGAAGTGTTAGACCGGACCCCGGCCCATGCCAAGGGTAGCGCCTTGCCATGCCGGAAAATTCACCTAGGTTGCAGGCTCGGAGGACGGGACATGGCTGGCGAACCGAAGACACTTCTCCTGACCGGCGCCTCGCGCGGGATCGGGCATGCGACGGTCAAGCGCTTTGGCCGCGAGGGCTGGCGGGTGCTGACCTGTTCGCGCCAGCCCTTCGATCCGCGCTGCCCCTGGCCGGGGGGCGAGGAGAACCATATCCAGATCGACCTCGCCGACCCGAACGCCACGATGGCGGCGCTTCAGGTGATCCGGAGCAAGTTGGGCGGCAGGCTTGATGCCCTGGTCAACAATGCCGGGATCTCGCCGAAGGGGCCGGGCGGGGCGCGCCTGAACTCGATCGACACCGACCTGCGCGACTGGGGCAAGGTCTTTCACGTCAATTTCTTCGCGCCGATCGTGCTGGCGCGCGGGCTGAGGGACGAACTCTCGGCGGCGCGGGGAGCGGTGGTCAATGTCACCTCGATCGCCGGCAGCCATGTGCATCCGTTCGCCGGTGCCGCCTATGCGACATCGAAGGCCGCGCTGAAGGCGCTGACCCGCGAGATGGCCCATGACTTCGGCCCTCTGGGCGTGCGGGTGAACGCCATCGCGCCCGGTGAGATCGAGACCTCGATCCTGTCGCCGGGGACCGAACGGATCGTCGAGACGCTGCCCCTGCGCCGCCTCGGCCAGCCCGCCGAGGTCGCCGACGTGATCTGGTTCCTGTGCACCGAGCCGTCGGCCTATGTCACCGGCACCGAGATCGAGGTGAACGGCGGCCAGCACGTCTGACGGGTTTCGTCCCGGCGTCGCCGGGCCGACCCGGGCGAGGGGGCTGTCCGCCCCCTCGCGCTCCCCCGAGGATATTTGCGGACAGGAAATCTGGGGTCAGGCGATGGTGGCGATGATGGCGCGCAGCACCTCGACCCCGTCGCCCTTTTCCGATGAAGTGAGGACGATCTCGGGGTAGGCGGCGGGATGTTTCTGCAGGGCGGCACGGACCTGATCGAGGATCGCCTCGCGGTCGGCGGCCTTGACCTTGTCGGCCTTGGTGAGGACCACCTGGAAGGTGACCGCCGAACGGTCGAGCAGAGTCAGGATCTCTTCGTCCACGGCCTTGATCCCGTGGCGGGTGTCGATCAGCACGAAGGCGCGGCGCAGGGTCTGGCGGCCGGCGAGGTAGGACTTGAGCAGCCGCTGCCACTTCTCGACCACGGGTTTCGGGGCCTCGGCAAAGCCGTAGCCGGGGAGATCCACCAGAAACCGGCCCTCGCCGGCGGCGAAATAGTTGATCTCCTGCGTTCGGCCGGGCGTGTTCGAGGCCCGGGCCAGGTTCCTGCGCCCGGTCAGGGCGTTGATGAGGCTCGACTTGCCGACGTTCGATCGCCCGGCAAAGCAGACCTCGGGCCGGTCGGGGGCGGGCAGGGCCTGCATGGTGGTGACGCCCTTGACGAAATCGACGGGTCCGGCAAACAGGAGGCGCCCGGCCTCGCGGTCGGCCGGATCGGGCTCGGGTGCCAGGGGAAAGGCCTGGGTCATGGCAGCTCGGCCAGCGCGTCGCCGACCGCCACCGCGCCGTCGCCGACGACCCGGGCATAGACGCCGAAGCTTCGATGGCCATAATGGGCCGAAAGGGCGCCGAGCGTGTCGGCATCACGCTCGCCGGTCGCGGGATTGGCGGCGGTGGCAAGGCAGCGGACGATCGGCTCGACGATCTCGACCGTGGCGGTGCCGAGGCGGAACCTGCGGCCGGCCAACTCCAGTTCGGCGAAGGGCGGTAGCCCGTCGATCCAGAAGTTCGCGCGCCAGCGCAGAGGCGACAGGTCGGCCCCCATCCTTTCGCCGAGCGCGCGGCTCGAGGCGAGGTTCACCAGCGAGATGGACGGATAGTCGGTATCGGTCATGCCCCTGACCGGCACCGTGTGGATGCGGGCCGGCCGGGCGCGGTCGGGGGGGCAGAGCGGGCCGACCCAGTCGAGGAACCGGGCCGCATCGGCGGGATCGTCGGGGCAGAAGCTGATGTCGGGGCGGTCGGGGTGGGTCAGGGTCAGCCGCCGGGCCGCCTCGTCGAGGCTGGCGTCGATTGCCATCAGCCGCGGCGCCTTGGCTCCGCGCGAGAAGTTCGCGCATTCGGCCCATTCGCCCGCCCTGATCCTTGCCGCCTCGTGGGCGACCGCCCAGCGGCGGTCCCAGGGCAGGCCTTGCCCGGCGACCAGCGCCACCCGGTCCAGGCCCTCGCGCCCATGCGATTTCAGCGGGTGGCGCTGGATCGCGGCGACCGTGACCGTCATTTCGCCGCCGGCTTGTTGCGGGCGAAGCCGGCGCGGATATTGCCGAAGATGTCCGGCCGTTTTCCGTGCATGGTCATGATCGTGTACTGCTGCAGGAAGGTGATCGTGTTGTTGGTGATCCAGTAGAGCACCAGCCCCGAGGCGAAGGACCCCAGCATGAACATGAAGATCCACGGCATCCAGGCAAAGACCTGCGCCTGCGCCGCGTCGGTCGGGGCGGGGTTCAGCTTCTGCTGGAACCACATGGAAATGCCCAGAAGGATCGGAAGGACGCCGAGCGAGACGATCGCCAAGGCCGAGGTGTGATCGGGGGCCGCCCAGGGCAGCAGCCCGAAGAGGTTGAGGATCGAGGAGGGATCGGGCGCCGAGAGGTCGCGGATCCAGCCGACGAAGGGCGCCTGGCGCAGTTCCAGCGTGACGTAGATCACCTTGTAGAGCGAGTAGAAGATCGGGATCTGCAGGAACACCGGCAGGCAGCCCGAGGCCGGATTGACCTTCTCCTTCTTGTAGAGCGCCATCATCCCCTGCTGAAGCTTGGCGCGGTCGTCGCCCGAAGCCTCCTTCAGCTTTTCAATCTCGGGCTGGAGTTCCTTCATCTTGGCCATCGAGATGTAGGATTTGCGCGCCAGCGGGAAGACCAGGGTCTTGATCACGAAGGTCAGGGCGATGATGGCAAAGCCCATGTTGCCGATCAGCCGGTGCAGGTTGTGCAGAAGCCAGAACATCGGCTTGGTCAGGAAGAAGAACCAGCCCCAGTCGATCGAATCGACGAACTTGGTGATGTGCAGGTCGTTCTGGTAGTGCTTGATGGTTTCCCATTCCTTGGCGCCGGCGAACAGCATCAGCGATGCGTCGGCAGTCTGTCCGGGGGCGATGACCTGCTCGGGCTGGCGCACCGAGGCAAGATAGCTTTCGCTGTCGGCAATGTATTTCGCCACCGAGGTGAAGGGCTGGCCCGGCGTCGGGATCAGCGTGGCCATCCAGTACTTGTCGGTGAATCCGACCCAGCCGCCCGTCTGGGCCTGCACCACCTCGGCCGGGCCGCCTTCGGCAGGGTCCGGGTCGAGCGAGGGCATCTTGGAATATTTCACTTCCAGAAGCTTGCCGTCGGCCATGCGGATAAGGCCCTCGTGCAGGACATAGGTCGAATGGGTCTTGGGGGTGCCTTGCCGCAGGACCAGCCCGTAAGGTTCCAGCTTGACCGGCGCCGCGGTGCGGTTCTCGACCGACTGGGTGACCGTGAACATGTAGTTGGCATCGACCGCGATCTTCCGGCGGAAGACCAGTCCCTTGCCGTTGTCCCATTTCAGCACGACTGGCGCGTCGGGCGCAAGCTTGGCGCCGCTTTCGACGGTCCAGGGCGTGTCGCGGCCCGGAAGCAGGCTTGGGTCGGTCCCGTCCTTGGCGATCCAGCCATAGTTGGCGAAATAGGGCTTGGTCAGGGTGCCGTCGGCCTCCTTCTGGCCGCCGTAGGACAGGAGCCGCACATCTGCCGAACCCGGATCGATGGTTTCGCGGTAGTCCTTCAGCAAGAGATCGTCGAGCGCGCCGCCGATCAGCGCGATCGAGCCCTTGAGGCGCGGCGTGTCGATCACCAGGCGCGGCGTGTCCACGGGTGCGGTCTGCGGGGTTTCGCCGGCCGAGGTCGATGGGGCGGCGGCCTGGCCGGTGGCCGTGGAGGCCGCAGTGGAGGCTGCGGTCTGGCTCGCGGTGACACTGGCGCTCGAGGTGGTGTCGGGCTGCGGTGCCGGCGGGGTGGCGGGGGAGAAGACCGTATACCAGACGACAAGCACCAGCGTCGACAGCACCGTCGCCAGAATGAGGTTCCTGTTCTGCTCGTCCATCTGGACCTTCCACCCGTCCTAGCCTTGATCAGCGTGGTTCAACAGAAGGCACAGGCAAAGGTCAAGCGATTTCCAACGGGGGTTGGGGTGGGCATCGGGTGCCGGCGCCACTGGCGGCGGCCCGACACGGAGGCGGGCCGCCCGCCGCCGGGGCGCGGACCGGGCCTATCCGATCCTGCGTCCCAGCCGTTCGGTCGCGGCGAGCTTGGCGCGGTGACGCTCCAGCCAGGCGATGGTCTCCTCGAAGGGCATCGGCCGGGCGATGGCGTAGCCCTGCAGATGTCCGCAGCCCAGTTGCGCCAGCATCGCATGTTCGGCCAGCGTCTCGACCCCTTCGGCCAGGGTCTGAAGACCCAGCCGGTCTGCCATCGACAGGATCGCGGCGATCATCCTCTGCTGCTCGGGATCGCTGTCGACCCGGCTGACGAAGGACCGGTCGATCTTGATCCGGTTCACCGCGAACCGGCGGATCGAGGTGATCGAGGCATGTCCGGTGCCGAAGTCGTCGAGGTCGATCCCGCACCCCATCGCCGCCAGGGCGGCGATGTTGCGCACCACCGTGTCGTTGTCGGTGTCCGCGACCACCGTTTCGAGGATTTCGACGGTCAGGCGGCCGGCAGACAGATCGAAACGGTCAAGCTCCCATTGCAGGCGGTCGGCCAGGCGGGGGTTGCGCAGCTCGTCCCGGCAGAAGTTCACCGCCGCGGACGGGATCCGGTGGCCGGCCCTGTCCCAGCAGCGAAGCGCGGTGAATGTCTGGAACAGGATGGTCTCTCCCAGCTGCGCCGACAGGCCGCCGCCGATGAGCGCAGGAAGGAATTCGGCCGGGGGCAGAATCCCGCGTTCGGGATGATTCCAGCGGGCCAGGGCTTCGAACCCCGTGACCTCGCCGGTGTCCGAGGAGAGTTGCGGCTGGAACCAGGCGACGATCTCGCCTTGATCCAGCGCCTGTTCGATGCGGTCGCGCAAGTCCTCCCGGTGCGAGGCGGCGGCGGCCATGTCCCGAGAATAGGCGCGGATCGCCGACGGGCCGTTGCGCGCGGCTTCCGCCATCGCCAGTTCGGCGGCGGCAAGAAGGGCGGGCCCGGTGTGCTCGGGCGTCCGCGATGCCAGGCAGAACCCTGCGGACACCGAGACATGGATCGTGGCGCCATCGCAGGCGACGGGTTCACCGACGACCGCCTGCATACGGGCGCAGATCTGGATCAGGGTCTCGATGTCGGCGCGGCGCAGGGTGGCGAGGGCAATGGCAAAGCGCTCGCCGTCGAGACGCACGATCACGTCCTGCGGGCGCAGGGTGACGGCCAGCCGTTCGGCCAGCCGGCGCATGGTCAGGTCATGGGCGGCCTGCCCGTGATTGCCGGCAAGCGCCGGCGAATCGTCGAGGCCTAGGACGATGCAGGCGGTGTTGCGGGTGCCTTGGCCAGCCTCGGCCAGCGCCCGGTCGAGCGCCTGCTCTATCGCTGGACGCAGCGCGAGGCCGCTGATCGCGTCCCAGGGGCCGGCCGGATGTTGCGGGGATGCGGGCAGCCGCCGTCCCGGCCGCAGGATCAGGAAGGGCAGCGCCGCAAGTGCCGCGACAAGGGCGCCCCTTGCACCCAGCCAGAGGCAGGCAACCAGAAGCGCGGGCGCGATGGCGGCCAGGTCGATCGCCAGATCAGGCCAAGCGGCCGCCCTGCCGAAAGCCCTGCACCCAGCCGGAAGCCTGTTCGTCATGGCGCACCCTCTTGCAGCCGACCGAGTGACGGTCCCGGCCAGACTAGGCGTCCGCAATGACCGAAGCGTTAATCGCCGCCGCGAAGATCGGGAGGATTCTCCGCAATGCCCGCCGCGGGCCGGATCCCCGCCGCCAGAGCCGCAAAATCGAAGAGCGCCGGGTCGGGCAGGTGCGAGGGCCGCACGTTCATCAGCGACCGGAACATCACCTGCCGGCGGCCGGGGCTGCGGGCCTCCCATTCGTCAAGCAGCCGCTTGACCTGGGCGCGCTGCAATCCTTCCTGGCTGCCGCAGAGGTCGCAGGGGATGATCGGGTAGTTCATCGCGCGCGCGAACCTTTCGCAGTCGGCCTCGGCCACGAAGGCCAGCGGGCGATAGACGAAGAGGTCGCCATCCTCGTTCACCAGCTTGGGCGGCATCGTCGCCAGCCGCCCGCCGTGGAAGAGGTTCATGAAGAAGGTCTCGAGGATGTCGTCGCGGTGATGGCCGAGAACCACCGCCGAGCAGCCTTCCTCGCGGGCGATGCGGTAAAGGTTGCCGCGCCTGAGCCGCGAACAGAGCGAGCACATGGTGCCGCCGGGCGCGATCTTTTCGGTCACGACCGAATAGGTGTCCTTGTATTCGATGCGGTGCGGAACCCCCATCCGGGTCAGGAAGTCGGGCAGCACCGTCGCGGGAAAGCCCGGCTGGCCCTGGTCGAGGTTGCAGGCCAGAAGATCGACGGGCAGAAGGCCGCGCCACTTCAGCTCGTGCAGGACCGCAAGCAGGGTATAGCTGTCCTTGCCCCCCGACAGGCACACCAGCCAGCGGGCGTCGCGCTCGACCATGCCGTAGGTCTCGACCGCCTCGCGCACCTCGCGGACGATGCGCTTGCGCAGCTTGCGGAACTCGGTGGTGCCGGGGGCGCCATGAAACAGCGGGTGGATGTCGTCGGTCTCGTCAAGCATCGGCGGCCTCGCGGGGATTGGCCGTTCAATGCCAGACCGGCGCGGCCGATGCAAAGGCTTTGGGGCCGGTGCCCGTGATGGTAATCTCTGGCCATTGCAGACAGGAGGATTGGTTATGGACTATATCTTCTGCGCAAGGAACGTGAAGGGCGGCGAATTCGGCAAGACCCCCGGCCCGACGCGGTTCCTGGAAATCCACGACGATGCGACGGACTACGGCCCCGGTCAGGCGATCAGGCCGCAAGTCTGGTTCGACCGCGTGGCCACGCTGGCCCAGACCGGCACGCACGCCGCCAGCGGCCTGCCCACCGGCAATGTGCTCATCTACATTCACGGCTACAACAACAGCCTCACCGACGTGCTGAAGCGGCTGCGGGCGCTGCGTGAGGGGCTGGAGGCGGGAGGCTATCATGGTGTCATCGTCGCCTTCGACTGGCCCTGCGGGGACGAGGCCCTTGCCTATATCGAGGACCGCAAGGATGCCCGGCTGACCGCGATGCGGCTGGTGTCCGACGGGATCGTGCCCCTGTCGCGCTACATGCGGCCGGACTGCCGCATCGCGGTGCACGTGCTGGCCCATTCGATGGGGGCCTTCGTCCTGCGCGAGGCGATGGACTATGCCGACGACCATCGCGATGCGGCGGCAAGGGGCTGGACGGTCAGCCAGATCCTTCTCTGTGCCGGCGACATTTCGGCGGCGAGCATGGAGGACGGGCCGACCAGCGCCTCGCTTTACCTCCACTGCATGAGGTTGACCAACTATTCCAACCCGTTCGACGCGGTCCTGTCGATCTCGAACGCCAAGCGGTTGGGGATCGCGCCCAGGGTCGGGCGGGTCGGCCTGCCGGACGATGCCCCGGCCAAGGCGGTCAACGTGGATTGCGGGCCCTATTATGACGAGCACCGAGAGGATTTTGCCGGAATCCCCAACAGCGACCATTCCTGGTATTTCTTCGATCCGTTCCTCTTGCGCGATGCGGCGCTGACCCTCGAGGGCGGGATCGACCACAATTCGATCCCGACCCGGGTCATGCGCAACGGCAGGCTCTACTTGCGGACCTGAGGCGCCTGCGGCCGGGCCGGGGGCACCGGATCGTATCCCGACCCGCCCCAGGGGTGGCAGCGGCCGATGCGGCGCAGCGTCAGCCAGCCGCCCCTGACCGCGCCATGCCGCTCGAGCGCCTCGAGCGCATAGGCCGAGCAGGTCGGCTGATAGCGGCAGGAATGGCCGACCCAGGGCGAGAGCGCCAGCCGGTAGGCGCGGACGGGCAGGGCGAAGATGTGGGCAAGCGGGCTCATGGCCGGGCGTGGACCTGCGCCAGCGCGCGGGCCAGATCGGCCAGCATCTGGGCGAAGTCGCGGCTGACGGTGGCCTCGGGCCGGCCGACCAGAACATAGTCCCAGCCCGGCCGCCCGTCGCGGGGCAGGACGGCGCGGGCGATCTCGCGCAGGCGGCGCTTGGCGCGGTTGCGGATGACCGAATTGCCGACCTTCTTCGAGCAGGTGAAGCCGACGCGGATCAGGCCGGCCCCATCCTCGGCCCCATCCTCGCCCTCGCGCCGGGCGCGGGCCTGGAGGAGAAAGCCCGCGGTGCCCTGACGGCGGGCCTGGGCGGCGCGCAGGAAGTCGGCGCGGCGGGCGAGAACCTCGAGACGAACGGAAACCGCCGGAGGCGTCCCCGCGGCCCGGCCCTTGTGGCCTTGCACGGGTGCTTCCGGCGGCGACATGCCGTCCGACGTTGTGCTTATGCCGACAGAACCTTGCGGCCGCGGGCGCGGCGGGCGTTCAGCACCTTGCGGCCGCCCTTGGTCGCCATGCGCGCGCGGAAGCCGTGGCGGCGGGCGCGAACCAGGTTCGACGGTTGATAGGTGCGTTTCATCGCTTGTACTCCGGCTCATCATGCCCAAACCCCGCAGGCAGGGATTCGAAGGCGTCATTCGAAGCCCGGTCCATAGACGCCCCGCGCCCCCGAGTCAACCGCGCCCCCGGCGAATTTCGCGGGCCTTGTGCCGGGGGCCGGCCTGCCGCTAACCTTCGCGCAACCACCGCATGTGACGGTGGCGGGGGCGGGGGCGGCAGCGGGCGGCGATGACCAACCATCTTTACTACGGCGACAACCTGACGGTGCTGCGCGAGCATGTGGCCGACGAGTCGGTGGACCTGATCTATCTCGACCCGCCCTTCAACTCGAACGCCAGCTACAATGTCCTGTTCAAGTCGCCCACCGGCGACCAGTCGGCCGCGCAGATCGAGGCGTTCGACGACACATGGCACTGGGGGGACGAGGCCGAAAGCGCCTTTCAGGAGGTGCGCCGGTCGGGCCATACCGATGCGGCGACCATGCTGGAGGCGATGCGGTCGTTCCTCGGCATGAACGACATGATGGCCTACCTTGCGATGATGGCGGTCCGGCTGGTCGAACTGCACCGGGCCTTGAAGCCGACGGGGAGCCTTTACCTGCACTGCGACCCGACCGCGAGCCACTATCTGAAGATCCTGCTGGATGCGGTGTTTGGGAAGGAGAATTTCGTAAATGAAATCGTGTGGAAACGAACTCACGCCCACAGCGACGCCCGCAGGAAGTTTTCAGATATTACTGACAAAATCTTCTACTTCCAAAAGTCCGAGAAGCGCTCGTTCACGCCGCAATATCGACCTTATGACGCCAGCTATATCGAAACGAATTTCCGCTACAGAGAGGCGGACGGCAGGCGGTATGCGAGTGACAGCATCCGAAGTCCAAACCCCCGACCAAATCTGACCTACGAATACAAGGGCTACAAACCGCACCCCAACGGATGGACTCTGTCGCGCGAGAAGATGGAGAAGATGGACGCAGAAGGACGGCTAATCTTCCCAAGCTCTGTGGAAGGGCGCATACGCATCAAGAAATATCTGGATGAGATGCCCGGTGTGATCGCGCCCAATTTGTGGGACGATATAACTGCCCTTTCGTCCCATGATCAGGAACGCCTCGGCTATCCCACCCAGAAACCCGTCGCCCTGCTCGAACGCATCCTCAATGCCTCGTCGAACGAGGGCGACGTGGTGCTCGACCCGTTCTGCGGCTGCGGCACAACCGTCCACGCGGCGCAGAAGCTGGGTCGCCAGTGGATCGGCATCGACGTGACCCATCTGGCCATCGGCCTGATCGAAAAGCGCCTGAAGGATTCCTTTCCCGGCGTCGCCTACCGGGTTCACGGCGTTCCCGAGGATGTCGAGGGCGCGCGCCGGTTCTTCGCCGACGACGACCAGACCAAGAAGGAATTCGAGAAGTGGGCCGTCACTCTCATCGGCGCCCAGCCCTGGCGGGCGGGGAAGAAGGGCGCGGACGGCGGCATCGACGGTGTCCTGCCCTTCGGCACCACCGAAAAGGCCGTGGTCAGCGTCAAGGGCGGCAAGGACCGGCAAAGGAACCACATCGACCAGCTCAGGGCGGTTGTGGACCGCGAGCGCGCCCAGATCGGCATCTTCCTGACGCTTGAGGAGCCGACCAAGCCGATGGTGGCCGAGGCGGCGGGCGCGGGCCACTACGTCGGCAAGGACGACGACCGTCCGGTGCCGAAGATCCAGATCGTGACCATCGAGGCGGCCATGCGTCTGCGCGACCGCGCGGTGCAGGTGCCCTTGCGCCGTGCCGACGTGTTCAGGCGCGCGGCCAAGGAAGCGGACACCGGCGCGCAGGGGGCGCTTGACCTCTGATCAACCCGTGGGGCTTGCGGCACGGTCGCGATCCCCTATCCTAGGGCGGCGCCGGTCCACCCGGCCCGAGGTCTCGATGTTCTTCAAAAGCCTGTCCGGCCGCTTCCTGATCCTGACGCTTCTGTTCGTCATGCTGGCCGAAATTCTGATCTTCGTGCCCTCGGTCGCGCGCTTCCGCGAGGATTACATCCGCTCGCGCCTCGAGCGCGCGCAGATCGCCTCCCTGGCGCTTCTGGCGGCGGGCGACATGATCGACGAGAAGGTGGAGAAGGAACTCCTGGCCAACGCCGAGGTCTACAACGTCGTCCTGCGCCGCGACGACATGCGCGAACTGGTCCTGTCCTCGCCCATCCCCCAGCCGATCGAGGCCACCTATGACATGCGCGAGCCCGGCGCCTGGGTGCTGATCCACGATGCCATCCACGCCCTCTTCGAAACGCAGAACCACATCATGCGGGTGATCGGCGATCCGGTGAAGCAGGCGGGCCTGCTGATCGAGGCGACGATGGACACCGCGCCCCTGCGCAAGGCGATGATCGACTACGGCCTGCGCATCCTCGGCCTGTCGGCGGTGATCTCGGCGCTGACCGCGACGCTGCTGTTTCTGGCGGTGCGCCGGGTGCTGGTCAGCCCGATCCGCCGCGTGGTCAGCCACATGTCGTCCTATGCCGACGCGCCCGAGGACGTGCGCCGGGTGATCGAGCCGCAATCGGCGGTCACCGAACTGCGCGAGGCCGAGGTGGCCTTGCAGATGATGCAAAAGCAGCTGACCAGCGCGCTCAAGCAGAAGGACCGGCTGGCGCAGCTGGGCGGCGCCGTGGCCCGCATCAGCCACGATCTGCGCAACATCCTGACCACCGCGCAACTGATGACCGACCGGATCGGCGCCTCGTCCGATCCGGCGGTGGCGCGCGCCGCGCCGAAGCTGGTCGCCTCGATCAGCCGGGCGGTGACCCTGTGTGAATCGACGCTGGCCTTCGGCAAGGCCGAAGAGCCGCCCCCGAGCCTTGCGCGCTTCATGTTCCTGTCCCTGGCCGAGGAAGTGGCCGAGGCCGAGCGCCTGGGCGGCAACGGGCTGGCCGATTTCGTCACCGACGTGGCCCCCAGCCTGACGATCCGCGCCGACCGCGAGCAGCTTTACCGGGTGCTCTCGAACCTTGTCCGCAACGCCCGGCAGGCGATCGAGGCGACCGGCCAGCCCGGCACCATCGAGATCGGCGCCGGCGAAGAGGGCGGCGGCTGGTGGGTCCGCATCGGCGACACCGGCCCCGGCCTGCCGCAAAAGACCCGCGAGCATCTGTTCCAGGCCTTCCAGGCCGGAAACCGCAAGGGCGGGACCGGGCTTGGCCTGGCGATCGCGGCCGAGTTGATTCGCGGCCACGGCGGGCGGCTGGAACTGGTGCGCTCGGACGAGAACGGCACCGAGTTCATGGCGCACCTGCCGCGCGCGCTGAACCTCGGCGACCAGGGCTGACGCGGAGTGGGGCTGACCCGCGGGGGTCGTCCGTCAGTGCTTTTTCTTTTTCTTCTTCGCCGCCGGGGCCGGGGCCTCGGCCAGCGTCTCGATCCGCCGGGCGAAGGCCGCTCCGTCAAGGCCCGACATCGCCTCGCCCGACTGCGCCACCTGCGCCATTGCCGAATGCAGCGCGGCAAGGCGCACGTCGCCGGTCGTCGCCTCGGCCGCGATCAGCCGGTCGAGAAGCGGCGCCACCACCAGCCGCTGGCGGGCCAGCGCGATCAGGCGCAGCACCTCCCAGGGATCGGCGGGGGCGGTGAAATATTCCTTGCGGTCGCCCGGCACCCGCGCCAGCCCGATCAGGTTCCAGCCGCGCAACTCCTTCAGCGCCGTCGAGACGTTCGAGCGCGCCAGCCCCAGCCGCGCCACCAGATCGTCGGCGCAAGGCGCCTGCGCGGCGCGCCAGATCGCGGAAAAGCACTGCCCGGCCGGCCGCGACAGGCCGAAGGCCGCGGCGATGGCGGCGAAAAGTTCGGCAACGTCCTGATCGGCAGTCTGCATCCCGGCTCCGCTGGTGGATTGCCCTACAGAAGCGCGGGGCGGGCCGCATGGTCAAGCCCCGGCCTTGCGAAATGCCATTCGCTCCGCTGCCGCCAGATCATGCCCGGCAACAGCAGGATCGGCGGGAAACCCGGCCTGCCCGGCGCGTCGGGCCAGAACTGCGGTTCGAGCGCAACCCCGGCGCGCGGTCCGTATGCGCCGCCGCCGTGGCCGGCCCAGGGCGAGGTGCCGATGCCGGCACCGTCATAGACCTGCAAGCCCGGCGCATCGGTGAAAAGCCGCATCTCGACCCCGCGCCGGCCGGTCAGGATGGCGGCCAGGGCCGGTCCGCGCGTCGCGCCGCCGAGGGAGGGATCGAGGCAGTAATTGTTGTCGAGCCTGTCGCCCGGCCCGAGCGCGCGCGCCCGGCGAAGGTCAAAGCGCGTCCCGGCCACCGGCGCCGACGCCTCGGGCAGCCCCGCGGCATCGGTGGGCAGGTAGGTGTCCGCCCTCACCTTCAGGCTCTGGCCCTCGGTCGTCGGGGCTCCGTCGAGGTTCCAGTAGGAGTGGTTGGCGAGGTTCATCAGGGTGGGGGCGTCGGTCGTGGCGCTGAGGTCAAGCGACAGGCATCCGCGCGCGTCCAGGCCGAATGCGGCGGCCAGCCGCCGGTTGCCGGGGAAGCCGCCCAGGCCGTCGGGCAGGTCGAGCGTCAGGGTGCATCCGCTGGTGGTCGCGTCGGCCAGCCGCCAGATCTGGCGATCCGTGCCGGTGTCGCCCGAATGCAGGCAGGTCGAGGCACCCTCGTTCGTCTGGAAGCGGAAGGTCCGACCCCCGATGTCGGCCTGCGCCTTGCCGATCCGGTTGGCGACCGGCCCCACGATGCTGCCGAACCAGCGGCCCGGCCCCCCGTAGGCCCCAACATCGGCAAAGCCGAGCGTCAGCGGCCAGTCGACGCCCGCGAGCCGCACATCCTGAAGGATGGCGCCCAGGGTCAGCACCGTCGCGGCGATCCCGCCCGCCGCCAGGCCGATCGCCTCGACCGGCTGGCCGTCGCCGGCTGTCCCGAACCTGCGGATGGTCACAGGATGACCTGGTATTCCGGCAGGCCGCGCGTGCCCGGGTCTGCCGCGAACACGCAGCCGTTTTCGGGCTCGCGCGCCAGGATGTCGGGGGCGATGTCGGCCTGGGCGGTGGTGACGAACATGGTGGCGAAGTCCGCCCCCCCGAAGGCCGGGCACGACGAATGCCGTCCCCCGACCGTCACCGCACGGCAGAACGCCCCGTCCGGGCCATAGGCCGCCACCCGCGACGATCCCCATTCGGCGATCCACAGAAGCCCGTCGGCGTCGAAGACGGCGCCATCCGGCTCGCGCCCCGCGGGGCCGTGGTCGATGAAGACCTGCGGCTCGCCCTTCGGCCAGCCATGCACCCCGTCGAGCGCCACCCGCCACACCCGGCGGAGGGCGGAATCGGCGAAACAGGCAAACCGGCGATCGGGGCTGAAGCTGATGGCGTTGGGGATGGTCAGACCGGGGAAAAGGCGGCGCATCTCGCCCCGGTAGTAGCGCCAGATCGCTCCGTGACGCGGCTCGGCCGCCTTGCCCATCGTTCCGATCCAGAAGCCGCCCCAGGGATCGGCGCGCCCGTCGTTCGAGCGCGTCAGGGGATTGTCGGCCTCGAGCGCCGTCACATGATCCCGGTCGCCGCTTTCCAGGTCCATGACCCACAGCGCGGTTTCGCTGGCCACCAGCAGGCGGTCCTCGTCGATCCAGCCCGCGGCCGAGGCCATTTCGTCCAGGGACCAGCCGCGCGGCCCGTCCGCATCGCGTGTCAGCAGTTTCCGCCCGAGAATGTCGAACCAGTAAAGCTGGCCGCGCCCGGGGTGCCACAGGGGGCCTTCGCCCAGCAGGCAGGGGCGATCGTCAAAGATCCGGCTCATCTCGTCCTCCGCGCCGGCCATCCCGGTCTTGCTGGCCCGGTCTTGCTGGCCACCTGGCATCTAATGCGCCCCTCTCAGCCCCGCGCGCAAGCCGCAATCGTCTTCGCCAGCTGGCGCAGGAGGTCGTCGTAAAGGTCCGGCCCCGGGGCAAGGGCCAGGCCCTCGGGGTCGATGGGCTGGCCAAGCCGGGCGGGGGTTCCCTCGACCAGTTGCTCCTCGCGCCTGGGGTCGTACCCCGCTTCGGGGAAAAGGCAGACCGCCTCGCCCCGCGCCAGCAGGGCGTGCACCTCCTGCAGGTGCCTCAGGCCCGGCTCGGCGGCATCGCCCGCCTCGACCGCCGCGGCCACCTTCAGGCCGAACCGTGCCGCGAAATAGCCAAGCGCATCATGGCCGACCGCGATCGGCGCCTTCACCGGGGCAAGGGTCGCGCGCAACTCGGCTTCGAGCGCGGCCAGGTCGGCCAGCGCCGCGTCGGCGTTGGCGCGGTAGGTGGCGGCATTCGGCGCGTCGGCCGCGATCAGCGCGTCGCGGATCAGCCCGATCCAGATGGCGGCGATCTCGGGATCGAGCCAGGCATGCGGGTCGGTTCCGCCGCCGGCCTCGAACAGGCGCCTCGGTGTCGCGGGATCGGCCAGAAGGGCCAGGCGCGGAGCGGCCGAGGCATTGTCCAGGATCCGCGCCAGCCACGGGGTCAGCTCCGGCCCGACCCAGATCGCGAGATCGGCGCCGGACAGCAGCCGCGCCTGCGACGGGCGCAACTGATAGTCGTGCGGATCGGCGCCAGCGGCCACCAGGACCGCGGGCGCGCCGAGGTCGCCCATGACCTTCGCGGCCAAGGACTGCACCGGGGCGAAATCCGTCACCACCGCGAGAGGGCGCGCAAGGGCGGGCGGGGCGGGCAGAAGGGCGGCAGCGGCAAGAATGGACAGGAAGCGCATGGGTCGGTCCGGGTTGCGGGCGGTGGGCGAGTGGCGTATGTTATAGCATAACGTTCAGACGACCAAAGGCAAGGTGCCATGCCCGACCCCGCCCCCGACCCGGCCATCGCCTTCCACGCCCACGACCACGCCCATTGCTGCGGCGGCCTGATCGCCGAGGCCGAGGCGATCGCGGCCAGCCGCTCGGTCCGCCTGACGCCGGTTCGTCGCCGGGTGCTGGAGATTCTTCTTGAGGAACACCGCGCCCTCGGCGCCTATGACGTGCTCGAGAGGCTGGCGCGCGACGGGTTCGGCAATCAGCCCCCGGTGGCCTACCGCGCGCTCGACTTCCTGGTCGATCAGGGGCTGGCGCACCGTGTTGCGCGGCTCAATGCGTTCATGGCCTGCACCCATCCCGGCCATTCGCACACGCCGGCGGTCCTCATCTGCCGCCTCTGCCGGACAGTGGCCGAGGCTCCGGGCAGCCGGGTCCGCGCCGCCATCGACGCCGAGGCCGAGACCGCGGGCTTTGCCGTCGAGCGCACCACGGTCGAGGTCCTGGGCCTTTGCCCCGCGTGCCGGGAGGGTGCAAGGTGAACCTTCTGGAAGCGCGGGATCTGGGCGTCCGCCACGGCGACAACACGATCCTGCACGGCATCGGGCTGTCCATCGCCAAGGGCGAGATCGTCACCATCGTCGGCCCGAACGGGGCGGGCAAATCGACGCTGGTGCGCGCCCTGATCGGGCTCGAGCCGGCGGCCACCGGGCAGGTCCTGCGCGCCCCCGGCCTTCGGATCGGCTATGTCCCCCAGCGTCTGAAGATCGAGGCCGGTCTGCCGATGACCGTGCGGCGCTTCCTGTCGCTGCCCCATCGCGTCACCGACAGCGCCGCGAGCGAGGCGCTGGCGCGGGTGGGGGTGCCGGGGATCGAGGGGCAGCAGCTCGCCGGCCTGTCGGGCGGACAGTTCCAGCGTGCGCTTCTGGCCCGCGCGCTCCTGTCCTCGCCCGATCTCCTCATCCTTGACGAGCCGACACAGGGTCTGGACCAGCCGGGGATCGCGGCTTTCTACCGGCTGCTGTCGGACCTGCGCGGCCAGACGGGGGTGGCGGTGCTGATGGTCAGCCATGATCTTCTGGTGGTGATGAGCGCCTCGGACCGGGTGATCTGCCTGAACGGCCATGTCTGCTGCGAGGGTGCACCCGAACATGTCTCGGCTGCGCCCGCCTACCGGGCTTTGTTCGGCGCCGGCGAGGGTGGCGTGCTGGCGCTCTACCGCCACCACCATGACCACGATCACGACCACGACCATCACCACGGCGGGGGACATCCCGTGCGCGGTGCGGAAGGGGACCATCACCATGCTTGACCCGTTCCTTCTGCGCGCGGGCCTCGCTGGGGTTGGTCTCAGCCTTGCCGCCGGCCCGCTCGGCTCGTTCGTGGTCTGGCGGCGGATGGCCTATTTCGGCGATGCCACCTCGCACGCCGCGATCCTGGGCGTTGCGCTCTCGTTCGCCTTTCACCTGCCGCTCTATGCCGGGATACTTGCGGTCGCGGTCACCGTGGCGCTGTTCGTGTCCGCACTGGGCGGGCGCGGGCACCAGACCGACACGATCCTCGGGGTCGTCGCCCATTCGGCGCTGGCGCTCGGGCTGGTGGCGGTGTCGTTCCTGCCGGCGGTCCGGGCCGACCTGTCGTCCTACCTGTTCGGCGACATCCTCGCCGTGGGCTGGAGCGATGTCCTGCTGATCTGGGCCGGCGGCGCGGCGGTGCTGGCGCTGCTTGCCTGGAGGTGGGACGGGCTGATCACCGCGACGGTGAACGAGGAGCTGGCCCAGGCCTCCGGCGTCGATCCGGGGCGCGAGCGGCTGGCGCTGACGCTGGCGCTGGCGCTGACCGTGGCCCTGTCGATCAAGATCGTGGGAGCTCTGCTGATCGCGGCCATGCTGATCATCCCGCCCGCCGCCGCCCGCGGCCATGCCGCGACGCCCGAGCGGATGGCGCTGCTGGCGACGCTGGCCGGGGCGCTGGCGACGCTTGGCGGCCTGTGGGCCTCGCTTGTTGCCGACACGCCGGCCGGGCCGTCGGTGGTGGCCGCGGCCTTCGTGCTGTTCCTTCTCTCGCTGGCCGGGCGGCGGCGGTAGGGGCCCGCGGACGCCCGGCTTTGCCTTTCCGCCCGCGCCCGGCTAACAGGGAGGGGCACCCACGGGGGGACCAGATGACCAACCACCTCCATGACGCGCTTCTTGCGCCCCATCGCGGCAGCGGCCGGACCTTCCTGATCCTGGCGGACGGCAGCCGCATCAGCTTCGGCGGGTTTCACGACCTCGCCGCCCGCTATGCCCATGCCCTGCGCGCGGCCGGGCTGGCCCCCGGCGACCGGGTGGCGCTGCAACTTGAAAAAAGCCCGCACATGCTGGCCGTCATTGCCGGGGCGATCCGGGCCGGCGTGGTCTTCCTGCCGCTGAACACCGCCTATACCCCCGCCGAGGTCGGCTATTTCCTGTCGGACGCGGGGGCGAAGATTCTCGTCTGCGATCCGGCCTTCGCCCCGGGGCTTGCACCGGTCGCCGGCGCACAGGTGCGGCTCCTGACGATGGACAGCGAGGGTGCGGGCAGCTTTGCCGACCTCGCCGAAGGCCAGCCGGCGGAGTTCCCGACCCATCCCCGCGGGCCCTCCGATCTGGCCGCGCTTCTTTACACATCGGGGACGACGGGACGCTCGAAGGGGGCGATGCTCAGCCACGACAACCTTCTGTCGAACGCCGTCGCGCTGACCGGCGCCTGGCGCTTTACCGACGCCGACGTGCTGCTTCATGCGCTGCCGATCTTCCACACCCACGGGCTGTTCGTCGCCACCAACATCGCGCTCCTGTCCGGCTGCGCGATGATCTTCCTGCCGAAATTCGACCTTGCCACGGTCCTGCGCCACCTGCCTGGCGCGACAGCGATGATGGGGGTGCCGACCTTCTACACCCGGCTCTTGTCCGACCCGAGGCTGGATCGCGGCCTTGTCGGCCACATGCGGCTGTTCGTATCCGGTTCGGCGCCGCTTCTGGCCGAGACGCATCGCGAATGGCAAGCGCGCACCGGGCACATGATCCTTGAGCGCTACGGCATGACCGAGACCAACATGAACACCTCGAATCCCTATGAGGGCGAGCGCCGGGCCGGCACTGTCGGGCTGCCCCTGCCGGGGGTCGAGGTCAGGGTCTGCGGCCCCGGCGGCCAGGAGCTGCCGCGCGGCGAGGTGGGGGTGATCGAGGTGCGCGGGCCGAACGTGTTCCAGGGCTACTGGCAGATGCCGGACAAGACCCGCGAGGAGCTGCGCCCCGACGGGTTCTTCATCACCGGCGACCTCGCGGTGATGGGGCCGGACGGTTATGTGACGATCGTCGGGCGCGCCAAGGATCTGGTGATCTCGGGCGGCTTCAACGTCTATCCCAAGGAGGTCGAGGAGGCGCTGGACGCGCTGCCCGGCGTCGTCGAAAGCGCGGTGATCGGCGTTCCCCATCCCGACTTCGGCGAGGCGGTGGTGGCCGTGGTCGTCCCCGTCGCCGGCACCGGGCCGGACGAGGCCGCCCTGCGCGCGGCGCTTGCGGAAGGGCTGGCCCGGTTCAAGCAGCCCAAGCACATCGCCTTCCTGCCGGAATTGCCGCGCAACACGATGGGCAAGGTGCAGAAGAACGTGCTGAGGGAGCGGTTCAAGGGGCTGTTTGCGCGCTGAGCACCTGGCCGAGCACCGCGCAGAAGCGGGCGATCCGCTCTGGCGTGGCCTCGGCAAAGCCGCTGACCAGTCCCGATCGCGGCGCGCCAAGGCAGAAGCCTGACAGGGGCGCGCAGCCGAACCCGGCCGCCCGCAGCGCGGCGTGCGCCAGGCCCTCCGTCCCCTCCGGCAGGCGCATCGCCAGCTGCACCCCGCCTGCCGGATCGCCGACCCGGACGCCGGGCAGCGCGCGCAGGGCCGCCGCGAAGGCCCGCCCACGGTCGCCATATATGCGCGCGATCCGGTGCAGATGGGCGCGGTAGTGGCCCTGCTCGATCATCTCGGCCAGCGCGGCCTGGACGTGAAGGTTGGCGGCAAGGCCGAGATTGCGTTGCGCCGCCCGCAGCCCGGGGGCCAGGTGCGCCGGTGCGGCGATCCAGCCCAGCCGCAGCGCCGGCATCAGCGCCTTGGCCACCGTGCCGATGCAGGCCACCCGTTCGGGCGCCGCGCCCTGAAGCGCCGCGATGGCACGCCCCTGCCAGAGGAATTCGCTGTCATAGTCATCCTCGATCAGGACGGCCTCGTGCTGGCGGGCATAGGCAAGGATCATCTCGCGCCGGCCGAGCGACAGGCGGCAGCCCAGCGGATACTGGTTGGCAGGGGTCAGGTAGACCAGCCGCGCCGGCGGCGCCTGCCGGCAGTCGGCGCCCTCGTCGTCGACCGGGATCGGCATCGGCACCAGCCCGGCCCCGGCAAAGGCGGCCTTCGCCCCGCCATACCCCGGATCCTCGACCAGCACCGGATCGCCGGGCCCCGCCAGCGTCAGCGCCAGCAGTGCCAGCGACGACTGGCTGCCCGGGGTCACGAGGATCTGGTCGGGGTGCAGGTCCATCCCCCGGTCGGCGGCGAGGCGGCGGGCCAGCACCTCGCGCAGGCGGGGCAGGCCGGAATATTCCGCATAGCCGAGGCTGTCGGCACTGGACTGCCGCGTTGCCCGGCGCAGGGCCATCGCCCAGGTGTCGCGCGGAAAGAGCGCCGGGTCAGGGTGCCCGGGCGCCATCAGGCCGGGGCCGGAACGCTCGACCGCGCCCCAGGCGCGTCCGCGCGGGTGAAGCTGCGGCAGGCCGCGGCTGTTCGGCGCCAGCCGCCGGTCGCCAACCGGGGGCGCGATGATCCTTGGCGGGGCGCCCGGCGACGTCGCCACCGCCCCTTCGGCCCGCAGGAGGTCATAGGCGGCATTGACGGTGTTGCGCGACAGGCCAAGCGCCTCTGCCGCCGCCCGCGACGAGGGAAGGCTGCCCTGCGCCCGGCCGGCGGCGATCGCGGCAAGGAGGTCGCGGTAAAGCTGCACGGACAGCGGCTCGGGGCGGGCGCGGTCGGGGCGCGTCAGGTGGAGGAGCGATGCTGGTTCCATGAAATGCAATGAATCTGGATCTTTCAGGGAACCATAGGTCACGCTAGTCAGGGGCGCAACATGAAGGGGAACCAAGATGAGCGACCAGCCGTCCTATGCGAAAATCCGCTATGCCAAGCGCAAGGTCGACGAGGATGCCGTCGCCCATGCGATCCTCGACCAGGGCCTGGTCGCCCATGTCGGCTTTGTCGCCGAGGGCCGGCCGATGGTCATCCCGATGGCCTATGCCCGCGACGGCAACCGGCTCTATATCCACGGCGCCTCGAAGACCCGGATCGTGGCGCGCAACGACGGCCTTCCGATGTGCCTGACCGTGACCCATGTCGACGGGCTGGTCGTGGCGCGGTCGGGGTTCAATTCATCGGTCAACTACCGCTCGTGCGTCGTCCACGGCACCGCCCGCTGGGTCGAGGACAGGGCCGAGCGCGACCATGCCCTGTGGCTGGTCACCGACCATCTGCTTCCGGGCCGCAACGGCGAGGTCCGTGCCGCGCGACCGCAGGAGGAGAAGGCCACCGGAGTGCTCGCGCTCGAGATCGAGGCGATGACGGTCAAGGTGCGCAGCGGCCCGCCGGTCGATGAACCCGAGGATCTGGCACTCGATCTGTGGAGCGGCGTCCTGCCGGTGACGGTGGCCCTGGGCCGCGGCGTGCCCGACGGCCACACGCCGCCGACGATGGCCGAACCCGCCAGCCTGGGACTGGCGCGGCGGAAGTTCTCGGCCTGACCGGGCGGCGTCGGGCTTAACGCCCCACCCCGGCATAGGCGGTGAATCCCGCCTTTTCTGCGTCGGCGGCGGAATAGACGTTGCGCAGGTCCGCCATCCTCGCGTGGGTCATGGTCCGGGCCAGGCGCCGCAGGTCCAGCGCCCGGAACTCGTTCCACTCGGTCAGGATCACCACCACGTCCGCCCCGTTCGCCGCCTCGTAGGCGTCGCCCGCCCAGGCGACGCCGGGCAGCATGTGCTCGCCCTCGCGCCGTCCCTGCGGATCGACGACGCGGACGCTGGCGCCGCCGCCCACCAGCGCCGGCACGATGGTCAGCGACGGCGCATCGCGCATGTCGTCGGTGTTGGGCTTGAAGGTCACGCCGAGGACCGCGACGGTCTTGCCGTTCACGCTGCCCCCGCAGAGGTCGAGGATCTTGGCGACCATCCGGCGCTTGATCTCCTCGTTGACCTTGATGACCGTCTCGACGATCTGCATGGGCGCCGCGTGCTCCTGCGCCGTCCGCGCCAGTGCCTGCGTGTCCTTGGGAAAGCATGACCCGCCGTAGCCCGGCCCGGCATGCAGGAACTTGTTGCCGATCCGCCCGTCGAGGCCGATGCCCTTCGACACCTGCTTTACGTCGGCGCCGACCTTTTCGCAGAGCGTCGCGATCTCGTTGATGAAGGTGATCTTGGTGGCCAGGAAGGCGTTGGCGGCATACTTGATCATCTCGGCGGTCTCGAGATCGGTGTAGAGGATCGGGAAGTCGCGCAGGAACAGCGGGCGATAGACTTCGCCCATGACCGCCTTGGCGCGGTCCGATGTGACGCCCACCACCACCCGATCGGGGCGCATGAAATCGTCGATGGCCGCGCCCTCGCGCAGGAATTCGGGGTTCGACGCCACATCGAACTCGGCCTGTGGCGCGGCCTTGCGGATGGCTTCGGCCACGGCGCGGTTGGTGCCGACCGGAACTGTGGACTTGGTGACGACGACTGCGTAGCCCTTCAGCGCCCGTCCGATCTCCTCGGCGGCGGCCATCACATAGCTCAGGTCGGCGTGGCCGTCGCCGCGCCGGGTGGGCGTGCCGACGGCAATGAACACCGCGTCCGCGCCGGCGACGGCACGGGCCAGGTCGCCGGTGAACGACAACCGGCCGGCGGCGACGTTCTTGGCCATCAGCGCGTCGAGGCCGGGCTCGTAGATCGGCACCTGGCCTGCCTTCAGCATTTCGACCTTGCGCGGATCCTTGTCCACGCAGACGACCTCATGGCCGAAATCGGAAAAACAGACGCCCGACACCAGCCCGACATAGCCCGTGCCGATCATTGCGATCTTCATGAAGGAACCTCGTACAACCTGTGGCCCCGACATGCGGCGAAGGCAGGCCGGCTGTCAACGTCCTGAACCGCGGCCACGGGCGCCTGGCGGGCTTTGTTCAGGCTTGCGCGACAGTTGCGCAACCTTTCGCCGTTCGATGCGGGCTAGAACCGTCCGGGCCTCAACGCCGCAAGGCGCGGGTCCACGCCGCCCCCGGCGATCAGCCCGGCGACCAGCTCTGCCGTGACCGGCGCGAGGGTCAGGCCGATATGGCCGTGGCCGAAGGCATGAAGGACCTCGGGGCCGGCCTGCGACAGGCCGATGACCGGCAGGCTGTCGGGCATCGACGGACGGAACCCCATCCATGACCGGGCCGGCGCCGGCAGGTCGGGAAAGATGGCGCGGGCGCCCTTCTCCAGCCGCGCCAGACGGTGGGGCGAGGGCGGGGCGGTCAGGCCGCCCAGTTCAACCGTCCCCGCCACCCGCAGCCGGCCCGCCATCGGGCAGAGATAGAAGCCGCGCGCCGTCGGGCAGATCGGGCGGCTCAGGCGCGGCGCGGGCGTGTCCCATTCCAGGTGATAGCCGCGTTCAGTGTCCAGGGGCACGCGGTCGCCGGCCTGAAGGGCCAGGCCGCGGCTGTGCGCGCCCGCGGCCAGCACGACGCGGCGGGCGCGGAGCGCAAGCCCCGGGCCGGACAGGGTGACCGATCCGGCCTCGCGCGCCAGCCGCTCGACCCTGGCCTTGCGCAGGCCCGCGCCCGCCCGCAGCGCAGCGGCGGCCAGCAGCGCCACCATGCGGCCGGGATCGGTCATGAAGCGCGCGCCGGGGAAGAAGGCCGCCCCGCCGCCGCTGACCGGAAGGCCGGGCTCCAGCGCCGCCAGCTCGGCCGCCGACAAAAGCGCGACCTCGACCCCGAGCGAGCGGCGAAAGCCGATGTCGGCCTCGGCGGCGCGGCGGGCGGCGTCCGTCTGGTACCAGTAGAGACACCCCCGGTCCTGCAAGAGCGCAGCGGCGCCGATCTCGCCGGCCAGATCGCGCCAGAGGCCCGAGGCGCCGGCCAGCAGACCGGCCAGGACCATCGCATTGCGGCGCGCCGCTCCCGGAAGGGACTGGCGCGCAAAGCGCACCAGCCAGGGGACCAGTGACGGCAGCGCCGCGTGGCGGATCGACAGCGGCGAATTGCGGTCGAACAGAAGCGACGGCAGGTCCTTCAGCACATCCGGCGTCCCGACCGGCTGGACGGCGTAGTCGGCCACCGTTCCCGCGTTGCCCCACGAGGCGCCCGCCCCCGGTTCCGCAGGGTCGATCAGCAGGACCTCGCGGCCCGCGCCGGCAAGGCGATGGGCGATGGCAAGGCCGATGACGCCCGCACCTATGACCGCGATCTCGACCGTCTCCATCAGGCTCCTCCCGTGCGAAAAGGGCAGACGCCGGTCCGCCCTTTTCCCTTGCGAAATACTCCGGGGGCCGCCGGTTGGCCCGCCGTTGGCCCGCGGGCCAATCGGCGGCGGGGCAGCGCCCCCGGCCACCCCTCACATGCAGGCGTCGAACAGCTTGCGCGTGTTCGCCTTGGTCATGGCAATCGGGTTTCCGCCGCAGGAGGGATCTTCCAGCGCCATGTCGGTCAGCATGTCGAGGTCGCCATACTGCACGCCCATCGCGCTCAGGTTCTCGGGGATGCTCAGCGCCGTGCGCAGCTCCATGATCTGGTCGTGGAACCCGGCGAACCCGCCGTCGATGCCCAGATAGGCCGCGGCGGCCTTGATCCGGTCCTCGATGGCGGGCCGGTTGAACTCCAGCACCATCGGCATGACCACGGCGTTGGTGGTGCCGTGGTGGGTGTTGTAGACCGCGCCGACCGGATGGCTGAGCGAATGGATGGCGCCGAGGCCCTTCTGGAAGGCCACCGCCCCCATTGCCGCGGCGCTCATCATGTGGGCGCGCGCGTCGAGGTCGCCGGGGTTCCGGTAGGCCTTGACCAGGTTCCCGAACACCAGCCGCATGCCTTCCAGTGCGATCCCCTGGCTCATCGGGTGGTAGAAGGGCGAGCAATAGGCCTCGAGACAATGGGCCAGCGCGTCCATGCCGGTGCCTGCGGTGATGAACTTCGGCATCCCCACCGTCAGGGCCGGATCGCAGATGGTGACCGCGGGCATCAGCTTCGGATGGAAGATGATCTTCTTCTTGTGGGTGGCGGAATTGGTCAGGACGCCGGCGCGGCCCACTTCCGACCCGGTTCCGGCGGTGGTCGGGACCGCGATGATCGGGGCGATCTTCGCCGCGTCGGCGCGGGTGTACCAGTCGTCCACGTCCTCGAGATCCCAGACCGACAGGCCGGGTTTCTGGCCGGCCATCAGCGCGATCATCTTGCCGAGGTCGAGCGCCGATCCCCCGCCGAAGCAGATCACCCCGTCATGGCCGCCCGCCTTGTATGCCTTGATCCCGGCGGCCATGTTGCCTTCGTTCGGATTGGGGTCCACCTCGGAGAACAGGGCGCGGCCAAGACCGGCCTTCTCCAGACCGTCCAGCGCGGCGGCCGTGATCGGCAGCGCGGCCAGCGCCTTGTCGGTGACGAAGAGCGGCTTTTTCAGGCCGACCGACCGGCAATGTTCGGCCAGTTCGGAAATCCGGCCGACGCCGAACTTGATCGCGGTCGGGTAGGACCAGTTGCGGTTGGGGACGCTGTGGCTCATGGCTCAGACCTGCTTCAGATGATAGGATTTCGGACGGGTCACCGAATGGAACCCGAGGTAGGAGAGGCTGCCGCCGCGGCCGGTGTCCTTGCAGCCGGTCCAGCAGAGCGCGGGGTCGAGGTAGTCGGCCCGGTTCATGAAGATCGTGCCGGTCTCGATCCGCGCGCCGATCCCGGCGGCGACATCATAGTCGTTCGTCCAGATCGAGGCGGTCAGCCCATAGGGGCTGTCGTTCATCAGGCGGATCGCTTCCTCGTCGTCCTTCACCTTCATGATGCCGACGACCGGGCCGAAGCTTTCCTCCATCATCACCTTCATCGAATGATCGACGTTGACCAGCACCTGCGGCGCCAGATAGGCACCGCCATCGTCGGCGGGGAACAGTTTCGGGTCGATCAGCGGCTTTGCGCCTGCGGCGACGGCCTCGGCGATCTGGTTGCGGACCGTGGCCGCGAACCGCTTGTTGGCCATCGGGCCAAGCGTGGTCGCCGCGTCGAACGGATTGCCGAGCTTCAGTCCGGATGCCCAGGCCACCGCGCCTTCGACAAAGCGGTCATAGTGCCGTTCGTGGACATAGATCCGCTCGATCCCGCAGCAGCACTGGCCGGCATTGTACATGGCGCCGTCCATCAGCGTGTCGATGGCCGCGTCGACATTGGCATCGGCGCGCACATAGCCCGGATCCTTGCCGCCCAGTTCCAGCCCCAGCGGCGTGAAGGTGCCCGCTGCCGCACGCTCGATCGCCTGGCCGCCGCCGACCGAGCCGGTGAAGTTCACGAAGCCGAACGACCGCGCGGCGATCAGGGCCTCGGTGGTGGCATGGTCAAGGACGACGTTCTGGAACACGTCCTCGGGGATGCCGGCGGCATGGAAGGCCTCGGCCAGCCGCTCGCCGACCAGCATGGTCTGGCTGGCGTGCTTCAGCACCACGGCGTTTCCGGCGATCAGCGCGGGAACCAGGGTGTTGATCGTGGTCAGGTAGGGATAGTTCCAGGGCGCGACGATGAAGACCACCCCCAGCGGTTCGCGCGCGAGATAGCGGCGAAAGCTGTTGGTCTCCTCGATCATCAGGGGCGCCAGCGTCTTTGCGGCGATCTCGGACATGTACTCGGTGCGCGCGTTGACGCCGCCGAACTCGCCGCCGAAGCGGGTCGGACGGCCCATCTGCCAGGCGATCTCCTCGACGACCGGATCCTTCATCTCGTTCAGCCGGGCCACGCCAGCCTTGACCAGGGAAATGCGGTCGGCCAGCGGCCGGCCGGCCCAGGCCTTCTGCGCGGCCCTGGCGCGGCCGACAACGGCGTCGGCTTCGGCCCGGGTCAGGGGCGTGCGCTCGGCATAGACCGAGCCATCGACGGGGCTGATGAGCTGGATTGGTTTCATGTTCGTCATCCTTTTCGGGCGGTTGCCCGTCAGTCACGGAAAGGGGGCGGGCCGCCGGCCCGCCCGGATCAGGCGCGCTCGAGAAGCCGCTGGATCTCGAAGTCGGTCACGACCCGGTCAGTCTCGGCGATCTCCCATTCGCAGGCATGGTGATAATGGTCGATCACATCATCCCCGAAGGCATCGCGCAACATCTTCGATCCGTGCAGGAGCGTCGCCGCATCGCGCAGGTTCTTCGGGATCTCGCGGATGCCCTTGGCCGTGTACATGTCACCCTTCAGTTCCGGCTCCAGGTCCAGCTTCTGCTCGATACCGGCGAGGCCGGCGGCCAGCAACGCCGCACAGGCAAGATAGGGGTTCACGTCCGATCCGGGAATGCGGCATTCCACCCTGATACCCTTCGTATGTTCGCCGCAGATTCGGAAGCCGGCGGTGCGATTGTCCGCGGACCAGACCGCCTTGGTGGGCGCAAAGAGACCGACACAGAACCGCTTGTAGCTGTTCACATTGGGGGCGAGGAAGGCGGTGATCTCGCGGGCATGGGCCAGCTGGCCGGCCAGGAAGTGCTTCATCAGGTCGGACATGCCATGCGCGTCGGCCTTGTCGGCGAAGGCGGGCTTGCCGTCCTTGGTCCACAGCGACTGGTGGATATGGCTCGACGATCCGGCTTTCTTCGTGTCGTACTTGGCCATGAAGGTCACCGACCGGCCCCTGGACCAGGCAATTTCCTTCACCCCTGTCTTGACGATCGTGTGATTGTCGGCGGTGTCCAGCGCGTCGGAATAGCGATAGTTGATCTCTTCCTGGCCGCTGTCGGCCTCGCCCTTGGAGTTTTCGACCGGGATGCCCGCGCCGTAAAGCCCGTTGCGGACGGCGCGCATCACGTCCTCTTCCTTGGAGGTCTGGAAGATGTGGTAATCCTCGTTGTAGGCGCTGATCGGCTTCAGTCCGGTGAAGTGGCTGTCGCGCAGGGCTTCATAGCTGTTCTCGAACAGGTAGAACTCCAGTTCGGTTGCCATCATCGGCTCGAACCCCAGGGCGCGGGCGCGCGCCACCTGGCGCTTGAGGATCGCACGCGGCGACTGCGGAGCCTCTTCGTGGGTGTGGTGGTCCAGAAGGTCGCACAGGACCAGCGCCGTCGCCGGAAGCCACGGGATCACGCGCAGCGTCGACAGGTCGGGCTTCATCACATAGTCGCCATAGCCCTTTTCCCAGCTCGACGACTTGTAGCCGGGGACCGTGTTCATCTCCATGTCCACCGCCAGCAGGTAGTTGCAGCAATGGGTTTCCTCCCATCCGCCGTCGACGAAGAACTGCGCATGGAAGCGCTTGCCCATCATGCGGCCCTGCATGTCGACGCCGGCCACCAGGACCGTGTCGATCTCGCCTGCCTTGACCGCCTTTTTCAGCGTGTCGAGTGTCAGATTTCCAGCCATTCATAGTCTCCCAAGTGGGGCGGGCGCGCTTCTTTGCCGGCGGCCGGCCCTGAATTTCGTTTCGTTGTCCCCGGTCTCTCCCGGTGTCAGTCCTGGCGGCCTCGATGCCGGCCCCGCTGAAGCTCGCTCAGCGCGCTGCGCAGCACCGGAGCAAGGCGGTGGGCCATCTCCTCCTCGGCCTGGGGATGGGCGATCAGGTCGTTCCTGACCTCGAGCATCACATTGTCCAGCCCGTAGGGCGTCGCATGCAGCCGCAGGGTGTGGGTGACGGAATCGGCTGCCGAATAGGGCTGGTTCAGCTCGCTTCGCAGGCCGGTGCCGGCGCGGGCCTCGTCCAGGACGTTCAGCGCCAGCGCCGGGTCGGCATCGTGGATGATCCCGAACTCGACGGCGCGCGGCTTGCCGAAATAGACCGGAGTGAAGGAGTGGATGGTCACGAGCACCGGCGGGCGCCCAAGCGCCAGCCGGCGGGCGATTTCGGCGTGCAGCCTGTCGTGGAACGGCAGATAGACCGCCGTGACGCGGCGCAGACGCTCGTCTTCGCCGAGGTTCGCATTGCCGGGGATGTCGTAGATCTCGCTTTTCGCCGGGGTGGCTCCGGGCGCGTGCGGCGGGCGGTTGAGGTCGTAGATCAGCCGCGACACCGTGGCATGGACAAGGCAGGCATCAAGCCGTCTGGCAAGCCCGCGGGCAAGGCCGAGCGCGCCGGGATCCCAGGCGATGTGGGCCCGGCGTTCGGCTGCGGACAGGCCAAGCGCGCCAAAGGCGGCCGGAAAGCGGTTCGAGGCATGTTCGCAGACCAAGAGGAATTCCCCCGCGCCGTCGCGGTTCTCGACGGCGGCGACGGACTCGCCCTTGCCTTCTGCCTGTGTCATCGGTCGCGGAATCCCCCTGCCAGCCGGTCAACGGTCATATGCCAGCCGGGCGCTGTCAATATGTTTTCTGACGATCGAATTCTGTTATGATCTTTTCCAACGCGCCGGAGTGACTGACATGCCGAAAACAAGGCTGACGATCGAACAGCAGATCAAGGCCGCCTTCGACGGCCTGACCCGGGCCGAGCGCCAGCTGGCAAGCCACATCATGCGCAACTATCCGGTGGCCGCGCTCGGCTCCATCACCGCGCTGGCCAAGGGGGCCGAGGTCTCGACCCCGACCGTGGTGCGGCTGACGCAGAAGTTGGGCTACAAGGGCTATCCCGACTTCCAGAGCATCGTGCGCTCGGAAGTCGAGGAACGGCTGATCTCGCCCCTGGCCAAGCATGACCGCTGGGCCGAGGGCGCCCCCCAGACCCACATGCTGAACCGGTTCGCCGACGCGGTCATTGGCAACCTTCAGGCGACGCTGGCGCAGATCGACCATGCCGAGTTCGACGCCATCGCCGCGCTTCTGGCCGACCCTTCGCGCCGGGTCTATGCGACAGGCGGGCGGATCACCCATGCGCTCGCCGACTACTTCGTCACCCACATGACGGTGATCCGCCAGAATGTGGTCATGGTGTCCGAGCGCAGTAGCGCCTGGCCGCCGGCGCTGATCGACATGCGGGCGGGTGATGTGCTGCTGGTCCTCGACATCCGACGCTACGAGAATGGCGTCCTGCAACTGGCCGAGATCGCCGCCAGCCAGGGGGCCGAGGTGGTGCTTGTCACCGACCAGTGGCTGTCGCCGGCCGCGGCCATCGCCCGTCACCGGCTGGCCGCCCATGTCGAGGCCCCGTCGGCATGGGATTCGACGATCGCGATCCTCTTGCTGCTCGAGACGCTTCTGGCCGCGGTCGAGAACCTGACCTGGGACGAGACCCGCACCCGGATGCGCCGGCTGGAGGAGCTTTACGCCCGATCCCGCCTGTTCCGCCGCGGCAAGTGACCGCGCCGGCCGCGCGGGCAGGCCCTATTGGCCGATCACCAGCAGATCCCGCGCCGCCACCGACAGGGTGACATCCTCGCCGACTTTCGGAGGCGGCACGTCGGTGTCGTTGAAGGTGTCGAAGGCCAGCGTCGCGCCGCCGACCTCGGCGCGCAGGCGGATGACCGATCCCAGGAAATGGACGTCGATGATCCGCCCCGTCAGGCTGGTCTCGCGGCCCGGATGGGCGCCGAGGCTGATCATCTCGGGCCGCGCGGCCAGCGTGACCCTGCCCGCCGGCAGGGCACGGCCAAGCGTCAGGTCATGGCCCGCCACCCTGACCCGCCCGGACGCGCCGTCAGTCACGTCGGCCTCGAACGTGTTCAGCGTGCCGACGAAGTTCGCGACGAAGCGCGTCGCGGGGCGATTGTAGACCTCGAACGGGGTGCCGCACTGTTCGGCGATGCCCTGGTGCATGACCACCACCCGGTCCGACATCGACAGGGCCTCTTCCTGGTCGTGGGTGACGAAGATCGTGGTGATGCCCAGCCGGCGCTGGATGGCGCGCATCTCCTCGCGCAGGGACACGCGGATCTTCGCGTCCAGCGCCGACAGCGGCTCGTCCAGCAGCAGGACGCGCGGCCTGACCGCCAAGGCGCGGGCCAGCGCCACGCGCTGCTGCTGGCCGCCCGACAGCTGGAACGGATAGCGGGCGCCGAGGTCCGGCAGCCCGATCAGGTCCAGCATCTCGGAAATCCGTTCGGCCGCCTCGGACTTCGCGACGCCCGCGACGCGCAGGCCGAAGCCCACGTTCTGCGCCACCGTCAGGTTGGGAAACAGCGCATAGGCCTGAAACATCATGCCGATGTTGCGCTGGTTGGGGCGCAGGTCCACCACGTCGCGTCCGTCGATACGGATGTCGCCCGAGCTTGGCGTCTCGAACCCGGCGACCATGCGCAGCACCGTGGTCTTGCCGCAGCCCGACGGGCCGAGGAGCGAGACGAACTCGCCCTTGTCGATGTTCAGGTTGAAATCCTTCACGACCTTGGTCTGGCCAAAGGATTTTTCCAGGTGTTCGATGTCGAGGAAGGCCATCAGCGGGCTGCTTTCGTGTGTTTGGAGAAGTGGGTGAACAGCTGGATGAGACCCATGCAGACCCAGGTGATTGCAAACGAGACGACGGCCAGCGCCGCCGGCTCATAGGCGCGGTTGGCGCCCAGAACCTGAAGATAGGGGCCGAATGCCGGGCGGTTCAGCAGCGCGGCCATCGTGAACTCGCCGATGACGATGGCGAAGGTCAGGAAGGCGCCGGACAGGACCGCGACCAGCACGTTCGGAAGGATGACCCGCGTCATGATCGTGATCCAGCCCGCGCCCAGGGACTGCGCGGCCTCGGTCAGGGTGGCGACGTCGATGGTGCGAAGGCCGGTGTCCACGGCGCGGTACATGTAGGGCAGGGACAGGGTGGCGTAGCCGAACATCAGCAGGATGTTGGTGCCCATCGTGCTGCCGGTCAGGGGAAGCCAGCTCGAGGTGTTGTAAAGCCGGATATAGCCGAACACGATCACGATGGCGGGGATCACCAGGGGCAGCAGCGTCACGAACTCGATGAAGGGACGCAGGCCCGGCAGCTTCAGACGCACCCAATAGGCGGTCGGCACCACCAGAAGCACCCCGAAGGCGATGGTAAACAGCGCCATGATCGTCGAATAGCTGAATGTTGCCTGGAACTGCTCGTCGCCCAGGACCTTGGCGTAGGCGTCCAGCGAAAGGACCCCCCGGCGCATCTTCAGCGAAAACATCACCATGCCCCAGAGCGGCAGGATGAAATAGAGCAGCCCGAACGCGAGCGCCGCCCAGGACCAGAACCGGTTCATTTCAGCCACCTTTCTGACCGGGCCCGCAGCCAGATATAGACGCCGTTGGCGATGCCGGTGACGACGATCATGCCGAAGGCAAGCGCATAGCCCAGGTTCGGGTTGCCCAGAACGTCGCCCCTTATCTGCGCGAACAGCAGGATCGGCACGATCGACAGCGACGATCCGGTCAGCGCGATGGCGGTTGCAACCGCCCCGAAGGCATTTGCGAAGAGGAGCGCGAAGGTGCCGAGAAGGGCGGGGAACAGGATCGGCAGCGCCACCATCCGCCAGTATTGCGGCCCGCTCGCGCCCAGGATCGAGGCGGCCTCTTTCCATTCCTTCTTCAGCCCGTCGAGGGCGGGGGTGATGATGAGGATCATCAGCGGGATCTGGAAGAACAGGTAAGTCAGCGTCAGGCCCCAGAAGCTGAGCAGGTTGAAGCCGAGCGTGCGCAGGTCGATCCCCAGTTGGGTGCGCAGGAACACGGTGACCATGCCCAGGGGGCCGAGGGTGGCAAGGAAGGCGAAGGCCAGGGGCACGCCGGCGAAGTTCGAGGCGACGCCCGAAAAGGTCAGCAGCGGGCTGCGCACCCATTTCGGCAGGCCGCCCAGGACCATCGCCGCGGCCATCGCGAAGCCGACCAGGCAGCCCAAGAGCGCCGAGGCGACGCTGATGCGGATCGAGATCCAGTAGGCCGCCGGGATCGAGCCGGTGCCTAGGTCCATGATGTTCTGCAGGGTGAAGGCGCCGTCGGCCGTCCTGAAGGCGCCGATGACGATGTTCATCGTCGGCAGGATCAGGAACAGGGTGACGAACAGCAGGAACGGCGCGATGCCCAGCCACCGCAAGGGCAGTCGCAGGCGCCTTGCCGGCGGCGTGTCGTTGTTCATGGAGTGTCCCGTTGGAATGGCGTTCTTATGATTGACCCGCCCCGGACCGGCCGGAGCGGGCGGTATTGTACGCGCGCCGCTTACTTGACGTTGGCGCCGACGACGCTGTCCCAGCCCTCGGTCACGACCTTCTTGTTGGCATCGGTCTCTTCGAGGGTCGGGAAAATGGCTTTCTCATAGGAGGCCGCAGGCGGCAGCTTGTCCAGCAGATCCTGCGGGATCTTGCCGGCCTTGGACATCGCGTTGAAGCGTGCCGGGTGGCAGTAGCCCTTCAGCCACAGAAGCTGGCCCTCGTCCGAATAGAGATACTCCATCCACAGCTTGGCCGCGTTCGGGTGCGGAGCATAGGCCGAGATGGCCTGGACATAGACGCCCGCCTGAACCCCGGTCTTGGGCACCACCACGTCGACAGGCGGGTTGCCGGCGAGCGCGTCCTTGGCGGCGAGTGCATTGTAGTCCCACATGGCGACGATCGGGGTCGCGCCCTGGGCCAGGGTGCCCGACTTGCCGATGACCGGCACGAAGTTGCCTTCCTTGTTCAGCTTGGCAAAAAACTCCAGACCCGCCTTGCCCGCGTCGGCGCCGGCCTTGGCGCCGGTGCTGAGGCCCGCGGCGTGGACCGCGAGGATCGCCTGATTCGAGGCGCGCGGATCGCCGGCAAGGGCGACCTGGCCCTTGTACTCGGGCTTCAGCAGGTCGGCCCAGTCGGCGGGCGGATTGGCGACCAGATCCTTGTTCACCAGGAAGGACATCACCCCGTAATAGTCGCCATACCAGTAGCCGTCGGGATCCTTGATGTTGTCGGGGATCTCGTCCCAGGTCGAGACCTTGTAGGGTTGCGTCAGCTTGTCGGCCTTGGACGAGGGGCCGAAGGCCAGGCCCACGTCGATCACGTCGGGGGCCTGCGGGCCCTTGTTGTCCTTGTTGGCCTTGATCGCCTCGATCTCGTCGGCCGAACCGGCGTCGGGGTTCAGTTCGTTGACGGTAATCCCGGGATACTTGGCCTTGAAGCCGTCGAACACCGCGCCATAGCCGCACCAGTCGTGGGGCAGGGCGATGGTCGTCAGCGCGCCTTCGGCCTTGGCCGCGGCCTCAAGATCGGCCATGGCGTCGGCGCGCACCAGGGCGGTCGAGGCCAGCAGCACGGCGCCGGCCGAGAAAAGGATCCTCTTCGTCATCATCGGTTTTCGTCTCCCGTTGTTATGTCCGGGCCCGTTGTTGGGCTGCGGATCGCCTTACCGGCCGCGCGTGACAATTTCGCGATGGCCTTGGGAAAGCTGCCTTACCTAAACGAGGAATCGCGCGGCTTGCAACCGAACTGTTACAAAACTGTTACAAGACTTTGGGATCGCGCATCCAGCCCGTCGCAAAGTCCGTGTCCGGGCAGCCGGCAAAGCGCCCGAGCCGCCCCAGTTCGGCTGTCAGCCGCTCAAGCCTGAGCCTGCCCATCCGCACGCCCGGCTCGGGCCAGAAGGCCGAAATCGCCAGCTTTCCCTCCTCGCGCCGGCATTTCAGGTCGATGCGGCCGATCAGCCGTGCGCCTTCGAGAACCGGAAACACATAATAGCCATAGCGGCGCCGGGCCTCGGGCACGAAGACCTCGATCCGGTAGTGAAAGCCGAACAGGCGCTCGGTCCTGGCGCGGTCGCGCAGCGCCGGGTCGAAGGGCGACAGGATGCGGATTCGGTCCGGCGGATCGGGCGCGGCCGGGGCCGTCTCGGGCAGCCCCGGAAAGCAGAAGACCCGCCGGTCGCTGCCGTCCGCGCCGGCCACGAGGATTTCGGCGATCTCGCCCCGCGCCAGCGCGGCGGCGCACCATGCCTTCGCCTCGTCGGCGCCGATCTTGCCCCAGAAGGCGGCGATCTCGCCGCTGGTGGCAAAGCCCAGCCGCTCAAGCGCCGAGCGGCAGGCCCAGTCCAGCGTTTCCTCGGGGCCTGCCTCGGCACAAGCGGGATAGACCCGTTCCGCCAGGTCATAGATCTTGGCGAACCCGTCCCGCCGCGACACCGCGAGCCGCCCGGCGCGCCAGAGATATTCCAGCGCCGCCTTCGACGGGTGCCACTCCCACCAGCCGCCCGTGCCGCGCCGTTCGTCGGTGCCGACATCGCCCGACCCGACCGGCCCCCGTTCGCGGACATGGACGAGGACATCCTCGATCTTGTCGCGGAAGGCGCGGCCCTGCCATGCCTCCCAGCGGTCGGGAAGGCGGGCATGGTCGCGGGCGAAGCGCAACTGCCAGAAGGGCAGGAACTCGGTCGGAATGATCGCCGCGTCATGGGTCCAGTGCTCGAACAGCAGGCGGTCGCGCTCCAGAAGCGGCTTCAGCGCCTCGGGGCGGTAGGACTGCCGGCGGGTCCACAGGATCATGTGGTGGGCGCGCTCGACGGTGTTGATGCTGTCCACCTGCACGAAGCCCAGCCGACGGATCAGCGCCAGAAGGTCGGCGCCGCGGGCCGGGCCGACCGGCGGTTCGGCCAGGGCCTGCGCGGACAGGAAGACGCGGCGGGCGAGGGCGTTCTCCAGCCGCGGCAGCGCCATGTCAGCCGCCCCATGTCCGGGTCAGGAGCGCCAGCCAGTTCTCATGGGCGATCTTGCGGATCAGCGCCGCTCCGAAGCCATGCGCCTCAAGCGCGGCCAGAAGCCGCGGTTGCCCGGCCACGTCGCCGAGGTCCGCGGGCATCTCGGCCCCGTCGAAGTCCGAACCGAGGCCGACGTGATCCTCGCCCAGGTGACTCAGCAGGTGGTCGAGATGGCGCAGGACCGGCTCCCAGCCAGGGAAGGATTCGCGCCGCCCGTCCTCGCGCAGGAAGACGGTGGCATAGTTCAGCCCCACCATTCCCCCCGACTCGCGGATCACCGCCAGCTGGCGGTCGGTCAGGTTCCGGGTCGAGGGGGTGACGGCATGGGCGTTCGAGTGGGTGGCGACCAGCGGCGCGTCAGACAGGGCGGCGATGTCGTTGAAACCGGCCTCGTTCAGGTGCGACAGGTCCAGCATGATCTTCAGCCGGTTGCATTCCCTGACCAGCCGCTTGCCGGCATCGGTCAGGCCCGGCCCGGTGTCGGGCGAGCCGGGAAAGCGGAAGGGCACGCCGTGGCCGAAGGCCGTCGGGCGCGACCAGACCGGCCCCAGGGACCGCAGTCCGAGCGCGTGCCAGACATGCAGGGCGTCCAGTCCCTCGTCGATGGCCTCGGCACCCTCCATGTGCATGATCGCGGCGATCCGTCCCGCCGCCATGCTGGCGCGGATCTCGGCAACCGACCGGCAGATCGACAGGGTGCCGGTCCGCTCGAGCGCCAGGAGGTGCGCCGCCTGCGACAGGGCCACCGGCTGGGCCTGATCCCGGCCGATCATCGGCGGCAGGGGCAGGTCGAAGGGCGGCTTGTTCATCAGCGCGTCGAGCGTCGCGAGGTCGATCGCGCCGTCGAAGGCGCCCGAGGGGATGTAGATCGCGAAGAACCCGCCCGCGAACCCGCCCGCCTTCATGCGCGGCAGGTCGAGATGGCCGCCGCCCTCGGTTCCGCTCCAGATCGCGTCGCGCGCGCCCGGCATGGAGTGAAGGCGCAGGAGAAGGTCGTTGTGCCCGTCGAATACCGGGATCATCTGGCGGGCCCTTTCGTTCCGCTTCGTCCGCCGCATGGGTGGCATAAAGCACAGCCACGAACAAGGCCGCCTCCCGGGCTATTCCTGTCCGAACCGGGCGCGCCAGGCGGGCAGCAGGTCCCCCGGCTCTGCCTTCGCCGCGTGGACGGCGCGGGCGATGGCGCGCGACAGGCAGGCGGCGGCGGCGTGGCCAAGCGCGAATTCGCCCGCGACCCGGTCCCCGATCGGTCGCGCCCCGGTCGAGACGGCAAAGACCAGATCCCCGTCCAGAAGCGTCTGCGATGGGACGATGGCGCGCGACAGGCCGGCATGGGCGGCGGTGGCAAGGCGCTGGGCCTGGGCCTTGGTCAGCGCGGCATCGGTCGCGACGATGGCGATGGTCGTCGCCTCGCCCGCCGCCTTGGACGGCGCGGGTTCCGCCCGGGGCTGGTGGCGCGGCGCCGGACCCAGCCCCCCGAACTCCCCGTCCAGTTCCCAAGGCGCGGCCCAGAAGTGCGGGCCTTCGCCAACGGTCACGGCGCCCAGCGAATTCACCACGACCAGCGCGCCGACGGTCAGGCCGTTGTCGAGGATGCAGGACGCCGACCCCAGACCGCCCTTCAGTCCGCGCGCCAGAGCGCCCCGTCCCGCCCCCGCCGCTCCGATCGCGAACGCCGCCGCCGCTGCCGCAAGCGCCCGGGCGCCAAGGCCGGGATAGGGGTTGGCGGCCCAGTCCTTGCGCCCGCCGTTCAACAGGTCGAAGACGATTGCCGCCGGGACGATCGGCACGACCTCGCTGCCCACCCGGTAGCCCCGCCCGCTGGCGCGCAGCGCGTCCGAAACACCGCCAGCCGCCGCCAGCCCGTGAGCTGATCCGCCAGCCAGCACCAACGCATCGACCTCGCCCACCAGACGGTCGGGGGCCAGAAGGTCGGTCTCGCGCGTGCCGGGCGCGCCGCCCATCACCTGAACCGCCGCCACGAAGGGCTTCGCGGCGGTCAGCACCGTGACCCCGGACCTCAGCGCATCATCGTCGGCATTGCCGACCAGAAGCCCCTCGACATCGGTGATGAGATTTCGCGGTCCGGCCTGCATCTCCAACCTTTCACTTGGCCCGAATATCCCACGGGGGTGCGGGGGCGTGAAGCCCTCGCCTGCGCCGTTCGCGCCAGGTGATCTGCCGGCGGTCACACCGCGATATTGTCGATCAGCCGTACCCCGCCGATCCAGGCTGCCGCAAAGAGTCGCGCGCCCGCTGCCGGCGCCTCGAGCAGGGCGAGCGTGTCGCCGGCGCGGAGTTCCAGATATTCCACCTGCGAAAACCCCGCGGTGATCAGGCGCGACCGGGCGGCGGCAAGGCTGTCCCCGACCCCGGCACCGCGCGCGATCGCTCCGGCGGCGGTGGCCATCTCGCGGTGAAGCGCGGGTGCGGCCAGCCGTTCGGGCGGCCCCAGGCGCTGGTTGCGCGAGGACAGCGCCAGCCCGTCGCGCTCGCGCACGGTCGGGCAGCCGGTGATGCGGACCGGAATGTTCAGATCCGCCACCAGCCGGCGGATGACCTGCAACTGCTGCCAGTCCTTCTCACCGAAAAAGGCGCTGGTCGCGCCGGTCATCAGAAGAAGCTTGGTCACCACCGTCGCCACGCCGTCGAAATGGCCGGGCCGGTGGGCGCCGCACAGAACATCGGGCAGGCCCGCCACCGACACGCTGGTCGCGAAGCCCGGCGGATAGACGGTGGCGGCATCGGGGGCGAACAGCACATCCACGCCATGCGGTTGCAGAAGGGTCGCGTCGCCTTCCTCGGTGCGGGGGTACCTGGCCAGATCCTCGGGCCGGTCGAACTGGCGGGGATTGACGAACAGGGTGACGATCACCCGGTCGCAGGCGGCGCGGGCGGCCTGCACCAGCGCGAGGTGCCCGGCGTGAAGCGCCCCCATCGTCGGGACAAGGCCGACGCTTTCGCCGGCCTCCTTCCAGTCATGGACGCGCGCGCGCAGCGCGGGCAGGTCGCGGATCGTCCTCATCGGTGCAGCCTCATGTCCGTGGCGGCTCGTCGCCGAACAGATGCTCGGCGGCGGGGAAGGTGCGGGCACGGACATCGGCGGCATAGGCGGCGATGGCGCGGCTGGCCTCGGTGCCAAGATCGGCATAGCGCCGGACGAACTTCGGCCTGAAGGGCGTGAACAGGCCCAGCATGTCGTCGACGACCAGCACCTGCCCGTCGCAGTCCGCCGAGGCGCCGATGCCGATGGTGGGGATCGCCACCGCGCGGGTGATTTCGCCGGCCAGCGTCGCCGGCACCTTCTCCAGCACCACCGAAAAGGCGCCGGCCTCGGCCACCGCCACCGCGTCGGCCCTGACCCGGCCGGAATCGTTGCCGCGCCCCTGCACCCGGTAACCGCCCAGGGTGTTGACCGCCTGCGGGGTCAGCCCGACATGGCCCATGACCGCGATCCCGCGCCGGGTGAGAAAGCGGATGGTCTCGGCCATGTGCTCGCCGCCCTCGAGCTTGACCGCCGCCGCCCCCGTCGCCTGGACAAGGCGCGCGGCATTGCGGAAGGCCTGATCGGGGCTTTCCTCGTAGGTACCGAAGGGCATGTCGATGACCAGCATCGCCTGCGACAGGCCGCGTGCCACCGCCTGGCCGTGCATCTCCATCATCTCGAGCGGCACCGGCAGGGTCGAGGGCAGTCCGTGCAGGACCATGCCCACGGAATCTCCGACCAGAACCATGTCGCAATGCGGATCGACCAGCCGGGCGATCGGGGTGGTGTAGGCGGTCAGCACGACAAGGGGCACTTCGCCCTTCCGCGCCTGGATGTCGGGCGGCGTCAGGCGTTTTTCGGTGCCGGTTGCGCTCATCTGCGGAATTCCTGTCCCCTGTTGCCGCCAATCTAGCCGCGCCGCAGCATGGACGCCAGAAAATGATTTGATGGCCGGCCCACCCGGCGCGCATCTTGCCCTGCGCCGCCCCGCCGCGCTAGGGCCAGCTCAGGAAGAACCATCCGAAGGATCAGAGAATGGACCTGTTCATGCGCGTCACCCCCTCTGCCGCCCCGGCCGAAGTCGCGCGTCCCGCGCCCGACCGCATCATTTCCGGCGACCCGGTCCACACCACTTGGAACGCTGAAGAGCGGGGCGGCCTTTACTGCGGCATCTGGGAATCCACCCCGGGCAAGTGGCGCATCGCCTATGACGAATGGGAATATTGCCGGATCCTGTCGGGCCGGTCGGTCATCACCGACGAAAACGGGGCCGAACACAGGATCGGCCCCGGCGACAGTTTCATCCTGCGCCCCGGTTTCCGCGGCAGCTGGGAAGTGATCGAGACCACCCGCAAGGACTATGTGATCGTCCTTTGAGGTGCGCGGCCCCGGGGATCAGGTCCCCGGCGCGGGCGGGATGGTGCCGTCGGCGGTCGGCGGCATCACCGGCGCGGTCGCGTTCACGCCGATGATCGGCTGGAACTTCGGCCAGGGGATCATGCCGGCGCGGATCTGCGCCTGCACATCCTCGGGGAACGAGGCGACCGGCTGCATGAAGCCTTCGGCATTCTCGACCAGCTCGCCCTCGATCGCCTGGGACTCGACCTGGGTGCGGACATGGACGTACGAGCCGAGCGAGACGCGGCTGAACAGGTCCAGCGCATCCTGGTTGTAAAGCCGGATGCAGCCGGCCGATGTGGCGCGCCCGATGGTCGAGGTGTTGTTGGTCCCGTGGATACGGTAATAGGTGTCCTTGCCGTTGCGGTAGAGATAGAGCGCCCGGGCACCAAGCGGGTTGTCCAGCCCGCCCGCCATGCCCGCGGCATAGGGTCCGTAGACGTCGGGCTCGCGCCGGACCATGTTCGCGGTCGGCGTCCAGCGCGGCCATTTCTCCATGCGCTGGATGGTGGCGTCGCCCGAGAAACCATAGCCCTCGCGGCCGACGGCGATGCCGTAGCGGATGGCCCGGTGGTCGGGGAGGACGTAGTAGAGATAGCGGGCATAGGGATCGACGACCACGTCGCCGGGCGCATCCGCCGGGGCGTAGGGCACTTCGGTCCGCGTGGTGCGGTCGGTCAGGTAGCCCGGATCGACGGCGGGAATGGTGATGTCGCCGTCAACGACCTCGGCATAGCGCGGATCGGCCGGCCGGGGCGCGGCCTGCTGGACCTCGGGCGGGGCGCCGCAGGCGGCGAGCAGCGCGACGAAGGCGAGGATGGCGGGCAGGCGGAATGGCGTGGGAAGGGTCATGTCGGATCGGGTTCCGTGATTGATCTGGATCATTTTTCCGGCGAAACGGAATCGGCGCCCTCACTGACAGATGTGTTCTGCGCGTCAAGGCCCCCGGCGGCGGTTGACCTGCCGCAGGGGCGGGACGGCAACAGGTCATGCCGTCGGAGGCGGGCGATGGGGGCGGCGGCCGGCTCATTCGCCATAGGGCACCCAGATGTTCTTGATCTGGCTGGCGCGGGTCAGGAACTCGCGCCCCTGTCCACCGGGGCCGGTCCAGTCGCGGTTGGCCGGACACCAGGTGGACTTGAGATTGCCGGCGCTTTCGGTCTCGACCATGCGCGCGCCCTCGGGCGGGCCGCAGTACCAGACTGCCGCAACGTCGTCGTGGCCGGCAAGCGTCCGGGCCAGGTCGTCGCGCGCACCGGTGACGATGTTGACCACGCCGGCGGGCAGGTCCGAGGTCTCGAACACCTGATAGAGGTCGGTCGCGGCGAGCGGCATGTTCTGCGATGGAATCGCCACCACCCGGTTGCCGAGCGCGATCGCCGGCAGGACCAGGCTGAGAAAGCCCAGAAGCGGCGCGCCGGTCGGGCAGGCGATGCCCATCACTCCGAACGGTTCGGGCATGGCCAGCGTGACATGGGCGGACTTGGTCGAATGGACTGCGCCGTCGAACTTGTCGGCCTGAGCGGCATACCAGAAGGCTCGGCGGATCGCGGTCTCGACTTCGGCCTCTGCCTGCGGGATGCCGGCCGAGGCAAGCCGCCGGGTGAATTCCTCCGCGCGCCGGTCGAGATTCTCGGCAAGGTAGAACAGGATCTGCGCCCGGTTGTGGCCGGTCGCCTTGCCCCAGCCCTTCGCGGCATGGGCGGCCTCGACCGCGTTCCTGATGTCCTTGCGGTTGCCGAGACCGGCAAGGCCGAGCGTCCGCCCCCTGTGCGTGACCGCGTAGGAGTAGCCCGAGTCCGGCCGCTTCTGCGCCCCGCCGACGAAGAGTTTCGCGGTGCGGTCGATGCCGGTGATCCTGCCCGGCGCCTCCGGGTTGGGGGCGGCGTCGGGGGGGAGGGGCGCCGGCTCGGCCTTCGCCCTGACGGGCGCATCGGCCAGGTAGGCCAGCATCCCCTCGCGCCCGCCTTCGCGGCCGAACCCGCTTTCGCGGTAGCCGCCGAAGCCCGCCGCCGCGTCGAAGATGTTGGTCGCGTTGACCCAGACGACCCCGGCCTTGACCTGGCTCGCCACATCGAGCGCGAGGTTGATGTTCTCCGACCAGACCGAGGCGGCCAGTCCGTAGCGGGTGTTGTTGGCCAGTTCGACCGCCTCGTCGGGGGTGCGGAAGGTGGTCAGGGTGGCGACGGGGCCGAAGATCTCGACCTCGCTGAGGATGTTGGCCGGGGCCACGCCGGTCAGGAAACCCGGCGCGAAAAAGCTGCCGGCGGCAGGAAGGGGGCAGTCGGCCTGGTGCAGGACGGCGCCCTGCTCGACCCCCTGGCGGACCAGCCCGGCCACCCGCGCCAGCTGCACCGGATCAACCAGCGCCCCCATGTCGGTCGACTTGTCCAGGGGATCGCCGACGCGCAGCTTCGCCATCCGCGCCGTGAGCCGTCGGGCAAAGTCCGCCGCGGCCGTCTCTTGCACCAGGATGCGCGAGCCGGCGCAGCAGACCTGGCCCTGGTTGAACCAGATGGCATCGACCACGCCCTCGACCGCGCCGTCGATGTCGGCGTCGGCAAAGACGATGAAGGGCGACTTGCCGCCCAGTTCCAGGGTCAGCTTCTTCCCCGTCCCGGCGGTCAGCCGCCTGATCTCGCGCCCGACCTCGGTCGAGCCGGTGAACGCGATCTTGTCGACCGGCGCGCCGACCAGCGCGGCCCCGGTCGCGCCGTCGCCGGTGACGATGTTGACAACCCCTTTGGGCAGGCCGATCTCGGCGCAGATCTCGGCGAAGGCGAGCGCGGTCAGGGGCGTGTACTCGGCAGGCTTCAGCACCACCGTATTGCCGGCGGCCAGCGCGGGCGCGACCTTCCAGGCCAGCATGAGCAGCGGGAAGTTCCACGGGATGATCTGGCCGCAGACGCCGACCGGCCCCATGCCGGGAAATTCGTCGGCCAGGATCTCGGCCCATCCGGCATGGTGATAGAAGTGGCGCGCGACCAGCGGCACGTCGATGTCGCGCGTCTCGCGGATCGGCTTGCCGTTGTCCATCGTCTCGAGGACCGCCAGGAACCGCTCGCGCTTCTGGATGGTGCGGGCCAGCGCGTAGAGCCATCTGGCGCGCTGATGCCCGGTCAGCCGCGACCAGCCGGGAAGGGCGCCGCGCGCCGCCCCGACCGCGGCCGCCACGTCTTCGGCCGATCCCTGCGCCACGTGGGCGAGAGGCGCCCCGGTCGCGGGGTTCCTGACCTCGAACACCTGTCCGGGGCGGGTGAAGGCGCCGTCGATGAAATGGCCGAACCGCCCGCGCGCCCTCAGCCACTTCTGCACCTCGCCGCTGGCCTCGGGCGCGGGGCCGTAGTCCATCGTCGCGAGGATATCGGTCACGTCGGGCATGTTCGCTCCTCAGGCAAGCGCATGGCGGGAGAAGGCGGCATAGCGCCCGGTCAGGTGATGCTCGAGCTGCCGCTCGATGTCGGCCAGCATCGACGAGGCTCCCAGCCGGAACAGATCGGGGCGAAGCCAGTCGTTGCCCAGCTCCTCCTTCATCAGGATCTGCCAGGCGATGGCGTCCTTGGCGGTCTTCATGCCGCCCGCGGGCTTGAAGCCGATCTTCTGGCCGGTGCGCGCGCCATAGTCGCGCAGCGCCCGCACCATGACCAGCGACACCGGCAGCGTGGCGTTGACCCCCTCCTTGCCGGTCGAGGTCTTGATGAAATCGGCCCCCGCCTGCATGGCGACCATGCTGGCCTTGTAGACATTGCGCAGCGTCCTCAACTCACCCGTGGCGAGGATCGCCTTCATGTGCGCCGCCCCGCAGGCCTCGCGCATGGCCGCAACCTCGTCGTAGAGCGCCTGCCAGTCGCCGTTCAGCACCTGGGCGCGGTGGATGACGATGTCGATCTCGTCCGCGCCTTCCTCGACCGCATAGCGGATTTCGGCGAGGCGCAGGGCCAGAGGCGCGAGACCCGCCGGAAAGCCGGTGGCGACCGAGGCGACCGGGATGCCCGATCCGGCCAGTGCCTTGACCGCAGCGGGAACCAAGAGGGGATAGACGCAGACCGCGCCGGTGGTCAGCGCGCCCAGCCCCAGCCCTTCCATCAGGTGATCGTCCAGCGGTCGCCGGGCCTTGGCGCAGAGCCGCGCCACCCGGTCGGGTGTGTCGTCGCCAGAAAGCGTCGTCAGGTCGATGCAGCGGATCGCGTTCACCAGCCAGGCAGCCTGCCATTCCTTCTTGACCGTCCGCCGCGTGGTCAGGGTCGCGGCGCGGCGCTCGGCCGCCTGGGTGTTGACGGCGATCTGCTCGAACCAGTCCCTCTGCAGGGGCACACCGGCATTGCGGGGCCGGTTCGGCAAGGGCCGTGGCGGATGGTCTGACATCTGGAAATCCCGTTTGGCGGTCGTGCCGAGGCCGGGAAACGATAGGAGAAGCGGCGCCGGCAATCAACATCGAGGCTTGACCATATGGTCAGGAGATGGGGCGATAGGTGCGCAAGACAGAACAATTCCGCGTGCCCGATTGACAATCCCGCCCCCTTGGCGCCGAGGCTGCCGGTGCGGGGGCCTGTCCTCCGGGGAACGACCGGCGGGGCGGCGGGCTTGGACAAGGTGCATTTCGCGATCGGCCGGCTGCTGGGTGCGCCGGAGGGCTGGCGCCCGCTGGTGCGCGAGATGGTGGCCCGCTGGCCCGATGCGGCCCCGGGCGAGATCATCTTCACCATCGTCTCGGCCGCGACCGAGATCGAGGCGACCTTTGCCCCCGGCAGCCCCGCGCGCGAGGCCGCCGATCATGGCTGGCGGCTGGCGGCGCTGGTCGGGACCGACCTTTATGCGATGGAGGCGATCGGCCTGCCCCGCGCCCGCGCCGCCGACCTGGCGGCCTACTGGCAGATCGACCCCTTCTTCAGAGACCTGTGAGGCCAGCGGTCAGGAGTGCGATCCCCGGGTCCAGGACCGCAGGCGGGCGCCGATCCGGCCCCAGAAGCCGCGCAGGCCGGCACGGGCGGCGTCGGTGCGGGCGTCGATCTCTTCAAGCCTGTCGCCCATGTCGGTCAGCGCCGGATCGATCGTCCGCTCGCGGAACTGATGCCACATCCGCCTCAGCATCAGCGCGCCGATCAGCAGCAGGGTCAGGACGATGACGTTGACCCAGGGAAAGATCGACACGTCCGGTCCCGAGACGGCGCGGATCTTGACGGCGTTGGGATAGATCGACAGCCAGGCGGCGCGCCAGCCGTAGTGGGTGACGCTGACCCATTGATAGGGCTCGGTCTTCGATTCCAGGTTCGAGGCTTCGGCCTGGAGGTTCGAACTGTCGTACTTGAAATAGGGCGGCCAGACCCAGCCGGTGTCCTCGTTGCGGTAGACCATCACCTTGCCGTCGGGAAAGGCGGCGTAGATCAGCCGGACGTAGCGGTTGGTCGCCGATTCCGCGGTGCCGGTGTCGGGCGCGGCGTAGAAGATCGAGTTCTCCCAGCCCACGGTGGTCAGCCGGTTGTCGGTGCCGGTGATCCGCACGATGTCATGCTGGGGCAGCGTATAGTGCAGGAAGGCCGCGACGATGAGCGCGATCACCGCGCGGATGCCCCATTTCAGGTTGCGCCGGCCGCGGCTGCCGGCCGGATAGCGCAGCCGCAGAAAGATCGTCGCGGCGACAAGAAGCGCCAGAAGGATGCCCCAGATCGTGTAGGCGGACATTTCCGCGCTCCTATTGGTAGTTGACCAGATAGACGATGCCGGCAAAGGCGATGACCGGCAGGATGACGACAAGCCAGATGAGCCGGCGCCTCAGACCATGTTCATAGGCCTGCATTCCGCTCTCGATGTAAAGGCCGCGTTCGGTCGCGCCCTGCCCCGCCGGGGGGCTGGCGTCCCACTCCTTTTCCAGCCGCTCGCGGTGAACCGAGCGCGCATAGGCGCGGACCGTGAAATAGAGCACGGCAAGGCCGACGAGGCCCAGAATTCCCAGCCGGATCATGCCGAACATGGCCGCTCCCTTCACCGCGATCACGCGCAGAAGATAGGCGGAGAACCGGCGCCGTGACAGGGGGAGGGCTGGGGTTTCTTTCCCGTGAGGCCGGGTGCGCCCGGTGAGCCCTGCCTGCGCACGGGGTCGCGAGGCAGGAACGGGGATGTGACTGGCCTTGGCATGGGCGCGGGGCTAGACCGGCGGCAGTTCCAGGGTCTTGCGGCAGGAGGTCGGGTGACGCTTCAATCCCCATCGCGGCGCGCGCTCCTGATGCAGGGGCTGGCGGCGCCGGTCCTTCTGGCGGGTCTCGTCCGTCCGGCGCAGGCCGTCCTGTCGGCGCATCTGGTCGAGCCGCACATGCGGCTGGCGGGTGGCGGCGCCGCGCCGCGGGTGGCGCTGACGCTCGACGCCTGCGACGGCCATGCCGACCGGCGGATCCTCGACCTGCTTCTGTCCGAGCGCATCGCCGCGACGATCTTCGTTGCCGGGCCGTGGCTGGCGCGCAACCACGATGCCTTCGCCAGGCTTCTGGCCAACCCCGACCTGATCGAGATCGGCAACCACGGCGCCCGCCACCGCTCGGCGATCGAGGATGGCGAAGTGCTCTGGGGGGTGCGCGCGGCCGGATCGGCGGCGGGCGTGGAGGCGGAGGTGCGGGGCGGCGCCGACCTGCTGGTGGCGGCGGGCGCGCCCCGGCCCCGCTGGTACCGCGACGCCACCGCCCGCTATTCGCCGGACGCGCTGGCGCTGATCGCCGGGCTGGGCTGCCGGGTCGCCGGATTTTCGCTGAACGCCGACCAGGGCGCGAGCCTCGGGGCGGCGCAGGTCCGGGGCCGGATCGCGGGCGCGGAGGATGGCGCGGTGATCATCGCCCACGTCAACCAGCCGGGGCGCAGCGCCGGCGCGGGCGTGGCCGAGGGGCTCAGGGCGCTGAAGGAGCGGGGCGTGGGGTTTGTCCGGCTGTCGGATGTGGGGGTGGTGCCGGTGGTGTGAGCGACTGTCTTGGAGGTCAAGCGTTTTTGGGTTGCCATGGAGTGTTGTCCCTGAGGATGGCGTTGAGGATGACGAGGAGCTTTCTGGCGACGGCGACGATGGCTGCGAGCTTTGGCTTTCC
>JAFEFU010000071.1 GCA_018240425.1 Pseudomonadota bacterium | reverse complement strand
GCGGGGATCGGCTTTGCCGCGGTCCACCATGCCCGGGACTGCGATGATCTGGTCGAGGTGCTGGCCCCGCGCCCGGAATGGTCGTCGCACCTGTGGCTGGTCACGCATGTGGACCTGCACCGGACCGTCAAGGTGCAGAAGTTCCTGGCCCATCTGAAGGCCGAGGCGGCGGGCTGGACCGACGTGTAAGCCCGGTCAGTCCCCGGCCCCGGCCCCTGCATCGCCGCCCTCATGTTCGAGAAAACGCTCGAACGCATCGAGATCCATCTCGGCGAAGAGGCCGAAGCCCTGGATCCAGACCGTTGCCGCGCGCATGGCGTCGGGCTCGAGCTTGCACCAGATCACCCGGCCGCGGCGTTCCTGGGTGATGAGGCGGGCCTCGGCGAGGATGCGCAGGTGCTTGGAGACCGCGGCCAGCGACATCTCGAACGGGTCGGCCACGTCGGTCACCGCCATGTCGTCCTCGAGCAGCATGGTCAGGATCGCCCGCCGCGTCGGATCGGAGAGCGCAGCGAAGATCGCGTCGAGGTGAGGGGCGGGGGGCGGGGTCATGGCTGCTTGTCGCCCCGGCGCCGGCGATCGTCAACCGGAAGGTTGAATATGCCGGGCGGGCGGTTTTCGCCGCCCGGCGCGGTCCGGCGGGCAGCGCCCCGGACCATTCCATATGATTTTCATTTATATTTCAACATGTTACGCAAGATGTATCCGTTGACGGACCCCGTTGACTCGGAAGCGCCCTGCCTCTAGTTGTGCCGCGACTGTCCAGACCACGGACCCGCCATGCAAGAAGGCCCCGATCCCGCCCGCCTGAAAGACCTGGAGCGGCGGATCGATGCCCTGAAGAAGGCAGCGGCGCCCGAGGCGCGGGTGGTCCGGGAGCTGGGCGCGGCCGACAAGGGCTGGCGCATGGTGATCGAGCTGGTCTCGGGCCTCGGGATCGGCGCGGCCATCGGATACGGGCTGGATGTGCTTCTGGGCACCCTGCCGGTGTTTCTGGTGGTGATGACGATGCTGGGCTTCGCGGCTGGGGTGAAGGTGATGCTGCGCACCGCCCGCGAGCTGCAGGACAAGAATGCGGCGGCTGCGGCCGCCAGGACAGAAGGGGACGAAGATGGCGGGCGAAGCTGAGGGTCAGGGACTGTCGTTCCATCCGATGGATCAGTTCGCCGTCAAGCCGCTGTTCGGCGATGCGCTGAACCTGACCACGGTGACAAACGTGACCCTGTGGATGGCCATCGCCGTCCTGTGCATCTTCGTGCTGTTCGTCCTCGGCACCGCCCGGCGCGCGGTGGTTCCGGGCCGGATGCAGTCGGTTGCCGAGCTGGCCTACGGGTTCGTGCACAAGATGGTCGAGGAAGTGTCGGGCCACGACGGGCTGCGCTATTTCCCCTACATCTTCACGCTGTTCTGCTTCATCGTCTTCTCGAACTTCCTCGGGCTGATCCCCGGCGCCCTCACCCTGACCTCGCACATCGCGGTCACCGGCGTGATGGCGGTCCTCGTGTTCCTGTCGGTGACGATCATCGGCTTCGTCAAGAACGGGACGCAGTTCCTGGGGCTGTTCTGGGTTTCGTCGGCGCCCCTGGCGCTGCGGCCGATCCTGGCGGTCATCGAGTTGATTTCCTATTTCGTGCGCCCGGTCAGCCATTCCGTCCGACTTGCCGGCAACATGATGGCGGGCCATGCGGTCATCAAGGTGTTCGCGGCCTTCGCGCCGCTGATCCTGATGTCCGGGATCGGCATCGCGGTCACGCCGCTGTCGATCCTGGCGATCACGGCCATGTATGCGCTTGAGCTGCTGGTGGCCTTCATCCAGGCCTATGTCTTCACCATCCTGACCTGCGTGTACCTGAAGGATGCCCTGCATCCGGGTCACTGAGGCCGGACCCTCGATCCAACCGAAACACCACAATCCCATCTCAAGGAGAGACGACAATGCAAGGTGATATCGCTGCAATGGGTGCTTACATCGGCGCTGGCCTGGCCTGCATGGGCATGGGCGGCTCGGCCATCGGTGTGGGCAACGTCGCCGGCAACTTCCTGGCGGGTGCGCTGCGCAACCCCTCGGCCGCCGGCGGCCAGACCGCGACGCTGTTCATCGGCATCGCCTTCGCCGAAGCGCTGGGGATCTTCTCGTTCCTCGTCGCGCTTCTCCTGATGTTCGCGAAGGGCTTCTGAGGCCGCCCCGAACCATCCTTACGGCCGGGCGGGGCATTGAACCTGTCCGGCGTGTAATCCGGGTTTGAGAGAGGCCGAGATGTCCAATACCACCACAGCGCTGAGCACGGCGACCGACGCGGCCCAGGGCCAGGTCACCGAGGCGGCGGGCCACGCGGCCGCCGGTACGCCGGGGATGCCGCAACTCGATTTCGCGACCTTCCCGAACCAGATTTTCTGGCTCGTGGTGGCGCTGGTCGTCATCTATGTCATCCTGTCGCGGGTGGCGCTGCCGCGCATCGGCGGGATCCTCGCCGACCGCCAGGGGCGGATCACCGGCGATCTGGAGATGGCCGAAAAGCTGAAGGCCAAGGCTGCCGAGGCGGAAGCGGCCTACAACCAGGCGCTGGTCGATGCCCGTGCCGAGGCCGCGAAGATCGTCGCGGCCACCCGCGCCGACATTCAGGCCGACCTCGACAAGGCGGTGGCCAAGGCCGATGCCGAGATCGGGGCACGGGCGGCGGAATCGGCGCGCCGGATCGAGGAGATCCGTGCCGGCGCGGTGACGGCGGTCGCGGAAGTGGCCAGGGACACGGCGAAGGCCATCGTCGCCGCCCTTGGCGGAACGGCGGACGAAAAGGCGGTCGCGGCAGCGGTCGCGGACCGGATGAAGGGTTGAGACGATGAAGAAACTTGCCATCGCCCTCGCCGCTGCCCTTGCCGCCGGTCCGGCCCTTGCCGCCGAGGAGGCCGAGCCCTTCTTCTCGCTGCATTCGACCGAGTTCGTCGTCACCATCGCCTTCCTGCTGTTCATCGCGGTCCTGCTGAAGTTCCGGGTGCCGGGGCTTCTGGGCGGGGTGCTGGACAAGCGCGCCGAAGGCATCCGCAACGATCTGGCCGCGGCGAAGGCGCTGCATGACGAGGCCAAGGCGGTGCTGGCGTCCTACGAGCAGAAGCAGCGCGAGGTCAGCGACCAGTCCGCCGCCATCGTCGACAGCGCCCGGCGCGAGGCGCAGGCGGCGGCCGAACAGGCCAAGCTGGACCTGAAGGCGTCGATCGCGCGCCGGCTGAAGGCGGCCGAGGACCAGATCGCGCAGGCCGAGGCCGCGGCGGTCAAGGAAGTGCGCGACCGCGCGGCGACCGTCGCTGTCGGCGCTGCTGGCGACCTGATCGCCCGGACGATGACGGCGGCCGACCGTGGCCGGCTGATCGACGCGGCCATCGGCGAGGTCGAGGCCCGCCTGCACTGACCGGCGGCGCAGAGAAAAAGGAAAACGCCCGGTCCTGCGACCGGGCGTTTTCGCGTTTGGAAGGGCTGTCGCCGCCTCAGCGGTAGGGGATGATGACGATCTCCACGCGGCGGTTCTGGGCCTTGCCGGCGGCGGTCAGGTTCGAGGCGACCGGCTGGCTTTCGCCGCGGCCGTAGGCCGAGAGGCGGCGGGGATCGACGCCGTCGTCGCGCAGGACCGCGGCGACGGACCTGGCGCGGCGCTCGGACAGGGCCTGGTTGTAGCCGGCGGCCCCGGTGTTGTCGGTGTGGCCGATCACCTGGACCTGGCTGTCGGGATAGCGGTTGAGGCTGTCGGCGACCGTATAGAGGTCGTTCATGATGCCGGGCTGCACCGTGGCGCTGTCGACCGGGAAGAGGATGCCCTCGGGCATGACCACGCGCAGCTGGTTGCCGTCGTTGATGATCTGGACACCGCGGGTGCGGATGTTCTGCCTCAGGTCGGCAGCCTGTTGGTCGAGCGCGTTGCCGATGCCCGCGCCCAGCATTCCGCCGATCAAGGCGCCGCCGATCACCCGGTCCGAGGTCTTGTCATTGCTGTCGCCGGTGGCCGCGCCAAGCGCCGCGCCGGCGAGCGCCCCCATCATCGCGCCGTTGCGGGCGCGCTGGTTGGGGTCGTCGGGATTGTAGGGGCCGGGCTGGACGCAGGCCGACAGCGCGAAGCTGCTGGCAAAGCCGGCGAGAAGGATCTTGTTGAGACGCATGGGACAACTCCGGTCAGTGCTGGGAGTTACCTGCGCAGGGTGGCCCTGATAGGCAATAACGATCTTGGTCCGGGGCGGCGGTCGGCGGGTTTTCGCCAGCCGTCAGGCGGCCCTCGTGTCGGCGCGCGCCGCCTCCCAGGCCAGCATCGCGCGCTTGACCGGCAGGCCCCAGTGATAGCCGCCAAGCCCGCCGGACTTGCGCAGCGCCCGGTGGCAGGGGATGAGCCACGAAATCGGGTTGCGCCCGACGGCGGTGCCGACGGCCCGCACCGCCTGCGGATGGCCGGTGACGCGCGCAAGTTCCGAATAGGTGGTGACTTGGCCCGAGGGGATGCGCAGGAGCGCCTCCCAGACCTTGATCTGGAAGGGGGCGCCGATCAGGAACAGCTGCGCCTCGCCGCCCGCGCCGAAGGCGGCGCCGACCCAGGGGGCGATACGGGCGGGGTCTTCCTGGTAGGTGGCGTGCGGCCAGCGCCCGGTCAGGTCGGCCAGGGCGGCAGCGCGGCCGCAATCCTCGGCAAAGGCGAGGCCGCAAAGGCCGCGCGCCGTGCCCATCGCCAGCACCTCGCCGAAGGGCGAGGGGAACCAGCCATAGCTGATGGCGAGCCCCGCGCCGCCCTGCGCATAGTCGCCGGGGCTCATCGCTTCCCACTTGACGAAAAGATCGTGCAGGCGGCCCGAACCCGACAGGCCGGTTTCAAGGGCGGCATCGAGCACGGTGAAGCGGTCAGCCAGAAGCCTGCGGGCATGGTCGAGCGTCAGATATTGCTGGTAACGCTTGGGCGAGACGCCGACCCAGGCGGAAAAGACCCGCTGGAAGTGGGCGGGGCTCATCTTCAGCCTCGCGGCCAGATCGTCGAGCGACAGGGCCTGGCCGCCGGGGCCGTCGATCTCGGCCAGCGCGCGGGCGATGACCCGGTAGTGATAGTCCTGCGGCAGCGTGTCCATCGGCATGGGCGGTCTCCTTTCATGCCAATCTAGGACGGCGGCGGGCCGGGCGCGACCCGGAACCTGCGGCTTGTCAATTTCGCTTGCCCGTGCCGGAACGGCGGGGCATCAGGGGCGCATGGCGCGCCAACTCGACTATCACACGATCCGCGAGATTTTCCTCCGCTTTCAGGCGGCCGAGGCCCATCCGAAGGGCGAGCTCGAGCATGTGAACGCCTTCACCCTGCTGGTCGCCGTCGCCCTGTCGGCGCAGGCGACGGATGCGGGCGTGAACAGGGCGACGCGGGCGCTGTTTGCGGTCGCCGACACGCCCGAGAAGATGCTGGCCCTTGGCGAGGAGGGGCTGACCGAGCACGTCAAGACCATCGGCCTTTACCGGCAGAAGGCGAAGAACGTCATCAGGCTGAGCCGGATTCTGGTGAAGGACTACGGCGGCGAGGTGCCCTCGTCGCGGGCGGCGCTGCAATCCTTGCCCGGCGTCGGGCGCAAGACCGCGAACGTGGTCCTGAACATGTGGTTCCACCATCCGGCGCAGGCGGTCGACACCCATATCTTCCGGGTCGGCAACCGCACCGGCATCGCGCCAGGGAAAGATGTCGATGCGGTCGAGCGCGCGATCGAGGATCATGTTCCGGTCGAGTTCCAGGCCCATGCCCACCATTGGCTGATCCTGCACGGCCGCTATGTCTGCACCGCGCGCAAGCCGAAATGCCGGGCCTGCCTGATCCGCGATCTCTGCCCCTATGAGGAGAAGAACCTTGACTGAGCGCTACCAGGTTGTCGGCATAGGCAACGCCATTGTCGATGTGCTGACCCAGTGCGACGAGCGCTTTCTCGACTGGATGGGGATCGAGAAGGGGATCATGCAACTGGTCGACCGCGAGCGGGGCGAGACGCTTTATGCGGCGATGAAGGAGCGGACCGAGGCGCCCGGCGGCTCGGTCGGCAACACGCTGGCGGGACTTGGCAACCTGGGGCTGACCACGGCCTTCGTCGGCAAGGTGAAGGACGATGCCCTGGGCCGGTTCTACGCGAAGTCGCTGGAGGGCGAGGGGACGGCCTTCCCCAACCCGCCGGCGGCGGCCGAGCATCCGACCTCGCGCTCGATGATCTTTGTCACGCCCGATGGCGAGCGGTCGATGAACACCTATCTGGGCGCGGGCGCCGATTTCGGCCCGGCGGATCTGGACGCTGGCATCGTCAAGGCCAGCGACTATTTGTTCCTCGAGGGCTATCTCTTCGACAAGGACGAAGGGAAGGCCGCGTTCCACAAGGCGGCGGCGGCCTGCCACGCAGGCGGCGGCAAGGCGGGGATCGCGCTGTCGGACCCGTTCTGCGTTGACCGGCACCGGGCGGACTTCCGGCGGCTGGTCAGGGACGAGATGGATTATGTGATCGGCAACCAGCACGAATGGTGCGCGCTCTACCAGACCGAGGATCTGGAGGCGGCGCTGGCCCAGGCGCGGGCCGACTGCGGGCTGGTGGTCTGCACCCGGTCGGGCGAGGACGTGATCCTTCTGCGCGGGGACGAGCGCGCCGAGGTGCCGGTCAAGCGGGTGGTGCCGGTCGATGCGACCGGGGCGGGCGACCAGTTCGCGGCGGGCTTTCTTTACGGGATGGCGACCGGGCAGGGGCTGAAGGTCGCGGGGCGCATGGGCTGCATCGCGGCGGCCGAGGTGATCGGCCATTTCGGCGCGCGCCCCGAGACCGACGTGAAGGCGCTGTTCCGGGCGGACGGGCTGATCTGAGACACTCCCCGAGCCGGGGCCTTGCCCTTTGGTGTGCCGGGCGCCAGTCTGGCGCGGCATCCAGAGGAGAGTCCGTTCATGACCAGCCAGGCCGAGAAGATCGCCGCCTTCCGCGCGCTGCACCGCAAGGGCGCGCCGGTTATTCTGTTCAACATCTGGGATCCGGGCAGCGCCAAGACCGTCGCAGGGGCGGGTGCGAAGGCGCTGGCCACTGGCAGCGCGCCGGTGGCCGCGGCGCACGGCTTTCCCGATGGCGAGAAGATTCCCTTCGCGATGATGCTGGACAACCTGGCCCGGATCGTGGGCGCGAGCGACCTGCCGGTGACCTGCGACCTGGAAACCGGCTATGGCGCGGACGAGGCGGCGCTGGCGCGTTCGGTGAGCGCCGTGGTCGGGGCGGGGGCGGTCGGCTTCAACTTCGAGGACCAGATCATCGGCACATCCGACCTGCGCCCCGTGGCCGAGCAGGCCGCGCGCGTCCGCGCGGCGCGGAAGGCGGCGGATGCGGCCGCGCCGGGCGTCTTCCTGAACGCCCGGACCGACATCTTCCTGAAAGCGCCCGTCGATACCCATCGCCCCGAGATGGTCGAGGCGGCGGCCGAGCGGGCCAGGGCCTATGCAGGTGCCGGCGCGGACGGGTTCTTCGCGCCGGGGCTGGCCGATCCCGACCTGATCGACCGGCTGTGCGCGGCGGTCGAACTGCCGGTGAACATCATCGCCCTGCCGCATGTGCCGCCGCCCCTGGTGCTGGCGGGGCTTGGCGTGGCGCGCATCAGCTATGGCCCGGTGCCCTACCGGCGGATGTCGGCCTGGCTCGAGGCCGAGGCCAAGGTGGCACTGACCTCGGTCTGATCCGTCAGTCCCCGAGCTTGGCGTGGACCTCGGCCAGGTCGATCTCGCCCAGCGGGCGGCTGTTGTCGGGGTCGTCGAAGTCGTAGCGGAAGAGCTGGAAATCCTTCTTGTAGATTTCCCAGACGAGATGGCGCGACAGGTCGTCGAAATAGGCGCTGACCGGGTGGGCGCGCTTGGGTCCGTGGCCTTCACTCTCGTTGAACTTCGGCACGTCCTTCAGCGTCACCGGGACCGGCGTCTTCACCCGGTCGAGCACCGACTGCATCCCTTCGTCAAACTTTTCGGTGAAGAAGATGCTGTCATAGCGCCCGCCGTTGACGATGAAGGTCGAGATATGGCCCGACATGGCCGACCAGTGGATGTCGGGTTCCATCGGCCGGCGCCAGCGGATCGTGTCGCGCGCGAACAGAAGGAACCGGCGGAAGCTGGCGATCTGGTCGAACTGGAACCCGCCGGCGGCGCTGCCGACCTCGATCCCGTATTTCTGGATCAGCATCGGCACCATGTTGCCGCGATAGCGCTTGCCGTTCCTCTGCACGCCGCAGATCTTGTCGAAGAACGAGGACAGGATGCGCGTGTAGGGGTTGCGCACGCAGGTGAAGGCAAAGCTCTTGTGGCCCTTCACGTTGGCCTCGATCAGCGGCTGGCTGGGTTCGAGCGCCCATTTGTGCAGACCCTCGGCCGCATCGTGGATGTCGCCGTCGAAAAAACGGCCGTGGTCTGAATAGAACATGATCTGGCCGATCGACGAGCAGGCGCACTTCGGCACCACCCGGTACACCAGGCTTTCGCTTTCGGTCATCCAGGTTCCGGGAAACCCCATCGCACTCGTCCTTGAATGGTCCTGCGCCGTCTATGGAGCAAATCCGGCTGCCGGATCAACAAATACTGTCATTCCGCCGGGGGTTGCGGTTATCAACGGGGGCGCAAGACGCGGAAGCCCCGACACGAGACATGGCCGAAATCGCTTACATCCTGCTTTGCCACAAGGATCCCGCCGGGATCGTCCGGCAGGCCGAGCGGCTGACCGCGGCGGGCGACTGCGTCGCCATCCATTTCGACCGGCGTGCGGCGGCCAAGGATTACCGCGCCATCCGGCAGGCTCTGGACGCCAATCCGCGCGTCGCCTTCGCCCGGCGGCGCGTCCGCTGCGGCTGGGGCGAATGGAGCCTGGTGGCCGCGTCCCTGATGGCGGTGCGGGCGGCGGTCGCGGCCTTTCCCGAGGCCACGCATTTCTACATGCTGTCGGGCGACTGCATGCCGGTCAAGACCGCCGAATTCGCCCGCGCCTACCTCGACCGCGAGGACTGTGATCATATCGAGAGCTTTGACTTCTTCGACAGCGACTGGATCAGGACCGGGATCAAGGAAGAGCGGCTGATCTACCGCCATTTCTTCAACGAGCGTGGGCGCAAGTGGCTGTTCTATTCCAGCCTGTCGCTGCAGAGGCGGCTGGGGCTGGCGCGGGCGGTTCCGGCCGACCTTCAGGTGATGATCGGCAGCCAGTGGTGGTGCCTGCGCCGGCGCACTATCGAGAAGGTCCTCGCCTTCTGCGATGCGCGCCCCGATGTGGTGCGGTTCTTCCGCACCACCTGGATCCCCGACGAGACCTTTTTCCAGACCATCGTGCGCCATCTGGTGCCGGGGCGCGAGATCCGCTCGCGCAGCCTGACCTTCCTGATGTTCACCGACTACGGGATGCCCGCGACCTTCTACAACGATCATTACGACTATCTTCTGTCGCAGGACTTCCTCTTTGCCCGCAAGGTGAGCGCCCAGGCGGGCGAACTGAAGGAGAGGCTCGGCCGGCTCTACGGCCAGACCGGGGTGGATTTCGACATCGCGGGCGACGGGCGCCGGCTGATGGGATTCCTGACCGGGCGCGGCCGGCACGGCCGCCGCTTCGCCCCCCGCTTCTGGGAGGCCGAGGCGACGATGGGCCGCGACCGGACGCTCTACATCGTTGCCTGCAAGAAATGGCATGTGGCCAAGCGTCTGGTCCAGGCGATCCGAGCAAATTCCGACATTCCCGCCGTCGAATATCTGTTCAGCGAAGAGACGGCGGGCCTGCCCGACCTCGGCGGCATCCAGTCCTCGCTGGCCAAGCGCACCCGCCACCGCCGCTCGCTGGTGCGGATGCTTTACGAGCATTTCGGCTCGGACCGGCTGGCGATCTGCCTCGACACTTCGGAGTTCGAGTTGATCCGCGATTTCTACGCCGACCGGGCGCAGGTGCGGCTGCTGGAGGTGGCCTGCGACTTTTCCGACGACTACCTGATCGGGCACGCACAGCGCGTCGGGCTGGCGGGCGCGGACCTGTCGGCGGGCGCGACGGACCGGCTTCTGCCCACCATCCGCTTCGACGTGCGCTTCGAAAGCGACCGCATCCGCGACGCGGGTCTGCCCGGCCTTTTCCGGCTGCGCCAGTCCGCGACCCTTGACGAGAACGCTCGGGAACTGGCGGGGTTCCTGGGCCTGACGCCCGATGCCGCCCGGGCGATCGCCGGCGCCGACCATCTGTTTTCCGACTGAGGTGAACCATGAGCTATGTCTATGATCCCGAGAACATCTTCGCCCGCATCCTGCGCGGCGAGATCCCCAACAAGACGGTGCTGGAGACCGCCCACACGCTGGCCTTCCACGACATCCGCCCGCAGGCGCCGGTGCACGTGCTGGTGATCCCAAAGGGCGCCTATGTGACCTTCGACCATTTCGCCGCCGAAGCGAGCGCCGAGGAGCTTGTGGACTTCCACCGCACCGCCGCCGAAGTCTGCCGCCTGCTGGGAATTTCGCCCGGCGACGGCGCCGCGGGCTATCGGACGCTGAGCAACGCCGGAGAGAACGGCCACCAGGAGGTGCCGCATTTCCACCTGCACATCTTCGCCGGCCGGCCGCTCGGGCCGATGCTCGCCCGCTGACTTGCCCTCCCCCCGCCGTTCGCTAGAATGGCGCACCCGACCAAAGAAGAGCCCGACCATGCCCATTCCCGCGCCCGAGACCGAAGTCATCAACGTCTGGAAGATCGCCTGCGACGGCGGCGAGGGGGCGCTCGGCCACCCGCGCGTCTGGCTCGCCGTGCCGCACGACACCGGGGTGGTGGAATGCGGCTATTGCGACAAGAAGTATGTGCATGAGAATTTTATTGAGAAGCTGAAGGGGTAGGGAGGAGTGCCCCACGCTTTGAGGAAAATCAAAGGAGGCGGGCGCGGGTTAGGGGATTGTTCGGGATTGGGAGGTTGGCGGGGGCACTTCGGCGCAATCGCGTACGTGTCTTGTTCAGGCGCGAAAGCGGACGCTCGCCGCGCGAAGCCCGAACATCCGCTATGTTCAAAAGCGGGCCTTGATTGACTATGACTAAGTGCTTCTGAGCCAATAAACACGGGGTTGAATCTCGCATGGCAGTAGGAGGCGCGATAAATGGGAACTTCACGTGGGAGCGCGGTCCATTTGAGCGGTGCGCCGGGTGCGGCGAAACCACTATGGGCATTCTCTCCGTCGGTGGTGACACGCTTAGAAAGCGCTGCACCACGTGTCGACGCTCTGTGAGCATCCCGCTTCCTGATTTGAACAAGAAAGCGGTCTACTTAGACCAGTTCATGTTCAGCCTGATCTACAATGTGAAGAATGATGGTAATTTGCCGAAAGGCCACGAAGTATTTGCGAAAGAGGTCTATGACCTTTTGCGTAGATGTGTTTTGTTGCAGCAAGTATTCCTTCCACATTCTGATATTCACCGTAACGAAACAACTGTATTTCACAGCCCAATTGATCTTCGCGAGCTGTACGAATTTTTCGGGGGCGATGTGCCGTTGAGGGATAGGCGAGACGTTGAACTAACCCAAACGCTGACTTTCGCTGAAGCATTCTTTGACGGTAAAGAGCCAGCATTATCGTTCGACCTAGATGAGGTGACAGACAGCAATCGTAACGACTGGCTGCCGAGCATGCATATCGGAGTTCGCGCGGACTACAGCCAGTTTGCGGACGATATACGTCGAGTGCGAGGTGAAACGCAGGCGGCGATGAAGAGCCTTGCGGACACATGGGCGGATAGGAAACCAGCGTTTGAAGAGGTGCTTGAGCGCGAGTTTGCATCGATTGGTTCAACAAAGAAGGAGGCGTTTTCACTTTGGTATCAGGAAGTTTCAAATCCTGACCCGAATGATCCACTCTCTTTATTAGAGAGTTCCGGTAGGCCGATTTATAGGGAGTACCGGGAGCTTTGCCGGATGCTTGCAGTGCGTGATGTAGAAGAGGATGAGCAGCCGATACAGATCATGAAGTTCTGGCACTGGCAGAGGCTTCGTGAAATTCCGCACCAACGCATTTCCGGCTATCTTTTTGCTGCCGTTGCAAGGCGCGTTGCAATGGGTGAGAAGAAGATTATTGACCGAGGGTTAGTCAATGACGTGAACACGATTGCAACCTATGCGCCTTACGTTGAGGCCATGTTTGTCGACAGGCGGTGCGCAGCCATTCTGGCGGAAGAACCCCTCGCCTCCGATCTAGACTACAAGGCGGCAATTTTTTCGCTTAGCGACACCGACGCTTTCATCGAGTACCTCAAGGGGATTGAGGCGAACACACCAGATGAAGTTCGGGAGTTCGCAGAGCGCATCTATGGCGTCACTTAGAGATTCCGACGAATGACAGCTATGCGCCGCGAGCAACCACCCCCTTCCCTCCCCGCCCCCCTCATGCCACAACTCCCCCCTGACCACTCCGGAGGGCGCGCGATGACATTCGGCAAGGGCTGCCACCTCCATCTGATCGACGGATCGGCCTTCATCTTCCCTGCCTGTCGCGCGCTGCCGTTACCACCGGGAGCCAGTCCGACTTGCCCATCCTCGGTGGCCGGGTCATGGGGCCGTTTCTCGGGCACTGAGGCGACCTTGCCCGCGCCCGCGCCATGACCATGATGCCCCGGCGCCCTGGCGGGCGAGGCAGCTGTCACGGAGCCCCATATGCCCATCCCCGCGCCCGAAACCGAAGTCATCAACGTCTGGAAGATCGCCTGCGACGGCGGCGAGGGGGCACTCGGCCACCCGCGCGTCTGGCTCGCCGTGCCGCACGACACCGGCGTGGTTGAGTGCGGCTATTGCGACAAGAAGTATGTGCACGAGAACTTCATCGAGAAGCTGAAGGGCTGACGGGCGCAGGCCCGCCCTACCACCCGCCAAAGCGCGGCCATTCCATCAGCGGCGCCCCGGCGGCGGTGGGGATCACATGATAGACGCCATGCTGGGCGCCCGTCGCGCAGGCATGGTTGGGCAGGATGCGCAACCGCGTTCCCAGGGGCACGTCCGGCAGGGCCGCGCCCGAGCCGGGGCGGACGGCGATGATCCCGTGCTCCTGGTTGGCCTGGGCGACGACAAGGCCGGGCAGGATCGCGCCCGTCTCGTCGCAGACAAGGCCGTAGCCCTGATCGACGGCCTGCGCCGCCGTGCCTCGGTCGCGCGACAGGGCCATCCAGCCCGCGTCGATCAGCACCCAGCCGCGCGCCGCCTGATGGCCGATCACCGTGGTCAGGACCGACAGCGCGATATCGTCGGTGGTACAGGCGCCGATCCCGGCCATGACCAGATCGAAAAAGACATAGACGCCCGCCCGCATCTCGGTCACGCCGCTCAGGTCGCGGGCGGCGTGGGCGGTGGGGGTCGAGCCGACGCTGACCACCGGGCAGGGCAGGCCGGCCGCCCGAAGCGCGGCTGCGGCAGCGACGACGGCGGCGCGTTCCCGTTCGGCGAAGGCGGCGTGGGCGTCCCGGCCCGAGACGCCATAGCTTTCGCCGGCATGGGTCATCACCCCGCGCAGCTCCGCCCCGCCGGCCAGAAGGCGCCCGACCTCGATCAGGGCGGGATCGTCGGGCGAAAGGCCGCCGCGATGGCCGTCGCTGTCGATCTCGATCAAGGCCGGGATCGGATGGCCGGCGCGGCGCGAAGCCTCCGCCACCGCCTTGGCCTGCGCGGCGGAATCGAGGATGACCGACAGGTCGCAGCCGCCCTTGCGCAGGGCCAGCACCCGGTCCAGCTTCGCGGGCGCGATCCCCACCGCATAGAGGATGTCGCGCACGCCCGCCCCGGCGAAGGCCTCGGCCTCGGCCAGGGTCGAGACGGTCGCGGGACCGTCGCCGCGGGTCAGCAGGCGGCGGGCCACTTCGGGCGACTTCGCGGTCTTGAGATGCGGGCGCAGTGCCACCCCCAGCCCGGCGGCGTGGGCCGCCAGCCGGCCGATGTTGCGCGTCATCTTCGCCTCGTCGAGCAGAAGGCAGGGCGTGGGCAGGGCAGAGAGGCGCGGGTCTGGCATCGGAACCTCCGGTCTTGCGCCGGGCCAGCATAGGCCGGGCGGGTGCGGAAGGCCAAGAGCGCCGTCGCGACTGGCCATCAGGCCCCGATCGTGCGAAGACCCGGGGCAGCACAGGGCGAAGGGGAGGGCGCGCGATGACATTCGGCAAGGGCTGCCATCTGCATCTGATCGACGGATCGGCCTTCATCTTCCGCGCCTATCACGCCCTGCCGCCGCTGACGCGCAAGTCGGACGGGTTGCCGGTGGGGGCGGTGGCGGGGTTTTGCAACATGCTCTGGGGCCAGTTGCAGGCCAACAACGGGCGGGGCGGGCCGACCCATATCGCGGTGGTGTTCGACTATTCGTCAAAGACCTTCCGCGACGACATCTATGACAAGTACAAGGCCAACCGCCCCGAACTGCCCGAGGACTTGCGCCCGCAGTTTCCGCTGACCCGCGAGGCGACGCGGGCCTTCAACGTCGCCTGCCTCGAGATGGAGGGGTACGAGGCCGACGACATCATCGCCACGCTTTCGCGCCGTGCGTCCGAGGCGGGGGGCGAGGTCACGATCATTTCTTCCGACAAGGATCTGATGCAGCTGGTCGGCGGCGGGGTGGTGATGTTCGACGCGATGAAGAACCGCACCATCGGCCGCGACGAGGTGATCGAGAAGTTCGGTGTCGGACCCGAGCGGGTGGTGGACGTGCAGTCGCTGGCCGGGGATTCGGTCGACAACGTGCCGGGCGCGCCGGGGATCGGCATCAAGACCGCGGCGCTCTTGATCAACGAATACGGCGATCTGGAGACCCTGCTGGCGCGGGCGGGCGAGATCAAGCAGGAGAAGCGGCGCCAGGCGCTGGTCGAGAATGCCGACCTGATCCGGGTGTCGAAGCGGCTGGTGACGCTCGATGCCCATGCGCCGGTCGAGGCCGGGCTGGACGAGCTCGAGGTGCGGCGGCCCGAGGCCGGGGCGGTGATGGACTTCCTGACGCGGATGGAGTTCCGCACCCTGACCAAGCGCGTGGCCGATGCGCTCAAGGTCGAGGCCCCGGCCCTGCCCGAGGGCCCGGCCCCGGCGGCGGCGAAGGGCGGCCCTGCGCCCGAGGCGGCCGAAGCGCCTGTGCCCTTCGACCACGAGGCTTACGAATGGGTGCGCGACCGCCCCGCTCTTGACCGCTGGACCCTTCTGGCGCGCGAGCGCGGCCATGTGGCGATCGACACCGAGACCACCAGCCTTGACGAGATGCGGGCGGAACTGGTGGGGATTTCGCTGTCGGTGGTGGCCGGGCAGGCCTGCTACATCCCGGTCGGCCACCGGCAGGGGGCGGGCGATCTGTTCGGCTCGGCCAAGCTGGCCGAGGGGCAGATGGCGCTCGACGAGGTGCTGGCGGCGCTGAAGCCTTTGCTCGAGGACGATTCGGTGCTGAAGATCGGCCAGAACGTGAAATACGACTGGAAGATCCTGGCCCGCCACGGCATCCGCATGGCGCCCATCGACGACACGATGCTGATGTCCTACGCCATGCATTCCGGCCTGCACAATCACGGCATGGACGGGCTGTCAGAGCGCTATCTGGGCCATGAACCCATCGCGATCAAGTCGCTTCTGGGCACCGGAAAGGCGCAGCGCACCTTTGATCAGGTGCCGGTGGCCGAGGCGGTGAGATATGCCGCCGAGGATGCGGACGTGACGCTGCGGCTCTGGCAGGCGTTCAAGCCCAGCCTGCACCGGGCACGGGTGACGACCGTCTACGAGACGCTGGAGCGGCCGCTGGTGTCGGTGCTGGCCGACATGGAAATGGCGGGCATAAGGGTGGACAAGGCGGTTCTGTCGCGCATGTCGAACGCATTCGCGCAGAAGATGGCGGGGCTCGAGGCGGAAATCCAGGAGCTTGCCGGCCAGCCCTTCAACGTGGGCAGCCCCAAGCAGCTGGGCGAGATCCTCTTTGACAAGTTCCAGGTGCCGGGCGGCGAAAAGGGCAAGACCGGCGCCTATGCGACCGGGGCCGACGTGCTGGAGGACATCGCCGGGAACGTGGAGCTGGGTGTGGCCTCGGACCTCGCGGCGCGCGTCTTGGACTGGCGGCAGGTGTCGAAGCTGAAATCGACCTATACCGACGCGCTGCAGGATCATGTCCATCCCGACACCGGGCGGGTGCACACCTCATATTCGATCGCCGGGGCCAACACCGGGCGGCTGGCCTCGACCGACCCGAACCTGCAGAACATTCCGGTCAGGACCGACGAGGGCCGCCGAATCCGCGAGGCGTTCGTCGCCGGGCCGGGGATGCGGCTGGTCAGCCTGGACTATAGCCAGATCGAACTGAGGATCCTCGCCCATGTCGCCGGGATTCCGGCCCTGAAGGAGGCGTTCCGCCAGGGAATCGACATCCATGCGATGACCGCCAGCCAGATGTTCGGGGTGCCGGTCGAAGGCATGGACCCGATGGTGCGCAGGCGCGCCAAGGCGATCAATTTCGGCGTCATCTACGGGATTTCCGGCTTTGGCCTGGCGCGCAACCTGCGGATTCCGCGCGCCGAGGCGCAGGCCTTCATCGACACCTATTTCGAGCGGTTCCCCGGCATCCGCGAATATATGGACGCGACCATCGCCTTCGCGAAGGAGCGGGGCTATGTCCAGACCCTGTTCGGCCGCAAGATCCACACGCCCGAGATCAACGCCAAGGGACCGGCGGCGGGGTTCGCCCGGCGGGCGGCGATCAATGCGCCGATCCAGGGGGCGGCGGCCGACGTGATCCGCCGGGCGATGATCCGCATGCCCAAGGCCATCGCCCATCTGCCGGCGACGATGCTGTTGCAGGTTCATGACGAACTGTTGTTCGAGGTCGAGGCGGGTGCGGTCGAGGATCTGATCGGGGCGGCGCGCGCCGTCATGGAGGGCGCGGCCCATCCGGCGGTGCATCTCGACGTGCCCTTGACCGTCGATGCGGGGCAGGGGGCGAACTGGGCCGAGGCGCACTGAGCCGCTGGCGCGCCCTTTTGTCGGGCAGGGCCTAGGCGGCCTTGTGGTCGCCTCCGCACTGGCCGTGATCGGCGAAGGCGCCGAGAATCCGGCAGGCGCCGCCGGTGCCGTTGCAGGATTGCGCGATGCGGGTCAGTTCGGCCTCGAGCCGGTGCAGGGCGGCGATGCGGCGGCGCACTTCGGCAAGGTGATCGGCGGCGATCCGGTGGGCGCTGTCGCAGGCGGCCGCGCCGTGCAGGCCGATCATCTCGCGGATCGCTTCCAGCGGCAGGCCGAGGTCGCGGGCATGGCGGATGAAGGCCAGGCGGTCGAGGCCGTCGCGCGAATAGCGCCTCTGGTTGCCGTCTGTGCGCCCCTCGGGTCCGATCAGGCCCAGTTGCTCGTAGTAGCGGATGGTGGGCACCTTGACGCCGGTGCGCCGTGACAGATCGCCGATGGACAGCAAGAATTTCACCCTTGAACCTCTAGCCGCTCGAGGGATTAGCTTCGCCCGCGGATGAGTCGCAAGCAGGAAGGAAGCAACATGGCGGCGGGCAATCACGGCCATGACCACGACGATCACGATCATGATCATGACCACGGCCATGAGGACGGAGGGCGCGCCCGGGGCCATGCCCATCACGGCCACAGCCACGGCATCGAGGGCAAGGGCGACTGGCAGGTGGCGGCGGCGGTGGCGACCAACCTGATCCTGACGCTGGCCCAGGTGATCGGCGGCCTTTTCGCCGGTTCGATCGCGCTGATCGCCGACGCGATGCACAACCTGTCGGACGCGCTGGCGCTGATCATCGCCTTTGCCGCCCGGAGGATCGCGCGCCGGCCGGCGACGCCGTCCATGTCCTTCGGCTATGGCCGCGCCGAGGTGGTGGCGGCGCTGGTCAACTATACGACGCTGATCGTCATTTCGGTCTGGCTGGGCTATGCCGCCATCGAGCGGATGTTCAGCCCGCCGCCGGTGCACGGCCTGATCGTTATCTGGCTGGCGGCGGTGGCGCTGGTCATCAACTCGCTGACCGCGCTCCTGACCTTCCGGCTGGCCAGGGAAAGTGTGAACATCCGCGCGGCCTTCCTGCACAACCTGTCGGACGCCGCAACCTCGCTGGCGGTCATCATCGGCGGGGTGCTGATCACCGTCTTCGGCTGGTGGTGGGTTGATCCGGCGATCACGCTGGCGATCTCGGTCTGGATCACCTGGCATTGCCTGCGCGAGATCGGCCCGGTCATCCGCATCCTGATGCTGGCGGCGCCCGAGGAGGTGGCCGACGGCGACCTGCGGGCGGCGATCCGGGCCGAGGCCGGGGTGGCCGACGTGCACCATGTGCATCTGTGGCAGATCGACGAACGGCGCACCTCGCTCGAGGCGCATCTGGTGCTGGCCGAGGGGGCCGAGGCCGCCGAGGTGCTGGCCCGTGTCAAGTCGCGGCTGAAGGCGCGCTTCGGCCTGGCGCACACGACCTTCGAGGTCGAACGCGCGGGGGCCGGCTGCGCGGGGCAGGCCTGCTAGGCGGCGCCAATGGAGCAAGGGGGTGCGGTTCGCCGGAGGGTGGGATGAAACGGAGGGTCATCGCCGGCGTACCTTTCCGCCGGAGCCATGCGGGGCGCGCCGGTCAAGCCTGCCGCGCCAGCCAGTCCAGCCCTTCGGCGGTAGTGCCGCGCGGTCTGTATTCGGCCGAGACCCAGCCGCGATAGCCGTCGGCGTCGAGCCGCGCGAAGAACGAGGGATAGTCGATGTCGCCGCCCGCAGGTTCGTGGCGGCCGGGAAAGCCCGCGATCTGGACATGGGCGGCGCGGCGGCCGTGGGCCGCCCATGCGGCCATGAGATCGCCGGTGATGCGGTGGGCGTGGTAGGCGTCGAACTGCAAGGCCACATTCGGGGCGGCAACCTCGTCGAGGATCGCGGCCGCCAGATCGAAGTCGGCGAGGAAGTAGCCCGGCATGTCATGGGGGTTGATCGGCTCGATCGTCAGGCGGCGCTTCGGCGCGCGGGCGGCGGCCCATCGGAGGTTGGCCACGAAGGTGGCCCGCGCTTCCGGGTGGTCGGTGATTCCGGCCATCACATGCAGGTGGAGCGGCTTCAGCACCTCGGCAAAGCGCAGGCCGCGGTCGAAATCGCGGCGGAAGCGTTCTTCGCGCCCCGGGATTGCGGCAAAGCCCCGGTCGCCGCCGGCCCAGTTCGGCGGCGGGGTGTTCTGCAAGACGAAGGTCAGGCCGTGGATAGCCAGCTGATCGCGCATGGCCTGCGCGCTTTCGTCGTAGGGAAAGAGGACTTCAACGCCATCGAAGCCCGCATCTTTCGCGGCCCCGAAGCGGTCCATGAACGGCAGCTCTGGAAACAGCATCGTCAGGTTGGCGGCGAAGCGCGGCATCAGGGCAGGTCGGCCGAGGGGATGACGGGGAAGAACCGCCCCGAGGACCAGAGGCCGAACCAGCTTTCGCCGTCATGGGGTTCGTGCACGCACAGGTCGACCAGCCGGTAGAACGTCTTGCGGTCGATCAGCGCCTCGAGGTTGGCGCGGATGTGGACATAGGGCGAAGGCTCGCCGGTCGCGGGGTCGCGCACGACGCGGATCGGGTGGTCGGGGCCGGCCACGGCCTCGTCGTCGACCTGGGTGGTGAAGGTCAGCACCTGGGCGCGGCCCCGGCCCTCGGCGCGGAAATCGGTGGCGACGAAGGGCGCGTCCACCACCCGGATGCCGCACTTCTCGACCGGCGTTATCAGGAAATACCGATCGCCGTCCTTGCGCAGGATCGACGAGAACAGCTTGACCAGCCCCATGCGGCCCATCGGTGTGCCGAGATACCACCAGGTGCCGTCGCGGCGGATCTCCATGTCGAGGTCGCCGCAGAAGGGCGGGTTCCACAGATGCACCGGCGGCGGCCCTTTCTTGCCTGCCGCTTTCGCCGCCGCCGCGATGTTTTCCGCCGAGACTGTCACGAGGATGTGTCCTTCCCGGTTTTCCCCATTGGTGCCGGCGCCATATTCTGCCTTTATGCTGACAGGTATCAAGACGAAGGAAGCATGTCATGGCCGGATCGGACGATCTTGTGCAGGGCATCGAGGCCCTGGGCGCGCGGCTGGCCGAGGCGCGGGCGATGATCGCGCGGCGGTTCATCGGCCAGACGCAGGTTGTCGATCAGGTGCTTGCGGTGCTCATGTGCGGGGGGCACGGGCTTCTGGTCGGGGTGCCCGGGCTGGGCAAGACCATGCTGGTCGATACGGTGGCGACGGTCATGGGGCTGAAGGCGGGGCGGGTGCAGTTCACGCCCGACCTGATGCCCGCCGACATCCTGGGGTCCGAGGTGCTGGAGACCGCCGCCGATGGCGGGCGGTCCTTCCGCTTTGTCGAGGGGCCGGTCTTCTGTCAGCTGCTGATGGCCGACGAGATCAACCGCGCCAGCCCGCGCACCCAGTCGGCGCTTCTGCAGGCCATGCAGGAACGCCAGGTGACGGTGGCGGGCCGCCACCGGCCCCTGGGCGCGCCCTTCCATGTGCTCGCCACCCAGAACCCGATCGAGCAGGAGGGCACCTATCCCCTGCCCGAGGCCCAGCTCGACCGCTTTCTTCTGCAGATCGACGTGGGCTATCCCGACCGCGCGACCGAGCGCGACATCCTTCTGGCCACCACCGGGGCCGATACCGCCGAGGTGGCGCCGGTCTTCGACGCCGAGGCACTGGTCGCGGCGCAGGCGCTGGTCCGGCGGATGCCGGTCGGCGAAAAGGTGATCGGGACGATCCTCGATCTGGTGCGCTCCTGCCGCCCCGACGATGAGGGCGCCTCGGCACAGGTGCGCCAGTCGGTGATCTGGGGGCCGGGGCCGAGGGCGGCGCAGGCGCTGATGCTGGCGTCGCGGGCGGCGGCGCTTCTGTGCGGGCGGCTTGCGCCCTCGGCCGAGGATGTGGCGGCGCTGGCGCGGCCGGTCCTTGTCCACCGCATGGCCCTGTCCTATGCGGCGCGGGCGCAGGGCGAGACGCTTGCCGGCCTGATCGGGGCGCGGGTCGACGAGCTGGCCCGTCCGGCGGCGGCATGACGCCGGCGCCGGACCCGGGCGCGCCCCTGGCCCTGCGCGAGCGGGCCGAGGGGCTGGCTGCGCCCTTGCCGGCGCTTCTGGCGGCGGCCCGCCATCTGGCGGCGGCGGTGCAGACCGGCGGGCACGGGCGGCGCCGGCCGGGGCCGGGGGCCGAGTTCTGGCAATACCGGGTGGCGCTGGCCGGCGACGAGGCGAGGCGCATCGACTGGCGGCGGTCGGCACGCTCGGATCTGGCCTTCGTGCGCGAACAGGAATGGCAGGCGGTGCAGACCGTCCAGATCTGGGCCGACGGGGCGGCGTCGATGGCGTACCGTTCGTCCGCGGACGGACAGACCAAGGCCGGGCGCGCCCGCCTGCTGGCGCTGGCGACCGCGATCCTTCTGGAGCGGGCGGGAGAGCGGGTGGGGCTGGCTGACGGCAGCTTGGCGCCGCGCAGCGGGCCGGCGCAGGTCGCACGGCTGGCCGAGGCCCTGACGCGGCCCGCGGCTGCCGAGGATTATGCCGCCCCCCGGGCCGAGGCGCTGGCCGGGGGGGCGCGGGCGCTGTTCCTGTCGGACTTCCTCGCCGGCTGGGAAGGGATCGAGCGCACGGTGCTGGCCGCGACCGATCGCGGCGTGACCGGGGTGCTGTTGCAGGTGCTCGACCCCGCCGAGGAGGAATTTCCCTTTGCCGGCCGCGCGATCTTTGAAAGCATGGGCGGCAGCCTGAGGCACGAGACGAAAGAGGCCGCGGGCCTGCGCGCGCGCTACCGCGAGCGTTTCGCGGCGCGGCGCGACCAGTTGCGGGGGCTGGCGCGCCTGACCGGCTGGACCTTCGGCACCCACCGCACCGACCACGGCGCGCAGGGCGCGCTTCTGTGGCTGCATCAGGCCCTGGGGCCGCGGCGATGAGCGGACTTCTGCCCGCGGTCGGTTTTGCCTCACCCTGGCTTCTGTGGGGGCTGGTGCTGTTGCCGCTGGTCTGGCTGTTGCTGCGGGTGCTGCCCCCGGCGCCGGTGCTGCGCCGCTTTCCCGGCGTGGCGCTGCTTCTGGGCCTGGCCGACCGCGATGCGGCCAGCGTCCGCACGCCCCCCTGGCTTCTGGCCCTGCGGCTGGGGGCGCTGGCGCTGGCGATCCTCGGGTTCGCGGGGCCGATCCTCAACCCGTCCGGCCATGCGCCGGGGCAAGGGCCGCTGCTGATCCTGGCCGACGCAAGCTGGGCCGACGGCGACCGCTGGCCGCGCCTGCGCGAGCGTCTGCTGGCCGAGGCGGGCGCGGCGGCGGCGGCGGGCCGGCCCCTGGCCCTGGTCAGCCTGACCGGGACCGAAGGTGCCCCCCGCCCCGAGTTCGGCCCCGCCGCCCCGGTCCTTGCCCGTCTCGGGGCTCTGGAACCCGCGGCCTGGGCGCCGCCCGAGGCGCGGATGGCGGCGCTGGCGGCGGCGCTGCCCGGGGGGCGGTTTGAGACGCTGTGGCAATCCGACGGGCTCGGGCGCGCGGGGCGTGGCGCCCTGCTGGCGGCGCTGGCGGCGCACGGGCCGGTGCGGGTGCTGCAATCGGGGGCGGGGCTTCTGGCGCTGACCGCGCCGACGCTGGCCGCCGACGGGGTGGCGACGCGCCTTCTGCGTCCCGCCGGCGGCGGGGCCGAGCAGGCGGCGCTGGCGGCCTTCGGCCCGGATCCGGCGGGGATCGAGCGTGAACTGGCCCGCCAGCCGGTGGCGCTGCCGGCAGGGGCGACCGACCTGGCGGTGACGCTGGCCCTTCCGCCGGAACTGCGCAACCGGATGACCCGGATCGAGGTGGCGGGGCGCGCCTCGGCGGGGGCGGTGGTCCTGGCCGACGACGCGCTGCGCCGGCGCAAGGTCGGCATCGTCGAGGCCCAGGCCCCGCGCGAGGGGCTGGAGCTTCTGTCGCCGGCCCACTATCTGCGCCAGGCGCTGAAGCCCGGCGCCGATCTGGTCGAGGGCACGCTGGCCGACATCCTGCCCGCCGCGCCGCAGGTCATCATCCTGGCCGATGTTGCCCGCCTGCCCGACGGCGAACAGGCGGCGCTGACCCGCTGGGTCGGCAAGGGCGGCCTGCTGGTCCGCTTCGCCGGGCCGCGTCTGGCCGCGTCGGTCGAGCCTGGCGCGGCGGCAACCGATCCGCTTCTGCCGGTGGCGCTGCGTCCCGGCGACCGCGCGCTTGGCGGCAGCATGAGCTGGGAGACCCCGCGCCGGCTGGCGCCCTTTGCCGCCACGTCGCCCTTTGCCGGCCTGCCGGTGCCCGCCGACGTGACGGTGCGCACCCAGGTCCTGGCCGAACCCGGCCCCGGCCTTGCCGCGCGAACCATCGCCTCGCTCGAGGACGGAACGCCGCTGGTGACCGAGGCGGGCGTCGGCGCCGGGCGGGTGGTCCTGTTCCATGTGACCGCCAGCGCCGACTGGTCGAACCTGCCGCTGTCGGGGTTGTTCGTGAAGATGCTGGACCGCCTGGCCGCATCGAGCCTGCCGGGACAGGACAGCGCCGCCGACATGGCGGGCACGGTGTGGACCGCCGAGCGGCAGATGGATGCCTATGGCGGCCTCCAGCCGGCCGAAGGGCTGGCGGGCGTTCCCGGCGATCGGCTGGCGCGGGGCGAGGTCGGCCCCGACATGCCGCCCGGCCTCTACCGTTCGGGCGAGCGGCGGGTCAGCCTCAACGTCCTGCCTGCCAATGCACGCCTGACCCCGGCGCGCTGGCCGGCCTCGGTGACGGTCGAGACCGGCGAGGGCGGGGCCGAACGGGCGCTGAAGGGGATTGTCCTGGCCCTGGCCCTGGGCCTTCTGGCCGTCGAGGGTCTGGCGACGCTGCTTGTGACCGGGCGGATCGCGCCGCGGCGGCGGGTGGCGCCGGCGCTGGTTCCGCTGGCCGCGGCGCTGCTCATCGGTCTTGGCGCCCCACCCCACCCGGCGCGCGCTGCGAACGATGCGGCGACCGACGAGCGGCTGATCGCTTCGGCGGGGGGCATGGTCCTTGCCCATGTCCTGACCGGCGATGCCGACCTCGACCGGCGGGCCGAGGCGGGGCTGGCCGGCCTGTCGATGGTCCTGACGCAGCGCACCTCGGTCGAGCCCGGCCCGCCGGTCGGCGTCGATCCCGAGAAGGACGACCTGTCGGTCTATACCTTCCTCTACTGGCCGGTCAGCGCCGCCGAGCCCATGCCCTCGGCTGCCGCCTACCGCCAGCTGAACCTGTTCCTGCACACCGGCGGGCTGATCCTCTTCGACACGCGCGACGGCGACGGGGCGCAGGCCCCCGGCACCAGCCCCGAGGCGCTGCGTCTGCAGGAACTGGCCGCACCCCTGGACATTCCGCCGCTGGCGCCGATCCCCCACGACCATGTGCTGACCCGCGCCTTCTACCTCATCGACGGTTTTCCCGGCCGCTACGAAGGCAATCCGGTCTGGGCCGAGGCGCCGCCCCCGGATGCCGAGCAGGCGGCCGGAATGCCCTTCCGCAACCTCAACGACGGGGTGACGCCGGTGGTGATCGGCGGCAATGACTGGGCGACGGCCTGGGCGGTCGATCAGGACGGAAACCCGGCCTTCCCGGTCGGGCGCGGGGTGGCGGGCGAGCGCCAGCGCGAGATGGCCTTTCGCTTTGGCGTCAACCTGGTGATGCATGTGCTGACCGGCAACTACAAGTCCGACCAGGTCCATGTGCCGGCTCTCCTGGAAAGGCTGGGGCAATGAGCGGGGGCGCGGTCACCACGCTGGAATTCGCGCCGTTGCTGCCCTGGCCCCTGGTCGCGGCGCTGGCAGGACTAGCGCTGGCGGTCGCGGCGCTGGCCCTCTGGCGCGGGCTGGCGGGCTGGCCCCTGCGGCTGCTGGCGGCGGCCTGTCTGACGTTGGCCCTGGCCGGGCCGGTCCTGCGCAGCCAGACGCGGGTGCCGCTGAAGGATGTGGTGGTGCTTCTGACCGACACCAGCGCCTCGAACCGGATCGGCGGGCGGGAGGACCAGACGCGCGCGGCGGCCGCGGCGCTGGCCCGGCGGATTGCTTCCCTGCCCGGGATCGAGCTGCGGCAGGCCACCGTCGCCGACGCACCAGGCGACGGCGGCACGCTGGCGGTGGCGGCCCTGGCCCGGACGCTGGCCGAGGTGCCGGAAAACCGGCTGGCGGGCGCGATTCTCGTCTCGGACGGGCAGGCGGCCGACGCCGACCTCAAGCCGTCCCTGCCCGCGCCTCTCACGCTGCTGCTGACCGGCAGCCGCGCCGACTGGGATCGGCGGCTGCACATCACCCGCGCGCCCGCCTTCGCCATCATCGGGCAGGAGACGAAGATCGGCCTGAGGATCGACGAGCTGGGGCGCCTGCCCGCGGCCGAGAAGGGCCGGCCGGTCGCGGTCAGCATGTCGGTGGATGGCGCCCCCCCGGCGACGGTCGAGGTGGCGCCGGGCCAGGATATCGAACTGCCGCTGACCCTGACACACGCCGGGGCGAACGTCGTCCAGATCTCGATCCCCGAGGCGGCGGGCGAGCTGACCGGGCGCAACAACGCGGCGGTGATGCAGGTCAGCGGCGTGCGTGACCGGCTGAAGGTGCTCCTGGTGTCGGGCGAGCCCTATGCAGGCGAACGGACCTGGCGCAACCTGCTGAAATCCGACGCGGCGGTCGATCTCGTGCATTTCACCATCCTGCGCCCGCCGGACAAGGAGGACGGGGTGCCGGTGGGCGAGCTGTCGCTGATCGCCTTTCCGACGCGCGAGCTGTTCGTGGAAAAGATCGACCAGTTCGACCTGATCATCTTCGACCGCTATGCGCAGCGCGGCATCCTCCAGCCGGAATATCTCGACAACATCCGCGCCTACATCGAGGGCGGCGGCGCGGTCCTTGTCGCGGCGGGGCCCGAGTTCGCCTCGGCCGAAAGCCTCTATTATTCCGGCCTGGGCCAGGTGCTGCCGGCCCAGCCGACCAGCCGGGTGATCGAAGGCGGCTTCACCCCCAGGCTGACTGATCTCGGACACCGCCATCCGGTGACCGAGGGGCTGGAGGCGGGGGCGGGGGGCGAGGGGGGAAAGCCCTGGGGCCGCTGGCTGCGCTATGTCGAGCTTTCGGAGCCGCGCGGGCAGGTGGTGATGGAGGGGCCGGAAGGCAGGCCGCTCCTGATCCTGAACCGCGTGGGCAAGGGGCGGGTGGCGCTTCTGGCCTCGGACCAGGCCTGGCTCTGGTCGAGGGGCTTCGAGGGCGGCGGCCCGCAGCAGGAGCTTCTGCGCCGCCTCGCCCACTGGATGATGAAGGAGCCGGACCTGGAGGAGGAGGCGCTGGCCGCGACCGTCCATGACGACCGGGTCACGATCACCCGCCGCTCGCTGACCGAGAGTGCGCGCGAGGTGACGATCACCGGGCCGGACGGTGCGGTCAGCCGCCTGGCACTGAACGAGGTGGCGCCCGGCCGCTACAGCGCCGACTGGCGGGCGCCGCAGCCGGGTCTCTACCGGATGCAGCAGGGCGAGTTGCGCGGTGTCTTTGCGCTCGGCAGCGCCAGCCCGCGCGAATATGACGACGCCACCCCGTCCGCGGCGCCGCTTGCGGTGCTGACGGCGGCCAGCAACGGCGGCGCGCTGTGGCTGGAGGATGGCCTGCCGGATGTCCGCCTGGTCCGTGCCGGCCGCCCGGCGGTGGGGCGTGGCTGGCTGGGGATCGTCCCGCGCGGCGCCTATCGGACCCCCGACATGCACCAGACTCCCCTCGTGCCGGACGCGCTGATGCTGGCGCTGGCGGCGGCGTTCATGCTGGGGGCCTGGCTGGTCGAGGGCCGCCGCCCGCGCGGCAAGATCATGGCTGAGCCCCCGGACGGCTGAGGAGAATCCGCCGTGAATGCGAGCCGAACTCGCGCCGCCAGGTGACGTAGAGCGTGGCCAGCGTTGCCAGCGACAGCGCCACCGGCCCGAGCAGCCAGGCAAGCGCGGCCAGCGCGAAATAGACCGCCCTGAGGCCGTGGTTGAAGTTCTTGGCCGCATGGATGTTGATGTCGGCCGCCTGCAACGCGCGCGGCAGGCAGTCGGGCGCGTCATGGTCGTTCGGCACCGCCGCCATCAGGACCGAGCAATAGCCGAACAGCCGGTGCGACCAGATGAATTTCAGCATGGCATTGGTCAGGAGCAGCAGAACCGCCATGAACTTCAGCTGCCACAGCGCCGGCCCGCCCTGCAGAAGCGGCAGGTCGCCGTTCAACCCGCTGAGCTTTTGCGGATCGCCGAGAAAGGCCACCCCGCCGCCGATGGCGATCATGCAGGCCGAGGCGTAGAAGCTGGTGCCCTGGCGCAGGCTGTCCATGATCGAGGCGTCGAAGATGCGCGGCTGGCGGGTGACGAACTGGCGCATCCAGTCGCGGCGGTAGTCCTTCATCAGGACGCTGGTCGAGGGCCGTCCCCTGGGGGGATGTTCGGTGAAATGGCCGATCGCCCACCAGGCGATGACAAGGAAGGCCAGCGCCGCGAGATCGGCCGGCGAAAGGGCGTCGAAGGGTTCGGGCAGGCGCATGGGCCGATCCTGCCTTGCCGGCGCGGCCCTGCCAATCCACAATCGCGCCCGAACGCTCAGGTGAAGGGAGACAGTCATGGACATGCCGCTTCCCGACGACACCGTCCTTGCCCGCCGTGCCGCGATCGTCGCCGGGCTGGCGGCGACCCTGCCCGCCGACGCGGTCATCTCGGACCCGCGCGAAGTGCTGGCCTATGAGTGCGATGCGCTGTCGGCCTACCGCTGCCCGCCCCTGGCCGTCCTGCTGCCGCGCAGCACCGCCGAGGTTTCCGCCGCGCTGGCCTTCCTCCACCGCGAGCGTGTGCCGGTAGTGCCGCGGGGGGCGGGCACCTCGCTGGCCGGGGGATCGCTTCCCACCGCCGACAGCGTGCTGGTCAGCCTCGCGCGGATGAACCGGGTTCTCGACTGCGGCCTGGCCGACCGTTTCATCCGGGTCGAGGCCGGGCGCACCAACCTCTCTGTCACCGGCGCGGTCGAGGGGCAGGGCTTCTTTTACGCCCCCGACCCGTCCAGCCAGCTGGCCTGCGCCATCGGCGGCAACATCGCGATGAACGCGGGCGGGGCGCATTGCCTGAAATACGGGGTGACGACCAACAACCTTCTGGGGGTCACGTTGGTCCTGATGGACGGGGCGGTGGTGGAACTGGGGGGCCACGCGCCCGATGCGGCGGGGCTGGACCTTCTGGGCGTCGTCTGCGGGTCCGAAGGCCAGCTGGGAATCGTCACCGAAGCGACCCTGCGCCTGTGCCCCAAGCCCGAGGGCGCCCGCCCCATCCTGATCGGGTTCGCCTCCAACGAGGTCGCCGGGGCCTGTGTCGCCGACATCATCCGCGCCGGTATCCTGCCGGTGGCGATCGAGTTCATGGACCGCCCCTGCATCGAGGCCTGCGAGGCCTTCGCCCATGCCGGATACCCCGACTGCGAGGCGCTCTTGATCGTCGAGGTCGAGGGCGGCGGCGCCGAGATCGCCGCGCAGCTGGCGCAGGTCCGCGCCATCGCCGAGACCCACCGCCCCCTCGCCCTGCGCGAAAGCCAGAGCGAGGCCGAGAGCGCCGGCATCTGGCTGGGGCGCAAGGCGGCCTTCGGGGCGATGGGGCAACTGGGCGACTACATGTGCCTCGATGGAGTGATCCCGGTGTCGGCGCTGGCCCCGGTCCTCGGCCGGATCGGCGCGATGAGCCGTGACTTCGGCCTGCGCGTCGCCAATGTCTTTCACGCGGGCGACGGCAATCTGCATCCCCTGATCCTTTATGATGCCAACAAGCCCGGCGATCTCGAAACCTGCGAAGCCTTCGGGGCCGCGATCCTGAAGCTCTGCGTCGAGGCGGGGGGCTGCCTGACCGGCGAGCATGGCGTGGGCGTGGAAAAGCGCGACCTGATGGCGGTGCAGTTCGGTCCGGCCGATCTTGAGGCACAGATGCGGGTCAAGGACGTGTTCGACCCGGACTGGCTTCTGAATCCGGCAAAGGTGTTTCCCTTGGCGGCCAGTGCCGGACGTCGATCTGGCGCGAAGGCGGCAAGGTCATAAACGGTCGGAAATAACATCTGCGACGAATTAATATTGCGCTGCGACTGCAAAATGACTAGGACGGTGCAGACGCAGAAACGGAGCCGATTCATGGCGCATGACGGGGTTCAGATGCCGCAGACCGCCCTTTTGCCCGACCTGTTGGCGGAGACCGCCGCCGCCCTGCCTTCGGTCGAGGCGCTGTTCGATCAGGCGCGGGCCGGGGTCAAGGCGCGGGTCAGCCGCGACGGCAAGGTATCGGCGGCGGCAATGGAGGAACATCAGTTCGCCGCCCATGCGCTGTCCTGGCTCGCTACCTATGTCGAGGCGCTGCGCCAGATGCGGGCCTGGGCCGGGCGGCTTTCGGAGGCGGGCCAGTTCGGCGAGATGGAGGGGCTGCTGCTCCAGATCGGTTTCGGCGAATACCTCGCACAGGTGGCTGGCGGCATTCCGATGAGCCAGGGCGAGGTGGCGCGGCTGGCCGACCTGGGTGTGGCCTGGGCGCCGGACGGTGCCGCGGCCCGGCTGATCGCAGGGGGCAACAGCCCGGCGGCGCGCGCGCGGCTGGTGGCGCTGATGTGCGACAACCACGGACGGGCGACCTTCGGCGCTTCGGGCCTTGGCGACGAGCTGGAGATGATCCGCGACCAGTTCCGCCGCTTTGCCGACGAGCGCGTGGTGCCCCATGCCCACGGCTGGCATTTGCGCGACGAGCTGATCCCGATGGAGGTGATCCGCGAACTGGCCGATCTGGGCGTGTTCGGCCTGACCATCCCCGAGGAATTCGGCGGCCTCGGGCTGTCGAAGGCGTCGATGGTGGTCGTGTCCGAGGAACTCTCGCGCGGCTATATCGGGGTTGGGTCGCTGGGCACGCGCAGTGAAATTGCCGCCGAACTGATCCTGTGCGGCGGCTCCGACGCGCAGAAGGCCGAATGGCTGCCGAAGCTCGCCAGCGGAGAGATCCTGCCGACGGCGGTCTTCACCGAGCCAAACACCGGCTCGGACCTCGGATCCCTGCGCACCCGCGCGGTCAGGGCCGGCGATGGTTGGGAAGTGACCGGCAACAAGACCTGGATCACCCATGCGGCGCGCACCCATGTGATGACGCTTCTGGCGCGGACCGATCCCGAGACGACCGACTATCGCGGCCTGTCGATGTTTCTGGCCGAAAAGACCCCGGGCACCGACGCGGCGCCCTTCCCGACCCCCGGCATGACCGGCGGCGAGATCGGGGTTCTCGGCTATCGCGGCATGAAGGAATACGAACTCGGGTTCGACGGATTCCGGGTCAAGGGCGAGAACCTTCTGGGCGGGGTGCCGGGGCAGGGCTTCAAGCAACTGATGCAGACCTTTGAATCGGCGCGCATCCAGACGGCGGCGCGGGCGATCGGGGTGGCGCAGGCGGCGCTGGAGGCGGGGATGAAATATGCCTCGGACCGCAGGCAGTTCGGCAAGGCGCTGATCGCGTTCCCGCGCGTATCCGGCAAGCTCGCGATGATGGCGGTCGAGATCATGGTGGCGCGCCAGCTGACCTATTACAGCGCCTGGCAGAAGGACCACGACAAGCGCTGCGACCTGGAGGCCGGGATGGCGAAGCTTCTGGGCGCACGGGTAGCCTGGGCGGCGGCCGACAATGCCTTGCAGATCCACGGCGGCAACGGCTTTGCCCTGGAATATCCGGTCAGCCGCATCCTGTGCGACGCGCGCATCCTCAACATCTTCGAGGGCGCGGCCGAGATTCAGGCGCAGGTGATCGCGCGACGGCTTCTCGACTGACCTATTCGGCCGGCACGCCGCCGCGCGACGGACGCGCCGCACCGAGGCGGGGGTGCAGGTTGCTGGCGACCATGAAGGCCGCGCCCATCGCCGCGCCGCAGGCCGCGAAGATGGCGGCGGTCGGGGCGAAGGCGAGGACCGCCCAGGCCACGCCGGGCGTCAGGATCGACGAGACATCGCGAAAGCTGGAATAGACCGCCGACATCTCGGTGCGCTCGGACGGCTTGACCGACATCAGGAACGGCAGCCCGCCCACCACGTCGAGCAGCACGAGGAACACCGAGGCCAGCATGACCGCGCCGACCGTGGCCCAGGGCAGGGGAGAGACCAGCCCCGCGGTCAGGAACAGCGCCCCGCAGAGGCCGAAGGCCGTGCGCACCGACAGGCGCACCGAGGCGCGCCGCGCATAGCGCAGCATCAGGGGCGCGATGAACAGCAGCGCGTTCGACAGCGACAGCGCCATGCCCCCGACCTTGTTGCCGAGACCCTGCTCGATGCAGAAATAGGGCAGGTAGACGACATAGACCCACCAGCCGCACGAGCGGATCACCGCGAAGGACCAGCCGGCGATCAGCCGCGGCTGGGCGAAGAAGCGCCCGAGATAGGCCAGCGGATTGAGCGCCGGGCGGCGGGCGCGGCTGATCTGCTTGCCGTTGCCGAGCCGCAATACCCAGAAGGTGGCGAGAAGCGCCACGGCGAAGGCCCAGGCCAGAAGGAAGGGCGCGGGCCGCCAGAAATCGTGGAGCCACACCCCGAGGACCGGCCCGACCGCCCAGGGGGTTGCAGCGTAAAGCATCTGCAGGGACTGGCCGCGCCCGAGTTCGGCGCGTTCGATATAGTCCAGCACATAGGCGTTGAAGCAGACGAAGGTGGTGGCGGTGGCCATCGCGGCGCACAGGAGCGCCAGCGGCACCGTCACCGAGGTGCCGATCAGCGCCAGTGCCATCGCGACCATGTAGAGCCCGCAGCCGACCGAGTACATCCAGCGCCGCGGCAGGCGGCGCGTCGCCCAGGGCACCATCAGCCCCCAGCACAGCGAGATGATCCCCGCCGCGAGGTAGGCCTGCGACGAGGCGACAGTCGAGCCGAGCGCATCGCGCACCGCAAGCGGCATGGCCGAGATGAGCGAGCCGCGCACCGCGGCCTCCAATCCGGCAAGCAGGGCGAAATGCTCGATGCGGGGCGGGCGGGGGTTGCGGAGTTCCAGCGGAATGTAGCGAAAGGCCATAATGCCGCCAAGAAAGCCGAAGCCGCCGCCGCCGTCTGCGTCAGGGGCGACAGAAACCGCCCTTCCGCGACCTGATCATGGCGCAAACGGTAATGTGTCGGGCCGTTTCAGCAGATCGGTCAGCCGCTGCCGCGCGGCAGGAAAGACCTTGGGCGCAAGGTCGGCGGCGAGGCGCTGCTGAAGGAAAAAGCCGGTCGTCGCCAGCGCCGCGGCCAGGTCGGCGGCCGAGGCGGGCGGCTCGCCCCTCAGGCAGGCAGGCAGGGGCAGAAGCCGGTCCGCCCAGTCCGCGCCCGCCGCCCGCGAGACCGAGCGCCCGGATTTCGGGCTGACGAAGGCCAGATCCTCGGTCGCTCCGGTCACGGCGCAGGCGGAAAGATCGAGGCCATAACCCAGTTCGTCCAGAAGCAGCAGTTCCCACCGCAGATAGGCGCCGGGCCAGCCGGCACCTGCCGCCATCTCGTCCAGAAGCGCGACGGTCGCTAGGTAGAGGCCGGGATGCGGGTCGCGTTCGGGCAGGGCGAAATGAAGGAGCCCGCAGACCGCGTTCAGGCCGGCCAGCGTCAGCCGGTCGTCCCACAGGTGGCTGCGGGTCTGGACGAGTTCGGCGCCGAAATGGCCCAGGTGATCTTCGAGCCGGGCCTGCCAATGGAGGTCGAGCTGGTTTCCGGGTTGCAGGACGCTCGCCATGCGCCGCGCCGCGGCCCCGCGCACCACGCCGGCGTGGCGCCCGTGGCCGGGGGTGAAGGTTTCGATGATCGCAGCGCTTTCGCCGTGCGGGCGAAGCGCGAGTAGCAGGCCTTGGTCGCGCCAGTCCATCGTCGGTCCTTCGGCGAAAGGGCGGGGGCGCCGCCCCGTCGCCCATTGGTGCTTGAACCAATGGCGCACCAATGGACAACCCCCGCAGCATTTGCGCAAGGAAAAGCCGGATCAGGCGGAAAGTCCATCCTCGTCAAGGAGGGTGCGGCCCTGGCGGCTTTCGATCTCGATCACCCAGAGATCGGGGTCGTGGCGGCGCTGGCGGGCGATCGCGGCGTCGATCTCGGGCTCGGCGCCTTCGGCCAGCGTCACCCAGGCCCGCGCGCCTGTCATCAGGTCGAACGAGCGCTGGAAGGCGCGGGCCTTGCCGTCCAGCGTGGCGAGTTTCACCAGCACCGCGCCGGCCGTCGCGTCGCCGCGGGCGGTGACATAGGCGGGGATGCCGGCCAGTTCCAGCCGGCGCAGGTAGGCGCGCACCCAGAAGTCGGCGGTCAGGCGCGGGTCAGTCGCCATCGGACCAGTCGAGGCCCATCTGCGAGAAGCGCTCCTTTTCCTCAAGCCAGTTGGGCCGCACCTTGACCTGCAGGAACAGATGCACCGGCCGGTCGAGGAATTCCATCAGTTCGGCGCGGGCCTGGCTGCCCACCGCCTTGATCGTCTCGCCACGGTTGCCCAGCACGATGCCCTTGTGGCCGTCGCGGGCGACATAGACCAGCTGGTCGATGCGGACCGAGCCGTCGGGCTTTTCCTCCCAGCGTTCGGTCTCGACGGTCAGCTGATAGGGCAGCTCCTCGTGCAGCCTGAGTGTCAGCTTTTCGCGGGTCACTTCGGCGGCGATCATGCGCAGGGGCAGGTCGGCGATCTGGTCCTCGGGGTAGAGCCAGGGGCCAGGGGGCAGTACGTCGGCCAGCCAGCGTTTCAGGTCGTCGCAGCCATAGCCCTTTTCGGCCGAGATCATGAAGGTGCGCTCGAAGGGGAAGGCGACGTTCAGCCTTTGCGACAGGGCCAGCAGATCCTCGGCCCTGACCCGGTCGATCTTGTTGATGGCCAGCGCGACGCGCCCGGCGCGCTCCTTCAGCGCGTCGAGGATCGCCTGGACGCCGTCGGTCAGGCCGCGGTGCGCCTCGATCAAAAGGACCACGATGTCGGCGTCGGCGGCGCCCCCCCAGGCGGCGGCGACCATCGCCCGGTCGAGCCGGCGGCGCGGGCGAAAGAGGCCCGGCGTGTCGACGAACACGATCTGCGCCGCACCCTCGATCGCGATGCCGCGGATGCGGGCGCGGGTGGTCTGGACCTTGTGGGTCACGATCGAGACCTTGGCCCCGACCATGCGGTTCAGAAGCGTCGATTTCCCGGCGTTCGGTTCACCGATCAGGGCGACGAAGCCGGCGTGGGTTTCAGTCATGGCTGGCCTTTCGGAAATGACGCTTGCCTTACGGCATTCAGTCGAGCAATTCCAGTTGGCATTCGTGCGGCTTCGGTCCAAGCTCGCGTGGTTGAACGCCATGTGAGATTCTGCGGTGGGCATTTTACGGTTGTTGTTTCGTGCCTTCTTATCACCACGCCCAACGCGACGGGTGGTGATCCGGCACGAAACATCGACGCTGCAAGAGCGATTGGGTGGGCGGCAAGCCGCCGTCACCCGCAAATCGACCGAAATCCAGATCGTTGAAGTCCTTGAGCTGAGGGGCCGAGCTTGGGTGATAGACGGAGATACCATCGACATCAGTGGAACTCGCATCCGCCTTGCCGGGATAGATGCGCCCGAGTTGGACCATCCTTACGGCAAGAATGCCAAATGGGCATTGGTCAACCTCTGCAAGGGCCAGGAGGTTCGCGCTGTCTTTGATGGCGATCTGTCGCATGACCGAACCGTCGCAACCTGCTACCTTCCAGACGGGCGCGACCTTTCGGCAGAAATGGTCAAGGCCGGGATGGCAATAGACTGGCCCAAATTCTCAGGCGGAAAATACTCGAGACTCGAAGCGTCAGGTATCCGCAAGAAGCTGTGGCGCTGCGATGCGCGCCAGAAGGGAAGGATGCCGCCGCCAATGCCTAACTAAGGTGTTGATCCTTCCATCCGCGCCAGAAGCGCCCGTGCCGCCGCCTGTTCGGCCTGCCGTTTCGCGCCGGCCCGCGCCCGTTCCGCCTCGCCGGTGGCCATGCGGGCCTCGACGGTGAACAGGGGTTCGTGGTCGGGGCCGTCGCGGGCGACCTCGGTATAGGAGGGTGGTGCCAGGCCGCGGGCCTGCGCCCATTCCTGCAAAGCGGTCTTGGGGTCGCGGGCGTCGGCCTCGACCGCGTGGACGCGCCTGCCCCAGAGCCGCAGGATCATGTCGCGCGCCGCCTCGAACCCGCCGTCGAGATAGACGGCGGCGATCACCGCCTCCATCGCGTCGCCGAGAAGCGCGTCCTTGCGCCGCCCTCCGGTCATCATCTCGGACCGGCCGAGTTTCAGCGCCTCGCCCAGACCGATCTCGCGGGCGATGTCGGCGCAGGTTTCCTTGCGCACCAGAGCGTTGTAGCGCGGGGCCAGCTGGCCCTCGCTCGCCCCGCGGTCGGCCTTGAGCAGTGCCTCGGCGACGACGAGGCCGAGCACACGGTCGCCGAGGAATTCGAGTCTCTGGTTGTCAGGGCGCGTCGGTGTGGCGATCGAGGCATGGGTCAGCGCCCGCGACAGGAGGTCGGGGCGGGCGAAGCTGTGGCCGATGCGGTCGGAAAAGGCCAGAAGGTCAGCGGAAAGCCTCATCTCACCCCCCGGAGCAGGCGGCTGGCCGGCCAGAGCACGCGCCGAACCGTCCCGAGGATGTCGCCGGTGGCGACGAAGCCGGTGCCGGCACCGCTGGCGGCAAAGCGGCTGTCCTGGCTGTTGTCGCGGTTATCGCCCATGACGAAGACGTGCCCTTGGGGAACGAGGAACTCGGCGGTGTTGTCGGCGGCACTGTCGCCCGTGTTCAGGATAGCATAGCTCGGCCCGTCCGGCAGGGTCTCGGTCAGCCGCTGGTTGCGGCAGGGCGCGCCGAAGCCCACCGGGCCGTTGGCGCAACCGGCCAGCGACTGCCCGGGCGGCGGGGGCGTCATCGGCGTCTCGAAGGTTCCGTCCGGCCTCTGGGGCAGGGCCACGCCGTTCAGAAGGACCACGCCGGCCTCAAGCCGGATGCGATCGCCGGCGGTGGCGATGACGCGGGCGGCCAGTTCCTGCCCGCGCGCGGGCACCCGGAAGGCCACCAGGTCGCCGCGCGCCGGGGCGGCATGGAGGCTGCGCCGGACCAGGACGCGGTCACCGGGCAAGAGCGCCGGCTCCATCCCCGCCGAGGGGACGGAAAGGGACAGGAAGAAGGCGCGCGACAGGGTGAGGAGGGCGGCGAGAAGGACCGCCAGGCGCCCGCCCAGCCACAGGGCCGGCGAGCGTTCGCGCCGCCGCTGGCGGCCCCCGCCGGGCAGGGCGAGGATCACGGCCAGCGCCGCGAGGCCGGCATAGGGCAGCGCGCAGGCCAGAAGCCACAGGCCGGAATGGCCGCTGTCGCGCAGCCGCCGGATCAGGACGGCGCTGGCCGGAAGGACGAGGATCCCGGCGAGGATCCAGAACAGCCAGAGCGGATCGGGCGATTCCGGCCGCAGCCGGATTTCCGCAAGCCAGGTCAGGGTCAGGGCCAGCAGCGCCGGCACCGCAAAGCGCAGGGCCTCCCGTCGGGAGGCCCGTCCATGCCAGTCGAGGCAGTATTCGAGAAATCCGATCAGCATGTCGCGGCTGGAAGGGTCAGTTCACCGCCTTGAAGAAGCGGTCGGGCCGCCAGGTCCAGAAGTAGAACAGCGACTTGCCCGCGGACGAGAACATGATGCGGTCGGCGCGTCCAATCAGGTATTCCGCAGGCAGCATCCCCACGCCCGACGGCGGGTCAAAGCGGCTGTCCTCGCTGTTGTCGCGGTTGTCGCCCATGAAGAAGTAGTGCCCCGGCGGGACGGTGTAGATCTTGGTGTTGTCCTGCGGCGTCATGCCGATGTTCAGGATATCGTGCTTGACGCCGTTGGGCAGGGTCTCGATCTTGCGCTCGCTCTTGCAGATGCCGCCGAGTTCCACCGGCATGTTTTCGCACGAGGGCGGGCGGCCCTCGCCGCCCTGGGGCTCGTAGATTTCCTCGAAGGTGCCCGCATCGGTCTGCGGGGCGGCGGTGCCGTTGATGTAGACCACGCCTTCCTTCATCTGCACCGTGTCGCCCGGCAGGCCGATCAGGCGCTTGATGAAGTCGTTGCCCGAGCCGGGATGGCGGAACACCACCACGTCGCCGCGCTGCGGCAGGCCGGACAGGCCGGGCACCATCAGCCGCCCCGAGATCGGGCAGAGCGCGAAGGGGCAGGAATAGCGCGAATAGCCGTAGGCCATCTTGTTGACGAAGATGAAGTCGCCGATCAGCAGCGTGTCCTTCATCGAGCCCGAGGGGATGTAGAAGGGCTGGAAGAACAGGGTGCGGAAGACCCCGGCGATCAGAAGGGCGTAGACGATGGTCTTGACGGTCTCGGCGATGCCGTCCTTGGCCGTTTCGCTGCTGCTCATGGTTCTTTCCGATCCTGCCTGTCGCCGGCTACATGATCGGCGGTGGCCGCGCTGTCAAGCAAACCCTGCGCGAGCGGGCGGGCCTCGATCACCACGAAAGCCTGGGCCCAGGGGTGGTCGTCGGTCAGGGTGACATGGACGATCGCCTCGTGCCCCGGGGGCGTCATCGATGCCAGCCGCTCGGCGGCCCAGCCGGTCAGCCGCATGACAGGTTGGCCCGAACGCAGGTTCGCAACCCCCATGTCGCGCCAGGCGATGCCCATGCGCAGCCCGGTGCCGAGCGCCTTGGAGCAGGCCTCTTTCGCGGCCCAGCGTTTGGCATAGGTGGCGGCGACCTCGCGCCGGCCCTCGGCCTTGCGCTGTTCCAGTCCGGTGAAGACGCGGTTGCGGAAACGGTCGCCAAAACGGGCGAGGGTCGCGGCGATGCGGTCGATGTTGGCGAGGTCGGTACCGATGCCGAGGATCATGACGGCCAATGTCTCCGTCTGGCTGCGCTGCGCGACGCTAGTGGGCCTTCCGGCGGCTGTCCAGCAACCGGGGGCGGAGTGGCTCGCTCAGGCCCGCGCGGCGTCCATCCGCCGGCGCATTTCGGCGATGGCCGGGCCGAGGCCGAGATAGATCGCCTCGCCGATCAGGAAATGGCCGATGTTGAGTTCGCGCACCTCGGGCAGCGCCGCGATCGGGCCGACGGTGTCGAAGGTCAGCCCGTGGCCGGCGTGGACCTCGAGCCCGAGCGCGTGGGCCAGTTGCGCGCCTTCGGCCAGCGCGGCCAGTTCGGCGTCCCGTTCCGCGAAACGGCCCTCGTGGTGCAAATCGCAGTAATGGCCGGTGTGCAGTTCCACCACCGCCGCGCCGATCCGGGCCGAGGCTTCGATCTGTTTGGGGTCATGGCCGATGAACATCGAAACCCGGATACCCGCGTCGCGCAGGGGGGCGATGAAATCGGTGAGGCGGTTCTGATCGAAGGCCACGTCCAGCCCGCCCTCGGTGGTTCGCTCCTCGCGCTTTTCGGGGACGAGGCAGATGGCGTGGGGGCGATGGCGCAAAGCGATGGCCTGCATTTCCGCCGTGGCCGCGCATTCGAAGTTGAGGGGCCGGGCCAGCGCCGCCATCAGCCCGGCGATGTCGGCGTCGCGGATATGGCGGCGATCCTCGCGCAGGTGGGCGGTGATCCCGTCGGCCCCCGCCGCCTCGGCCAGAAGCGCGGCGCGCACCGGATCGGGATAGGCCGAGCCGCGCGCGTTCCTGACGGTGGCCACATGGTCGATGTTGACCCCGAGCCGCAACCTGCCCGCATCTTGCGCCTGCGCCATGACCGTCTCCGCCCCCCGCCCCTGTGTGGTGTCGGGGCACTCTAGCGGGCCTTTCCGGCGGCCTCCAGACCGAACCCGCCTGCCCGAACCGGTCAGCCCAGCCCGTCGGGGGGCGTGTCGTCGCCGCCGCGCAGGCGCTCCACCCGTTCGCGCAGCTTGCGGGACCGGCGCTTCTTGTAGGCGTCGACCAACGGCAGGGTCAGATAGTGCGACCCCACCGCCGCGATGATGCCGAGCGGGATGCTGCCGATCAGGTCGGGCAGGAACAGCGCGTCGAAAAAGCTCTTCATGCCCCCCCAGCGGGTGTGGGCCGGGGTGAAGATCGCCTTGATATTGTCCCAGAACTCGATCGAGGCCAGCTTGAACGTATCGACGATCTCGGCCATGCCGAGGCCGGTGTGGGTGCCCATCAGCCAGTGCCCGAGCAGGACCGAGGCATAGGCGAAGACCGGATAGGTCACGGGATTGCCGACGAAGGTGGCCAGAATCGCCGCGACGATGTTGCCGCGGATCGCCCAGGCGATGAGGGTGGCGCCGATCAGGTGGAAGCCGAAGAGTGGCGTGAACGAGATGAACACGCCCGCCGCCACTCCGCGCCCGATCCGGTGCGGCGGGTCCGGCAGGCGGCGGAGGCGATGAACCACATACATGACCGCCCGCCACCAGCCGCCGCGGGGATAGACGGTCTCGCTCAGCGCCACATGCCAGGGCCGGGGATTGCGCCGCTTGAACACCATGACAGACCCCCGCCCCGCTGCGGCCTAAGGCTTGCGCGACAGATCGCGGATGCGTTCGGCCTGCGCCACGTCGCTTTCCGCCTCGAGCGCCTTGAGCACCGTATGCAGATGCTCGGCGTCACGCAGTTCGAGTTCGACGATCAGCCTGAAGAAATCTGGCTTGCGATCGACAAAGGTCAAGTCCGAGATGTTGGCCTTCTGCTCGCCGATCAGGGTGCAGACCCGCCCGAGCACCCCCGCGCCGTTGGCGATGGTCAGGTTGATGCTGACGGTGTTGGTCGGCGCATGGCGGCCGGAATGCCAGCGCAGATCGACCCAGCGTTGCGGCTGGTCCTCGAACTCGGCCAGCGCCGGGCAGTCGATGGCGTGCACCACCACGCCCTGACCGCGGTAGGTGATGCCGACGATCCGCTCGCCCGGCACCGGCTGGCAGCAGTTGGCGCGGCGGAAGGACTGGTCGGCCTCGAGGCCCACGACCGAGCGGTTGCCGTCGATCTCTTCGCTGGGCTGGGCGGCCAGGTCGGGATAGATCGCCTCGATCACCTCGCGCGCGGCCAACTCGGCGCTGCCGAGGCGGGCGAGAACCTCGGTCTCGTCGGGCAGGCCGAGGGTCTTGGCGGCGGTCCTCAGCGCCTTGTCGGTGGCCTTCTTGCCCAGATGCTCGAAGGCGACGCGCGCCAGTTCGTGGCCGAGCTTGACGAAACGCTCGCGGTTCTCCTCGCGCAGGGACCGGCGGATCGCGGACTTGGCGCGGCCGGTCACGACGATGTCGATCCAGGTCGCCTGCGGGCGCTGCCCGGCGGCGGTGATGATCTCGACCGACTGGCCGTTCTTGAGCCGCGTCCACAGCGGTACGCGGATGCCGTCGATCTTGGCGCCGACGCAGGCGTCGCCGATGCGGGTGTGGATAGCATAGGCGAAGTCGATGGGCGTGGCGCCCTTGGGGAGCTGGACCACTTCGCCCTTGGGGGTGAAGCAGAAGACCTGGTCGGAATACATCTCGAGCTTGACGTTCTCGAGGAATTCGTCGTGGTCCTCGCCGTTGTCGAACCGTTCGGTCAGGCTGGTGACCCAGCGGGCGGGATCGACCGCGAACGGGTTCTGCGCCCGCTCGCCGTCGCGGTAGGACCAGTGCGCGGCAACCCCGGCCTCGGCGACCTCGTGCATCTGGCGGGTGCGGATCTGGACCTCGACGCGGGTGCCGTCGCGGCCCGACACCGTGGTGTGGATCGAGCGGTAGCCGTTCGACTTGGGCTGGCTGATATAATCCTTGAACCGGCCGGGGACCGCGTGCCAGCGCTGGTGGATGACACCGAGGATGCGGTAGCAGTCGGCGTCGGTGCGGCAGATGATGCGAAAGCCGTAGATGTCCGACAGGCGCGAGAAGGCCAACTGCTTTTCCTGCATCTTGCGCCAGATCGAATAGGGTTTCTTCGCCCGGCCGTAGACATCGGCGTCGATGCCGGCCCTTTCCAGCTCGCTGCGGATGTCGGCGGTGATCTTGTGGACCACGTCGCCGGTTTCGCGCTGGAGCGCGATGAAGCGGCGGATGATCGAGGAGCGGGCCTCGGGGTTCAGGACCTTGAACGACAGATCCTCAAGTTCCTCGCGCATCCACTGCATGCCCATGCGGCCGGCGAGGGGGGCGAAGATGTCCATCGTCTCGCGCGCCTTGCGCGCCTGCTTGGCGGCGGGCAGCGACTTGATGGTGCGCATGTTGTGCAGCCGGTCGGCCAGCTTCACGAGGATCACCCGCAGATCCTTGGACATGGCCATGAACAGCTTGCGGAAGTTCTCCGACTGCTTGGTTTCGGTCGACGAGAGTTGCAGGTTGGTCAGCTTGGTGACGCCGTCGACCAGTTCGGCCACCTCTTCGCCGAACAGGCGCGCGACCTCGGAGAAGGTGGACTTGGTGTCCTCGATCGTGTCGTGGAGAAGGGCGGTGACGATGGTCGCATCGTCCAGCCGCTGTTCGGTCAGGATGGCGGCGACGGCGACCGGGTGGGTGAAGTAATCCTCGCCGGAATGGCGCTTCTGGCCATCGTGCATGCGGCGCCCATAGTCATAGGCGCCGCGGATCAGGTCGGTATTGGTCCGGGGGTTGTAGTTGCGGACAAGCGCGATCAGGTCATCGACGTCGATCATCGCGCCTGCCCCCGTCCCCCCAGGTTGTCCGTCAGCCTTGCCCCTGGGCTTCCATCAGGGCGCGCAGCATCTTTTCCTCGGACATGTCGTCCTGCTGGGGACGGTCCATCTCGGCGCTCATCAGCAGCGCCATGTCGTCGTCCTCGGCCTCGTCGACCTCGATCTGGGTCTGGTGGCTTTCGATCATCCGCTCGCGCAGGTCGCCCGCCGCCTGGGTTTCGTCGGCGATCTCGCGCAGGGCGACGACGGGATTCTTGTCATTGTCGCGGTCGATGGTCGGCGCTGACCCGGCGGCGATCTCGCGGGCCCGGTGGGCGGCAAGCATCACCAGTTCGAACCGGTTCGGAACCTTGTCAACACAATCTTCGACCGTCACGCGGGCCATGGGCAACTCCAATGCGCCAAGGAAAGCTGGAAACGCCTATTTAGGCGCGTGGCCTGGGGAAGGCAAGCGCGGAAAAGCCGTCAGAGCGGCCGGACTTCGGCCCGAGCCGCCTCGGGGAGGGCCGCCAGCATCTCTGCGACCGTGCGTCCTGTCAAGGGATGGCGCCAGAGGGGTGCGATGTCGGACCAGGGAATCAGGACGAAGGCGCGGTCCTGAAGGCGGGGGTGGGGCAGGATCAGCCGGTCGGGGGCAAGCCTGGCCTGGGCCTGCGGATCAAGCCCGATCCAGTGGGCGAGGGTCTCTCTGTCGGGCGCGATCCGGTCCCCCGCCGCCAGAAGGTCGAGATCGAGGGTGCGCGCGCCCCAGCGTTCGGCCCGGACCCGTCCGCAGCCGGCCTCGATCCGGTGCAGATGCAGAAGGAGGTCATCCGGCTGCAGTTCGGTGGTGATTTCCGTCACCAGATTGACGTAATCCGGCCCCGACCCTGCGGGGAAGGCCGCCGAGCGGAAAAAGCGGCTGACCGCCGCCAGGCGGGTTTCGCCGCCGTCCAGAAGGCCGAGCGCGTGGCGGATCGTGGCCTCGGGCGGGCCGAGGTGCGAGTCCCGGTTGGCGCCCAGGGCCAAAAATGCGCGCCTGTCCTTTTGGTTAGGTTCCATTTGGGGTATGATCCCGGTTAGAGCTAGCTATCGGGGTATCGAGTTGACCATTTGCCGACCGACGCACCGCCCTCACGGTAGCTGTTACACGGATTTTTGAAAGGGACGTTATGTTCTACAAGGACGAACGGCTCGCGCTGTTCATCGACGGGTCCAACCTCTATGCCGCGGCAAAGGCATTGGGGTTTGATATCGATTACAAGCTCCTCCGGCAGGAGTTCGAGAGGCGCTCGAAGCTCTTGCGCGCGTTCTACTATACGGCCCTGCTCGAGAACGACGACTACTCGCCGATCCGGCCGCTGGTCGACTGGCTGAACTACAACGGGTTCACGATGGTCACGAAACCGGCCCGTGAATACACCGACAGCCAGGGGCGGCGGAAGGTCAAGGGCAACATGGAGGTCGAGCTGACGGTCGACGCCATGCAGCTTGCCTCGCGGGTGGACCACATCGTGCTCTTCTCGGGCGATGGCGACTTCCGCGCGCTGGTCGAGAATCTCCAGCGCCAGGGGGTGCGGGTATCGGTCGTCTCGACCATCCGCTCGCAGCCGCCGATGATCGCCGACGAACTGCGCCGCCAGGCCGACAACTTCATCGAGCTGGACGCGCTCCGCGATGTCATCGGCCGCCCGCCGCGCGAACCGCGGACCGAGACGCACACGCCGGCACCGGCCGCCGCGTCGGCTCCGGCCTCGGCCGAGGAGTAGGGGGGCGGCTGTCGGTCCGGCATGGGGATGCAGAGGCTTGACAGCGATCGCCGCTTCGGTGCCTAAACCGGCCCGGTTCTTCCGGGATGATCCAATATGGCCAGATCGCCGCTGACACTCTATCTGGCCGCGCCGCGCGGCTTCTGCGCGGGCGTGGACCGGGCGATCAAGATCGTCGAGATGGCGATCGAGAAGTGGGGCGCGCCGGTCTATGTGCGCCACGAGATCGTCCACAACCGCTTCGTGGTGGACGGGTTGCGCGCCAAGGGCGCGGTCTTTGTCGAGGAGCTGGCCGACTGTCCCGCCGACCGGCCGGTGATCTTTTCCGCGCACGGCGTGCCCAAGGCGGTGCCGGCCGAGGCGCGGGCCCGCGGGATGCTGTTTGTCGATGCGACCTGCCCGCTGGTTTCGAAGGTGCATATCGAGGCCGAGCGCCATCATGAGAACGGCTTGCAGATGGTGATGATCGGCCATGCCGGCCATCCCGAGACGCTGGGCACGATGGGGCAGCTGCCCGAGGGCGAGGTGATCCTGGTCGAGACCGTGGCCGACGTGGCCCGGATTGCGCCGCGCGACCCGGGCCGGCTGGCCTTCATCACCCAGACGACGCTGTCGGTGGACGATACCGCCGGGATCGTCGCGGCGCTGAAGGCGCGGTTTCCGGCGATCATCGGGCCGCACAAGGAAGACATCTGCTATGCCACCACCAACCGCCAGGAAGCGGTCAAGGCGATCGCGCCGAAGATCGGCGCGCTGCTGGTGATCGGGGCACCCAATTCGTCGAACTCGCGCCGGCTGGTCGAGGTGGGAAAAGCCGCGGGCTGCGCCCATGCCCAGCTGGTCCAGCGCGCGGGCGACATCGACTGGCGGGCGCTCGAGGGGGTGGCCGCGGTCGGCGTGACCGCCGGCGCAAGCGCGCCCGAGGTGCTGGTGGACGAGGTGATGGACGCCTTCCGCGCCCGCTACGAAGTCACGGTCGAACTGGTCGAGACGGCGCGCGAGCGCGTCGAGTTCAAGGTGCCGCGCGTCCTTCGGGAACCGGCTTGACAGTGGGGGGCTTCACCCCCCACACCCCCGAGGATATTTGGACCAGAGTGAAAGGGCAGGATCCGAGATGCCCGAGTTTTTCGCCTATACCGACGGGGCCTGCTCCGGCAATCCCGGCCCCGGCGGCTGGGGGGCGCTGCTGATCGCGCGTGAGGGCGGGCAGGTGGTCAAGGAGCGCGAGCTTCAGGGCGGCGAGGCCGCGACCACCAACAACCGGATGGAACTTCTGGCCGCGATCTCGGCGCTCGAGGCCCTGGGCAGGGCGGCGGCGATCACGGTCGTCACCGACAGCGCCTATGTGAAGAACGGCGTCGGCCAGTGGATCCACGGCTGGAAGCGCAACGGATGGCGCACCGCCGACGGCAAGCCGGTCAAGAATGTCGATCTGTGGCAGCGGCTGGACCAGGCGCAGGCGCGCCACAAGGTGATCTGGAAATGGATCAAGGGCCACGCCGGCCACGAGGAAAACGAACGCGCCGATGCGCTGGCCCGCGCGGGCATGGCGCCCTTCAAGGCGGGCCGGGCCGCAGGCGCCCGCTGACGCCGCCCGCCGGGCCTGGGCGGTCAGGCCAGCCGTTCGGGCAGGGTCAGGCCGCGCAGGAGTTCCTCGGCCGCCACCGGCCGCTTGCCCTCGCGCTGGGCGGCGAGGATCTCGACCGCGCCGGCGCCGCAGGCAACAGTCAGGCCGGAGAGCACTTGCCCCGGCTGGCCCAAGCCGGGTGCCAGGCGCGAGCGCAGGAGTTTCAGCCGCTCGCCCCCGGCCATGCACCAGGCGCCGGGAAAGGGCGAAAGGCCGCGGATCTGGCGGTCGATCTCGTCGGCCGGGCGGGTCCAGTCGATCCGAGCCTCGGCCTTGGCGATCTTGGCGGCGTAGGTGACGCCCTCGGCCGGTTGCGGCGTGCGCGGGACGAAGCGGATACCGTCGAGCGCCGACAGGATCAGTTGCGCGCCAAGGGCGGCCAGCCGGTCGTGCAGGTCGGCGGTCGTCTCCTCGGGCCCGATCGGCAGGGCCTGGCGCAACAGCACCGGCCCGGTGTCCAGCCCCTCGTCCATCTGCATGATCGAGATGCCGGTTTCCCGGTCGCCGGCCATCACCGCGCGGTGGATGGGGGCCGCGCCGCGCCAGCGCGGCAGAAGCGAGGCGTGGATGTTGAGGCAGCCCATCGCCGGTGCCGACAGCAGGGGCGCGGGCAGGATCAGCCCGTAGGCCACCACCACCGCCACTTCGGCGCCGAGGGCGGCGAAAGCGGCGATGTCGGCGGGATCGCGGAAGGTCGCGGGATGGCTGACCGGCAGGCCAAGCGCCTCGGCGGCGGCCTGGACGGGCGACTTGCGGTCGGCCTGGCCGCGGCCGGCGGGGCGGGGCGGCTGGCAGTAGACGGCGCAGACCTCGTGGCGCGCGGCGACGGCGCGCAAGGCCGGAACCGCGAAGTCCGGCGTGCCCATGAACACGACCCTCATCCCTGCCGCCTCAGCTTTTCGGCGCGCGCCACCAGCATCTTGCGGCGCAGGGGTGACAGGTGGTCGAGATACATCCGGCCGTCCAGGTGGTCGATCTGGTGCTGGACCGACGTGGCCCAGAGGCCGACGAAATCGCGGTCCTCGGTCTGGCCTTCCTCGTTCAGGAAGCGGACGGTCACGGCGCGCGGCCGCTCGATCACCGCCGAGACGCCGGGCAGGTTGGGGCTGGCCTCCTCGTGCCTGCGCAGCTGGACCGAGGCGTGAAGGACCTCGGGGTTGGCCATGCGCACCGCCTGCCCGCGCCGGTCCGAGGCATCGACGACCGCGAGGCGCAGCATGATGCCGATCTGCGGGGCGGCCAGGCCGACGCCGGGCATGGCGTCCATCGTCTCGACCATGTCGTCCCAGATCATGCGCACGGTCTCGGTGACCGAGGCCACCGGATCGGCCGGGGTGCGCAGGCGCCTGTCGGGCCAGGGGACGAAGGGGCGCACCGCCATCTCAGCCGCGCGCCCGGTCGCGTTTCAGCTTTTCCATCTTGCGGGTGATGAGCTGGCGCTTAAGCGGCGACAGGTAGTCGATGAAGAGCCTGCCGTCGAGATGGTCGATCTCGTGCTGGGCGCAGGTGGCCCAGAGGCCCGCGAAATGCTCTTCGTGCGTCGCTCCGTCCAGCCCCAGCCAGCGGACCCGGACTTCGGCAGGGCGCTCGACCTCGGCATATTGCTCGGGGATCGAGAGGCACCCCTCCTCGTAGACATTGCGCGCCTCGGAGGTCCAGGTGATCTCGGGGTTGAAGAGGACGATCGGGCGGGGCGCTGCCTCGGGGTCCTTGATGCAGTCCATGACGAAGAGCCGCTTGGTCAGCCCGACCTGCGGGGCGGCGAGGCCGACGCCGGGCGCGTCATACATCGTCTCGAGCATGTCGGCGGCGGCGACGCGCAGCTCGTCCGTCACCTCGGCCACGGGATCGCACACCTTCTTGAGCCTTGGGTCGGGATGGATGAGGATCGGGCGCAGGGTCATGGGTCCGATGTAGGCCAAGGCAGGATTTTCCGCAATGGCGCGCGGATGGGTTGGCGACTGGGAACATTGTTCTATGTGATTAATAATATTAACAACAATGTTCCAAGAATTGCATTAAACACAGAAAATGATACCACCAAACTCCACTATTGCGAAACGGATTACTTTGCTGTATTGGGCGGCGCAAGGGTTGCGCGGCCGCGCCGCATGATCCACTGTGACGCCATTCCCAGACCGGAGCCACCATGAACTTCGACCGTATCATCGACCGTTGCGGAACCCATTCCTCGAAGTGGGACATGATGGAGCCGACCTATGGCGTTCCTGCGGGCGACGGCATCGCCATGTGGGTGGCCGACATGGACTTCGCGCCGCCGGCCTGCGTGCAGCGCGCGGTCGAGAAGATGGCGGCGCACGGCATCTACGGCTATTTCGGCGACGACCGGCCCTATCTCGAGGCGATCCGCTGGTGGATGGCCAACCGCCACGGCTGGGCGGTCGATCCGTCGTGGATCTTCACCACTCACGGGCTGGTGAACGGCACCTCGATGTGCCTGGATGCCTTCACCCGGCCCGGCGACGGGGTGGTGCTGATGACCCCGGTCTATCACGCCTTTGCCCGCGTCACCAAAGCCAGCGGCCGCAAGGTTGTCGAGTGCCGGCTGAAGACCGAGGACGGCCGCTATGTGATGGACTTCGCGGCCTGGGATGCGCAGATGACCGGGGCCGAGAAGATGATGATCCTCTGCTCGCCGCACAATCCCGGCGGGCGGGTCTGGACGGTGGACGAACTGCGCGGGGTCGCGGACTTCTGCAAGCGCCACGACCTGATCCTGGTGTCGGACGAAATCCACCACGACCTCGTCTTTCCGGGGGGCAAGCACACGGTCATGGCCAAGGCCGCACCGGATATCCTTGACCGGCTGGTGATGATGACCTCGACCACCAAGACCTTCAACATCGCCGGCTGCCACGCCGGCAACGTGATCATCGCCGACGAGAAGCTGCGCAAGATCTTCGCCCAGCGGATGATGGCGCTTGGCATGTCGCCCAACAGCTTTGCCATGCACATGGCCACCGCCGCCTATTCGCCCGAGGGCGCGAAGTGGGTCGACCAGCTGATGGCCTATCTCGACGGCAACCGCCGGGTCTTCGATCAGGGTCTGGCCACCATTCCCGGCCTTGCCTCGATGAACCTCGAGGCCACCTATCTGGCCTGGGTCGATTTTGCCGGAACCGGCATGGAGCCGGCCGAGTTCACCGCCCGCGTCGAGAAGGGCGCGCGGATCGCCGCCAACCACGGAGCGAGCTTCGGATCGGGCGGCGAAAGCTTCCTGCGCTTCAACCTGGCGACGCAGCGGTCGCGGGTGACGGACGCGGTCGCGCGCCTGCAGGAGGCGTTCGCCGACCTGCAATGAGGCGGATGCCCAGGCGATACGCTCTGGCACTTCTGGCGCTGGCGCTGGCGGCGATCGTGATCTACCGCCTGCGGCCGCCATCGGTCGATCCGCTGGTGCCTGCCGCAACCTCGCCGGTGCCGGCACCCTGAGGCGTCAATGGCCGGGCAGATACCCGGTCGGCGCGCTTTCGTCGCGCTCGTAATCCACAGGCGGGGTGGTGCGCGCCGCCGTGGACCATTTCATCCGGCAGATCAGTTCGCCCCCTTCGATGTCGGAGGCCACGATCAGGCACTGCGACAGGTGGCGGCTGCCGTCATAGACATCGACCAGCCCGCGCAGATGCGCGACCTCGGCGGCGTCGAGCGTGAAGCCTTCGGGGAGGAGCCGCAGGATCGGATAGGTCTCGGCGCCGTCGCTGACCCGCAGGCGAGAGCGTTTGCGCAGCTTTGCCCTGCGCGCCTCGTCCAGTTCCGCCCTGACCTCGCGTGACAGAAAATCCGACATGGTCCGAAACCCTCCCGGCGGATTCAGCCTGAACCCCGCCGCCTTGAAATCAACCTTGGGCTCAAATCTGTGAATAGTATGGCAATTTTTGTGCCAAACGTCGAAGATTGTTTATCAATCTGGTGACTTGGGCCCGGAGTTCAACCCCCGCGGGCGGCAAGTCCGGCGCGATCGGCGGTTGACCGCGGGCCACAGGCCCTTAGGGTTCGGGCGTCCGCTCCCGTCCGCGAAGGTGTTTCGTCATGCGTCTGCCCATCCTGGCCACCGTCCTTGGCCTGTGCCTGAGCGCCCATCCGCTGCTCGCCGCGCAGGGCTGCGGTGGCCCGTTCGCCGGCTTTGTCGACGGGTTGCGCGCCGAGGCGATGGCCCGCGGCCACGACCGGCCGACGGTCGAGAGGTTCTTTGCCGATGTGCGGCAGGACGGCCATGTGCTGAAACTCGATCGCGGGCAGGCGGTCTTTCGCAAGAATTTCCTGAGTTTTCTTGCCGACAAGGTGTCATCCTCGCGCCTTGCGGCGGGCCGTAAGAAGATTGCCGCCCATCGGGCGACCTTTGCGCGCATCGACGAGGACTATGGCATTCCCGCCGGGGTGCTGGCCGCCTACTGGGGGTTGGAGACGGACTTCGGCGGCTTTCAGGGCACGACACCGACGCTGAATGCGCTGGTGACACTCGCCCACGACTGCCGCCGGCCCGAGCTGTTCCGCCCGCAAATCTTCGCTGCGCTGGACCTGTACGAGAGGGGCCAGTTCGACCCGGACCGTACGGTGGGCGCCTGGGCCGGCGAGATCGGGCAGTTCCAGATGCTGCCCGCCGACGTGATCAGGAACGGGACGGATGGCGACGGCGACGGGCGCGTGGACGTGCGCCGGTCGGCCGACGACGCGCTGATGTCGGCGGCGCGGATGCTGCATGGCTTCGGCTGGCGCGCGGGCGAGCCGTGGTTGCAGGAGATCACGGTGCCCGGGGGGCTGGACTGGGCGCAGACCGGCCTCAACCACAGCCTGCCTGTCGCGCAATGGCAGGCGATGGGGGTCAAGGCCCGCAATGGCCGCCTGTCGCCGCAACTGGAGGGATCGGTCCTTCTGCCGATGGGGCGGCACGGGCCGGCCTTCATGGCCTATCCGAACTACCGGATTTACTTCAACTGGAACAAGAGTTTCGTCTATGCCACCACCGCCGCCTATTTCGCGACGCGGCTGGACGGGGCGCCGCCACTTGACCCGCGCCGACCCGATCCGGGGCTGGACGCCGGCCAGATCAAGGCGCTTCAGCAGAAGCTGGCGGCGCGCGGGCATGATGTGGGGCGCATCGACGGCATCCTCGGCGAACTGACGCGTGAAGCGGTGCAGACCGAGCAGATCCGCCTGGGCCTGCCGGCAGACGCCTGGCCGACGCGGGCGCTTTTCGACGCGTTCTGACGCGGCGGGACTTGCCGGCGCTGCCGGATTGCGCCAGCTTGGGCGGGAATTTGATCACATCTTCCGAGGCCGCCATGTCCCCCAGCCTGATCCTGACCAATGCCCGCATCCTGACGATGGACCCGGCCCGGCCGCGCGCCGCCGCCATCGCCCTGGCGGGCGAGACGATCCTGGCGCTCGGCGCCCGCGCGCCCATCGAGGCGCTGGCCGGGCCGCAGACCGAGGTGATCGACTGCCGGGGCGCGACGCTGCTGCCCGGTTTCGTCGAAAGCCACCTGCATCTGGTCCTCGGCGGCGCCGAGCTGGCGCATCTGCAACTGGGCGGGGTCGAGGGGGCGGGGCCGCTGGCACAGGCGTTCCGCGCCTTTGCGGCGCAGCACCCCGAACGGCCCTTGCTGATGGCGCAGGGCGGCCATTACGCGATGCTGGACCATCCGATGAGCCGGCACGACCTCGACGCGGTGATCGCCGACCGGCCGATCGCGATCACTGCCCACGATCACCACACGGTCTGGGCCAATACGGCGGCGCTGCGGGCGGCGGGCATCCTGAACGGCGCGCCCATGCCGCACGGCCACGAGGTGGTGATGGGTGCCGACGGCCTGGCGACCGGCGAATTGCGCGAGTTCGAGGCCTTTGCCCCGGTCATCGCCCTTGGCGGCGAAGCGCGGCTGAACCTGGGGATCGCCACCGGGGGCGAACCCTCGCCCTGGCCCGCCGAGGCCGAGCAGGCCATCGACCGGGCCAAGGTCGCGGCGGGGCTGGCCCACTGCGCGCGCCACGGCATCACCTCGATGGTGAACATGGACGGCAACCTCTACACGCTTCAACTGCTGGACGGCCTGCGCAAGGCCGGAGGCCTGACCGCGCGGGTCAAGGTGCCCTTCCACTTCAAGCCGCACATGGATCTGGCCGATCTGGACCGCGCGGACGAGATGAGGCGGCAGTTTGCCGACACCTGGCTGTCGTCGGGCTTCGTCAAGATGTTCATGGACGGGGTGGTGGACAGCCGCACCGCCTATCGGCTGGACGACTATCCGGGCCATCCCGGCCACCGGTCCGAGCCGCTGTTCCCGCCCGCGCGCTTCAACGCCATCGCCACCGAGGCCGACCGGCGCGGCCTGCAGATCGCCGTCCACGCGATCGGCGACGGGGCGGTGCGCACCACCATCGACGGCTACGAGGCGGCGCAGAAGGCCAACGGGCGGCGCGACAGCCGCCACCGGATCGAGCATATCGAGATGATCGACCCGGCCGACATTCCGCGCCTCGGGGCCCTGGGGATCACCGCCTCGGTCCAGCCGGTCCATGCGCCCGGAGCGATGGACTTCGGGCTGGAACCGACGATCCACACCATCGGGCTGGACCGGCTGAAGGACAGCTATCTGTGCCGGACGCTGGCCGAAGGGGGGGCGGCCCTGGCCTTTGCCTCGGACTGGCCGGTGACGGACATTTCGGTCATGCGCGGGATTCAGGCGGCGATGACGCGGCGGCCCTTCACCGCGCCCGGCGCCACCGACCAGCGCGTCAGCCTGCACGAGACGCTGCACGCCTATACGGCGGGGGGTGCCTGGGCCGCCCACAGCGAGGGGATCACCGGAACCCTGCGCGCCGGCATGGCCGCCGACCTGACGCTGCTGAGCGGCGATGTCGAAGGTGTTGATCCCGCCGCCATCGCCGGCCTGTCGGTGGCCATGACCATCGCCGGCGGACGCATCACCTGGCGCGGCAACGCCTGACGAGGCAGGTTCAGCCCTTGTCGAAATGGCCGGCCAGAAGCAGGCGGACGGCAGGGTCTTGCAGGAGAGGCGCCCTGAGGAAAACGATATTGTGCTGGAAGCGGCTTTCGAAATCGCGCGCGACCGGCAGGAACCCTTCGCCGCGGAAGGCCGCCATCGCCTGCGCATACAGCATCTGGCCGTCCCAGTAGGGAATTTCCTCGACCTCGACGATCAGGCTGAGACAGTTCGCCAGCGCGCCGCCGAACCCGGCCATGACCCGGCCCAGGGCCCCTTCGACGTCGATCCAGGCCGAAAAGGTCCGCCCGGCCAGGCCGTGCCGGGCCAGATAGGTCGCCAGCCGCACCGAGGGCACGGTGACGGTTTCATATTCGACCTCGCCGAAGTCCGGCGCCCTTCGCATCAGCGAATTGTTGCGCGCCCCCGGCGAGACCTCGACCCCGTTCACCCGGCGCTTGATCTCGAAGGACACTTCGCCGTCTCGGTCGCTCATCGCGCAGTTCTGGTAGCGGACGGGATAGCCGGTCGCGGCGATCTCGTCGGCGAACTTGCCGTGATTGTAGGGATTGGCCTCGAAGGCATGGGCCTCGATCCCGGCGCGGGCCATGCGCACCGAAAACTCGGCCCGGTAGGCGCCGATCTCGAGGACCGCCTGCGGCTTCAGCACCTTTTGCAGGCCGTAGAACAACTGCTGGAGGTCGTCGCGCGATTTCCGCCGCGAGCCGCTGTCATTCAGGTCGTAGTTCTGCGCCTGCTGGAGCAGCATCAGATCCATGAGCGGCAGGTCTGTCGCCGCCGGTTTCGCCTTGCTGACCATGCCCGCACTCGTTCCCCGATCCGGCGCGGATGCTAGGCAGGCCCCGCAAAAGGGTCAAGGCGCGGATGCGGGCTTCCCCCCGGGCGGGATTTGGGGAAAAAGGGCAGGATGCGACCGGAACGGAAAGGCCCGCCGATGATCCTTTATGGCATACCAACCTGCGACACATGCAAGAAGGCCCTGAGGGCGATCGAGGCCGCGGGCAGGACCGTCACCTTCCGCGACATCCGCGCCGCGCCGCTGAGCGACGCCGAAATCGCCGAGATCGTCCGCGAATTCGGCGAGCGGGTGATCAACCGGCAGTCGACGACCTATCGCGGCTTCTCCGACTTTCTGAAACTGTCCGAGCCCGAGGCGCAGATCGCGGCCCAGCCGACGGTGATGAAGCGCCCGGTGATCCGCGACGGCGGGCACTGGCATCTGGGCTGGGACGAGGAGGTGCGGGCGGCCCTTCTCGGCTGACCGCCCTATCCGCAGGCCTGACGGCGCGAGGACTCGATCGCCGCATGTTCGGCGGGGTGCAGGACCAGATCGTATTCGCGGATGCCCTGCTGGAACAGGACGATATAGCGGCAGGCCCCGTCGCGGCCGAGCGGCACGAACTCGTCCGGGCCCTTGTCGCTTTTCTGGTCATTCAGGCCCTGCTCGACCACCTTCAGGAACCGCACGTCATTGTAGAACTGCCGCTTGCGCTGCCGGTCCCATTCGGCCGCGCCATGCCGCCACGCCCAGCAGACCGGGATGACATGGTCGATTTCCATCCGCGAGGCCCGGACCCCGCTGTAAAGACGGCCCGAATAGGCGTCCTGCCAGCTGCCGCTGTTGACTGTGCGCTTGCCATTCTTGGCGGTGTGATAGGTCAGATCGCCGATGGCGAACTGTTCAAGGACCCGTGCGCGGGTGTCCTTGAGGTTTCTTTGCTGCCAGCCACCAAAACTGGCACGGTCGCAGCCGCCAGAGGCCGCCGCAGCGGTGGCCAGCATCAGGAAGAGAAGGCCGGTGCCAAGCCAGCGAAGAAGCGGTGGGGCGTTAACCATGCGTTAACACTAGTTAACGCATGGCCGCCTTTCAACCGGCAGGGCCGGCTATTTCCAGCAGCTGACCAGCGCGGTCATGGCACGGGCGCGGGCGGCCAGATCCTCGGGGGCGAGCGCGCCCGAGGGGGCTGCGGGCGCCAGGCCGTGGCCCGAGGCGGCCAGCCGTTCGGCCAGCGCCGCCGCCGGAATGGCGAAGGCCACGTCGCGGGGCAGATCCTGCGCGGCGCGCGGCCCGCGCGGCAGGAGAAGGCCGATCATCGCGCCATCGGAGCCAAGAACCGCCGCCCCCGCGTCGCCCGGTTCGGTCCTCAGCGTGAGACGCGCGCGGTCGGCCTCGCCCTGGAGGCCCCGCCCCTCGGCGAAGGTGCCGAAGCTGACCACCGGCGCCGACAGCCGGTCGCCATAGGGATAGCCACCGATCGCCACCACCGCGTCGGCGGCGGGCAGGCCCCCGGCGAGGTCCGCGACGGCGCGCGGCGCAAGGGCGCCTTCCGGTGAAAGAAGCGCGATCCCCGCGTCCCGGTCCTGCCAGACCAGCCGCGCCTCGTGCTGGCCGTCCAGCGTCAGGCGGGTGCAGCTGTCCAGCCCCTCGGCGGCGGTCAGCACCGATCCGCCGGCATCGACATAGACGCCGCTGTGCGACAGGGCCGGGTGGCGGACATCGAGGCCCGCGGTCAGATCGGCCTGGGAGACGGTCGAGGCGACCCCCGCCCCCGCATCCAGGACCGCGTCGGGCTGGGCGGTGAAACTGTCCTCCATCGCCTGAAGGATGCGCTTCAGCCGCTGATCCTGGCCGGCGGGTCCGGCGATCAGGAAACCCTTGATGAAGGCGCCCTTGCGCGTCGCCTCGGCACGGGCCATGCGCGCGCCGTCCGCACCGGAGAGCGACAGGAAGCCGGTTCCGACCGTATCCTGCCCCCCGGGCGGCACCAGTCCGAGCCCCAGCAACCGGTCGTGCAGGGGCGCGAGCGCCTCCTGTCCGCCGCGCATCGAGATCAGCAGGATCTCGTATCCCGAGCCGCCCCTGGGCCGGTAGCGCGCGAAAGGCGGGTCATAGCGGTCGAACTCGACAAGGCCCATCGGCAGGTCGACGGTGATCCCGGCCTCGGCCTCGGCGACCCTGGACAGGCCGACAAGGGCCGTTTCCTGCCGCCAGGGTTGCACCAGCCGGTCGCGCTGGTCCGGGGCCAGAAGCCCCGTCGGCGCCAGCGCCTGCCCGGCCTGCCAGGCGGCCAGCGCCGCGCGCGTCGCCTTGCCGAAGGCGCCGTCCGACTTGCCGTCGTAGATGCCTGCAAAGCGCAGGGCGTCCTGAACCTCCTGCCGGTCTGCGGCGGTCATCGCCGCCTCGAAGGCCAGTGCGGCCTCGGCGCTGTCGGCGGGGTCGGCGGCCTCTGCCGGTGCGGCGTCGGTCTCGGCCTCGGGCGGTGGCGCGGCTGCCGCGGCGGTGTCGGGCCAGAATGGTGCGCCGAACCCTCCACCCTGTGCGACGAAACTGTCGCGCGGGATCATGCCCTCGCCGAGGAGGAGTCCAAGCTGCGCCTGTGCCTGGTCGGAGGAATAGGGGCCGAGAACGATTCCGTACCAGCCCGACGGCAGGCGGAAGCCCTGCACATTGGTGAAGGTCCGCGAAAACTCGCGCGCCTGGTCCTGCGCCTGGGCCAGCGTCGGCCGCGCGGCGACCTGGACCCAGGCATCTTCCGCCCGCGCCGAAGCCGCAAGGCCGACCATGACGGCAATCATCCAGACAATGTTTCTCATGCACCCAATCCTCTGGCCCGCACCGGCTGGCCGAATCCGCCGCAGACCCTAAAGCCTGTCCGGCAAAAGTGGAATCCGGTTTTGTCGAAAGACAGGCGGCCATCAAGGCGCCAGAGCCTGCCCGGCGCTTCCATCTGCGTCGGTCAGGCTCTGGCAGGATGGGCGGCGCCGTCACCCCAAAAACCGGCGGAACGATTGACCCCACCCGTGCCGTTGCCTAAGGAGAACGCGCTTTCCCGTGCGCAGGCTTGCCATGACCCAGACCCGCCCCCGTTCGTTCCAGGACATCATCCTGCGGCTTCAGGCCTATTGGGCGGGCCAGGGATGCGCGGTGCTGCAACCCTACGACATGGAGGTCGGCGCCGGCACCTTCCATCCGGCGACAACGCTGCGCAGCCTCGGTGCAAGGCCCTGGGCGGCGGCCTATGTCCAGCCCTCGCGCCGTCCGACCGACGGGCGCTATGGCGAGAACCCCAACCGGCTCCAGCATTATTACCAATATCAGGTGCTGATCAAACCCTCGCCGCCCGACCTGCAGGACCTGTACCTCGGTTCGCTGGCCGCGATCGGCCTCGATCCTGCGCTGCACGACATCCGCTTTGTCGAGGACGACTGGGAGAGCCCGACGCTTGGTGCCTGGGGGCTGGGCTGGGAGGTCTGGTGCGACGGGATGGAGGTCAGCCAGTTCACCTATTTCCAGCAGGTCGGCGGCCATGACTGCAAGCCGGTCTCGGGCGAGCTGACCTATGGGCTCGAACGGCTGGCGATGTATGTGCTGGGCGCCGATCACGTCATGGACATGCCCTTCAACGACCCGCAGTCCCCGATCCCGCTGACCTATGGCGACATCTTCCGCCAGACCGAACAGGAATATTCGCGCCACAACTTCGACCAGGCCGACACCGAGATGCTGTTCCAGCATTTCAAGGATGCCGAGGCGGAATGCGAGCGCATCCTGTCCGCCGACGAGATGGACAAGGCCGGGCGGCGCATCATCATGGCCCATCCCGCCTATGACCAGTGCATCAAGGCCAGCCACCTGTTCAACCTTCTGGACGCGCGGGGCGTGATTTCCGTGACCGAGCGGCAGGCCTACATCGGCCGGGTGCGGGCGCTCGCCAAGAAATGCGCCGACGCCTTCGTCAGGACCGATGCCGCCGGGGTGCTGGCCGCGGAGCCGGTCTGATCATGGCAGCCTATCGACCCGAAACCCTGTTCCAGACGCTGCTCAGCCGGATCGAGCCCTGGGACAATGCCATCGGCCGCAGCGCCGGCCGCAAGCTCAAGCGCCGCTATGTGCCCCGCGCGCTTGCCGAGTTCGAGGCCCGCGCCGCGCAGCTGGGGCCGGGCGATGTCTGCCTTGACCTCGGCGCCAACCTCGGGGCCTTCACCTGGCGGCTGGCGGCGACCGGCGCCCATGTCCACGCCTACGAGCCCGACCCCGAGACCTTTGCCCGCCTGGCCGAGGCGGTCGGCCACCTGCCGAACGTCACCCTGCACCAGCAGGCGGTCGGCGCCGCCTCGGGTACCGTCCATCTGCGCCGCGCCATCGGCTATGCCGACGATCCCGGCCGCTGGTCGCAGGCCTCGTCGGTGGTCTTCCGTCAGGACGACCGGTTCGCCCCCGGCACGATCGCGGTCGAGCAGCTGGCCTTCCGCGACCTTCTGGCCGGCCTTCCCCACGTCGCCCTGATCAAGATGGACATCGAGGGCTCCGAGCGCGAGATCCTCGCCGACATCCTCGGCGGCGACATGCCGGGCAATTTCGATGCACTGTTCGTCGAGACCCACGAGGCCCAGGCCCCCGAGACGCTGGCCGAGGTCAGGCGGCTGCGGCGTCTGGCCGCGCAGGTCGACCGGCCGCGCATCGACCTTTACTGGCCATAGGACCGAAGCCGCGATGAAGGGAAAGCATGTCGTCTGGGCCATCCTCCTGCCGGCGCTGATCGCCGGGGCGGCGATCTATTACCTGCAGGTCTATGCCTATTACCGCCCGCTCGCGGCCGGCGCGCCCGGGGCGGTCATCCATCTGCGCCCGGACGCGGGCGGCGCGCCCGAGACAATGCTGGTCAGCGATTTCCAGGGGATCGACGCCGACAGTTCGCCCCTGCGCTTCCGTGCCTGCTTCCTCACGCCCATGACACTCGCGCTTCTGACCGAAAGCTACCGTGTCTATGCCAATCCGACGCCGCTGATCGCGCCGCACTGGTTTTCCTGCTTTGACGCGGGCCAGCTGGACGCCGACTTGCAGGCGGGCAAGGCGGTCGCCTTCCTGTCGGACGAGAACATCCATCCCGGCGTTGATCGCGTGGTCGCGGTCTATGCCGATGGCCGGGCCTACGCCTGGCAGCAACTGAACGAAAGCGCGGACCAGTAACATGCCCGACCTTCTCATCGAGCTTTTTTCCGAGGAAATCCCGGCGCGGATGCAGGCCCGCGCCCGCGACGACCTGAAGAAGATCGTCACCGACGGGCTGGTCGGGGCGGGGCTGACCTATGCCGGCGCCGCCGCCTTTTCCACGCCCCGCCGCCTGACGCTCGCCGTCGAGGGGCTGACCGGCGAAAGTGCCGCGCTGCGCGAGGAACGGAAAGGCCCCGCCACCACCGCGCCCGCGGCGGCGATCGAGGGTTTCCTGCGCTCGACCGGCCTCACCCGCGAGCAGCTTCAGGTGCGCGACGACAAGAAGGGCCAGGTCTATTTCGCGGTGATGACCAGGCCGGGTCGCAAGGCACCCGAGATCGTCGCCGAGGTGCTGGAAGGGGCGATCCGCAATTTCCCCTGGCCGAAGTCGATGCGCTGGGGGGCGGGCAGCCTGCGCTGGGTGCGGCCGCTGCATTCGATCCTCTGCATCCTGACCGACGAACATGGGGCGCAGGTCGTGCCGCTGGCGGTCGACGGCATCGCTGCCGGCAACACCACCCGGGGCCATCGCTTCCTGTCGAAGGGCGCGATCACGGTCACCTCCTTCGACGACTACGCGGCGAAACTGAAGCGCGCCCATGTCGTGCTCGACCCGGCCGAGCGCGAGGCCCGCATCTGGGCCGACGCCACCAACGCCGCCTTTGCCGCTGGCCTTGAGGTGGTCGAGGACAAGGGGCTTCTGGCCGAGGTCGCGGGGCTGGTCGAATGGCCGGTGGTGCTGCTGGGCAAGATCGGCGCGGACTTCCTGGACCTGCCGCCCGAGGTCTTGCAGACCTCGATGCGCGAGCATCAGAAGTTCTTTTCGCTGCGCAATCCGAATACCGGGCGGATCGAGGGCTTCGTCACGGTGGCCAACACCGAGACCGCCGACCACGGCGCGACGATCCTGAAGGGCAACCAGAAGGTGCTGGCGGCGCGGCTGTCGGACGCCAAGTTCTTCTGGGAGAATGACCTGCGGACGGTCAGGACCGTGGGCATGGAGGGGATGGCGGCGGGGCTGGCCCATGTCACCTTTCACAACAAGCTTGGGTCCCAGGCCGACCGGATCGGCCGCATCGCCGCGCTGGCCCGCGAAATCGCGCCCCTGGTCGGCGCCGCCCCCGATCTGGCCGCCGAGGCGGCGCGGGTGGTCAAGGCCGACCTGCAATCGGCGATGGTCGGCGAGTTCCCGGAACTGCAGGGCACGATGGGCAGCTACTACGCCCGCGCCGAGGGGCTGCCGGAGCCGGTGGCGTTGGCCTGCAAGGCGCATTACCAGCCGCTCGGGCCCTCGGACGATGTGCCCTCCGAGCCGGTGAGCGTGGCGGTGGCGCTGGCCGACAAGATCGACACGTTGTGCGGCTTCTGGGCGATCGACGAGAAGCCGACCGGGAGCAAGGATCCGTTCGCGCTGCGGCGGGCGGCGCTCGGGGTGATCAGGCTGGTGTTGGGGAATGGGGTGCGGATAGGCGTCTTTGCCTCCTCATCATTCGCATTTGATCGTCATGAGGGTCAGAGGCAGCAGGCCATGCGCGAAGTATACCAACGGTCGCGCGCCGAGTTTGCTGGTTTGATGGCCGAACTGCTGCGAACTGAAGAAGGGTTGGAGCTATCCAGCAACGATTTTGAGGAGAGAATTGATGACGTTCTTACCTATGCCGGTGATGACGCAATTGTTGGGGACATTGCGCGTACCGATTTGATGTGGCGTGTAGAGAATCCGGAGCTTGCTGCAAGATATGGCGGATACTGGGACTACGTTGAGAAAAACCCGGAAGCGCAGGTATTCACCCCACGCAATTCGCCTGCAAACGGGCTTGCCGCCGACCTCCTCTCTTTCTTCCACGACCGCCTCAAAGTCCACCTCCGCGACCAGGGCATTCGCCATGACGTGATCGACGCTTGCCTCGCCATGCCGGGTAACGACGACCTCACCCTCCTCGTCAAACGCGCCGAGGCGCTGGCGGCGTTCCTCAAGACCGACGACGGCGAGAACCTGCTGCAGGGCTTCCGCCGCACCAACAACATCCTGACCCAGGCCGAGGAAAAGGACGGGGTCGAATACTCGTTCGGCGCCGATCCGAAGTTCGCCGAGGACGAGAGCGAGCGCATCCTCTTCGCCGCGCTCGACCGGGCCGACGCCACGATCCAGCCGGCGATGCAGGCCGAGGACTTCGCCACCGCCATGTCGGCGATGGCGGCGCTCCGCGCCCCGATCGACGCCTTCTTCACCGCCGTTCAGGTCAACAGCGACAACCCGGTCGTGCGCCGCAACCGGCTGAACCTGCTCAGCCGCATCCGTGCCATCTGCCTTTCTGTGGCAGATTTGACGAAAATCGAGGGCTGATCCCCATTTTCTGTCCCTAAATATCCCGGGGGTGCGGGGGCGGCGCCCCCGCGCTTGCCCCGAATCAGAACCGGCGTATGCTGCGCGCGAAAGGAATCGCTGCGGTGCAGAAACATCAGGACTTCGCCGAATATGTCGAGATCACCCCATCGGCGGGGATCGATGCCACGCGCCACGGCTGGCGGGCCAAATGCCTGCAACGGCTGATCCGGCTGGAGATGCCGGTGCCGAAGACGGTGGCGCTCTCCTGCGACACGGTGCGCGCCATCGCCGCCGGCCAGATGCCCGACACCGAACGGCTGGCGGCCCTGTTCGGCGAAGCACCCCTGCTTGCCGTCCGCTCCAGCCCCGCCAACCCCGAGTGGGGCGGGCCGGGGACGGTGCTGAACGTGGGGCTGAACGCCGCCCGCCATGCGGCGATGCGCGAAAGCCACGGGGCCGCCACCGCCGATGCGATCTACCTGACCTTTGTCCAATCCTACGCCATCCATGTCGCGCGGCTTGACCCCGACATGTTCGCCGCCGAGGCCTCACCCACGGCGCTCGCCGCCGCGCTTGCGGCCTACGAGGCCGAGATGGACGAAGAGTTCCCCCAGTCTCCGGCCCGACAGCTGGCCGAAGTGCTGCGCTCGATGGCGCGGGCCTGGGAGGGGACCACGGCGCGGCTCCTGCGCCAGGCCAAGGGGGCGCCGTCCGATGCAGCCCTTGGCCTGATCGTCGAGGAGATGGTGCAGATGGTCGGGCCGGGGCTGGCGGGCTTCGGGACCATGCAGATGGTCGACAGCGTGACCGGAGTGCCGCAGGCGACCGGCCGCTTCCGCGGCCAGCGGCCCGCCGACCGCAAGGCCGAAGAGACGCTTTACCTGGTGCGCGACAAGCGCGGTGCCTCGCTCGAGGAGACCGCGCCCGGGATCTTCGCCGACCTTCAGCGCCACTGCATCGCCGCCCGCGAAAAGCTGCGCGAGGAGATGCAGGTCGAATTCGCCGTCGAGAACGGCGCCCTGAAGATCATCGACGCGGTCAAGGTCCAGCGCTCGCCCCGCGCCGCGGTCCGCATCGCCGTCAGCCTGGCGCGCGACGGGATCATCGGGCGCGACGAGGCGCTCTTGCGCGTCGAGCCGCGCGCCCTGTCGGAACTCCTGCACTATCAGGTCGATCCGCGCGGCACCCGCGATGCGTTCGCGCGCGGCATTGCCGCCTCGCCAGGGGCGGCGGCCGGCAGGATCGTCTTTTCGGCCGTCGATGCCCAGGCCAGCGCCGCCCACGGCGAGGCCTGCATCCTTGTGCGCCGCGAGACCGCCCCCGAGGACATCCGCGGGATGCACGCCGCCGTTGCCGTCCTGACCGAACGCGGCGGCATCACCAGCCATGCGGCGGTGATCGCCCGCGGCCTTGGCCTTCCCTGCATCGTCGGCGCCTCCGACATCCGGCTGAACCCGCGCGACAAGACCCTGACCGCCGCCGACGGCCGGCTGTTTGGCGAGGGCGACGTGATCACCGTCGACGGCACCTCGGGCGAGGTCCTGGCCGGATCGGCCCCCATGCTCGAGCCGGCGCTGGACGAATATTTCACCACGCTCCTCCACTGGGCCGACAATGTCCGCGACATCGGCGTGCGCGCCAATGCCGACACGCCCGACGATGCCCGCACCGCCCGCATGTTCGAGGCCGAGGGGATCGGCCTGTGCCGGACCGAACACATGTTCTTCGACGAGGACCGCCTGACGGTCATGCGCGAGATGATCTTTGCCGACACGGACAAGGACCGTCAGGTCGCGCTCGACCGGCTGCTGCCGATGCAGCGCGCCGACTTCATCGCGCTTTTCGACATCATGGCCGGGCTTCCGGTCTGCATCCGCCTGTTCGACCCGCCCCTGCACGAATTCCTGCCCCAGGACCGCGAGGGGATGCGCGAGCTGGCCGAGGCGCTGGACAAGCCCCTCTCCGATGTCACCCGCCGCGCCGAGGCCCTGTCCGAGTTCAACCCGATGCTGGGGATGCGCGGGGTGCGCCTTGGCGTCACCGTGCCCGAGATCTACGAGATGCAGGCCCGCGCCATCTTCGAGGCCACGGTCGAGGCCAGCCGCCGCGGCGCCGAGGTGGTGCCCGAGGTGATGATCCCCCTCGTCTCGGCCCGGCGCGAGGTCGAGCTGGTCAAGAACCGCATCGACGCGATCGCGGCGGCCGTGAAGAACGAGCAGGGCGCCGACTTCGACTATCGGCTGGGTGTCATGGTCGAGACCCCGCGCGCGGCCCTGCGCGCCGGCGAGATCGCCCAGCACGCGGCCTTCCTGTCCTTCGGCACCAACGACCTGACCCAGATGACCTACGGCCTGTCGCGCGACGATGCCGGCCGCTTCATGTCGGCCTATGTCAATCAGGGCGTGTTTTCAGAGGATCCGTTCCATGTCCTGGATGTGGACGGGGTGGGCGAGCTGATCCTGATCGGCTGCGAGCGCGGCCGCGAGAATCGCGCCGACCTGACCCTGTCGGTCTGCGGCGAACATGGCGGCAACCCGGCCTCGATCGCCTTCTGCCGCAAGGCCGGGCTCGACTATGTTTCCTGCTCGCCCTTCCGGGTTCCGGTGGCCCGTCTGGCCGCCGCACATCTTGCGCTGACCGACCCGAAATAGCCAAGATTTCGCTTTTCGCGACAGTGAATTCCCCCTAATTATGAAGGCATAACCCACAAAAATGGGCCTTACTGATTCGCGCTGATCGGCGAAATGCCGCTCAGAAAGGCTGCGCTTGTCCTTTCGGCTGGACGCGCTGGCCAAGGCTCTCTATTCCCGCACGGGTCATCGCCTGGGGGCTGTGGCACGACGAAACCACTCGGGAACCATAAATGACATCGCTGAAGTGCTGGGCCGGAGGCATGGTCATGCTTCTTGCCCTGGGACACGCTGCGCATGCCGATATGACGGTGAGCCAGTCGAACGATGCCACGGCCGCGCTTGGGGTGAACCTGGTTGCGCTGTTCGGGCAGGAAAAGGACGCGATCGGCGCCGTTGACGCCGGTCACTTCACTGAAATCGTTGCTCCTCCGGTCGAGACTCGCTCGTCCAAGGGCGCGGCGGCAATGACCTTCGATGCGGCCTGGGTGCAGGCGATCCCGGACGCGAAACCATCGGCCCAGCTCGATTGCCTGGCGCGCGCCATCTACTTCGAGGCGCGTGGCGAGCCGATCAAGGGCCAGGCCGCGGTCGCCGAAGTGGTGCTGAACCGCGTGGACAGCCCGCAGTTTCCCAAGACCGTGTGCAGCGTGGTCAACCAGTCGGGCGCCGGCGGCTGTCAGTTCTCGTTCACCTGCGACGGCTATTCCGACGCGATTGCCGACAAGTCCGCCTGGTTCGTGGCCAAGAAGATCGCCGCCGTCTACATGGAAGGGGCACCGCGCGGCCTGACCAAGGGCGCGACCTATTTCCACACCACCGGCGCGCGCACCGGCTGGTCGGGCCGCTTCGACCTGACCGCCCGCATCGGCCAGCACCTGTTCTACCGCCAGCCGATCGTGACGGCGATGAACTGAGTCCACTGCGCGCGGCCCTTTCGCCGCGCGCGGTCTGCCGCTATCACCGTCGGGAACCAACCAGGCGGGGCCGGCGTGACCAGCGAGATCTCCGACGCATTCGACCATCCCGAGGTGCGCATGGCCGCGACCGGCGCCCTGCCGGACCGCATCAGCCTGCGCGATCATCTCGCCGAGGCCGAGATCGGCGCCTTCCAGCAGGAACGGGGCCAGACCCAGAGGCTGCGTTTCAACCTCGCGGTAGAACTGCGGCCCCGGCAGGGGGCGGCGAGCGACGATGTCGATCTGATCCTGTCATATGACAAGCTGACCGGGGCCATCGCCGCCGAGCTGGCGAGCGAGCGGCTGAACCTGCTCGAGACCCTTGCCGAGCGCATCGCCGCCCGAATCCTCGCCGAGCCTCAGGCCTTGCGGGTGTTCCTGCGGATCGAGAAGCTGGACCGTGGCCCCGGCGCGCTCGGGGTCGAGATCGTCCGGGCGCGCGCCGCGGCGGCACCGGGGCCGCGCCCCGCAGCGGTGGTGCCGCGCATCCTGTTCCTTGCGCCCGGCACGACCGATCTTGCCGCGCTTCGGGCGCCCGGCGCGCTTGTGGTGACGCTGGCGCTGCCGGACCTGCCGCGACCCGAGGCGCCGGAGCCCGCCGCCTTTCGTATCGCCCTGCTGGAAATCGAGCAGGCCGCCTGGGCGCTGGCCGCGCGCGATCCGCGCCTGACGGTGGTTTCGACGCGTACCGAGATCGACTGGGCCATCGGCCAGGGCAACGCGATCGTCTGGGCGCCGTCGAAGCTGATCTGCGACACGCCCGGTGCGCCGGGCGAGGTGGGCGACGGTCTGCCGCTGGCCCTGTGGCTGGCCGAACAATTCGGCGCGGGTGAACTGATCGTTCACGCGCCTGTCGCACTTCCGGCAGAAAGCCGCATCCGCCTGATCCGCGTCTGAGGGCCGGCTTGCCTTGGCCATCACTTCCCGCGACAAGGGCTGCATGATCTATTACCGCCCCATCGCCCAGACCGATGGCACCCGGCCCGAGGCGGCGCTGCCGCTGGCCGGCGGCTGGTGCTGGTTCGACCGGGCCGAGGTTCTGACCCGCGACGGGTCGCGGGGGCTGGTCGCGGCGGGCGGCCTGCCGGCCGAGGTGCGCGCCCGCCTGACCGCACCGCGCGCGGCGCTGGCCGGGCTGACGTTGGACCGGCCGCGGATCATGGGGATCCTCAACGTCACGCCCGACAGTTTCTCGGACGGCGGGCGCTTTGCCGGGGCCAAGGCGGGGCTGGCGCAGGCGCGGCATCTGGCGAGGGCGGCCGACATCATCGATATCGGCGGCGAAAGCACGCGCCCCGGCGCGGCCGAGGTCGCCGAGGCCGAGGAGGTGGCGCGCACCGCGCCCCTTATCGCGGCCCTGGTGCAGGAAGGGCTCGCTAAGCCGATTTCGATCGACACGCGCAAGGCCGCGGTCGCCCATGCGGCGCTGTGCGCCGGGGCGCGGATCGTCAATGACGTCGCGGCCCTGACCCATGACCCCGCACTTGGTTCGCTGGTGGCGGCAAGCGGGATGCCCCTGTGCCTGATGCACGCCCGGGGCACGCCCGCGACCATGCAGGCCGACCCCCGCTATGACGATGTGCTGCTGGATGTCTATGACTTCCTTGACGAACGCATCCGCGCCGCCGAGGCGATGGGCATCGCCCGCGAGCGGATCATCGTCGATCCGGGGATCGGCTTTGGCAAGACGCTGGACCATAACCTGACCCTGATCCGCGGCCTCTCGCTCTTTCACGGGCTGGGCTGCCCGATCCTTCTGGGCGCCTCGCGCAAGCGCTTCATCGGCACGCTGGCCGACCAGCCGCAGGCCGACCGGCGCGGACCCGGCAGCATCGCGGTGACGCTGGCGGGGCTGGCGCAGGGGGTGCAGATTCACCGGGTCCATGATACGGACGAGACGCGGCAGGCCTTTCGCCTCTGGCAGGCGATCAATGGCGGAGACGATCCATGACCAGGAAATATTTCGGCACCGACGGCGTGCGCGGGCGGGCCAACACCCATCCGATGACGGCGGAACTGGCCTTGAAACTGGGGGCGGCGGCGGGGCGCTATTTCCGCACCGACGGCCGCAACGGGCACCGGGTGGTGATCGGCAAGGACACGCGCCGGTCGTGCTACATGCTGGAAAATGCCCTGACGGCGGGGCTGAACTCGACCGGCATGAACGTGCTGCGCCTGGGGCCGGTGCCGACGCCGGGGGTGGGCTATCTGACGCGGTCCCTGCGCGCCGATCTGGGGATCATGATCTCGGCCAGCCACAACCCGGCCAGCGACAACGGCATCAAGTTCTTTGGCCCCGACGGCTTCAAGCTGGACGATCTGGCGGAACTCGAGATCGAGGCGCTGCTCGATGGCGCGGTCGATCTGGTCGAGCCGCAGCATATCGGGCGCACCACCCAGATCGATGACGGGGTCGGGCGCTATGTCGAATATGCCAAGACCACCTTTCCGGGGCGTGGGCAGCTGGGCGGGCTGAAGGTGGTGATCGACTGCGCCAATGGCGCCGCCTACAAGGCCGCGCCGCAGGCCTTGTGGGAGCTGGGTGCCGAGGTGGTGCCGGTGGGCGTCACGCCCAACGGGCTGAACATCAACGAAAAATGCGGGTCGACCCATCCCGAGACGGCGGCCGAGGCGGTGGTGGCGCACGGGGCCGACATCGGCATCTGCCTCGATGGCGACGCCGACCGGGTGATCATCATCGACGAGCAGGGCCAGATCGCCGACGGCGACCAGTTCATGGCGCTTCTGGCGGCGCGTTGGGCCGAGGCCGGGCAGTTGCGCCACGGCACGCTGGTCGCCTCGGTCATGTCGAACCTGGGGCTGGAGCGGTTCCTGACCGGGCGCGGGCTGCGGCTGGAGCGCGCGCCGGTCGGCGACCGCTATGTGGTTGAAAGGATGAGGGAAGGCGGCTTCAACCTGGGCGGCGAACAGTCCGGCCATATCGTGATGACCGACTATGCGACGACCGGCGACGGGCTGATCGCGGCCTTGCAGTTCCTGGCGGCGATGGCTGACACCGGCCTGCCGGTCAGCGCGCTGGCCCGCCAGTTCGAGACGGTGCCGCAGATGCTGAAGAATGTCCGCTACCGGGCCGGGCAGGAGCCGCTGATGGATGCCGCCGTGCAGGCCGCGATCCGGGCGGCCGAGGCTCGGCTGAACGGGTCGGGGCGGCTTTTGATCCGCAAGTCGGGGACCGAACCGCTGATCCGGGTCATGGCCGAATGCGAGGACGAGGTGCTGATGCGCGAGCTGGTCGAGGGGATCGTCGGGGCGGTGGAAAGGGCGGTCTGAACCGCTGGTCGCGATTCGTGGCCAAGGCGGCGGGGCGCTGCCCCGCACCCCGGGATATTTGCGGACAGAAAGTGGGTGCCGGCCTGCCGGGCAGGCAGGCCGGGCCGTTCAGCCGATGTCGTTCCTGCCGGGCGGGCGCTTGGCTCCGGTGACCATGGCCCGGACAAGGTTCTCGCTATGGCGCAGGCTTGCCAAAGCGACGCCAGCCAGATGCAGGAGGATGAGGATCAGAACTCCGTCCGCGATAAAACCGTGGAGCGCCGCCAGCCGGTCGTCGCCGTACCAGGCGTCCGTATACATCATCCAGCCGGTCAGGCCGAGGGCGGCAACGCCCGCCATCAGCGCGATGACCATGGCGCCGCCCGCCGGGTTGTGGCCGATGTGGCGCGCCTCGGTGCCGCGCACTATGTCGCGCAGATAGGCGATGACGATGCGCGGATGGCGGACGAAATCGGCAAAGCGCGCGTGGCGCGTACCGACGACGCCCCAGACCACCCGGCTGGCGATGAGACCCAGGGCGGCATAGCCCGCCCACATGTGCAGGGCTTCGGTCCGGTTGGCGCTGAGCCAGGCGGTGGCGAAGGAGGCCACGAGACTCCAGTGGAAGAGCCGCACGAGCGGATCCCAGACGCGCGCCGTGCCGGTTGGCGCGCGCGCGTCCGGCCGGGTGGCCGGCCCGGGATCAGCCTTCGCCGGCTTCTGCATTGGCCACCGGCTCGAGTGTTTCGGCATTGAACCCGAACGTGCCCTTCTTGCCGTTCGCGTCGACGGTATAGGCCTCGTAGCAGCCATTCTCGGTCTTGATCTTCTTCACCTTCAGGCCGGACGCCTTCAGCTTGGACTCGAGCGCCGACTGGGGCTGGAACTTGGAGGCGGGCGATTTGGAACAGGTCACGGCGGTGCTTCCGGCAAGGGCTGGGCCGGCGATCAATACGGCGGCGGCGACAAGGGCAAGGGCACGAAACATCCTGGGTCTCCGTGGTTGCGGACAGATCGTCCGTCGGTTGAGAGGCTGCCTTGGCGATTGCTTCGGCCCGGCCTGCCGCATCGGTAGGCCGGCAAACTGACCGGAACCTGACGCGCCAGATGAGCGGAGCGGTCCTACACGAAGAGGTGATCGCCGGACAGGGTGGGCTGCTCCGCTTTCTTGCTGCGCCGGTTGGCTGCGTGTAGAAACGAACAGCATTCCGAAAAAGGAAAGCGCATGGCCGAACCCGACGCCCAACGCCGCCTGGCCGCGATCCTTGCTGCCGATGTCGCCGGCTATTCGCGCCTGACGGAGGCCGACGAGGAACGCACCGTGGGGGCGCTGAAGCGGCACCTGGGCGAGTTCTTCGAGCCGACCGTGGCCAAGCACGGCGGGCGCATCTTCAAGGCGATGGGCGACGGGTTTCTTCTGGAGTTCGCCAGCGTGCTGAACGCCGTCCGCTGCGCGATCGAGATTCAGGAGGGGATGGCGGCCCGCAACACCGGCGTGCCCGAGCGCGAGCGCATCGTCTTTCGCATCGGGGTCAATCTGGGCGATGTGATCGTCGAGGGCGCCGACCTGCACGGCGATGGCGTGAACCTGGCCGCGCGGCTGGAAGGGCTGGCCGATCCCGGCGGCATCTGCATTTCGGCCAATGTCTACGATCAGGTGAGGCGCCGAATTCCGGCCCGGTTCGAAGACATGGGCCCGCAGACGCTGAAGAACATCTCGGAGCCCTTGCAGGTGTTCCGAGTTCACATGGACGGCGAGGCGCCTTTGGCATTGCCGCTGCCCGACAAGCCGTCGATTGCGGTCCTGCCTTTCACCAACATGAGTTCGGACGCGGAGTACGAACATTTCGTCGACGGACTGACCGAAGACCTGATCACCGACATCTCGCGCAACCCAGGGCTTTTCGTGATCGCCCGCAATTCCGTCTTTGCCTACAAGGGAAAACCGACCGACGTGCGCCGGATCGCGCGCGAGCTCGGGGTGCGCTATCTGCTGGAAGGGTCGGCGCGGCGTGCCGGCGGCCGCGTGCGCATCAACGTGCAGCTGATCGACAGCATCGGCGGCGGGCACGTCTGGGCGGAAAGGTTCGACCGCGAGCTTGATGACATCTTCGACCTGCAGGACGAGGTGACGGCCCGAGTCGTCGAGGCACTGGTGGGGCAACTGGTCGCCCCGCCGCCGCGCCGGCGGGCAAGCTCGGTGCAGGCCTATGACCTCTGCGTGCGCGGGCGGGCGCTGGCGGATTCGTCCTTCGGCTCGGCGGACGCGATGCGCGAGGCGATGGTGCTGCTCGAACAGGCCATCGACCTTGATCCGGGCTATGCGGAGGCCTATCGCTGCCTTGCCCTGACCCGGAATGACGCCTGGACCCACTGCAACATTCCGATCGATCCCGCGCGCGGCACCGTGCTGGATCTGGCCGAACGGGCGGTGACGCTCGACCCGAACGATTCGTCCTGTCATTCGACCTTTGCCCTGCTTCTGGACTATGCGGGGCAGTGGGACGCCGCACGGCGCGAACACGAGCTGGCGCTGGCGCTTGACCCCAACAATGCCGACGCGATGGTCATGTATTCCGATTTCCTGCTGTTCGCGGGCGAGCACGGGAAGGCCGAGGGGCTTGTCCTGCGCGCGCTGCGGATCAACCCGCTGCCGGCCGCGTGGTATTTCATGGCGCAGGGCAAGGCGGAATATGCGCTGCGCCGCTATGATGATGCGATCAAGACCCTGCGCAATCCCGCGACCTACCGCACCGCTTCACGCCGCTATCTTGCCGCGAGCCTGGCGCAGCTTGGCCAGATCGAGGAGGCCCGGCGCGAGGCCGCGCTCTACATGGCCAGCAACCCGAGGTTCACCATCGGGCACTGGAGTTCGGCGACCGAGTTCAGGGACGCGGCGACAAAGGCGCATTTCGTCGAGGGCTACCGGCTGGCCGGGCTGCCGGAGTGACCGGCGGCCCGTTCCGGGGCCGCCCGGCAAGGCGCGGCGAGGGGCGGCAGGGGTGCCGCCCGCCGTCGCGTCAGTTCCTTGTGCGGTGGGTTGCCGCTTGTCAGCTGGTCAAGCCTTCCCGAAATGCGCGAACAACAGTGCCTGCTGTTCTTCGCGAAATGTCTCCGGCTCCTTCACGGTTATCCCAAGGGCTTCGGCGGCCCGCACGAAGCCTTGCAGCGTTTCCTCGGCCATGATGCCCGTTGCCAAGTTTTCCTTGTTGACGACGATGGCGCTCAGCATGGGAAGGCCCCGGGCATGGCCCCAGCGAACGAGTTCCCACAGATGAGCGCCGATGAGTAGGTAGGCCTTGTTCCATTCCACGCCGCTGGCCTCCGCCAATGCGCCATATGACAAGAACCGCTTCTCGCGTGCCGCCTCGGAAATCGCCTTGAGCGATGTTTCGAAGTTGAAGGCTGATCGTCTCGCGAGTTCGTCGCAAGCATCGCGGTAGCTGGGCAAGTCGGTCTTACCCAGCCTTTCGTGGTTCGCGATGATCGCCCGCAACTGCGCGTCGCTCTTTGCCTTGAGGTCAATCGGCTTCAATGATCAGTTCCTTGCCCGATCCACCATCTTGCCCTTGGAGATCCACGGCATCATGGCGCGCAGCTTCTCGCCCACCTTCTCGATCTGGTGTTCGTCGTTGATGCGGCGGGTGGCCTTGAAGAAGGGCTGGCCGACGGCGTTTTCCTGCATGAAGTCGCGTACGAACTTGCCGGTCTGGATGTCGCGCAGCACCGCCTTCATCCGCGCCTTGGTCTCGTCATAGGGCAGGATGCGCGGGCCGGAGACGTATTCGCCATATTCGGCAGTGTTGCTGATCGAGTAGTTCATGTTGGCGATGCCGCCCTCGTAGATCAGGTCGACGATCAGCTTCACCTCGTGCAGGCATTCGAAATAGGCCATTTCCGGCTCGTAGCCTGCCTCGACCAGGGTCTCGAACCCCATGCGGATCAGTTCGACGAGGCCGCCGCACAGGACCGCCTGTTCGCCGAAGAGGTCGGTTTCGCATTCCTGGCGGAAGTTGGTCTCGATGATGCCCGAGCGGCCGCCGCCGATGGCGGAACAGTAGCTGAGGCCGATTTCCATCGCCTTGCCGGTCGCGTCCTGGTGGACGGCCACCAGGCAGGGGACGCCGCCGCCCTTGACATATTCGCCGCGCACGGTGTGGCCGGGGCCCTTGGGGGCCATCATGATGACATCGACGCCCTTCTTCGGCTCGATCAGGCCGAAGTGGACGTTGAGGCCGTGGGCAAACGCGATGGCCGCGCCTTCGCGCAGGTTGTCGTGGACGTGTTTGCGGTAGGTTTCGGCCTGAAGCTCGTCCGGCATGGTGAACATGATGAGGTCGCACCATTTCGCCGCCTCGGCGATGCCCATGACCTTCAGCCCTTCTCCTTCGGCCTTTTTCGCCGAGGGCGAGCCTTCGCGGAGCGCGATGACCACGTTCTTGGCGCCGGAATCGCGCAGGTTCAGCGCGTGGGCGTGGCCCTGGCTGCCATAGCCGAGGATGGCGACCTTCTTGTCCTTGATGAGGTTGATGTCGCAGTCCCGATCGTAATAGACGCGCATGGCGGTCTCCTGTTGTTGATGGCGCGAGCATAGGGTGTGCTTGGCGAATTCCCGTTCAAAGTTTGACTGTTTCCGATTTTTCTGCGAGAAATCATTCTTCATGTGATGATACTTCGGAATTTTCATGCAGATCGACGATACCGACCGGCGTATCCTGCGCCAGCTGATGGCCGAGCCGGGGCTGGCCACCGCCGATCTGGCCGAGCGGGCGGGGGTGACGGCGGCGACCGCCTGGCGGCGGCTGGAGAGGCTGACGGCGGCGGGGGTGCTGAAGGGGCGCCATGCGGTGATCGACTGGCGGGCGCTGGGTTGGGCGGTGGAAGTATCCTTGCGCTTCACGCTCGACAAGACCGACCCGCGCGCCTTTGACGGGTTCCTCGAGGCGGCGCGGAAGGTGCCCGAGGTGGTCGAGATCCAGACCTTCCTTGGCCGGATCGACGTGCGGCTGAACGTGATCGCCCGCGACATGGGCCATTACCAGGAGATCTACCGCGACCGCATCCTGACCCTGCCGCACATCGCCGACATCGAGGCGCTGATGCTGGTCTCGACGCTCAAGGACGGCGGGAGCCTGCCCCTGTGATCGCGCTCGACGATCTGGACCGGGCGATCCTGCGGGCCTTGGCTGCCGACGCGACGCAAGGGGCGGGGGCGATCGGGCGGGCGCTGGGCCTGTCGCAGCCGGCAACCTGGCGGCGGATCAGGCGGCTCACGGAGGCGGGGGTGCTGAAGGGGGCGCGGCTGGGGCTGGATACGGCGGCGCTGGGGTTCGGGGTCACGGTGTTCCTGGGGGTGAAGCTTGCCGCCAAGGGGCGGGTGAGCCTTGAGGATTTCGAGCGGGCGGCGACGGCGATCCCCGAGGTGCAGACGGTGCAGCATGTGCTGGGCCTCTACGATTACCGGCTGCGGGTGACGGCGCGCGACCTGGCCGATTTCGAGCGGGTGCTGCGGCGGCGCATCATGACCCTGCCGGGGGTGGGCGACGTCGAGGCCAACGTGCTTCTGTCCGAGGAGCGGCGGCCAGGGCCCCTGGGGTAGGCCGGTGCACGGTCTTGCTTTCCGTCGGGGAAAGGGTAGGTCAGGGAAAACAACGGAGGACCAAATGCCCGCGCTCTTGCCCGATGTCGATCCCGATGGTCTTGAGGAATTCTCGGTCGTGTTCACCGACCGTTCGCTCAACCACATGAGCCGCGCCTTCCAGGAGGTGATGCGCGATCTGTCGGCGATGCTGCGCGAGGTCTACAATGCCGAGGCCGTGGCGCTGGTGCCCGGCGGCGGCACCTGCGCGATGGAGGCGGTGGCGCGGCAGTTTGCGGCGGGCCGGAAGGCGCTGGTGATCCGGAACGGCTGGTTTTCCTATCGCTGGAGCCAGATCTTCGACCAGGGCGGGTTTGCGGGCGAGGTGACGGTGGCGATGGCCCGGCAGGCGGGCAACGATGCGCGGTCGCCCTTTGCCCCGGCGCCCATTGCCGAGGTGGTGGCGGCGATCCGCGCGGCGCGGCCCGACGTGGTCTATGCCCCCCATGTCGAGACGGCGGCGGGGATGATCCTGCCCGACGATTACCTGAAGGCCGTGGCCGATGCCGCGCACGAGGTGGGCGCGCTGTTCGTCCTCGACTGCATCGCCTCGGGCTGCGTCTGGGTGGACATGAAGGCCACCGGCGTCGATGTGCTGATCTCGGCGCCGCAAAAGGGCTGGTCGGCCTCGCCCTCGGCGGGGCTGGTGATGCTGTCGGCGGCGGGGGCGACGCGGCTGGAGGAAACCGTGTCGGATTCCTTTGCGCTCGACCTGAAGAAGTGGCGGGCGATCATGGCGGCATACGAGGGTGGCGGCCATGCCTATCACCTGACCATGCCGACCGATGCGCTGCGGGGCCTGCGCGACGCGATGGCCGAGACGCGCCACCACGGATTCGAGCGGCTGCGCGAGGCGCAGTGGAAGCTGGGCAATGGCGTGCGCGAAGAGCTGGCGCGGCGCGGCATCCGGTCGGTGGCGGCCGAGGGGTTCGCGGCGCCGGGGGTGGTGGTGAGCTATACCGACGACCCCGAGATCCAGAGCGGCCGCAAGTTCCTGGCCAACGGCGTGCAGATCGCCGCCGGGGTGCCGTTGCAGGTGGGCGAGGGGGCGGAGTTCCGCACCTTCCGCCTGGGGCTGTTCGGGTTGGACAAGCTTTACGACGTGCCGGGCACGCTGGCGCGGGTCAGGGCGGCGCTGGACGCGGCGTTTTAGGGGCGTTTGCGTTCGACCAGAGGCGCGCCGCTCCGACGCGCCCCGGCCTTGAGCCGGGGCGAGGTGGGCGCGTCTCAGGAGGCGCGGGCGGGGGCCATGCCGAGCCCGGCCTTCATCAGCGTGTGGCGGACCGGGGCGAGCGCGTAGAGCGCGCCGAGCGCGCCGGCGCGGAGGTCGCGGAGCGTGGGCGCGCCCAGCATCGAGGCGCGGTTCAAAAGGTCGATGCCGGTGAGCCGCGCCTTGGCCTCGGGCCAGCGGCGGCGGTTGTAGGTGTCGAGCATCGCCCGGTCGCCGAGCCGGCCGGGGGCGGCGCGGGCGAGGTCCAGAAGGCAGGCGAGGTCAGCGAGCGACATGTTCAGCCCCTGGGCGCCGATCGGCGGCACGACATGGGCGGCCTCGGCCACCAGCGCGGTGCGTTCGCCGGTGAAGCGGTCGGCGATGCGGCTGAGGATCGGCCAGACCGAGCGGCGGGTAACAAGCGCGAGCGGGCCGTAGAGGCCGGCGCTGCGCGCGGTCATCTCGGCCTCAAACGCGGGAACCGGCAGGGCGGCGAGGCGGGCGACCTCGGCGCCTTCGGCCATCCAGACCACGGCCGAGGAGGGCTGCCCGTCGCGGTCGGGAAGGGGGACGAGGGTGAAGGGGCCGCCGGTGCGGTGCACCTCGGTCGAGATGTTGTCGTGCGGGCGCGGGTGGGTGACGGCGAAGGCCAGCGCCTTTTGCCCGTAGCGGAAGGTGCGGGCGGGGATGCCGAGCGCGGCGCGCACCGGGCTGTCGCGGCCATCGGCGGCGATCAGGAGCCGCGCCTCGATCCGGCTGCCGTCGGAGAGGCCGACCAGCGCGGCGCTGTCGCGGGTCAGGACCGAGGCGGTGGCGAGGCCGGTGTGGAAGCTGACGTTGGGCAGGGCGGCCAGCCGCGCCACCAGTTCGCGGCGCAGGAGCCAGTTGGGGAAGTTCCAGCCGAAGGGCTGGTCGGAAATCTCGCTGGCGGTGAAGTCGCGGACGAGGCGGGGTTCGGGCGTGGGGCCGCCGGCATCGACGATGCGCATGACCTGGAGTGCTGCGGCGTGGGGGGCGAGGCTGGCCCAGAGCCCGGCCTGTTCGAGAAGCCTTCGCGCCGGTTGCAGGAAGGCGGTGGTGCGCAGGTCGGCCCGGTCGTCGGCGGCGTCGGTCACGGGCGGCGCAGGGTCGACGCAGGTGACGGAAAAGCCCGCCGCGCCGAAGGCCGCCGCCGCCGTCAGGCCAGCGACGCCGCCGCCGGAAATCAGGATGTCGGTCTGGTCGCGCCGCATCACCGCCTCTGCCTTTGCGCCTCACCTTAGCGCGGTGCGGCGGGCGGGGCCAAGCGCTATCCCGGCCCCCGACCCTATCGGCCGATGGTGATGAGGATGAGGGTGACGAACACCACCGGCACCATCGCCAGCGCCGTCATGGCGATCGCGACGATCCCCCACGCCTTGAAGGCGAGAACGAGCACGGTCAGCGCGATCACCAGAGCGTAATAGATGGTGTCCTCGGGGCCGTGGGCGAGGTCATGGGCGATCCAGCCGAGGACGGGGGCGTGATGGAACCAGGCGCGGCGCGGCGCCGGGGCAAGTGCGGTCATGGATGTCTCCTGTTCACCCGCGCGCTGGTATCCCCCGTGCCTGCCCCGGCCAAGGGGGCGCGGGTGCGGCGCTTCGGCGCAGTCAGCGGCAAGTGCTGCCAGAAAGTCCGCCAGGCCCGCGGTGTGGTGGTGGATGTGGGCGCCGGTTTCGGCCGCAGGCGCCACGAGGACGGTGCGCATTCCCATTTCGTGCGGGGCCACAAGGTTGCGGCTGTCGTCCTCGAACATCGCGGCGCGGGCAGGGTCCACTCCGTCGCGGGCAAAGACCGTCTCGAAGGCGGCGCGCTCGGGCTTGGGCCGGTAGCCCGCATGTTCGATGCCGTAGACTGCATGGAAAAGGCCGGAGAGGCCGCGCGCGGCGATGACCCGATGGGCATAGGGGGCCGAGCCGTTGGTATAGACGATGCGCCTGCCGGGCAGGGCGGCAAGCGCGGCGGCAAGGGCGGGGTCGGGGGCGAGGGCGGAAAAGTCGATCTCGTGCACCTCGGCGAGATAGGGGTCGGGGTCGATCGCATGTTCGCGCATCAACCCGGCCAGCGTGGTCCCGTAGCTGGACCAGTAGTGGGCGCGCAGACGGTCGGCCTCGGCCCGCCCGACACCGAGGGTGCGCATGACATAGGCGGTCATCCGCACCTCGATCTGGTCGAAAAGCCGCATCCGGGGCGGGTAGAGCGTGTTGTCCAGGTCGAAGACCCAGGTGCGGACGTGGCGGAACTGGTCTGTGGGCATGTAGGGTCCGGTCGGCGCGGGCAGGGTGGCCATTTTCCCACGCGGCCCCGGAGGCCGCAAGGGGCCCCGGCGGGCTTGCATGGCGGCGGGCGGTCGCACTAGGGTCGGCCACGGTCGGGCCGCTGGGCGGCCTGCCGGGAAGGGGAACGGCCGATGCAGAAAGACGCCTTCACGCTCATCCTCGAGGCGATCGAGCGCGGGGACTACCGGCCGGGCGACCGGCTGGTCGAATCCGACCTGGCCGAACGGTTCGGCGTGTCGCGCACCCCGGTGCGCGAGGCGTTGCAGCGGCTCGAGACCCAGTCGATGCTGGCCCGCGACGGGCGGTCGCTGATCGTGGCGTCGCTCGACCACAACCAGCTGGCCGAATTGTATGTGGTCCGGGCCGAACTCGAGGGGCTGGCGGCGCGGCTGGCGGCCAAGCATGCCTCGCCCGAGGAAATCCGCGTCCTCCAGGCGATGATCGAGGACGACCGCGCCTATCTTGCCGATCCCGAGGCGATGGCGCGGGCCAACAAGCGCTTTCATCGCCAGATCCACCTGGCCTCGCACAATCGCTTTCTGGTGCAGCAGCTGGACCTCGTCCACCGGTCGATGGCGCTCTTGGCGACCACTTCCCTGGCCGCTGCCGGGCGCAGCGAGGCGGCGCTGGCCGAACATGAGGCGATCGTGCGCGCCATTGCCTCGGGCAACGGCGCCTCGGCGCAGGAGGCGCTGCGTGACCATATTTCAAAGGCCTTCGAGACGCGCCTGAAGCTCGATTCCGGGGCGATACGCAGGGCCGAGGACGGCTGAGCGCGCTGCTGCCGGGGCCTTACGGAGCATGGCGGGGCCGGGTATCCGTGGAACCGGCAACGCCTCGGGCGCGGGGAAGGACCAGATCAGCGGCGCCTGCGGCGCGCGCCGGCCGGGACAGGGCGAGGGCAGGGGATTGCAGAGGACGAGAAGCGGAAGCGCGGGCGCGGGTCCGTCGGGCGCCGCTTCGGGGCGGGCGTCGGTCAGCGTGTCGGCCTCGGGCTGATCCGCCGCGCCGTCAACCACCCCGTGGCTGGTCTTGTCCCAGTAGAAGGGCTGGCGGATCACCTCCCACAGCGCCTTGTAGGCGGCGAAGGCCCCAAGCGGGAAGTAGAGGTGCAGGGTCGGCGCCCAGGGGATCAGGTGCCGGTGGCCGGGGCCGCGGCAGGCCCAGGCACCGACCGCGATGTTGAGGATCTCGGACAGGAGGAAGGCGGCGACGAGAAGGGTCAGCGCCGGAGCCGGCAAGAGCCCGCGCAGGGGATGCGGAAGGCCCAGCAGCAGCGCCCAGCAGGACCAAAGGACCGGCGCCAGGAGGAACTGCGACAGCGTTGCCATGTAGGTCACCTGCACGCCGAGGAACCGCAGCGGCCCGAGGTCGCGCCAGAGCCGCACCGGGTCGCGCATGTGCACCGCCCAGGTCATCCCATAGCCCTTGAGCCAGCGCGACCTTTGCCGGATCCAGGGCAGGGGGCGGCTGTTCGGCTCTTCCTCGGTCACGGTCGCCACGAGTTCGGTGCGATAGCCGTGCCGCGCCAGCCTCAGCCCCAGATCGGCATCCTCGGTCACGTTGTGGGCGTCCCAGCCACCCAGTTCCTCGAGCACATGGCGGCGGAAGAACAGGGTGGTCCCGCCGAGCGGCACGACCAGCCCCATCCGCGCGAGCCCCGGCAGGACCACCCGGAAGAGGGCGGCATATTCGACGGTGAAGCAGCGGGTCAGCCAGTTGTGGCGGGCGTTGTAGAAATCGAGCACGCCTTGCAGGCAGGCGACCCTTGGCCCCGCCTGGTGAAAGCGGCGGACGATCCGGTGCAGCTGGTCGGCCTCGGGCGCGTCCTCGGCGTCATAGACCCCGATGATCGAGCCGCGGCAGAAGTCGAGCGCGTAGTTCAGCGCCCGCGGCTTGGTGCGGATCGGTCCGTCGGGAACCGTTACCACCCGCATCCAGTGCGGCAGCGGGCGCGCGGAGAGGGCGGCGCGGGTCTGGTGGTCCTCTTCCTCGACGACGAGGAGGATGTCGAGCAGTTCCCGGGGGTAGGCCAGCCGCCCCAGCCGCCGGATCAGGCGCGGCGCGATGTCGGTTTCGCGAAAGAGCGGCACCATCACCGACACCACCGGCAGCCGGGTGATGGCGGGGGCCGGGGCCTCGGGGTGGCGGATCGCTCGCAGATGGCTGACGAAGGCCGCCGCCTTCAGCCCCGAGCCGAGGATGAGCGACAGGACCGCCCACAGGAACAGCGGCATGAAGGCCGCGGCCGGCGACAGGAGGGCAAGCCCGGCCAGTACCCCGAGGATGCAAAGGGCCACGCGCGCGGCGAAGGCGCCGTTCAGGGTCCGGCAGCTTTCATGGGCGGCGACCCGGGTTTCCGCCCGGCGGATCAGGGCCGTGCGCCGGCTGGCCAGCATCGCCGCATGAATCGCGCGTTCGCCGGCCAGCGCCATCACGACCGGCCCGGTTCCCTGCGGCAGACGCTCGCGCAGGCGGGCGAAGGCGTCGGGCCGCGAGGTCGCCACCACCGTCACCGCCCCGGCCTTGCGCCAGGGGATGATCCCTTCGGCCAGGCAAAGCTCGGGACCGAAGCGGTCGATCAGCCGGGGGTCGGGGGGATCGTCCGCGAGGTCGAGGACGCGCGCGCCCCATTGCAGCGAGAGAGCGGCCATCAGTCCGGCCTCGTCGACCCAGCCGTGGGCCAGAAGGATGTCGCCCAGCCGGACGTCCTGGCGGTTGCGGAGCGCGACGGCCTTGAGAAGGTTGCCCGGATCGACCGCCTTCATGTCGAGAAGGATCTGCCCCAGGGGCTTGCGCGCCGGCCGCTCGCGTCCGGCTGGCGGGCGCGGCAGGTGGGCGGGCAGCCCGCCGACCGGCACGAAATCGTCGGTCACAAGACGCAGGCGGGAAGCGGAGCGGGACATGGCACCCTCGGATCGGCGATGGCCGACCCTGGGGCGCTCATGGTTAATTCGCGGTTAACGCCGCCCTGCCCAGCGTGGGGCCGACGCGCTCAGGCGGCGCGGCGGGCGCGCATTGCCGCGGCGAAACGCTCGAACAGGTAGAAGCTGTCCTGCGGGCCGGGGCTGGCCTCGGGGTGATACTGGACGGAAAACACCGGGCGGTCCTTCACGCGGATGCCGCAGTTCGACCCGTCGAAAAGGCTGACATGGGTTTCGACGACGCCCTCGGGCAGGGTCTGGCTGTCCACTGCGAAGCCGTGGTTCATCGAGGTGATCTCGACCTTGCCCGACTCCAGATCCTTGACCGGGTGGTTGGCGCCGTGGTGGCCGTGGTTCATCTTGACGGTCTGCGCTCCGAGCGCCAGCGCCAGCATCTGATGGCCAAGACAGATGCCGAAGAGCGGCAGGTCACGCGCCAGAACGCCCTGGATCATCGGGACAGCATAGGCGCCGGTGGCCGCCGGATCGCCCGGGCCGTTCGACAGGAACACGCCGTCGGGATCGTGGGCCAGCACCTCCTCGGCGGTGGCCGTCGCAGGCAGAACGGTCACGTCGCAGCCGACCGAGGCGAGGCAGCGCAGGATGTTGCGCTTGGCGCCGTAGTCGACGGCCACCACCTTGAAGCCCGGGCCTTCGCGGCGCTTGTAGCCTTCGGGCCAGGCCCAGCGGGTCTCGCTCCACTGGTAGCTCTGCGCGCAGGTCACGTCCTTGGCAAGGTCGAGGCCGACAAGGCCGGTCCAGGCCCGGGCGCGGGCGACCAGCGCCGCGATGTCGAAATTCCCCGCCGGGTCATGGGCGATCGCCACATGCGGCGCGCCCTGCTGGCGGATGGCGCGGGTCAGGCGGCGGGTGTCGATGCCGCCGACGCCGATCCGCCCGCGCCGCGCCAGCCAGCCGACCAGCGGCTCGGCCGCGCGCCAGTTCGAAGGCTCGGTCGGATCCCATTTCACCACCATGCCGGCGGCCACCGGTTCGGGCGCCTCGTCATCCTCGGGGGTGACGCCGACATTGCCGACATGGGGGAAGGTGAAGGTCACGACCTGGCCGGCGTAGGACGGGTCGGTCATGATTTCCTGGTAGCCGGTCATGGCGGTGTTGAACACCAGTTCGGCGACGCATTCGCCGGTGGCGCCGAAACCCTGGCCGTAGAAGAGCGACCCGTCGGCCAGCGCGATGCAGGCGGTGGGCTTGGCGGCGGCTTCCCCGGTCATGGCGCGACTCCCGATGTGCGAAATCCGGCGGAACCTACGGGCGCGGGTGTGCGGGGTCAAGGGGAAAGGCCGGCGAAATGAAAGGCGTTTACCGGCAATGGGTTAGATGATGTTGCGGCGGGGCTGGCCGCGCGCTAGTCTTGGCCGGTCCAGCCGGAAGGGGCACGTCATGGAACTGGTCGAGCGGATTCAGGCCGCGCAGAAAGAGGCGATGAAGGCGCGCGATACCCTGCGCCTGTCAGCGGTGCGGATGATCCTTGCGGCGGTGAAGGACCGCGAGATCGCGCTCAGGGCCAGCGGCGAGGCGCTGACCGGGGCCGAGGTGCTGGCGCTTCTGGGCAAGATGGTCAAGCAGCGCCAGGAATCGGCGCGCGTCTATGACGAGGGCGGCCGCGCCGACCTGGCGGGGAAGGAACGCGCCGAGGTCGGGGTCATCGAGGAGTTCCTGCCCCGCGCGATGAGTGCCGCCGAGGTCGAGGCCGCAATCGGCGCCGCGATCGCCGAGGCCGGGGCTGCCAGTCTGCGCGACATGGGCAAGGTGATGGCGCTGCTGAAGGCGCGCCACGCCGGGCAGATGGATTTCGCGGCGGCGGGGGCGCAGGTGAAGGCACGGCTGGGCTGAGGGCAGGCGCGCGCGCCGGGCTTGCAATCGCCGGCCCGCCACCCTAACCAGAGGTGCGAGGCAACGTCCTCCCCCTGTCGGGGCCGAAGTCCGGGGCGGCCCGGCGCCAGAGCCGGAGCAGCGCCATGCCGTGGATCCTTCTCTTCGTCGCAGGGGTGATGGAGATTGTCTGGGCCTTTGCCATGAAGCAGTCCGAAGGATTCACCCGGCCGGGGCCGAGCGTGGTGACGCTGGCGGCGATGGCGGCCAGCGTCGCGCTTCTGGCCCTGGCGATGCGCAGCCTGCCCCTGGGCGCTGCCTACACGATCTGGACCGGGATCGGGGCGGTAGGGGCCTTTGCCGTGGGCGTCGTGGTCCTGGGCGAGGCCGCAAGCCCGGCGCGGCTGGCGGCAGCCGGCCTGATCGTCGCTGGGCTGATCTTGATGAGGCTGTCCGGGGCCGGGCACTGAGCCCGGGCGAATTCAGGCGTGCGCGGGCAGCAGCGCGCGCAGTTCACCCGCCAGAGCCCGCCGCTCGTCGGGGCTGAGGAAGGCGCCCAGCTCGACCTCGCGGCCATCGCCGGTCAGGGTCAGGTAGTCCGGCACCGGCCCCCCGTCCGGGTCGAGGCTGACGCGCACCCAATAGGGGTTGGCGGCCCAGCTTCGTATTCGCCCGCCGGGATCGCGGCGGTCGAGGACGATACGGTCCTCGGTCAGCGTGAGCGTTTCGGTCACACCGAGCGCGCGGTTGCTGCGGCTTATGGCCAGCCAGAGGCAGCCGAGGGCGAGGGCGGCAAATCCGAAGACCACCCACAGCGCCGCCGTGCCGACCAGAGCCAGCATCGGCAGGGCAAGGAGGAAGGCCGATGCGGCGAAGAAGGCGACGAAGCCCCCGGCGGTGAGCGAGCGGTTCGGCCAGAGGCGGAGGGTACGGCGCCCAAGAACAAGGGCCCCGGATTGCTCCGGGGCCCTGGGGTCGGTGGTCCACTGGTAGGGCATCGCCTCAGTGGGCGTGGGCGTGGTCCCAGTCGCTCTGCTTGGGCAGTTGCTCGAACGTGTGTTCGGGCGGCGGGCAGGGCAGGGTCCATTCCAGGGTGTCGGCATATTCGTTCCAGTAGTTGTTCTGGGTGATGCGGCGGCCCCAGAGCAGCGTGTAGAAGACGACGCCGATGAAGAACACGAACGACGCGAACGAGATGAAGGCGCCGATCGACGACAGGTGGTTCCAATAAGCGAAGGCCTCGGGATAGTCGATGTAGCGGCGCGGCATCCCCTGGCGGCCGAGGAAGTGCTGGGGGAAGAAGGTCAGGTTCGAGCCGATGAACATCATCCAGAAATGCAGTTTGCCCGCCCACTCGGGATACTGGCGGCCCGACATCTTGCCGATCCAGAAGTAGATGCCGGCGAAGATGCCGAAGACGGCGCCGAGCGACATCACATAGTGGAAGTGGGCGACGACGAAGTAGGTGTCGTGATAGACCCGGTCGACAGGGGCCTGCGACAGGACCACGCCGGTCACGCCGCCGGTGGTGAACAGGAAGATGAAGCCGAAGGCCCAGAGCATCGGGGTCTTGAACTCGATCGAGCCGCCCCACATGGTCGCGATCCAGCTGAACACCTTCACGCCGGTGGGGACAGCGATGACCATCGTGGCCATCATGAAGTAGCTCTGCTGGGTCAGCGACATGCCCACGGTGTACATGTGGTGCGCCCAGACCACGAAGCCGAGCGCGCCAATCGCCACCATCGCATAGACCATCGGCAGGTAGCCGAACACCGGCTTGCGCGAGAAGGTCGCGACGACGTGGCTGATGATGCCGAAGGCCGGAACGATGACGATGTAGACTTCGGGATGGCCGAAGAACCACAGGATGTGCTGGTAGAGGATCGGGTCGCCGCCGCCGGCCGGGTCGAAGAAGGTGGTGCCGAAGTTGCGGTCGGTGATGAGCATGGTGATCGCGCCGGCCAGCACCGGCAGCGCCAGCAGGATCATCCAGGCGGTGACGAAGATCGACCAGGCGAAGAGCGGCACCTTGTGCAGCGTCATGCCCGGGGCGCGCATGTTGAGGAAGGTGGTGATCATGTTGATCGCGCCGAGGATCGAGGATGCGCCCGACAGGTGGACGGAAAAGAGCGCGAGGTCCATCGACCAGCCCTCCTCGCGCACCGACAGCGGCGGATAGAGCACCCAGCCCACGCCCGACCCGTGCGAGCCGCCGCCCGGCGCGATGACCGAGCAGATCGCCAGCGAGGTGCCGGCGACGAAGAGCCAGTAGGACAGGTTGTTCATGCGCGGGAAGGCCATGTCGGGCGCGCCGATGTGCAGCGGCATGAAATAGTTGCCGAAGCCGCCGAACAGGCCGGGAATGACCACGAAGAACATCATCAGGATGCCGTGGGCGGTGATGATCACGTTCCACAGGTGGCCGTCGGGGGTGCAGGGTTTGGCGGCGTCGGCGATGACGCGGGCGCCTTCCTGGCACATGTACTGCACGCCGGGGTTCATCAGCTCGAGCCGCATGTAGACGGTGAAGCAGACCGAGATGAAACCGACAAGGGCGGCGGTGAAGAGGTAAAGGATACCGATATCCTTGTGGTTCGTGGACATGAACCACCGGGTGAAGAACCCGGGGTGGCCATGCTCACCGTGGCCATGAACGGCTGCGTCCGCCATGCTGATCTCCCATTCCGTTTGTCCGGGCGGTATCTGTCGTCCGCGCCGGGCTCCCTGCCCGTCATAATTCGGCGGGGCAGAATGGGCAATCCGATAAGCTGCCCCCGCGCCGAGATTCTGACGGCGCCGCACAAGTGCGTGAGACATGGGCTTGTGATCCGGCGTGGGCGGCATCAGGGGCTAGGGTTTGGCGTCCGAATCCTGTCGGACAGTCAAACGGAGGACGCTGAGATGGCAAGATTCCTGACCCTGGGCGTTGCCGCGGCGGCGCTGGCGATGCTGGCGCTGCCGGTCATGGCGGCGGGCACGATGGATGCGGCGAAGATGACCTGCAAGGAATATGGCGCGATGGACTCCGCCGGGATGATGTCGGCGACCAAGGCGATGAAGGAGGCTGCGGCGACGGACAAGATGGCCGATCCCGCCAAGGCCAAGATGTCCGACGAAGAGATCTCCAAGATGGTCATGGCCGACTGCAAGGGCAAGCCGGACATGATGGTCATGGACACGATGCACAAGAAATGACCGGCACGGCAGCGCGGCTGCCGCGATCCTGGGGCGCGTCCCGGCCGGGGCGCGCCCTTGTCGTTGCGGGGCGGATTACTTGACCACCGACTTGAGGTAGGCGGCCACGTCCTCGCCGCCCTTCGGCAGCTTGAAGGTCATCTTCGAGGCGCCCGAGGTTTCGCCCGCCTTCTCGCGCAGGAAGGCGGTGGGGTCGGCGACATAGGTGGCGATCTCTTCCTCGTTCCACACCAGCCCCTTGGCCGCGGCGGCCTTCATCAGCGGGCTGTAGGCGAAGTCGGTCGAGCCGGCGGCGCGGCCGACGACGCCATAGAGGTCGGGGCCGGTCTTGCCGCCCTTGACGATCGCGGTTCCGTCGGCGGTGATGATCGAATGGCAGGCCTTGCACTTGTTGAATTCGGCCTCGCCCTTGGTGGCGTCGCCTGCGGCGAGGGCCGGGGCTGCGGTCAGAAGGATGGCAAGGCTGGCGATCAAGGGTTTCATCGGTTTCCTCATTCAGAATCAGGGGGATGAACGCGCGCAGTGCAAGCATTAGCACCTGGCGCGGCAGTGGCAACCGGGTGCGGCGGCAGGATGCGCGAAATCAACCCGCGGCAGGGGCCGCTTCGCCGAGAAGGACAGCGATTTCCGCCCCGATCACCATGTCGTGAACCTGCCCGAAATGGCGGGCGCGCAGGCTGCCGGCGCGGTCGAAGAGCAGAAGCGAGGGCGTGCCCTCAAGGCCGAACCGCCCCATTGTCACCGGCAGCGCCCCCGCCCCCGGCTGGTCGACGCCGACCGGGAAGGAGATGCGGTATTCGTGCAGGAACGCCCTGAGCGCCACCGGCGTCATGGCGGCGTGATGCTCGAACACCGTATGGAGGCCGATGACGGCGACGTCGGATTCGGGAAAGATCTGGCGGATCGCCTTGGCCTGGGGCAGGCCGTGGCTGACGCAGCCGGGGCAGAGCATCTGGAAGGCCTCGGCGGCGACGACGCGGCCGCGCAGCGATTCGGCGGAAAAGCCGGGCGTGGCGTTCAGCCATTCGCTGATCGCAAGGTCGGTGAGGCTGGTCATCGGTGTCTCCTTGCGGGCTGGGGTCAGGACGAGGGGCCGGGGCAGGCGGGCTGGCGAGGCTCGGGGCCAAAGGCCAGGGGAAAGGTCTCCTTCAGCGCCAGGTCGAGGTCGGCCATCGTCACCGGCAGACCCAGATCAACCAGGCTGGTCACCCCGTGGTCGCGGATGCCGCAGGGCACGATCCCGTCGAAGTGCGACAGGTCGGGTTCGACATTGACCGAGATGCCGTGAAAGCTGACCCAGCCGCGAAGCCTGACGCCGATGGCGGCGATCTTGTCCTCGTGCGCGGCGCCGCCCGCTCCGGGGGCCTTGTCGGGCCGCGCCACCCAGACCCCGACCCGGCCGTCGCGCACCTCGCCGCGCACATTGAACTGCGCCAGCGCGGCGATGATCCACTGTTCCAGCCGGCGGACGAAACAGCGCACGTCCTTTTCGCGGCGGCCAAGGTCCAGCATCACATAGGCGACGCGCTGGCCCGGCCCGTGATAGGTATATTGCCCGCCGCGCCGCGCCTGATGCACGGGAAAGCGGTCGGGGTCGGTCAGATCCTCGGGCCGGGCCGAGGTGCCGGCGGTGTAGAGCGGCGGATGTTCAAGCAGCCAGACGCATTCGTCGGCGCGGCCCTGGCGGATGGCCTCGACCCGCGCCTCCATGAAGGCCAGCGCGTCATCGTAGGGCACAAGACCGCGAGAGGTGAGCCATTCGACCATCGGGTTCCCCGGGGGCTGCCCCTCGGGTTTTTCCGGCGTCGGGCCGGCCCTTGGGGGTAGTCTCAGGCATTGCAGGTTGAGTCGGTCTTGGCAAGCGGGCGGACGCCCGCAGAAGGGGGGGAGCCATGCCCACGATCATCGACGGAGTGCTGGAGGCCGCGCTTTATGCGGCCGACCTCGATGCCGCCGAGGCCTTCTATGGCGGTGTCCTGGGCCTGCGGAGGATCGCGCGCGGCGGCGACCGGCATGTGTTCTATGCGGCCGGACAGACCGTGTTGCTGATCTTCAATCCCGCCGAGACGGAACGGCCGCCCCGCCCCGGCCCGATGCCGGTTCCCGCGCATGGCGGCCGGGGGCCGGGCCATGTCTGCCTGCGGGTGCCCTCCGCGCGGCTGGACGAGATGGCGTCGCTGCTTGGCGCCGCGGGCGTGGCGATCGAGGCGGACTTCCACTGGCCGGGAGGCGCGCGGTCGATCTATGTGCGCGACCCTGCGGGCAACAGCGTCGAGTTTGCGGGGGACGATCTCTGGGGCCTGGGGGCCACGGCGGGCTGACGGGGGGGCGAAAGTGGTCGAAAAACCCGCTTTCCTTTCCCGCACCGCTCGGCTAGAAGCGCGGCACCTCAGCCGGGACGACCGGCAAAGAGTGCGGATGTGGCGGAATTGGTAGACGCGCAGCGTTGAGGTCGCTGTGGGCTAACCCCCGTGAAGGTTCGAGTCCTTTCATCCGCACCACTCTTCCCCCCTTCGGTGCGGTTGCGGTCAGGCCTGATGGTCGTGGGCCACATATTCCTGCGGCACATGGTGCCCGCGGCGCACCAGTTTTTCGGTCATGATCGTGGTGTGCATGAGAAGGGCCGACATGACGAACGCGGCGGTGCAGCCTGCCAGCAGCGGCAGCAGAGGGTGGAACTGGCCGGTGATCTCGAGCGCGAACACGACCGAGGCGAAGAGCGCCCGCGAGGCCCCGGCAAAGGTCGCCGCCATGCCGATCAGGCCGGCCATGCGCAGGTCGACGCCGACGGCAGGCACCAGCGCCTGCATCGCCTGGCCCGCCAGAACCCCCAGGCCGCCGCCGATGGTGAAGATCGGCGCCAGCGTGCCGCCCGAGGTGCCGCTGCCAAGGGCGATCGACCAGGACAGGAACTTCAGCGCGCAGAAGGCCGCGAGCGCGAGGCCCACGAACTGGCCGCCGAGGATCCGGTCGATGTTGGTGTAGCCGACGCCCATCGTCGCGGGTTCGACCGCGCCGACGATGCCGACGGCAAGCCCGCCGGCGGCGGGCCACCACATCCAGTGGATGGGCAGCCTCTCGAACAGATCTTCGATGAAATAGACCGAGCGCGAAATCCCCACCGCGACCAGCCCCAGGAACAGGCCGAGGAACCCGTAGGCGACCAGCGCGGAATCGGGCGCGGGGGGCAGGGGCGGCACATGGAACACGGTTTCGGTGCCGAACAGGAAGGGGCGCAGGAAGATCGAGGTCAGCGCCGCCGCCGTCACCGGGATGAACGAACGGGGGCGGAACTCGAAGACCAGAAGCTCGATCGCAAGGAGCACGGCGGAAAAGGGCGTGGCGAAGATCGTGGTCATCCCCGCCACCGCGCCGGCGGCAAGAAGTGCCTTGCGTTCGTGCGGAGAGACCGGGATCACCTGTCCGAGCTGCGACCCGAGCGCCGCGCCGGTGGCGATGATCGGGCCCTCGGCCCCGAACGGCCCGCCGGTGCCGATGGCGACGGCGGCGGACAGGGGCTTGAGGAAGGTCATGCGCATGGGAATGCGGCTGTCGTTGGTCAGGATCTGCTCCATCGCCTCGGGGATGCCGTGGCCGCGGATCGCCTTGGACCCGAAGCGCGCGATCAGCCCGACGATGAGCGAACCGGCGACCGGAACCAGGATCACCCAGAGCCCGAGGGCGTGGCCTTCGGGTGCGGCGGGCTGGATCGACAGGCGTCCGTAGAAGGCGATGTTGGTCACCAGGGCGATCAGCCAGACCAGCAGCCGCGCCGTCGGCGCGACGATGGCGGCGATGCCGATCGACCAGGCGATGATGACCATCGAACGGCGGTCCAGCGCCTTTCTGTGGCGGCGTACGCCGGCAAGCTCCAGCGCGTCGGCCAGGCCGACCGACAGGGGAAGGCCGGGGGTGGTTGATGCCTGTTCGACGGGATGGCGGCTCACTCTGCGGGCCTCTTCTTGCTGTCGGAGGTTTCAAAGAACATGACCGGCCGGCGTCCGCCGAGGCCGGCGGCGGCGATCAGCGCGGAGAGGCCGCGCGCCAGTTCGGCCTGGCGGTCGGCCGGAAGGTCGGTCAGGGCCTGCATCAGCTTTTCCTGGGCGGTGGCATCCTTCAGCCGGGCCGCGGCCGCCCTCCCGGCATCGGTTGGGCGCAGCACGCAGCGCCGGGCGTCGTCGGCAGCGCGCTCGCGGCACAGAAGGCCGCGCGCCTCGAGCCGCGAAGCCACGTCGGACACGCTGCTCTGGTGGGTGAAGGTCAGGTCCGCGACCTCGTTGACCGAAAGCCCGTCGCGCAGGGCCACATGGCCAAGGACCAGCGCCTGCGCCCCGGTCAGGCCGGTTTCCCGTTCGCTTGCGGCCGAGGACCGGCGCAGCGCCTGCACGATGCGGCGCAGCGAATCCATGACGATCTGCGGGTTCGAAGGCAATTGAGTCTCCGTCGGCGGGATGGGACGCACCAAGGAATCAATGGGAACCCATGTAATTTCCGCCTAACCGGCATTTCGGGCCTTGTCCAGTATGGCGGCAAGAAAGTGTGGCCCGGCGCAGAAGGTGTGCGGCGGAAACTCTGCCGGACATTGTCAAAGATTTGCTTTATTGCGCCCTTATGCCACGCCGGACCCCGGCCTGGCCGGAACGGGATTTGCCGGAACGGAACGATGCTGCCACTGATACACCCCGGATACCACAAGACCGGAACCACCTGGATGCAGCGACGGCTGTTCCTGCCTGAACATGGCTTTGCATCCCTGTTCAGCCACGAGGATATCGACGCGCTGATCTTCCAGCCGGGGCCGTTTTCCTTTGATGCGGGCCGGGTCACGGCCCTGGCCGAAGAGCGGCATGACCGGCTGGGCCGCCATCTGGTGCCGGTGATCTCGTCGGAGATCCTTTCCGGTCAGCCCTACATCGGCGGGCGCGACTGCCGGATGATCGCCGACCGGCTGAAGGAGACCTTTCCCGAGGCGATGGTGATCGTGACCATCCGCGAACAGCTGGCGCTGCTGCCGTCGCTTTACATGCAGTACCTTCAGGCGGGCGGCACACTGTCGCATCAACGGTTCTTTGCCGGGCGTTCGGTGATCGGCAACTACGGGTTCGATCCGGCCTTCTGGGACTATGACAGGTTCGTTGGCCATTACGCGGCGCTGTTCGGGCGCGACCGGATGATCGTGCATCCGATGGAGGTGCTGATCCGCCACCCCGCCGCCATTGTCGAGAAGCTGAACAGGCTGACCGGGGCGGGGACCGACGCAGCGCGGGTCGATTTTTCCAACGCCACCTATGGCGCACGCGAAAGCGTGGTGCCGCTGATCCGCCGCATCAATCATGTGCGTCGCAACGATTTCGGCTTCGGTACCATCGTCGACCTCGGGCGGCTGGGGACGCTGGCCTATAGGGCCGCGAACAAGTTCTCGCGCTCGGACCTGGCGGCGCGGCTGGGGGTGACGGGCAAGCCGGTGACGCGGCATGTGGCCGAACGGTTCGCCGACAGATTCGCGGCGAGCAACACGGCCCTGCAAGAGTTCGTGACCGAGGACCTGGTGGGCTTGGGCTATCCACTGGCGCGCTGAGCGACGGGCGCAGGATGTTGCGCGGACAAGCCCGCCTGCCGCCTGAATATTTCACGTTCGCGTGTCGGGACGGGTGTGAATTGATGTATGTCAAGCCGGTTGCCGCCTGCGGGGCCGCCTTGCAAATAAGTTGTTGATGGAACGGAATCCTTCCGCTTATTACGGGGCCAAGGGACTGGAGAGATTCCTGGGGGGAAATACTGGTGACAGCTGCCAAGACCGCTGCCGCGGATGCGGGCTTCGTCGAATTCGACCGTGTGCAGAAAAGTTATGATGGCGTGTCGCTGGTCGTGAAGGACCTGAACCTGAAGATCGGCAAGGGCGAGTTCCTGACCATGCTGGGGCCGTCGGGTTCGGGCAAGACCACCTGCCTGATGATGCTGGCGGGGTTTGAGACGGCGACGCACGGCGAGATCAAGCTGGCCGGGCGCAACATCAACCAGGTGCCGCCGCACAAGCGCGGCATCGGCATGGTGTTCCAGAACTATGCGCTGTTTCCGCACATGACGGTGGGCGAGAACCTGGCCTTTCCGCTGGAGGTGCGGGGCATAGCCAAGTCCGACCGCGAGGCCAAGGTCATCCGCGCGCTGGACATGGTGCAGATGGGGCGCTTCGCCGGCCGCCGTCCCGCGCAGCTGTCGGGCGGCCAGCAGCAGCGCATTGCGCTGGCCCGCGCGCTGGTGTTCGATCCCGAACTGGTCCTGATGGACGAACCCCTGGGCGCGCTCGACAAGCAGCTGCGCGAACACATGCAGTTCGAGATCAAGGGCCTCCACGACCGGCTGGGCATCACCGTCGTCTATGTGACCCACGACCAGGGCGAGGCGCTGACCATGTCGGACCGGGTTGCCGTGTTCAACGACGGGGTGATCCAGCAGCTTGACGCGCCGGCCGAGCTTTATGAGCGGCCGAAGAACAGCTTCGTCGCCCAGTTCATCGGCGAGAACAACAAGCTGCCCGGCATGATCGAGGCGCTCGAGGGGCAGAAGGCGCTGGTGCGGCTGGCCACCGGCGAGCTGATCGACGCGACCGCGGTGAACGTGCGCGAGAAGGGGCAGCAGACGCTGGTGTCGATCCGGCCCGAACGGGTCGAGTTCAAGCCCGAGATGATGCCGGCGGGCGCCCACACGATCGGCGCCGAGGTGCGCGACGTGATCTACATGGGCGACATCCTGCGGGCGCGCCTGGCGGTCGCGGGCAGCGACGGCTTCGTGATGAAGATGCGCAACACGCTGGGCCAGACCCGGCTGGCGGCGGGCCAGAAGATCCAGATCGGCTGGCATCCGCAGGACGCACGGGCGCTCGATCCGATGTGAGGGGAATACGGACCTGGCGCGCGAGGCTCGCGCCGGGGACCGGGGCTGACAAACAGCCACGAAACGAAAAAAGCCTGACCAACTAGGGAGAGATCAATGAAGAAACTGCTGATTCTGACGACTGCTCTGACCGGCTTCGGCTTCGCGGCCTCGGCCGAGGACATCACGGTGGTGTCGTGGGGCGGCGCCTACACGAAAAGCCAGGTCGAAGCCTACCACAAGCCCTTTACCGCCAAGACCGGCATCAACGTGACCTCGGTGGACAGCGACAACCCCGGCCCGCAGGTCAAGACCCAGGAAGAGGCGGGCAACGTCACCATCGACGTGGCCGATGTCGAATACTCCGATGCGGTCCGGCTGTGCGACGAGGGGATGCTCGAGACGATCGGCATGGACGCGCTGCCGCCCGGTGCCGACGGGACGCCGGCCAAGGACGATTTCCTGCCCGGCTCGGTGACGGACTGCGCCGTCGCGACCATCGTCTTCTCGACCAACTACGGCTATGACACCACCAAGTTCCCGAACGGCGGCCCGACCACCATCGCCGACTTCTTCGACACCAAGAAGTTCCCCGGCAAGCGCGGCCTCGGCAAGCGCCCGAAGGCCAACCTGGAAATGGCGCTGATGGCCGATGGCGTGCCGGCGGCCGATGTCTACAAGACGCTGGGCACGCCCGAGGGCGTGGACCGGGCCTTCAAGAAGCTCGACAGCATCAAGAAGGACATCGTCTGGTGGGAAGCCGGTGCCCAGGCGCCGCAGCTTCTGGCCGACGGCGAAGTGTCGATGACCACCGCCTACAACGGCCGCCTGTTCTCGGCCGCGATCGCCGACGGCAAGCCGTTCAAGCAGGTGTGGGACGGCCAGGTCTATGAGTATGACCTGTTCGTGGTGCCGAAGGGCGCGCCCCACAAGGACGCGGCGATCGAGTTCGTGAAGTTCGCCACCTCGACCCAGGCGCTGGCCGACCAGGCCAAGTGGATCGCCTATGGCCCGGCGCGCAAGTCCTCGGCCGCGCTGGTGGGCAAGTTCAACGACGGCAAGACCGACATGGGCCCCTACATGCCCACGAACCCCGAGAACATGAAGAACGCCCTGGGGTCGAGCTATGAGTTCTGGGTGGACCACGACGCCGAACTGAACGACCGGTTCAACGCCTGGCTCGCGGCGAACTGAGCCTTCGGGCGGGCGCGGGGTAACCCGCGCCCGTTTTCCTTTCCCCTCGCCGACGATCGAAGGACCATCGATGACAGCCGTTGATGCCGGAATGCTGACGACTGCCGACGGGCGGCCGCTGAAGGACGCGCTGGCCAGGGCGGAGGGGCGGGCCAAGAGGCGCGCCTTCCTTCTGGTGGCGCCGCTCCTCATCTTCATCCTCGTCACCTTCGTCTGGCCGATCCTGCAGGTGCTGGAGCAGTCGGTCTACAATCCGAAATTCTCGGACAACATGCCCGGGATGGTGTCCTGGTTCGCGTCGCACCCGGTCGGGACCGAGCCCGACGAGGCCGCCTATGCAACGCTGGTGGGCGACCTGAAGGCCGCGGCCGAGGCCAAGACCGTCGCCGTCGTCGGCGAGCGGGTCAACTACGCCTTGCCTGGAACCCGGTCGCTGTTCACCGCGGTCGGACGCAAGGCCAAGACGCTCGAGCCGCCGTTCAAGGAATCGCTGATCGCCGTCGATCCGAAATGGGGAGATCCCGACCTCTGGGGGGTCATGCGGCAGGTGGCCAAGCCCTATACCGGCGACTTCTTCCTCGCCGCCGTCGACCTCGAGCGCGACAAGAACGGCAGCATCGTCCGCGTCAACGAGAACGAGCGGGTCTATGTGAACCTCTTCCTGCGGACTTTCGCGATGTCGGCCTTCATCACCGCGATCTGCCTGGTGCTGGCCTATCCGGTGGCGCATCTTCTGGCGGTCCTGCCGCTGCGGCAGTCGAACCTGCTGATGATCCTGGTCCTCCTGCCGTTCTGGACCTCGCTGCTGGTGCGCACGACAAGCTGGATGGTGCTTCTGCAAGAGCAGGGCGTCATCAACAACATCCTGGTGGCACTGGGGATCATCAGCGACGACGGGCGGCTCCAGATGATCAACAACCGCATGGGCACGACCATCGCCATGACCCACATCCTGCTGCCCTTCATGATCCTGCCGCTCTATTCGGTGATGCGGCCGATCCCGCCCAGCTACGTCCGCGCCGCCCGCAGCCTGGGGGCAACATCCTGGACCGCCTTCCGCCGGGTCTATTTCCCGCAGACGGTGCCGGGGATCGGGGCAGGGACGCTCTTGGTCTTCATCCTGTCGGTGGGCTACTACATCACCCCGGCGCTGGTCGGCGGATCGAGCGGCACCCTGATCTCGAACCTGATCGCCTTCCATGTGAACAAGTCGAACAACTGGTCGATGGCGGCGGCGCTGGCAACGATCCTGCTGGTCGCGATCCTCATCCTCTACTGGCTTTATGACAAGCTGGTGGGCATCGACAAGCTGAAGCTGGGCTGACGGGGGAGGAGCAGAAAGATGTCGCTTCCGGTCTATGCATCCCCCCTCGAGCGGGTCTGGTACTACACCTTCCGCGCGATCTGCGCGCTGGTCTTCCTGTTCCTGATCGCGCCGATCCTGGTGGTGATCCCGCTGAGCTTCAACGCCGAGGCGTTTTTCACCTTCACCCAGAAGATGCTGCATTTCGATCCTTCGGGCTATTCGCTGCGCTGGTACGACCTGCTCCTGACCTTCCCCGACGTTCCGACCGATGTGCCGCGCGATGCCGCATGGTGGGCAACGGTGTGGAGAGAGGCCGCCTGGGTGAACGCGGCCAAGAATTCGGTGATCGTCGGCTTCTTCGCGACGATCATCGCCACCACGCTCGGCACGCTGGCCGCCCTCGGCCTGTCGCGGCCCGAGATGCCGTTTCGCAAGGTGATCATGGCGATCCTCATCTCGCCGATGATCGTGCCGGTCATCATCATCACCCTTGGTCTCTTCTTCTTCTATTCGGCGATCGAGGTGAACAAATGGGGCGTGCCCTACCTGGGCGTCATCCTGGCCCACGCCACGCTCGGCATCCCCTTCGTCATCATCACCGTGACCGCGACCCTGTCGGGCTTCGACCACTCGCTGACCCGCGCCGCGGCGAACCTCGGCGCCTCGCCCACGCGGGCGTTCCTCAAGGTGGTCATGCCGCTCATCACCCCGGGGATGATCTCGGGGGCGCTCTTTGCCTTCGTCACCTCGTTCGACGAGGTGGTGGTGGTGCTGTTCGTCGGCCGCAACGACGAGCAGACGATCCCGCGCCAGATGTGGAACGGCATCCGCGAACAGATCAGCCCCGCGATCCTGTCGGTGGCGACGATCCTGGTCATCATCTCGATCGGGCTTCTGGCCTCGGTGGAGCTTCTCAGGCGGCGCGGCGAGCGTCTGCGCGGCATGAGCCCGCAGTAAACAGGGGGCGCGCATGGCCAACACCTATGACACCGGGCGGCTGAACCTGCCGTTCGTGGGCATCGCGACCTTCGGCAAGCGGCCCTATCAGCCCGACTGGGACCGGATCGAGGCCGACGTGGCGGTCATGGGCGCGCCCTTCGACTTCGGCACCCAGTTCCGGTCCGGCGCCCGCTTCGGCCCGCGCTCGGTGCGCGAGGCGTCGACGCTGTTTTCCTTCGGCCATGCCGGGGCCTATGACCACGAGGACGACGCGACCTATCTGCCGCAGTCCGTCCGCATCGTGGATATCGGAGACGCGGACATCGTCCACACCGACACCGCCCGCAGCCACGCCAACATCCGCGCGGGCGTCGAGGCGATCCTGAAGGCCGGCGCGCTGCCGGTGGTGATCGGCGGCGACCATTCGGTCACCATCCCCTGCATCGAGGCCTTCGCCGGCCGGGGGCCGATCCACGTCCTGCAGATCGACGCGCACCTCGATTTCGTGGACGAGCGCCACGGGGTCCGGGTCGGCCACGGCAGCCCGATGCGCCGGGCGGCGGACAAGGACTATGTGACGGGCCTGACCCAGCTGGGCATCCGCAATGTCTCGTCGACCGCGCGCGACGGCTACGAGGCGGCGCGCCGGATGGGGTCCGACATCCTGTCGGTGCGCCAGTTCCGCAAGCTCGGCCCCGAGGCGGTGGCGGCGCGCATCCCGAAAGGCGCCCGCGTCTATGTGACGATCGACATCGACGGCTTCTGCCCCTCGATCGCGCCGGGGACCGGCACCCCCAGCCACGGCGGGTTCCTCTATTACGAGGTGCTGGAGCTGCTCCAGCAGGTGGCGCGCGCGCACGATGTGGTGGGGATGGACCTGGTCGAGGTGGCGCCGGACTACGACCCGTCGCAATCAACACCGATCCTCGCGGCGCAGATCCTGCTGAACGCGCTCGGCTTCATCTTCCATGCCCGGGGGTTCCGCTAGCTAGTCCGGCTGCCGCCCCCCGGTGGACTCGGTCACTTCGTCGGCGGCGGCGCGCACCAGGCGACCGATCTCCGCCGTCGCCTCCAGCCCGATGCGAAAGGTCGGCCCCGAGACCGACAGGCCGGCCGCCGGCTCGCCCCAGGCGTTGAAGATCGGCGCGGCCACGCAGCGCATCCCCTCGGCGCGCTCCTGGTCGTCGATGGCGTAGCCGCGTCGCCGGGTGTCGGCCAGGTCGGCCGACAGCGAGGCCAGATCGGTGTGCGACTGCGCCGTGAAGCGCGCCAGCCCCCGGTCGCGGATGATCTGCGCCACCCGCCCCAGCGGCAGCCAGGCCAGGAGCGCCTTGCCGATCCCCGAGACATGCATGTCGCCGAGCGTGCCGGGCGGGAAGAAGGCGCGGATCGCCTCGTGGGTCTCGACCTGCGCCAGAAACAGCACCTGGTCGCGGTGCTCGACGCCCAGGTTTGCAGTCTCGCCGGTCGATCGCATCAGCCGGTCCATCGGCTGGCGGGCGCGGTCGATGATCTTGGTACGGCGCAGGAAACTCGATCCGACTCGGAAGGCGCCGCCGCCGACGTGCCAGAGCTGCCCCTGCTCCTCCATCTCGGCGAACCCGTGCGCCCGCAGCGTCACCAGCGCGCGATAGACGGTCGGCGCGGCCTGGGCGGTCCGCGCCGCCACTTCCGACAGGGACAGGCCCTGGGCGTCGGCCAGGGTGCGCAGGATGGTCAGCGCCCGGTCAAGCGACTGGACCATGTTCTGTTCGGTCCGATCATGGAAACCTTTGGGGCGGCCGCGGGGGCGTGGGTCGGGCATGGATCATCCATGAAAAACGATTCCGACTGATGAAAAACATAAATCCGTTACTTTTCAAAGGGAAATATCGAGAACATCAGCTCTGAAAAACAATTCCGAAAAAATTGTGCGACTCCGTCACTGCGCTTACTCTCGCATCATTGCCAGCGGGAGTCCCACATGCACAGCCAGAACCCGGTCTTCATTCCCGGCCCGACCAACATCCCCGAAGTCATCCGCAAGGCCTGCGACATGCCGACGCTCGACCATCGGTCGGCGGCGTTCGCGCGCATCTTCGGGCCGGCTGTCGCCGGAGTGAAAGAGGTCCTGTTCACACGCACCGGCGAAGTGATGATCTTCCCCTCGACCGGAACCGGCGGCTGGGAGGCGGCGATCACCAACACGCTGTCGCCGGGCGACACGGTGCTGGCGGCGCGCTACGGCATGTTCTCGCACCGCTGGATCGACATGTGCCAGCGCCACCGGCTGAACGTCCAGATCATCGAGACGCCCTGGGGCGAAGGCGCCCCTCTGGCGCGGATCGAGGCGGCGCTGAAGGCCGACCGCGAGCACATGATCAAGGCGGTTCTCGTCACCCACAACGAAACCGCGACCGGCGTGGTCTCGGACGTGGCCGGGGTGCGGCGGGCGCTGACTGCCGCGGGCCATCCGGCGCTCCTGTTCGTCGACGGGGTGTCGTCGATCGGGTCGATGGAATTCCGCATGGACGACTGGGGGGTGGATATCGCCGTCGCCGGCAGCCAGAAGGGCTTCATGCTGCCCGCCGGGCTCGCCATCCTCGGCCTGTCGGAAAAGGCCGCGGCCGCGATGGACAGCGCCAGCCTGCCGCGCACCTTCTTCGACTTCCGCGACATGCGGAAGTCCTACGCCGGCGGCGGCTATCCCTATACGCCGGCGGTCGGCCTGCTGAACGGGCTGGCGACCTCGTCCCGGATGTTGTGCGACGAGGGGATCGAGGCGGTCTGGGCCCGCCATCGCCGGATTGCGGAAGGGGTGCGCCGCGCCATCGCCGGCTGGGGCCTGCGCCCCTGCGCCGCAACGCCCGACCTTTATTCCGACACGGTGACGGCGGTGGTGGTGCCCGAGGGCATGAACGGCACCGACCTGGTGAAGCTGGCCGCCGAGAAATACGACATGGCCTTCGGCGTCGGTCTGGGCGAGGTGGCGGGCAAGGTCTTCCGCATCGGCCATCTGGGCAGCCTGACCGACGCGATGATGCTGTCGGGTCTCGCCGTTGCCGAGATGTGCATGGCCGATCTCGGCTGGCCGGTGGCGCTCGGCTCGGGTGTCGCGGCGGCGCAGGACTATTACCGCAAGAACGGCCTTCCCGCCGTCAGCAAGGCAGCGTGAGGCAGACATGTATATCCCGACCTTCGGCGATGTGGTCGCCGCGCACGAGCGGATCAGGCCCTATATCCACCGCACCCCGGTCCTGACCTCGAGCTTCCTGAACGGGCTGACCGGGGCCGAGCTGTTCTTCAAGTGCGAGAACTTCCAGAAGGCCGCCGCCTTCAAGGCGCGCGGCGCCTCGAACGCGGTCTTCGGCCTGACCGACGCGCAGGCGGCCAAGGGTGTCGCCACCCATTCGTCGGGCAATCACGGTCTGTGCCTGAGCTACGCCGCCGGCCGGCGTGGCATTCCCTGCACGGTGGTCATGCCGCGCACCGCGCCCCAGGCCAAGAAGGACGCGGTCAAGGGCTATGGCGGGCGCGTGGTGGAATGCGAGCCCTCGACATCGTCGCGCGAGGCGGTCTTTGCCGAGGTGGTGGCCGAGACCGGGGCCGAGTTCGTCCATCCCTACAACGATCCGAGGGTGATCGCCGGCCAGGCCACCTGCTCGCGCGAGCTGAGCGAACAGGTCGAGGGGCTGGATGCGGTGGTCGCGCCGATAGGCGGCGGCGGCATGGTGTCGGGCACCTGCCTGACCCTGTCGAACGTGAGCCCGAAGGTGCGGATCTATGCCGCCGAACCGAAGCAGGCCGACGACGCCGCGCGGTCATTCCGCGCCGGCCGGATCATCGCCGACGACGCGCCCGAGACGGTCGCCGACGGGCTGAAGGTGCCCTTGAAGGACCTGACCTGGCATTTCGTCCAGCGGCACGTCACCGACATCCTGACCGCCGAGGAGGATGAGATCGTCGAGGCGATGAAACTGATCTGGAAGCGGATGAAGATCGTGATGGAGCCGTCGAGCGCGGTGCCGCTGGCCACGATCCTGAAAAACCCCGAAGTCTTCCGCGGCAAGCGGGTCGGGGTCATCGTTACTGGCGGCAACGTCGATCTGGACAAACTGCCCTGGATGTAACCGAGACGGCGCTGGTCCCGCCGCATGTGAGGAGCTGAACATGAACGCACCCGTGAACTTCGCCGGCCTCGAAGTCGGCTATGACATCCCCGCCAAGCCGGGGATGGACGAAAAGGACATCCAGACACCCTGCCTGGTCCTCGACCTCGACGCGCTCGAGCGCAACATCGCCAAGATGGGCCGGCTGGTGCGCGAGATGGGCGTTCGCCACCGCATCCACGGCAAGATGCACAAGTCGGTGGACGTGGCGCTTCTGCAGGAAAGGCTGGGCGGATCCTGCGGGGTCTGCTGCCAGAAGGTCAGCGAGGCCGAGGTTTTCGTGAGGGGGGGCATCAAGGATGTCCTCGTCTCGAACCAGGTGCGCGATCCGGCCAAGATCGACCGGCTGGCGCGGCTGCCGAAGCTGGGTGCGCGCATCATCGTCTGCGTGGACGATGTGGCCAACGTGGCCGACCTGTCGGCCGCCGCGCAGAAGCACGGCACCACCATCGAATGCATCGTCGAGATCGACTGCGGTGCCGGGCGCTGCGGGGTCAGGACGACGCCCGAGGTGCTGGCCATCGCCCGCGCCGTCGCCAAGGCGCCGGGGCTGAAGTTCTCGGGCCTGCAGGCCTATCAGGGCGCCATGCAGCACATGGACAGGTACGAGGACCGCAAGGCCAAGATCGACATCGCCGTGGCGCAGGTCAAGGACGCGGTCGATGCGCTGAAGGCCGAGGGGCTGGACTGCCCGATCGTCGGCGGCGCGGGCACGGGAAGCTACTATTTCGAAGGAACGTCGGGGGTCTACAACGAACTCCAGTGCGGCTCCTACGCCTTCATGGACGCCGACTACGGCCGCATCCTCGACAAGGACGGGCACCGGATCGACCAGGGCGAGTGGGAAAACGCGCTCTTCATCCTGACATCGGTGATGAGCCACGCCAAGCCCGACAAGGCGATCGTGGATGCCGGCCTCAAGGCGCAGTCGGTCGACAGCGGCCTGCCCTTCGTCTTTGGCCGGACGGATGTGAAATACGTCAAGTGTTCGGACGAGCACGGGGTTGTCGAGGACCTGGGCGGAGTGCTGAAGGTCAACGACAAGCTGCGCCTCGTGCCCGGCCACTGCGACCCGACCTGCAACGTCCACGACTGGTATGTCGGCGTCCGCGGCGGCAAGGTCGAGGTTGTCTGGCCGGTCAGCGCCCGCGGCAAGGCCTATTGACGGCGCGGCGGGGGCTCTGCCCCCGCACCCCCGGGATATTTGAGCCACAATGAAAAGAGGTCGGCGCCGATGCTGATTGTGCCAGAGAGCGAGATTGCGGGTCTGATCACCCCCGAAGCAGCCTACAGGGCGGTCGAGGCGACCTTTGCCGCCACGGCGCGCGGCGATGCCTACAACTTTCCGGTGGTGCGCGAGGCCCTGGGCGAGGGGCGGCAATACGGGTTCAAGTCGGGGCTGGACCGCACCGGGAACCTTCTTGGCGTCAAGGCCGGGGGCTATTTTCCCGGCAATGCCGCCAAGGGGATCATCAACCACCAGTCCACCGTCTATCTGTTCGATCCCGACACCGGCATTCCCACGGCGATGGTCGGGGGCGGGCTCTTGACGGCGCTGCGCACCGCCGCCGCCTCGGCCATTTCCATCGACCGGCTGGCGCGCAAGGACGCGAAGGTGCTGGGCATGGTCGGCGCCGGTCATCAGGCAGGGTTCCAGCTTCGCGCCGCCGCCAAGGTGCGGGCCTTCGAAAGGGTCATCGCCTGGAACCTGCATCCCGACATGCTGCCGAAGCTCGGGGCGGTGGCCGCCGAGCTTGGCCTGCCGTTCGAGGCGGTGGCCCTGGAGCGGATGGTCGAGGCCGACGTGATCGTGACCATCACCTCGTCGCCGGCGGCCTCGCTTCTGGACCGCCATGTCCGGTCCGGCACCCATCTTGCCTGCATGGGAACCGACACCAAGGGCAAGCAGGAGGTCGAGCCGGCGCTGCTGGCGCGCGCGCGCGTCTTCACCGACGAGGTGGCGCAGTCGGTCAGCATCGGCGAGGCCCAGCACGCGGTGGCCGCGGGCCTGCTGCGCGAGGCCGAGATCACCCCCATCGGGGCGGTGATCGCCGGGCTGGCGCCGGGGCGGCGGTCGGACGAGGAGATCACGCTTTTTGACGGAACCGGGGTCGGGCTGCAGGATCTGGCGGTCGCGGCCGAGGCGGTGCGGCAGGCAGTGGCCCGCGGCGTGGCTGTATCGGTTACAATTTAAGGGCTTAGCCCGCTGCCGGGCCGGTTGCAGTCGGGCCGGGTTTTCGGCCAGACTGCGCGCGAGTGTCTGGATCGGAGGCGGGGATGCCCGTTCGTGTCGCCATCAACGGCTTCGGCCGCATCGGTCGGTCGGTTCTGCGTGCCGCCCTTGGCGGCGGACATGACGATATCGAGATCGTCGCGGTGAACGACATCGCGCGGCCCGACATGGCCGCCTACCTGTTCGAGTATGACAGCACCTTCGGCCCCTTTCGCGGGGCGGTCGCGCTGGACAAGGGCGCCCTGGTCGTCAACGGGCGCCGCCTGCGGCTGACCGGGGCGCGCGATCTGGCCGAGCTTGATCTGTCGGATGTGGATCTGGTGATGGAATGCACCGGCCGCGCCGGCGACCGGGCGGTGGCCGAGGCCGGGCTGAAGGCCGGGGCGGGGAAGGTGCTGGTGTCCGGGCCGGCGGTCAGCGCGGATTTCACCATCGTGCTCGGCGCCAACGAGGAAGGGCTGCGCGCCCGCCACCGGATCGTGTCGAACGCTTCCTGCACCACCAACGCGCTGGCGCCCCTGGCGCGCCTCGTCGACCGCGCCTTCGGGGTCGAGACCGGCTGGATGACCACGATCCATTGCTACACGGGCAGCCAGCCGACCGTGGACGCGCCGGCCGCCGATTTTGCCCGGTCGCGGGCGGCGGCCCTGTCGATGGTGCCGACCACGACCTCGGCCTCGAGGCTTCTGGACGTGGTGCTGCCGGACCTTGCCGGACGGATCGAGGGCGCGGCGGTCAGGGTGCCGGTGGCCTCGGTCTCGGCCGTCGATCTGACGGTGACCACCCGCGCCCGCCCGACTGTCCAGGCCGTGAACCATCTTCTGCGCCATGCGGGGGGGGTGGTCGGCTGGACCGACCGGCCGCTCGTGTCGTCGGACTTGCGGGCCCGGCCCGAAAGCATCGTCATGGCCCTGCCCGAAACCCGGGTGACGGCGGGCGGCATCGTCCGCCTGTTCGGCTGGTATGACAACGAATGGGGTTTTTCCAACCGGATGCTGGATGTCGCGCGGCTGATGATGCGCGCGCCGTGAGGGGGCGGGGCCCGGGTTCCCGGACCCCGCGCCGCTAATGCTCGGCGGTCGCGGCCGCGGTTTTCAGATCCTCTGCCGTCCCGGTGGCGCCGTTGAACCAGGCATTCAGCGCAACCGCCGAGAGCGTTGCCAACAGGATGCCGGAGTCGATCAGCGGGTGGATTCCGTGCGGAAGCCACTGCTTGAAGTTCGGCGCGACCAGCGGGATCATCCCGAAGCCGAGCGATATTCCGACGATGAAGAGGTTCGTGCGGTTTCCGGTGAAATCGACCGCCGACAGGATGCGGATCCCTGTGGCCGCAACCATCCCGAACATCACCAGGCCCGCCCCTCCGAGAACCGACTGCGGCACGGCCTCGACCAGGGCACCCATCTTGGGCAGGAGGCCGAGCAGGATGAGAATGAGGCCGCCGGTGACACAGACGAACCGCGACCGGATCCCCGTGACCCCGACAAGGCCGACGTTCTGGCTGAAGGAGGTGTAGGGGAAGGTGTTGAAGAGGCCGCCGATCACGGTGCCAAGCCCGTCGGTCCTGAGCCCCGACGACAGCATGGCTCGGCTGACCGGGCGGCCTGTCATCTCGCCCAGGGCCAGGAACATTCCGGTTGATTCGATCATGACGACGACCATCACCAGGACCATCGTCACGATCATCACCGGATCGAAGATCGGGATGCCGAAGTGGAAAGGGGTCACGACATCGAACCAGGCCGCGTCCGCGACCTTGGCGAAGGTCATGTGGCCGAGAAGAGCAGCAAGGACCGCGCCCGACACGATGCCGATGAGGACCGAGATATTTGCGACGAACCCCTTGCCGAAGCGTGCGACCGCAAGGACCACGGCCAGGACGAAGGCCGAGATCAGCATGTTCGCCGGCGCGGCGTAGGCGGGGTTGTCCAGCTTGGGGGCGAGCGCAAGCCCCTCGGGCACCGGCGGCACCGAGGCGCCGGCGAGGCTGGTGACGGACTTCAGCCAGTCGGCGTGGGCGGGGTCGATGATCGTTGGCGCGGTCGGACCGACCGGGTTTCCGAAGATCCAGTTGATGCCGATCCGCATCAGGGACACGCCGATCACCAGGATGATGCTGCCTGTCACCACCGGCGGGAAGAACCGCAGCATCCGCGACATCAGCGGAGCGATCAGCATCGCCGCGACCCCCGCGCCGATGATTGAACCGAAGATGGTGCGCGCGCCCTCCGGCCCCGGCATCTCGCCGGCCATCGACAGCATCGGGCCGACCGAGGCGAAGGTTACGCCCATCATCACCGGCAGGCGGACCCCGAACCACTGCGTCACTCCGAGCGACTGGATCAGGGTCACGATCCCGCAGGCGAAGAGATCGGCAGAGATGAGAAAGGCCACGTCGGCTGGCTCGAGCTTCAGCGCCCGCCCGATGATGAGCGGCACGGCGATGGCGCCGGCATACATCACCAGCACATGCTGGAGGCCCAGCGTCAGCAGCCGGGACGGCGGCAAAACCTCGTCCACGGGGTGGATCGTGTCAGTCATGGTTGCTTCCCTGCGGGGCATTGTTGTTCGCGCCGTGCCGCGCCGCCCCTCGGGCGCGGTCCGGTTGGATCCGGGTCGGGATCAGGTCACGACCCGGAAGGCTTCGGCATAGCGGAATTCATCGAGGTTGGGGCTGGCGCCGATGCGGTCCACCACCGCGAAGAGGCCCGGCGCGGCCAGCGGCGTCAGGACGCCATGCCAGGTTCCGCGGTGCAGGTTGATGCCCTGCGTCCCGTCGGTCAGGAAGGCGAGCGGCGTGCCCGGACGTCCGCCTTCGTCGGGGGCGACGATGACCAGGAACGGGTCGGCGGTCATCGGCAGGAAGGCCTGCGAGCCCTCGGGGTGGCGCTCGACCAGGGCGAAGTTGTAGGGAAGGGCTCGGGCCTCGGCCTTGAAGACCGAGATGCCGGCGCGCCCGCCGGGGCCGAAGTCGAGCCGGGCGCGGTCGTGGTGGCGCCGGCACATGCCTTCGTTGATGAGGCGGAAGGGGCCGCTCGCGTCGAGGACATCGCCGAAGGGGGCGAAGGCGGCGGCGGTCAGGGGATGGGCGGCGATCGTCCGGGTCATGGAGTCCTCCCACCGGCGACCGGGGGCGCTGCCCCCGGACCCCCGGGATATTTCAGCCACAATGAAAGGCCGGGTCAGCGGCCGAAGGCACCCACCCCGCGCAGGCGGGCGTGGCGGTTCACGTCCTTGTAGAGGAGATAGCGGAAGGGGCCGGGGCCGGCGGCGTAGCAGGCCTGCGGGCAATAGGCCCGGAGCCACATGAAGTCGCCGGCCTCGACCTCGACCCAGTCCTGGTTCAGCTTGTAGACCGCCTTGCCCTGCAGGACGTAGAGCCCGTGCTCCATCGCGTGGGTTTCCTCGAAGGGGATCACGCCGCCCGGCTGGAAGGTGACGATGTTGACGTGCATGTCATGGGTCACGTCGTCGGGCTCGACAAAGCGGGTGGTGGCCCAGCGGCCCTGGGTGTCGGGCATGGCGATGGGGGCGATCGCCTGGTCGGAGGTGACGAAGGGTTTCGGCGCGGCGATGCCGGGGGCGTGCTCGTAGAGCTTTCTCACCCAGTGGAAGCGGGCGGGCGCGTCCTTGCCGTTGCGGAGCTTCCAGGTGCAGCCGGCGGGGATGTAGGCATAGCCGCCGGGGCCGAGGTCATGCTCCTCGCCGTCGAGCGACAGCCAGATATCGCCTTCGGTGACGAAGATCACCCCCTGCGCGCCGGCTTCGGGCTCGGGCGTGTCCGAGCCGCCGCCGGGGGCCACCTCCATCACATACTGGCTGAAGGTTTCGGAAAAACCGGACATGGGGCGCGCGATCAGCCACATGCGGGTGCCGGTCCAGCCGGGCAGGCAGCTGGTCACGATATCGGAAAAGCAGCCCCTGGGGATGAAGCAGTAGGCGCCGGTGAAGGTGGCGCGCTGGGTCATCAGCGCGGTCTGGGGCGGCAGGCCGCCCTTGGGGGCGTAGTATCCGGTCATGGCAGCTGGTCCTTGAGGCGCAGTTCGGCGATGCGTTCCACCTGGGCGCAGGCGGTGGCGAACTCGGTGTCGGTATCGTTGGCGGTCCGGTCACGGAAGGCGGCGAGGATCGCGGCCTTGTCGTTGTCGCGCACGGCGATGATGAAGGGAAAGCCGTGGCGGGTCATGTAGTCGGCATTCAGCCGCTGGAAGGCGGCGCGCTCGGCGTCGGTCAGGGCGTCGAGCGCGGCGGAGGCCTGCTCTGCCGTCGACTCGGGGGTCAGGCGGCGGGCGGCGGCCAGCTTGCCGGCGAGGTCGGGGTGCGCCCTGAGGACGCCGAGCCGTTCCTCGTGGCTGGCGGTGCGGAAGATGCGGGCCAGCGCGCTGTGCACACCCGCCGCGCTGTCGTGCGCGGGGCCGAGCTCCAGCGCCCAAGCGCGTTCGGCGATCCAGGGCGAATGTTCGAAGACCCCGCCGAACCGTTCGACGAACCGTTCGCGCGTCATCTGCGAGGGGCGCTCGAAGCGTTTGTGGGGATGGGTCGCGGCCCAATGGCGGGCGATGTCGATGCGGCGCGGGAACCAGACGCCAGCGTGGCCCTGGGCATAGTCGAGGAAGCGCTTCAGCCCGGCGATCTTGCCGGGCCGGCCGATCAGGCGGCAATGGAGCCCGATCGAGAACATCTTGGCCCGGCCATCCGCGCCTTCGGCATAGAGCGTGTCGAACGTGTCCCTCAGGTAGGTGAAGAACTGCTCGCCCTCGATATAGCCCGGCGCGGTGGCAAAGCGCATGTCGTTGGCCTCGAGCGTATAGGGGATGACCAACTGGTCGCGGTCGCCGATCTCGAGCCACCAGGGCAGGTCGTCGTCGTATGTGTCGGAGATCCAGTCGAGCCGGCCAGTCTCGGCGGTCAGCCTGACGGTGTTCATCGAACAGCGCCCTGTGTACCAGCCGCGCGGGGCCTCGCCCACGACCTCCTCGTGCAGGCGGAACGACTCGGCGATCTGCGCGCGCTCCTCTTCTTCGGGCATGTCGCGGTGATCGACCCACTTGAGGCCGTGGCTGGCGATCTCCCAGCCCGCCGCCTTCATTGCCGCCACCTGTTCGGGATTGCGGGCGAGCGCCGCGGTCACGCCATAGATGGTGACGGGGATGCCCATGCCGGTGAACAGGCGGTGCAGGCGCCAGAAGCCGGCGCGCGCGCCGTAGTCGTAGATCGACTCCATGTTCCAGTGGCGCATCCCCGGCCAGGGCGCCGCCCCGGCGATGTCGGAGAGGAAGGCCTCGCACTGTTTGTCGCCGTGCAGGATGTTGTTCTCGCCGCCTTCCTCGTAGTTCAGCACCACCGAGACGGCGATCTTGGCGCCACCCGGCCAGCGGGCATCGGGCGGATTGGGGCCGTGGCCACGGAAGTCGCGGGGATAGCGGGTCATGGGGGCCTCCTGCAGACTGGACCTGCTTATTTCTAGCCCCGGAGCGGCGGAAGAATTATTGCCAAAATCCTGAAAGTGATTTCGGCTTTTGGCCGGGTCGTGTTTGCGCTCCGGCCGGGGCATGATCGCGCCAGGTCCGGGAGTGGACAGGGAGAGAGAGAACGATGGCGGCCGGATATCTGACCACGCATGTCCTGGACACGGCGCGCGGCGTGCCGGCGGCGGGGCTGAGGATCACCCTCGACCGTCTGGAGGGCGAGCGCCGCACGCGGATCGCCGAGGCCGTGACCAACGCCGACGGCCGGACCGACGCGCCGATCCTTCCGGCGGACCGCTTTGCCCGGGGCACCTACGAGTTGGTTTTCCACGCAGGCGCCTATCTGGATGCGACTGGCGCCGCGCCGGAAAGCCCGCGGTTCCTCGACCTGATCCCGATCCGCTTCGGCATTTCGGACGAGGGCGCGCACTATCATGTGCCGCTTCTTCTGTCGCCCTTCGGCTTTTCGACCTATCGCGGCAGCTGAGGGCGGCGCCGGCCGGTCAGTCCATCTCGCGCAGGAGGCGGATGGTGCCGCCTTCGAGCGCGTTGTGCAGGTGCGGGCCGACCCGGTAGGCCGAGCGGTTGCGCCAGGCCTCGGCATAGGCGCTTTCGCCCTTGGCGACGCCGAAGACGCAACCCGGACGAACCCAGGCCGATCCGTCGGTGATCGAGGCGGCGACGTAGGAGGCGAAACAGTCGCGCACCCATTCGCGGCCGTTGCCGATCATGTCGTAAAGGCCAAAGCCGTTCGGGGCATAAAGTCCGACAGGGCCGATGCGCTTCTCGGGCCAGCGGTCGCCGCAGCCCATGCAGGTCGCGTTGTTCCAACCGATGGCGTTGCCCCAGGGACGGGCGGTGACGGTGCCGGCGCGGGCGGCATATTCCCATTCGGCCTCGGTCGGGATGCGGTAGGGGCGGCCCGTATGGCGGCTCATCCAGCGGGCAAAGCCGCGGGCGTCGAACTGGTTGACCATCGTGACGGCGCGGTTCTGATAGCCGGTCACGCCGGTCAGGACGGGCTTGCGTGGATAAAGCTCGGTGGCGTCCGCCCAGGCGGGATCGTCCTGGGCCGCGTCCCACTGGGCGAAGGTGATCTCGTAGCGTGACAGCGCGAAGGGGCGGGCGATGTGCACCAGCCGGCGCGGGCCTTCGCGGTTGGCCGATTCGATGCGGGTGCGCCAGTCGCGGGGGCTGAAGATCTGGCGGTAGCGGTCCCATTCGAAGAGGGGCGAGCCCATCAGGTAGAAGCCTGCGGGAATCTCGACCATCTCGGGGCAGTCCGGGCAGTCGCGGAAGATGCGGCCCGGTTTGACTTCGGCGGCGCCGGGCTGGCGCAGGGGCAGCACCTGGGCGGTGAGGAACAGCGCCCAATCCTCGTAGGCGGGCAGGGGATGGTCGGCGCGGGCGATCGCCTCGGGGCCGGCGGCGGTGATCGCGTCGAGGTGGCTGAGCGCCCGTTCGGCCAGGAGGTAGATTGCGAGGCAGGTAACGGCGGCAAGGGCGGCGAGACGGCCCAAGACCCTGCGCCAGCCCCTTCCTGCCCTGGTTCCTGCCATCCTGTCCTCCGGCTCAGGGTTTGCGGGTGATGTAGCCCCAGACCTCGCCGGCGGTCCAGGCGGTGGTCAGGATCATCACATACGGGAGCGCCAGAAGATAGCGCCCGCCCTTGCCCTTGCGGAACTGGGTCATCAGGTGGCGCAGCCACAGGCGCGGCGGGATGAGGGGGCCCATCAGCGTGTAGATCAGCCGCTGGCGGGGGGTGAAATGCATGGCGCGGATCCAGCCGAAGAGCCGCCCCCAGTGGAAACGCTCGGGCAGAAGAACGCCCAGCGTGGTCGGCGGGCGGGTATGTTCGACGACGATCTCGTTCGACAGGATGAGCTGTTCGCCCTGTTCGAGAAGGAACCAGTTCACCACGGGTTCGTTGTAGCGTTCTTTCCACAGGTGGCGCGTCATCTCGAGCGCCTTGCGCGAGTAGCTGACGTTCACGTCGGTCACCCATTCGACCGGGCCGGTGTCGAACGGGCGGCCATAGCGGCCGAAGTCCGAGACGTAGAAGGCCCAGTTCAAGAGGCTGACCGGCTCCATGCAATCGACGGCGCCGCCGATGACGTTCTTGCCGGTCCGGGCGTGGGAATCGACGATCTTGCGCGCCCAGTCGGGGCGCGGGCGGCCGCGGTCCTCGAGAATGCCGATGATGTCGCCGGTGGCTGCGGCAAGGCCGGTGGCGCGGCGGCGGTCGTAAAGCTCGTGCTTTCCCGCCTCGGTGGTGATCGGACGGCCGGTGGCGACGGGCCCCATGTCGATGAAGCGGGCCTCGGGAAAGTCGGCGGCCATCGCGCCGGTGTCGGCGATCGAGGCGTCGTAGGGCACGATCAGCTCAAGCCGCGGCGGGTTCTGCGAGGCGCGGACGGCGTTCAGGAAGGCGCGCAGCTGCCCGCCCCCGTCCACGATGGTCACGACGATGGAAAGAAGCGGGTCGGCGGTCACAATCAATTCCCGTGTGAATGGCTTTGCTCAACTCTGGCGGTTATACCAAGCCGCGGAAGGGCCTGCCAACCGCCAAGCGCGTCAGAGGCGCATCGGTCCGAGGTTTTCGAGCTGGACGGGCTGGCCGGTGCGCGAGGATTCGGGCACCATCGTCGCCACTTCGATGGCACGCAGTGCGGCGTGGCCGTCGGCGATGCGCAGCCCCTCGCGGCCCTCGGTGAGCGAGATGAAGTCGTCGAGTTCGCCGGCGAAGGCGTCCACCGCCGTGACCTTCCAGCTTTTCAGCTTTTCGCGGACCTTGACCCCGAAATAGCCGTTGACCTCGCGCCTTTGCGTGCCGCCGGGGCGGTCCTGGGTGATGGTCAGCGTGTGCATCGGCGCATAGGCGCCCCGAACCATGCCGCGGGTGCCATAGACCTCGATGGCGCTCTGGTAGCCTTTCCAGTCGGTCCAGGTGGCCTGGTAGAGGGCGGAGACGCCCGAGGGGCTTTTGTAGATCGCCATCGCGTTGTCTTCCGATCCCGGCACGTTCCAGACCCGCGAGGTGGCGACGCCATAGACCTCGGTGATCTCGCCCAGGATGTGGCGGGCCATGTCGGTCATGTGGATGCCCACGTCCCAAAGCGCGCCGCCGCCCGAGAATTCGGCCTTGTATTCCCAGTCATGGGTGAAATTGGACAGGCCGCCGTGCCCGCCGTAGACGCGGACATGATCCACCTCGCCGATGCGCCCCGAGGCGACCACATCCTTCACATGGGCGAAGGCCGGGTAGTAACGCATGTTGAAGCCGCCGCCCAGGTGGCGCTTGGCGGCGCGGGCAGCCTCGACGATGCGGCGGGCCGAGGCGAGGTTCTGGGCGAGCGGCTTTTCCGACAGGACGTGGAGGCCGCGGGCAAAGGCGGCAAGGCACAGGGGCTCGCGCACATGCGATGGGGTCGAGATGATGACCGCGTCCATCTTTTGGTCGAGAAAGCGGTCGAGGTCGGAGAAGGCGGGCGCGCCGCCGGCGAGGGCGGCGGCCTTGTCGGCGGCCAGGTCCATCACCGCCGCCAGGGTGCAGCGCGGGTTGGCGCGGACCGTCTCGACCCGCATCTGGCCGATCTTCCCGGCCGCCCCGATAATTCCGATCTTCATGCTGAACCTCCAGCCGCCGTCCGTTCGGGAACGGTCAATAATGTGTTGAAAACAGGGTCGTTGTGCCGCCCTCGGCAATAAGGGGGATTCGCTCCGCCGTCTGCCTGAAGCCGGACATCCGGGTTATCGCCTGCCGTCAGCACCGCACCACCTCCCTGTAGAGCCGCTCGAACTGCGGATGCACCCAGCCGGGATCGAAACGCTCCTCGCCCGCCCGCGCCAGCGCCGCAGCGGCCATCGCGCGGCGGCGGCCCTCGTCGGCCAGAACCTCCTCGACCGCGGCGCAGATCGCCGGGACGTCGCCCACCGACACCACCCGCCCGACCCGGTCGTCGATCAGTTCGACCACGCCCGAACAGGCGGTGGCGACGGCGGGGCAGCCGGCCTGGAAGGCCTCGACGATGGTGAAGGGCAGGGCCTCCCACCGCGAGGTGAGAAGAAAGAGGTCGGCCGCGCGCAGCAGGAGGTGCGGCTCGGACGTGCGGCCGAGGAAGGTCAGGTGGCCAAGCACGCCGCGCCGTTCGGCGAGCGCCTTCAGTTCGGCCTCCTCGAAGCCGTCGCCGGCAAGGGCGAAGCGCCAGCCGGGGCGGGTCTCTTTCAGCCGGGCGACGCAGTCGATGAGGATGTCGATGCCCTTCTGGCGGGTCAGGCGGGCGATGGTGACGATCAGCCGCTCGCCATCGCCGAGAAGCCTGTGCCGCAAGGCCGAAATCCGGTCGTCAGCAACCGCGGGCGGCGGATCGACCCCCAGCCCCAGCACCTTCAGCCGATCGGGCGGCACCCCGCCCAGACTGGCCAGATCCTCGGCCGAGCGGTGGCTGGGCGTGACCACCAGATCGCAGGCCCGGGCAATGCGGCCAAAGCCCGCCACCCGCTCGGGCTCGGATCCGTGATAGGTCACGATCAGCGGCACCCCCAGTCCCTTGCGCGCCAGGTTGGCGACCAGCGCCGGGGCGCTGTCATGGGCGTGCATCAGGTCGACCCGATGGGTCCGCAGCCAGCGCCGCAGCCGGATCGCCGCCCGCGCGGTCGCCCACAGCCTACGGGGCAGGCCGCCGCCGCCGCTGCTGACCTGGAAGATCGGCAGGTCGAGGAAGTCGGCCTCGGTCGCGCCGTTCACCCAGGCGTCGGGCGAGCCGGCGAAGGTCACGCGGTGGCCGCGCGCGCGCAGGTGGCCGGTCAGCGCCACCATGTGCCGGGTGATCCCGCCCACCCCGAGAAGGGTGCCGAGTTCCATCACATGCAGGCTCTTGCCGTCCGTCGCCACGCCGCGTTCCGCCGCCATCCTTGCCGTTCCCCGGACAGTCTTGCCGAAGCGCGCCCGGCCGATGCAAGCGGGAAATAGTCGCGCGCCCGCGGTTGGCTTGCGGTTGCCTCGGGGCGGGCGGGCGGCCAGACTGGCAAGGGACGGTCCAGCATCGGGAAGGCTCATCGTGATTCACGTCGGCATCGACGCCAGCGCCTGGGACAACGAACGCGGGTTCGGGCGCTTCACCCGGTCGCTGGTGGGCGCGCTGGCGGCGCGGGGCGGGGACTTCCGCTATACGCTGCTCTTCGCGACCCCGCCGGAAAGGCCGGTGCCGGACGGGGTGGCGGTCGCAGTCGCAGGCGCGGCGCGGACGATGGCGGCGGCGGCCTCGGGCGCGGGGGCGCGGGGCGGGGCGGACATGCGGGCGCAGTCGCGGGCGGCGGCGCGGCTGGGGGCGGATGTGTTCTTCTTTCCCGCCCATTACTCGTTCTTTCCGATCCTGAGCCGGGTGCCCAAGGTCGTCTGCATCCATGACACGATCCCCGAGCGCTTTCCCGACCTGGTCTTTCCGACCCGGCGCAACTTCCGGTTCTGGCAGGCCAAGACCTGGCTGGCCAAGTGGCAGGCGACGCGGGTGATGACCGTGTCCGATGCCTCGGCCGCCGACATTGCCGCGATGCTCAACGTGGCGCGGCGGCGGATCGACGTGGTGACCGAGGGGGCCGAGGAGGGGTTCCGGCCGCTGCCGGCCGCGCGGGCGGCCGCGGCACGGGCCCGGCACGCTATCCCCGAGGGCGCCCCCCTGCTGGCCTATGTGGGCGGCTTCAACCGCCACAAGAACGTGCTGCGCCTGATCGAGGCGATGCCCGCGATCCTGGCGGCCTGCCCCGAGGCGCGGCTGGCGATCGTCGGGCGGACCACGGGCGAGCGGTTCTGGGACAATATCGACGAGCTGAAGGCCGGCGCCAGCCGGGACGTGCGGACCTCGGACCGCATTGTCTTTACCGGGGAAATTCCCGATGCCGAGATGGCCGAGCTGCTGAATGCCAGCAGCGCGCTGGTGATGCCGTCGCTGTGGGAAGGGTTCGGGCTGCCGGCGCTCGAATCCATGTCCTGCGGGGTGCCGGTGCTGGCCGCGAACCGGGGAAGCCTGCCCGAGGTGGTGGGCGACGCCGGGCTCTATTTCGAGCCGGAGGACCGCGCGGAACTGGCGGCGGCGGCCGTCCGGCTGCTGACCGAGCCGGGGTTGCAGGCCGACCTCGCGGGCCGGGCGCTGCGGCGGGCCGGGCTGTTCGGGTGGGACCGCGCGGCGGCGCTGGCGGAGCGGTCGTTCCGGCGGGCGGCGGGGGGCTGACGGGCATCCCGGTGCCCCGTCCGGCGGAGCAACGACCCACCCTACCCTTCGGCCTCGTCCGCGATCCGGGCGAGATACCTGCCGTACTGCGTCTTGAGGTAGGGCTTGGCCAGTTCCCTCAGTTGCCCCGCGCTGATCCAGCCGTTCTCGAAGGCGATCTCCTCGGGGCAGCCGACCTTGAGGTTCTGGCGTTCCTCGATGGTGCGGATGAATTCGGCGGCATCGAGAAGGCTTTCGTGGGTGCCGGTGTCGAGCCAGGCGAAGCCGCGGCCGAGTTTCTCGACGCTCAGGCTGCCGTCCAGCCGGTAGCTGTTCAGAAGGTCGGTGATCTCCAGCTCGCCCCGCGCCGAGGGGCGGATGTCGCGCGCGCGTCCCGGCGCCTCGCCGTCAAGGAAGTAGATGCCGGTCACCGCATAGGCGCTTTTCGGGCGCTCCGGCTTTTCGGTGATCGACAGGACGCGGCCCTCGCGGTCGAACTCGACCACGCCATAGCGCTCCGGGTCCGAGACGCGGTAGCCGAAGACGGTGCCGCCCGAGGTCCGGGCGTCGGCGGCTGCCAGACGGTCCGTCAGCCCCTCTCCGAAAAAGACGTTGTCGCCGAGGACCATCGCCGAGGGTGCGCCGGCCAGGAAATCCTCGGCGAGGATATAGGCCTGCGCCAGCCCGTCGGGGTTGGGCTGGACGATGTAGGTGAAGCTCATCCCCCAGGCCTCGCCGTTGCCGAGAAGGCTGCGGAACTGCGGCAGGTCGCGCGGGGTCGAGATGACCGCGACCTCGCGGATCCCAGACAGCATCAGCGCCGACAGGGGGTAGTAGATCATCGGCTTGTCGTAGAGCGGCAGCATCTGCTTGGATACCGCGTGGGTGATCGGATAGAGGCGGGTGCCCGATCCGCCGGCCAGGATGATGCCCTTGCGGCCTGTGGTTTTCATGCGAAGGTCTCCAGTTCGCCGACGACGGTGCGCAGGCCGGTGCGCCAGTCGGGCTGGCCGATGCCATAGGTGTCGCGGATGCGGGTGCAGTCGAGGACCGAATTGGCCGGGCGCCGCGCCGGGGTGGGATAGTCGGCGGTGGCGATGCGCCGGACATCGGGTTTGCGGGGCAGCGACGAGGTGGCGAAGACCGCCTCGGCGAAGTCGGCCCAGGAACAGGCGGGCTGGCCGCAGAAATGGAAGATGCCCGACCGGCCGCGCCCCTCGCCAAAGGCGCAGGCGATGGCGAGCAGGGTCCTCGCGATCTCGTGCGCCGCCGTCGGTCCGCCGCGCTGGTCGTCGACGACGCCAAGGCTTTCGCGCGTCTCTCCGAGGCGCAGCATGGTGCGCACGAAGTTCTTCCCGTGGGCGGAAAAGACCCAGGCGGTGCGCAGGATCACATGCGGGCCGCCGGCTGCCGCGACCAGGCCCTCGCCCTCAAGCTTGGTGGCGCCGTAGATGCCGAGGGGGGCGGTGGGATCGTCCTCGCGCCAGGGGCGGTGGCCTGCGCCGTCGAACACATAGTCGGTCGAGACATGGAGGAAGGGCAGGCCGCGCGCGGCGGCGGCCTGTGCCATCGCTCCGGGTGCCACGGCATTGACAAGGCGGGCGGTGACGGGATCGCCTTCGGCCTGGTCGACGGCGGTATAGGCCGCGGCGTTGATGACGATGTCCGCTTCGGCCGCGGCAATGGCGGCGGCGCAGGCGGCGGGGTCGGTCAGGTCGGCCCGGTCGCGGCCAAGTGCGGCGGGCACGGCCCCGACCAAGGGCGCGTTGCGGGCAAGTTCGATGGCCACCTGCCCTGTCGTCCCGAATATCAAAAGCCGCATCACCAGACCCAGAACCCGCGCTGCCGCCCGATGTCCCGCAGACGGCGGCCAAAAGCAAGCCCGCATTTGGCCCACCCGGCCGCCGCCGGCGGGAAATCGGACAGGCGGGGGCGCGCGGTGCACGGGCGTTCAATCCGCCGTGAGACGCTGACACAAGGATTGGCTTTCGGCGGGGATTCACAATCTCTGTCAACGACGGGCGTACGGTCGCCGAGCGAGGCCGGGACCGCGGGCGCCGGTCGGCCCGATGGGGCCGTGGCCCGATCAGGATGCAGCGATGTCTCGCGGGATCGAGAAGATGATGGGTGAAGTGATGGATGTGGAAGTGACGAGAAAAGTGCGGCGCGGCCGGCTGGCGGGGGCTTCGGTCCTCGCGCTGATGGTGGCCTTCGGGGCCCTGGCCGGGGCGGGCCTTCCGGCCTGGGCCGAGACGGTGGCCAGCCAGCCGATGCAGTCCTACGCCGACATCGTCGCGGCCGACAAGCCGGCGGTGGTGACGGTGACGACCGAGATCACGGTGCCGCAGAACCAGATGAGCCAGATGGGTCCGGGCGGCGACCAGGGCCAGGGTATGCCGCCCGACGAGTTCTTCCGCCGCTTTTTCGGCGAGAACGGCCCCTTCCCCGGATTCCCGCAGATGCCGGGGCAGGGCGGCGGCGGGCAGGAAGCGCCGCCGCAGAAGGCGATGGCGCTCGGCTCGGGCTTCATCATCAGCCCCGACGGGACCATCGTCACCAACAACCATGTCATCGAGAACGCGACCAAGATCACCGTGAAGCTGGATGACGGCACCGAACTGCCGGCCAAGCTGGTGGGCACCGACGCCAAGAACGACATCGCGGTGCTGAAGGTCGATGCCAAGGAGAAGCTGCCGACCATCGCCTGGGGGGATTCGGACAAGCTGAGGCTCGGCGATGCGGTGGTGGCGATCGGCGATCCCTTTGGGATCGGCACCACGGTGACGGCGGGGATCGTGTCGGCGCGCGGGCGCGACCTGCACAACAGTCCCTATGACGATTTCATCCAGATCGACGCGGCGATCAACCACGGCAATTCGGGCGGGCCGCTGATCGACGCCTCGGGCAAGGTCGTGGGCATCAACACCGCGATCTACTCGCCCAACGGCGGCAACGTCGGGGTGGGCTTCGCCATCCCCTCGGCCCAGGCCGAGAAGGTGGTGCAGCGGATCATCGAGAAGGGGACGATCGAGCACGGCTTCATCGGCGTGCAGATCCAGCCGGTCGACGACCAGATCGCCAGCGCGATCGGGCTGAAGGAGGCCAAGGGGGCGCTGGTCGCCTCGGCCCAGGATGGATCGCCCGCGGCCAAGGCCGGCATCAAGGCCGGGGACGTGATCCTGGCGGTCAACGGCGCGGCGGTCGACGATCCGCGGGCGCTGGCGCGGGCCATCGCTGACCTGTCGCCGGGCGACAAGGCCAAGATCGAGCTCTGGCGCGACGGCAAGAAGCTGACGCTCGATCTGACGATCGGCAAGAATGCCGGGACCGAGACCGCGCAGGCCTCGGGCGGAGGCGAGCAGTCCGGCAGCGACGTGGCGGCCCTGGGGCTGACGGTGCAGACGCTGAGCGCCGAGGACGCGCAGGGCCTCGGCCTGCCGGACGGATCCGAGGGCGTGGTGGTGACCGCGCTCGACGCCAAGGGGACGGCGGCCGACAAGGGGTTGCAGCAGGGCGACGTGATCGAGAGCGTCAACCAGACGCCGGTCACCTCGGCCGACGACTTCGCCGCGGCGGTCAAGGAGGCGGCCGATTCCAAGCGCGGCGCGGTGCTTCTGCTGGTCGACCGCCACGGGCAGAAGAGCTTTGTCGCAGTGCCTCTGGCCGAGGGCTGAGGGACCGCGGCCCCGCACCCCTGTCCCCGGCGCGGCAACTTCCCGCGCCGGGAAGGGCGGCATCATGCTATGCTTGCCCGGCGCGGAGGGTCTGGCCCCTCGCGCCAAACAGGGAGGTGATGATGGGTTTGTCCTTGCCGCGCAGCCTCGTGGCCGCTGCCCTTCTGCTGGCGGCCTCGGCCCCCGCCGGGCCGGCGGTCGCTGCCGAAAAGCTGAACCTGGTCGAACATGCCACGACCGATGCGGTCGCGGACGTGGGCGCCAAGGGCGACAGCGCCGGTGACCTGCTGACCTTCGCCAACGAGATCTACGACGAGGCGGACAAGACGAAGGTGGGCAGCGACAACGGTTTCTGCATCCGCACCGTCCCGGCGAAGGCCTGGGAATGCTATTTCGCCGTCACGCTCGCCAAGGGGCAACTGACGGTCGGAGGACCGTTCTACGACGGGGCGGATTCGACCCTGGCCGTCACCGGCGGCACGGGGGAATACCGGGCGGCGCGGGGCGACATGCTCCTGCATTCGCGCGACAAGGAGGGCAGCGCCTACGATTTCCGCTTTGACCTGAGCGACTGACGCGCGGGGGCGGCGCAGCGCCGGATCAGCCCTGGCCGAGCCGCTTGCCCACGCCCTCGCGGCCCTCCAGCGCGCGCCACCAGTCTTCGTGGTCGAGGAACCACTGGACGGTCTTTTCCAGCCCCTGATCGAGCGTGACCGACGGGCGCCAGCCGAGTTCGGCGCGGACGCGCGCCGGGTCGATCGCATAGCGCCGGTCATGGCCGGGCCGGTCGGCGACGAAGGCGATCTGGTCGGCGTAGGGCCGGTTGCCGGGGCGCTTTTCATCGAGGATGGCGCAGATCTTCCTCACCAGTTCGAGGTTCGTCGCCTCGTTCTCGCCGCCGATGTTGTAGCTCCGGCCGACCTCGCCGCGCCGGACCACGGTCAGGAGGGCGTCGGCGTGATCCTCGACGTAAAGCCAGTCGCGGATGTTGTCGCCCGCCCCGTAGATCGGGATCGGCGCGCCCGCCAGCGCCTTGAGAATGACCACCGGGATCAGTTTTTCGGGGAAGTGGTAGGGGCCGTAGTTGTTCGAGCAGTTGGTCAGCACCACCGGCAGGCCGTAGGTCTCAAACCAGGCGCGCACCAGATGGTCGGAGGCGGCCTTTGAGGCCGAATAGGGCGAGCGCGGGTCATATGGCGTGTCTTCGGTGAACTTGCCGTCGGGTCCGAGCGAGCCGAAGACCTCGTCGGTCGAGATATGGTGGAAGCGGAAGGCCTCGGGCTTGCCCTCGCGGGTCCAGAAGGCGCGGGCGGCCTCGAGCAGCGTGTAGGTGCCGGTGATGTTGGTCTCGATGAAGGCCGCAGGGCCGTCGATCGAGCGGTCGACATGGCTTTCGGCGGCGAGGTGCATGATCGCGTCTGGCCGGTGCTGGCCGAGGATAGCATCGAGGCGCGCCCGGTCGCAGATGTCGGCCCTCTCGAAGGCGTAAAGCGGGCTGTCCGAGACTTCGGCGACGTTCGAGAGCGAACCGGCGTAGGTCAGCTTGTCGAGGTTGACGACATGGTGCCCGGCCCTGACGGCCTGGCGCACCACCGCCGAGCCGATGAATCCCGCGCCGCCGGTAACGAGAAGCTTCATGCCTGGACCTCATGGCGGAAGGGGCTGGAGATGTCGCGCAAGAGGGGCGCGCGGGCGTCCTTGTCCGACAGGATGGCGGCGGCGGGGTCGATCCCCCAGTCGATGCCGATGTCGGGGTCGTCGAAGCGCACCGCACCATCGCAGTCGGGCGCATAGACATCCGAACATTTGTAGAGAAGCTCGGTGCCCGCCTCGCGGGTGACGAAGCCGTGCAGGAACCCGGCGGGGATCAGGATCTGGCGGCCGTTTTCGGCCGACAGCTCGGCGCCGAACCACTTCCCGTAGGTGGGCGATCCGGTGCGGATGTCGACGGTCACGTCGAAGACCCGGCCCCGCCCGCAGCGCACCAGCTTTGCCTGGGCGTGGGGGGGCGACTGGAAGTGCAGGCCGCGCACCGTTCCCGCGTCGCGGGAATAGGAATGGTTGTCCTGCACGAAGTCGCAGGCGATGCCCAGGGCCGCGAGGGTCTGCCTGTTCCAGACTTCGGAAAACCAGCCGCGCGCGTCGGCGAAGCGGCGCGGGGTCAGGATGAGGACGCCCGGAAGCGGGGTTTCTTCGATCTGCATGGGCTTTCCTGTCTGCAGGGCTTGCCCCGTGGGTCTTAACGGTTCGGGCAGCGGCTGAAAAGGCCTCGGGCCGGAAGGGCGCGGATGCGCGGGGGCCGGGTCCCTTCGCGCCCCCCTGCGCAGAAAGTTCCCCCCGCCCTTTCACCGTGGCCCAAAATATCCTCGGGGGAGGGCCGCCTGCACCGTCAGCCGCCGATGGCGGCGCGGCGTCCGGCGTCGTCGGGGAATTGCCAGGCCTCGGCCTCGGCGGCGATGGCGGCGGCGGTTTCGCTCAGCCTGGGGGCGCGGGCGGCAAGGGCCCCGAGGCTCGATCGTGCGGTGGCGGTGGTCAGCGACAGGGCGCCCAGCACCCGGCCGCGCGATGACAGGATCGGGGCGGCGACGCAGATGATGCCGGGCTCGTGCTCCTCGCGGTCAAAGGCGTGGCCGGTTCGGCGGATTTCGGCCAGCTCGGCCCGCAGCGTGGCGGGCGTGGCCAGCGTGGCGGGCGTATGGCGGTGAAAGGACATCTGCGGGATCAGCCGCGCCAGGTCCGCCTCGGGAAGGAAGGCCAGCATCGCCTTGCCGACCCCGGTGCAGTGGGCGGGGCCGACCTTGCCGGCCTGCGAGAACATGTCCACAGGCACCCTGGCGTTGCGCTTGTCAAGGTAAAGGACATGGGCGCCGTCGAGCTGCGCGAGGTGGACAGTCTCGCCGGTCTCGGCCGACAGCGCGTCGAGGAAGGGCCGGGCGATCGGCGCGAGGGACGCCTGGCGCCAGGCGGCATGGGCCAGCCGCACCAGCCGCAGGCCGGGCGCATAGCTGGAGCGCTCGGGGTCGAGCGCCAGCATCCCCTGGCTGGTCAGCGTCTGCAACAGCCGGAAGAGCGTTGCCTTGGGGTAGGGGCTGGCCGCCATCAATTCGGAAAACCGTACCGGGCGGCCGAAGGCCGCCACCCGGTCCAGCACGTCGAGCGCCTTTCCGACCGTCCCGTCGCCCGAATGAATGCCCGACTGATCGCCCGCCATCCCCATCCTCCCGCCGGAATCCGTTTGACAAGTCTACGCCCGGCGCAGATAAGGTTTCAACATGTAAAACATGGTTCCGTTTAATGGAACAAGATACTCGGCGGCGAGGCTCGCCGGCCCGAGCAGGGGGACGCACATGGATGGCATGGGCCATTATCCCGATCTGGAAGGTGCGTCGGTCTTCATCACCGGCGGCGGCTCGGGGATCGGCGCCAGCCTGACCGAGGGCTTCCTGCGCCAGGGGGCTCGGGTGGCTTTCGTGCAGCGGTCCGACGCCGGCGCCTTCTGCGAACGGATGGAAGAGGCGACGGGCCGGCGGCCCCTGTTCATCGCCTGCGACATCACCGATGTCGCAGCGCTGCGCTGCGCGGTGGCGCGCGCCTCCGAGGCGCACGGGCCGGTGCGCGTCCTCGTCAACAACGCCGCCAACGACCAGCGGCACGAGGCGCTGGCGGTGGACGAGGCCTATTGGGACCGCTCGATGGCGATCAACCTCAAGGCCTATTTCTTCGCCATCCAGGCGGCGGCGCCGGGGATGCGCGCGGCCGGCGGCGGCTCGGTCATCAATTTCTCGTCGATCAGCTACATGATGGGCAATGCCGGCTATCCGCTCTACACCACGGCGAATTCGGGCATCAACGGCATGACCCGAAGCCTCGCGCGCGAGTTCGGGCCCGACCGCATCCGGGTCAACGCGCTTGCGCCGGGCTGGGTGCTGACCCAGAAGCAGAAGGACATGTGGGTGACGCCCGAAGGACTGGCCGCGCACCTCGGCCGGCAGTGCCTGAAGGATCCGCTGGCGCCCGAGGACATCGTGGGCGGCGCCCTGTTCCTGGCGTCGGGGGCGTCGCGGATGATGACCGGGCAGGCGCTGGTGATCGACGGCGGCGTGGTGGTGACGGGATGAGCGGGCTTTCCGGGCTGGACTGGATCGCGGCGGACTGGGGCACGACCAACCTGCGGGTCTGGGCGCTGGACGCGGCCGGGCGGGTGCTGGCCCGGGCGACGGGCGGCCGGGGCATGGGCAAGCTGACGCGGGCGGACTATGAGCCGGCGCTGCTCGACATGGTCGGCGGCTGGCTGGGCGCGGACCGGGTACCGGTCCTGATCTGCGGCATGGCCGGCAGCCGCCAGGGTTGGGCCGAGGCGCCCTATGCCGCGGTGCCCTGTGCGCCCCTGGCGGCGGGCCGTACAGTGCGGCCGGCGGTCGCGGACGGGCGGCTGGATGTCCACCTGCTGCCGGGGTTGCAGCAGGACAGCCCCGCCGACGTGATGCGCGGCGAGGAGACCCAGATCGCCGGTCTCCTTGCCGGCCGCCCCGGGTTCGACGGCGTCCTCTGCCTGCCCGGAACCCATTCGAAATGGGTGCGGATTAGCGCCGGCGAGGTGGTCAGCTTCCAGACCGCGATGACGGGCGAGCTGTTCGCGCTTCTCTCCGGCCAGTCGGTGCTGCGCCACGGGATGGCGGGCGAGGGCTGGGACGAGGCGGCGTTTGCCGAAGGGCTGGGCCAGGCGATCTCGCGCCCCGAGCGGCTCGCGGCGCGGCTGTTCGCGATCCGCGCGGAGGGCCTTTTGCACGGGCTGCCGCCCGAAGCGGCCCGGTCGCGGCTTTCGGGCCTGTTGATCGGCGCGGAGCTTGCGGGGGCGCGGCCCTACTGGCTGGGCCAGGAGGTGGCGATCGTCGGTGCGGAGGGGATTGGCGGCGCCTATCGCCGCGCGCTGGCGGGGCAGGGGGTCGAGGCGGTTCTGGCCGACGGCGAGGCGATGGTGCTCGCCGGCCTCGGTGCCGCCAGGGCACTGATGAGGGGGCACTGATGAAGGAGACCAAAGCATGAGCCGGGCCCTGATCGCCATCCTGCGCGGGATCACGCCGGACGAGGCGCTGCCGGTCGCCGGCGCGCTGGTCGCCGCCGGCATCACCCGCATCGAGGTGCCGCTGAACTCGCCCGATCCCTTGGCCAGCATCAGCGCGATGGCGGCGGCCCATGGCGCGCGCGCACTGATCGGGGCGGGGACGGTCCTGCGCGTGTCCGAGGTCGAGGCGGTGGCGGCGGCGGGCGGGCGGCTGGTGGTTTCACCCAACTGCGATGTGGCGGTGATCGCCGCGACCAAGGCGCGGGGCATGGAGAGCTGGCCCGGGGTGATGACGCCCTCCGAGTGCTTTGCGGCACTTGCCGCCGGGGCGGACGGGCTGAAGCTCTTTCCCGGCTCGCTGATCGGGCCGGGCGGGCTGAAGGCGATCCGCGTGGTCCTGCCCGCGGGCACCGAGGTCTATGCCGTGGGCGGGGCCGGACCGGAGAACTTCGCCGCCTGGCGGGCGGCGGGCGCGGACGGGTTCGGGATCGGCACCGCTCTCTACCAGCCGGGCATGGCGCTGGCCGAGGTCGCAGCGCGTGCCGCGCAGGTGGTCGCGGCCTTCGACGCGGCGATGCGGTAGCCAGCCGTCAGTCCCTCGCGCGGGCGATGGTGAGGATGCCCTTGTCGGGGATGGTGGCCTCGAGGGCGCCCGAGGCGTCGGTGGCGGCGGGAAGTTCCTGGCTGCCGGCGGGGACGGCGTAGGAGACCTGGTAGCGGCCCGGCGGCAGGCCCTCGATCCGGACGGTGCCGCCCTGGCGGGCGCGGACCGCCACCGCCCAGTCGCCGGGGCCGCTGCCGGCTCCGTCGTCGGGGTTGACGAAGGCCAGCGCGTCGAACCTCTGGGGATTGTCGCTGTCCGCGCCGATCCTCAGCGCCCCGGCCCGGACCGCGCGCATGACGAGGGCGTTGTAGCGCACCTCGGGGTTCGGGCCGATGGTGCCGTCGGGCTGGGGGACATAGAGCCCCTCGAGCACCCGGCCCTGCCAGGCCGAGACATTGCCGACCTTGAGATCCTGGAAGAGCACGTCGTAGGTGGCCTTTCCGAACCAGAGTTCCAGCATCGAGGTGTTGACGCCGAGCGCCCTGGCGCGCGCCGCTATGTCGGCGATCTTCGCCTGCCCCTTGTTGCGGTAGCGGTGGTAGGAGATTTCCTTGAGGTACTTCGCCGCGCCGGGGACGGCGACGATGGCGTCGACGTAGGGCAGCGTGTTGCTGATGTCGGTGACCGAGGGGGCGACGAAGGCCGGGGTGAAGCCCGCGCCCTCGAGCCTGCGCGCGGTGGCGACCATCGCCTGGCCGATCTCGGTGCCGGTCCAGCCGTCCTTGGGCACATCGGGCTCGAGGATCATCTCCCAGCTGTCGGGGACCACGCCGTACTTGTCCTTGAGGTGGACATAGGCGGCGAGGACGAATTCGGCATATTCCTCGGGGTCGCGCTGGAAGGTACGCCCGCCCTTGAAGGCGACATAGCAGGCGTTGATGAAGAGCTTCCTGCCTTCGGCGGCCAGCACCTTGCGCAGCGGCATCACCGTGTTGTCCATGTACCAGTCGATCTCGGAGAAGTCGAAGCCCGCCCAGTTGATCACATGGGGGTCGTCATTGTCGTTCTGGACCTGGTAGCGGAGGTCTTTCCAGATCGAATAGGGGAGCTGGCCGTGGATGAAGCGCGACAGGTTGCCGTCGGAGTTTTCCACGTCCGAGCGGAACTCGAGGCGGATGCGGTCGATGCCTGCGTCGCGCACCGCCTTGAGGATCTGGGTGTCGTGGTAGGGCGCCCATTCGGGGGCGGCCGGGTTGTTGGGAATGTCGGCTGTCGCCTCCCAGCCGGTGATGGTCTGGAAGGTCTGGTCGGGCCGGAGGCGGATCGTTGCGCCCGGCGTGGTCTGGCCGGAGAGGAGCGTGGCCGCCAGAACCGCCGCCGCTGCTACGCAGGCGGCAAGGATCAGCCCCGTCTTCACTCTGGTCAGTCGCATGGCGTCTCGCTTATTTCCCGGGTCGGGCGATGGTGAGGATGCCCTTGTCGGGGATGGTGGCCTCGAGGGCGCCCGAGGCGTCGGTGGCGGCGGGAAGTTCCTGGCTGCCGGCGGGGATGGCGTAGGAGACCTGGTAGCGGCCCGGCGGCAGGCCCTCGATCCGGACGGTGCCGCCCTGGCGGGCGCGGACCGCCACCGCCCAGTCGCCGGGCCCGCTGCCGGCTCCGTCGTCGGGGTTGACGAAGGCAAGCGCGTCGAACCTCTGGGGATTGTCGCTGTCCGCGCCGATCCTCAGCGCGCCGGCCCGGACCGCGCGCATGACGAGGGCGTTGTAGCGCACCTCGGGGTTCGGGCCGATGGTGCCGTCGGGCTGCGGGACATAGAGCCCCTCGAGCACCCGGCCCTGCCAGGCCGAGACATTGCCGACCTTCAGGTCCTGGAAGAGCACATCGTAGTTGGCCTTTCCGAACCAGAGTTCCAGCATCGAGGTGTTGACGCCGAGCGCCCTGGCGCGCGCCGCTATGTCGGCGATCTTCGCCTTCCCCTTGTTGCGGTAGCGGTGGTAGGAGATTTCCCTGAGGTACTTCGCCGCGCCGGGGACGGCGACGATCGCGTCGACATAGGGCAGCGTGTTGCTGATGTCGGTGACGGACGGGGCGACGAAGGCCGGGGTGAAGCCCGCGCCCTCGAGCCTGCGCGCGGTGGCGACCATCGCCTGGCCGATCTCGGTGCCGGTCCAGCCGTCCTTCGGCACGTCGGGCTCGAGGATCATCTCCCAGCTGTCGGGGACGATCCCGTACTTGTCCTTGAGGTGGACATAGGCGGCGAGGACGAATTCGGCATATTCCTCGGGGTCGCGCTGGAAGGTGCGCCCGCCCTTGAAGGCGACATAGCAGGCGTTGATGAAGAGCTTCCTGCCTTCGGCGGCCAGCGCCTTGCGCAGCGGCATCACGGTGTTGTCCATGTACCAGTCGACCTCGGAGAAGTCGAAGCCCGACCAGTTGATCACATGGGGGTCGTCATTGTCGTTCCTGACCTGGTAGATCAGCTTGCTCCAGGCCGCTTCGGGGATCTGGCCCTTGAAGTAGCGCGCGAAGCTGGGGTCGTCGTTCTCGGTGTTCGAGCGGAACTCGAGGCGGATGCGGTCGATGCCTGCGTCGCGCACCGCCCTGAGGATCTGGGTGTCGTGGTAGGGCGCCCATTCGGGGGCGGCCGGGTTGTTGGGAAGGCTGGCCGTCGCCTCCCAGCCGGTGATGGTCTGGAAGGTCTGGTCGGGCCGGAGGCGGATCGTCGCGTCCGCGCTGGTCTGGCCGGAGAGGAGGGTGGCCGCCAGGACCGCCGCCGCTGCAAGGCAGGCGGCGAGGACCAGCCCCGGCCGCAGTCTGGTCAGTCGCATGGCGGGCCTTTCCCTTGCTGCGGGCGGATCGGATGCGCGCCCGCCAGCCATAGCAAGCGCACCTGAACGGGTAAAGGCCGGCGGCGCCCGCCCCCGCCCCCCCGGCAGCGGCTCGCCGGGGCCGGTCTGGCTGTGCAGGCGCGGATTGTTTCGCTTCCGCGCGGCCTCGCGCGAGGTGGCCCGGACTGTTTCCGGCGAATCCGGTGCGGCTGCGCAAAAAACTGGAAAAGGCCGTCGGTCTCGGGCATGAAGGGGCAGCCGCGCCATTTCCGGCCAGACCGGAGCGGTGATTTGTGGATGTGCGTTTGGAGAGTCCGGCCTTTCGGGCTATCAGATTGAATAATTTTGGCTTCTGGCGGAACTGATGATGGCTGGCGTTGCCCGCACGGACTTTTCAGGGCAGAGCGCGCAGGGTTCGCGGCCGCGGTCCCGCCGCCCGCAGGGGCGAAGGGCGGCGCAGGAAGGCGGAACGGGATGGGCGTGACCTCGAGACGGATCCTGGTGACCGGGGGGGCGGGCTTTCTCGGTTCGCACCTGTGCGAGCGGCTTCTGGGTGCGGGCCATGACGTCCTGTGCGTGGACAATTATTTCACCGGGCGCCGCGACAACGTTGCCCACCTGATCGGCAACCCGCGCTTCGAGGTCATGCGCCATGACGTGACCTTCCCGCTTTATGTCGAGGTGGACGAGATCTACAACCTGGCCTGCCCGGCCAGTCCGGTCCATTACCAGCACGACCCGGTGCAGACGACCAAGACCAGCGTGCATGGTGCGATCAACATGCTGGGGCTGGCCAAGCGGCTGCGGGCGAAGATCCTTCAGGCGAGCACCTCCGAGGTCTATGGCGATCCGACCGTGCATCCCCAGACCGAGGATTACTGGGGCCACGTCAACCCGATCGGCTACCGGTCCTGCTATGACGAGGGCAAGCGCTGCGCCGAGACCCTGTTCTTCGACTATCACCGCCAGCACAGGCTGAGGATCAAGGTCGCGCGGATCTTCAACACCTACGGGCCGCGGATGCATCCCCAGGACGGGCGGGTGGTGTCGAACTTCGTCATGCAGGCACTGCGCGGCGAGGCGATCACCATCTATGGCGCGGGCGAGCAGACGCGGTCCTTCTGCTATGTCGATGACCTGATCGGCGGGCTCGTCGCGCTGATGGAGACCGGCGACGCGGTGACCGGGCCGGTGAACATCGGCAACCCGGTCGAAATGACCATCCGCGAACTGGCGGAACTGGTGATCGAACTGACCGGCTCGCGCTCGACGCTGGTGTTCGAGCCCCTGCCGCAGGACGATCCGGTGCAGCGCCGCCCCGACATCTCTCTGGCGCGTTCGGCCCTGGGCTGGGAGCCGCGGGTGGCGCTGCGCGACGGGCTGGCGCGGACCATCACCTATTTCGACGGGCTTCTGGGCCAGAGCGGCAGCGGCCGGGGCGCCGGCCGGGAACAGGTGCGGGCATGAGCGCGCAGGCCGGCCATGCCCACGGTTCGGAGGCCCGGCGCGGCGCCGGTGCGGCGCTGTGGCCGGTTCTGGCGCTGGCCGGCCTGCTCAGCGTGTTCGTGGCCAATGGCCGGGCGCTCTTCTACTTCGACACGGTCGGCTATGTCAGCCAGGGCGACACGGCGCTGGCGCAGCTTGGGGTGATCCGGCCTCCGCCGCCGGGGTCGGCCGAGGCGGGCCAGGCGATGGGCACCGGCGGCAGCGTCAAGACGGTGGACGGGTCGCGCTCGCCCTCCTATTCGCTGCTGGCGGGGATCTTCTCGCACCTGGGATTTCTCGAAGGGATATTGCTCGTCAATGCCGCGGCACTGGCGCTGGCTTCGGGGCTGGTGGCGCGGGTGATGGTCCGCCGCCTGCTGCCGGGGCGTGCCTGGCCCGAGGTTGCGGCGATGCCGCTGGCCCTGGCCTCGCTGGGGTCGCTGCCCTTCTTCGCCGCCTATCTGATGCCCGACCTTCTGGCGCCGGTCATGCTGGTGACGCTGGCGGCGCTGGCGGTGTTCGCCCCCGACATGCGCCGGGGCGAGCTGGTCCTGGCCTATGTGCTGGCCTCGTTCGCGGCCATCTCGCACCTGTCGCATTTTCCTGTGGCGGGGCTGGTGTTCCTGGCTTCGGTGCCCCTGGCCTTTCTCACGCGGGTGCGGCGTTGGTGGCTGGGTCCGGGGGTGATCGCGCTGGTCCTGGCGACGGCCTGGGCGCAGCAGGCGGCCTTCCGCCTGATGGCCGCGAAGGTTGCCCATTCCGAGGTGGTGATCCGCCCCTTCCTGACCGCGCGGCTGATCCAGGACGGGCCGGGCTATACCTATCTGAAGACCCATTGCCCGGATGCTGTGATCGTCACCTGCCGGCTGTGGGAGGCCTTGCAGATCTCGGATGATCCCTACCGGCTGACCGCTTCGCACATCGTCTTCGAGACCAGCCGCCAGCTGGGGTCGTTCCAGTTGATGAGCGCAGACGACAAGAAGGCGGTGGCCGATGCGCAGGTGGGCTTCCTGAAGGCGGTGGTGCGCGAGCATCCCCTGGGCGTTGGCCTGGCCTTTGCCCGCAACGTGCTGGCTCAGGCGGGCATGGTCAGCGTCGACATGACGCTCCCCACCGCCAAGATCGAGATGCGCAATGCCGAGGTCGGCGGATCGCTGGCCGGGCCGCTGGCGCAGGGGCGGCTGCGCCCGGATGCGCCCTGGCTGCCCGGCCTGACGCGGGCGCAGTCGGCGCTTTACGTCGGGAGCCTGGGCTTTTGCCTGGCGCTGATGGTCCTGCCGGGGGCGCTGCCGGGGCGGATGCGGCTGTTCGCGCTGATGATCCTTGCCGGGCTGATCGCCAATGCCGTGGTCTGCGGCGGGATATCGCAGCCGGCCAGCCGCTACGGGGCGCGGGTGGTCTGGCTGTTGCCGTGGCTCGCCGTTCTGGCCGGGCTGGTGGCGTCGCGGCGGCGCGGGGGCGAGGCATGAGCGCCCGCCCGGCCATATCGGCGATCATGCCGGCCTATCGGGCCGAGGCGCTGATGCCGCGGGTGCTGGAGCCGCTTCTCGCGATGCGGGCGCGCGGTGAGCTTGCCGAGGTGATCGTCGTCGACGACCGCTCGCCCGACCGCACGGCCGAGGTGGCGCGGGGGCTGGGCGCGACGGTCATCACCACGCCCGCGAACGGAGGTCCGGGCGTGGCGCGCAACCTGGCGGCCGAGGCGGCCAGGGGGGACGTCCTGTGGTTCGTCGACAGCGACGTGATCGCCCATCCCGACGGCGCCCTGCGCATCGCCGCCGCCTTTGGCGACCCGTCGGTGGCGGCGGTGTTCGGCTCCTACGACGAGACGCCGCCGGGGGGCTGGTTCTCGCGCTACCGCAACCTGATGCACCGCTATTACCACCAGACGGCGCGGCGCACGGCGCGCACCTTCTGGGCGGGCTGCGGCGCGGTCAGGGCCGACCTGTTCCGCAGGCTGGGGGGCTTCGACGTGGCCACGTACCGGGTGCCGTCGATCGAGGACATCGAGCTTGGCTACCGCATTCACGCTGCGGGGGGCGTGATCTGCGTCGATCCCCTGCTGCTGGGCAAGCACCTGAAGATCTGGACGATGCGGAACGCGGTCTTCACCGACATCTTCCGCCGGGCGCTGCCCTGGTCGCGGCTTCTGATCGCCCGCGAGGGGCTGGGCGAGGATCTGAACACCTCGCGCACCGAACGGCTGAGGGCGATCCTGGCGGGGATGGTCGGCCTGTCGGTGCTGGCGCTGCCCGTCGCGCCCGGCCTCTGGTGGCTGGCGCCCCTGCTGTTTGTCGCCGCGATCGCCGCGAATCTGCGGCTCTTCCGCTTTTTCCTGTGCCACCTCGGAGCGCTTCGGGCCGTGGCGGCTATGCTGTATCATCAAGTCTACTACGTCTATTCGGCGGGCTCGTTCGCCTGGTGCCTGTTCGAATATCACGTTCTTGGCGTAAGGAACCGATTGCATGTCCCCTGACGATCAGGCTCTTCCCGTGAAGTCCCGCCCCCCGGCCAAGTCCGGCGCCGCGACCGCCGCTGCCGCCAAGGCAAGCTTCGGCGCCCGCCACGCGGGCCACGCCGGAGCCCGCCGCGCGGCGGAAGGGTTCGAGGGCCTGTCGCTCTCGATCGTCATTCCCGCCTTCAACGAGGAGGGCGCCGTCGCCCATACGATCGAGGACGTGCGCCGCGAGATGGACGCGACCGGCGTACCCTACGAGATCATCGTCATCGACGACGGCTCCGAGGACCGGACGCTGGAAATCGCGCGCGCATCGGGGGTGATCGTCGACACCAACCAGGTGAACACCGGCTATGGCGCGGCGCTGAAGCGCGGCATCCGCCATGCCCAGCACGAATATGTGGCGATCATCGACGCGGACGGCACCTATCCGGCGCGCTATCTGCCGCCGATGCTGAAGATGTGCCGCGATCAGGATATGGTGGTGGGCGACCGGGGTGCGGCGATGAAGAACGTGCCCTGGATCAGGAAGCCCGCCAAGTGGGTGCTGAACACCTTCGCCTCGTTCCTGGCCGAGCGGCGGCTGAACGACCTGAACTCGGGCCTGAGGGTGTTCCGCAAGAGCGAACTGGTGCCCTTCATCCCCCTTCTGCCGCAGAAGTTCTCGTTCACCACAACGATCACGCTGTGCATGTCCTGCAACGGCAAGCGGATGATCTATACCCCGATCCAGTATGGCAAACGGGTCGGCAAGTCGAAGATCCGGCCTGTGGACTTCATCAACTTCGTCATCCTCGTCCTGCGGATGACGGTGCTGTTCAACCCGTTGCGGGTATTCATTCCCCTCGGGATGGTCCTGATGGGGATCGGGATCGCCAAGTTTGTCTATGACCTGTTCCTCGACAACCTGTCGGAGACGACGATCTTTGCCTTCCTGTCGGCGCTCATCATCTGGTCCCTGGGGCTGATCGCCGACATGATCTCGCGCCTGCATCTGAGGCCCTGAATGGCTGTTCCGGGCCGGGCGGTGAAAAAATGGGCCCTCAGGGCCTGCGGGTCGGCGCTGGCGCTGGCGCTGATCTTTCATTTCCTGCCGAGGGAGGCGATCCTCGAGGGGTTCCGGCGCCTGACGCCGGGTGTGTTCTTCGGCGTTCTGGCGGCCTTCCTGGCCTGCCACGTCGCGGCGGCCTTCAAGTGGTGGATGCTGATGGGGCGGGCCTTGCCGTTCGGCCAGGCGCTGCGCGCGCATTTCGCCGGGCTGGCCGCGAACCTGGCGCTGCCCGGAGCGGCGGGGGGCGATGCGGTCAGGGCGGGGCTGGCCCATGTCCGTCTGCGCGACGGGCCGCGTGTCGCCGCCGCCGCGGTCGGCGACCGGCTGATCGACATGGTCGGGCTTGCGTGCCTGTCGCTTCTGGGGCTGGTGTTCCTGTCGGGCCGGGGCAATGCGGTTTTGGCCTGGAGCCTGGCCGCCGTCGTGATCGGCGGCGCCGTGGTGGCGCTCTTCGTCTTTCCGGCGGTGGCACGCGGGCTTTGGGCGCGCTTTCCCGGCCTGCCGGCCAAGGGCCTGGCGCTGCGTCTGGCCGAGGCGTTCGGAACCCTCGGCCGCCAGCCGGGGTTGCTTCTGTTCGCGCTGGTGCTGTCGGCGGCGATCCAGGCGGTGCTGATCTGGCTGTCGATTCGTCTGGCGGCGCCGGTGGGCGTCCATATCCCCGCCGCCGCCTGGTTCTTCGGATGGCCGATCGCCAAGATCATCGCCACCCTTCCCCTGTCCCTGGGCGGGCTTGGCGTCAGGGAGAGTTCGCTCGCGGCCCTGCTGGTGCCCTTCGGCGCCAGCGCCCCCGAGGTGGTGGCCTCGGGCCTGGCCTGGCAGGCGATCCTTTATCTCGCGGGCGTTCTCGGCGCCTTGATCCTCTTGGTTTCGGGCGGGCGGCTTCAGGCCCGCCAAAGCACTTCGACGGAGACCTTGCCATGACCGGTAGCCCGGAGGTGATCATCCTGGGCGCGGGCCCGGCGGGGGTGGCGGCGGCCCATGCGCTGACCAAGGCCGGCAAGGCGCAGGTCAGCGTGCTCGAGCGCGCGGGCCAGGCGGGCGGCAATTCCACCAGCTTCCAGATCGAGGGGATCTGGTGCGACTATGGTTCGCACCGTTTTCACCCCGTGGCCGACCCGAAGGTCATCGCGGACGTGAAGGGGCTTCTGGGCGAGGATCTGCTGCTTCAGCCGCGCCACGGCCGCATCCGCCTGGGCGGGCGCTGGATCCATTTCCCGCTGAAGCCGCTGGACGCGCTTCTGCGCCTTCCGCCGGCGTTCGCAGCATCGCTGTTCGGGGACATGGCGCTGAAGCCCTTCCGCAAGCGGCGCGACGGAGCGCGCAGCTTTTCCTCGGTTCTCTATGACGGGCTGGGGCCGACGATTTCCGAAAGCTTCTACTTCCCCTATGTGCGGAAGCTGTGGGGGCTGGACCCCGACAAGCTGGCGGTGACGCTGGCCGAGCGGCGGGTGTCATCGGGGTCGGTGGGCAAGATCCTGGCCAAGATGCTGCGGATGCTGCCGGGGATGAAGGGACCGACCACCGGGCGCTTCTACTATCCGAGGAAGGGTTTCGGCCAGATCACCGGGACGATGGCCGAGGCATCGGAGCGGGCGGGCGCACGCTATGCCTTCGGCGCCGACATCCTGCGCATCGAGCGCGAGGGCAGCCGGGTGACGGCGGTGGTGACGAGGGGGCCGGAGGGCGAGGTGCGCCACGAGGGGGCGCAGGTCTTTTCGACGATCCCGCTGACCGCCGCGCTGCGCCTGATGGACCCGCCCGCGCCGGACGAGGTCATCAAGGCCGCGCAGGCCATCCGCTTTCGCGGCATGATCCTCGTCTACCTGATCCTGAAGACCGACCAGTTCACCGAATATGACGCCCATTACTTCCCCGAACTGTCGATCCCGATCAGCCGCATGTCCGAGCCGAAGAACTACAATTCCGCCGCCGGACCCAAGGGGCTGACCATCCTCTGCGCCGAGCTGCCGTGCGATCCGGGTGAGAAATGGTGGGACATGTCCGACGCCGAACTGGGCCGGCACTATGTCCAGTGGCTGAACGGGCTGGGCCTGCCGGTCAGGTGCGAGGTCCTGCGCTGCGAGACGCGGCGGATCGGGCAGGCCTATCCGGTCTATGACCTCGACTATCAGAAGCATTTCGAGGCCGTCGACGGCTGGCTCTCGTCGCTTGACGGATTCCTGTCCTTTGGCCGGCAGGGGCTGTTTGCCCACGACAACACCCACCATGCCTTTGCGATGGCCTATGCCGCGGCCGACTGCCTGCGCGCCGACGGGACCATCGACCGCGCCGCCTGGGCCGCGCACCGCGCCGAGTTCGAGCATCACCGGGTGGAGGACTGAGGGTGGGCACTCGCAGGACGGCGGCCGCAAAGGGGGGGGCGCTGCCCCCCCCGGCCCCCCGGGGATATTTCTGCCACGGTGAAGGCAGGGCAGAGGGGCGGCGGTGACGGGCGCGACCTCGATCCTGATGTATCACTCGGTCTCGGACCGGGGCGGCGCGACGGCGATCGCGCGGCGCGACTTCGCCATGCAGATGCGGGTGCTGGCCGAAAGCGGGGTGGCGGTCCTCAGCCTCGACGATTGGCTGGCGGCGCGCGAGTTCGGGCATTTGCCGGCGCGGTCGGTGATCATCACCTTCGACGACGGCTTCCAGGACTTTGCCGAGGCCGCCTGGCCGGCGATGGGGCGGCACGGGTTCAGGCCGATCGTCTACCTGCCGACCGGCCATGTCGGAGGCGAGGAGGGCTGGAAGGGGATCGCGCGCCCGCCGCGGCAACTGATGGGCTGGGACACGATCCGGGCGCTGGCCACCGAGGGGGTGCTGTTCGGCAGCCACACGGTCAGCCACCCCGACCTGACCGCGCTCGACCCCGAGGCGGCGCGGACCGAGCTGGTGTGTGCGCAGGTGGCGATCGAGGACCGGCTGGCCCGCCCGGTGATGCATTTCGCCCCGCCCTACGGCCTGTCCTCGCCCGCCCTCAGGGCCGAGATCGCCCGGCACTACCGCACATCCGTGGGCACGCGGCTGGGCGAGGCGGGCGCAGGGGCCGACCTGCACGACCTGCCGCGCATCGAGATGTTCTATTTCACCGACGAGCGGCGCTGGCGCGACCATCTGGCCGGGCGCGGCGGGGCCTATCTGGCGGCGCGCCGGCTGGCGCGCGCGGTGAAGGCGGGGCTGATGAAGCCCTGGGCGGGGCTCTAGCCCATGTCGGTCGAGCGGCAGTTCAGCCGGGGCGTGGCCTGGATGGCCGTCGGCAACTGGATCGAGCAGGCCGTGAACTTCGCGGTCTTCGTGACGCTGGCCCGGCTTCTGGGCGCGCGCGACTACGGGCTGTTGTCGATGGCCTCGGTCTTCATCGTCCTGTCCGAGCAGATGGTGCGCGAGAGCCTGTCGGAATATCTGATCGCGCTGCCCGAACCGGGGCCGGGCGATCTGGATGCCAACTTCTGGCTGCTGGTCGGGCTGGGGCTGGGGCTGGGGCTGATCCTCGCTGGCCTTGCGCCCCTGGCGGCGCGGGCCTACGGCGAGCCCGAGGTGCGGCTTCTGATCCTGGCGCTGGTGCCGTCGGTCCTGATCGTGGCCCTGAACGCCGTCCCGGTGGCGATTCTGCGCCGCAACCTCGACTTCCGCATCCTGGCCTTGCGCGCGATCGCCGGTGTCGTTCTTGGCGGGGCGGTCGGCATCGTGATGGCGCTGAAGGGGCTGGGGGTCTGGAGTTTCGTCGGCCAGTGGCTGGTGATGATCGCCACCAACGCGGTGATGGCCTGGACGGCGGTGGACTGGCGGCCGGGCCTGCGCGCCAGCCGGGCCGAGGTGCGCCGTGCTGCCACCTTCGGCGTACAGGTCCTGGGCCTGCGGGCAGGAGAGCTGGCGGCGACGCAGACGCCCTTGCTCATCATCGGGGCGACGCTCGGGCCGGTGGCGACAGGGCTGTTCTCGGTCTCGTGGCGGCTGGTCGAGACCCTGTCCTTCCTGATCGTGACGCCCCTGCGCCAGGCCTCGCAGTCGGCCTTTGCCGCGCTGTCGCGGCAGGGGGGCGATGCCGGGGCGCTGCTTCTCGACATCGCGCGCCTGACCGGGGTGGTGGCGCTGCCCTTCTTCGCCGGCCTGTCGATCCTGTCGGGGCCGATGATCCTTCTGGTCTTCGGGCCGGACTGGCTGGGCGCGGCGCCGGTGCTGGCGGTGATGGCGGCGATGGGTGTCTACGTGTGCCTGAACCGGGTGCAGATGGCCTTTTGCCTGGCGGCGGGGCGGGCGGGGGCGATCTCGGTCCTGGCCTGGGCGGTGGTGGCGCTGGCGGCGGCGCTGATCTGGGCGGCCTCGCGGCACGGGATCGTCGCGGTGGCGGTCGCCGCGGTGGCGGCGCAGTATCTGCTCTGGCCGGTCTACTACCGGATCGTGGCGGGGATCGCGGGTCTTCCGGCCTGGGCCTTTGTCGCCTGCCATGCCCGGCCGCTGGCCGGGACGGTGATCATGGCCCTGCCGGTCTGGGTTCTGGCCGGCATGCTGGAGGGGCGGTCCCCGGTCGTGATCCTGGCGCTGGCGGTGCCTGTCGGGGCGGCGGTCTATCTGGCTTTCGCCCTTCTGGCGATGCGCGACAGGTTCGCGCTGCTGATGGGGCTGGTCAGGGGGCGGCAATGAGCGGCAGAGGCCGGAGGCAGAGCAGGCAATGAGACCCTTGCGCATCCTGATGTTCACCACCTTCTATCCGCCCTATTCCTTCGGCGGCGACGCCGTGGGCGTGCAGCGCATGGCGCGGGCGCTGGCGGCGCGGGGCCACGAGGTCGCGGTCGTCTATGACGAGGACAGCTATCTGATCCTCGGCGGCACGCCCCAGGCCGAAGGCGCACCAGACGGGGTGCGGCGGATCGGGCTGCGGGCCGCGAGCGGGTTCCTGTCGAACCTTCTGACCCAGCAGACCGGGCGGCCCACGATCCACGCGGGCCGTATCCGGCGGCTGATCGACGAGATACAGCCCGACATCCTGTGGTACAACAACACCTCGCTGGTGGGCGGCCCGGGGCTTCTGGCCTATGGCACGGGGCTGAAGGTCTATGAGGCGCACGAACATTGGCTGGTCTGCCCGACCCATGTGCTCTGGCGTCACGGGCGCGAACTGTGCGAGGAACGCCAGTGCCTGCGCTGCGTGCTGAACTACCGCCGGCCGCCGCAGCTGTGGCGCTATACCGGGCTGATGGACCGGATGCTGGACAAGGTCGACCTGATCATCGCCAAGTCCGAGTTCTCGCGCTCGCGCCACGCGGATTTCGGGCTGCGGCAGAAGATGGAGGTCCTGCCCTATTTCCTGCCCGACCTGGATGCGCGGGCGGTGGCACCCTGGGGCGGCCATCCTCGTCCCTATTTCCTGTTCGTGGGGCGGCTGGAGAAGATCAAGGGGCTTCAGGATGTCTTCCCGGCGATGGACAGGTATCCCGACGCCGACCTGCTGATCCTGGGCGAGGGCGACTATGGCGACGAGTTGAAGCGGCTGGCGGCCGGCAATCCGCGCATCCGGTTCCTCGGCCGCAAGGCGCCGGACGAGTTGAACGCCTATTACCGGGGGGCGCTGGCGCTGATCGTGCCCTCGGTCTGCTACGAGACCTTCGGGATCATCCTGATCGAGAGCTTCCGCCTGGGGACGCCGGTTATCGCTCGGCGGCTGGGACCCTTCCCCGAGATCGTCGAGCGCGCGGGCGGCGGGCTGATGTTTTCCGACGGAGACGAGCTTCTGGCGGCCATGCGCCGGATGCAGCAGGAACCGGCGGGGCGGGCGCGGATGGCCGCGGACGCGCGCGCGGCGTTCGAGGCGCATTGGCGCGAGGATCGGGTGCTGGCGGCCTATGGCGACAGGTTGGCCCGCGCCGCGCGGGCACGGGGGCATGGCGACCTGGCGGCGCTGCTGGAAGCCGGGGCCTTTGACGGGGCGGCGGGCTGAGGCCCGCCGCCCCGTCTGGGCGGCAGGGCTTCAGGCCAGAAGCCCAACCCGCTGGAAGAACCAGAAGGCGCCGATTGCCGCGATGACCAACGATCCGGGGATGACGACGCGCTGGCGATACCAGGGTTTTTCGCCGAACCAGATCCCGACCAGCGCAAAGCAGATGGCGATGATCGTGAGCTGGCCGAGTTCCACGCCCACGTTGAAGCTGAGCAGGCCGACCAGGAAATCCTCGTTCGCAAGGTTGAAGTCGCGCAGCGCGCTGGCGAAGCCGAGGCCGTGGAGAAGCCCGAAGCAGAACACAACGGCGGGGCGCCAGGGGCTCAGGTTGGGGCTGAGGATGTTCTCGACCGCGACATAGACGATCGAGGCGGCGATTAGCGGCTCGACGATTTCCCTGGGCACGTTGACGATGCCGGCCGTGCCGAGCCCCAGTGTCAGGGTATGGGCGACGGTGAAGGCGGTGACCTGCATCAGGATCGGCTTCATGCGGGTGGAGAGCAGGAAGATGCCGGTCACGAACAGGATGTGGTCCAGCCCCTCGGGCAGGATGTGCTGATAGCCGACGCTGATGAAGTCGACCACCATGTCGATCGTCGTGCGGGATTTCACATTGTCGATGACGATGGGCTGGCTGGTCCCGCCTTTTTCGATCATCTCGATGTGGAGCGAGCGGGCATGGGGGGCGATGGTGCGCAGGAGAACCTTGCCGAACTTCGGCTCCCAGCCGAAGGCAAAGGTCGTGGCGCCGGGCGGCAGGTCGCCCTGGAACTCGAAGTTGGTCTTGCGCACCTTGGTCAGGTCGCCCACGTCGGCGAACTGGACGCTGACCAGTTTGGCCGGGACCGGCTTGCCGTCGACCAGAAAGCGCAGGCCGGCGAGAAATTCGGGTTGGAACTGTTCATAGGCCTTTTTCAGCTCCTCGGGCGGCAGGGCGCGGAGGCGGTTGTATTCCTGGGCGTTGGGGCTTTCGCTGGTGTCCTTCACCTCGGGGTCGATCCCGGCGAGGATGGCCTCGAGGTTGATCTCGAAGTGCATCCCGAAATGGCTTGCGGCGCGGTCGAAGTTGACGGCGGCGTTGGTGGCGACGAAGACGTGGGCCGAGGCCGCGGTGGCGGCAAGGCCGAGCCATAGCCCGAGGATGAGCGACTGGAGCCAGACGATCCGGCGCCAGAGGGCCGGCTGGGGCATTGCGTGGGTCTGCATCAGGCAACTCCTTGGGGTGTGGGCAGGCAGGGTCATGGGGCTTCGCTGGCGATGCGGTGGGCGTTGGCCATCACCGGCAGGGTGATGGTCGTTGCCGGAATGGCAGGCAGGACCGAGGCGTCGGCGACATGCAGGCGCGCAAGGCCGTGCGGGCGGCCGAGGCGGTCGCTCTGGCCGGGGCCGGGGGTGCGCGCCATCGGCACCGTGCCCCCGGCGTGAAAGGACGAGCCGGGCGGATTGACCCGCGCGGCGAAGCCCAGGGGCGCAAGGCCGCCGCGCGCCAGGCTGGCGCCGACCCGGCGGGCGGCGGCGCGGAAACGGGCGGGGTGGTCTGCGGGCAGCGAGGTGCGGGCACGAAGCCGCCCGTCCGGGGCAAGGCTGAGTTCGGCGCGCGCCGAATGGTCCGAGTGCAGGAAGATCTGGGCCACCATCAGCCGGCGCGCGAGCAGCCGCCAGAGGGGCGCGCTTCCGGGCAGGCGGCGGCCGTAGCTGGCGATCAGGTCGCGGGCGTAGAAATCGTTCCAGCCGTAAATCTGGGCATGGACCAGGTAGGGCGAGAGCGCAGGGTCGTCGATCTCGAGGAAGAGCTGGGTCAGGGTGTGATGGGGCATCCGGTCGGGGCGGGGCCGGGTGGCGCGGCGCTGGAGCGCGGGCAGGAACCCATGCTGGCTGTCGAGGAGGGTGAGCTTGTCCGGCACGGGCTGCGAGGCCAGGAGGATGCGCGCGCTTTCCAGAACCCCGGCCGCGAGGAAGGCGCGGCTTCCGGTCACCGAGCTGCCGTCCGCCAGCGTCAGCGTGACCCCCTCGGGCCCTTCGGCGAAGCGCCGCACCGGGGCACCGGGGCGGTAGGTGAAGCCGGGCAGGGCGGCGAGGGCGGGAAGACGCTGCGCCGCCGACCAGATCAGCCGCCAGGGGCAGCCGTGCAGGCACTGGCCGCAGGCCCGGCAGCCGGGGGCGACGGCCTGCCGCGCCAGCCCGAGGGTGGCGCCGGGGTCAGGGCCGGCAGACAGGTGGCGGCGGAGAAACTCCTCGGCCTGGGGACCGGCGGGCAGGGGGGTGCGGCCCTCCATCGGCATCTGCCGGAAAAGCTGCCCTAGGGCGTCGGTGGTGCCGCTGACCGGCAGGAAGGCCGCGACGGCGGCGTAATGGGGGGCAAGCTCGTCCGCCGTCACCGGCCAGCCTGCCATGTCGGCGGCACGGTAGGGCAGGAGCGCCGACCCCCAGAGGTTCGACAGGCCGCCTTGCGCGTTCGACGCACGCAGGTGGAAATGGTCCGCGCCCTCGGCAAAGGTCGCCTCGGGCGGCTCCATCGCGAAGTCCGAGCCAAAGCGGCGCACCCGGCCGGGAGGGGCCGCGACCTGTCCGCCCTGCCAGCGGGCGATGTCGTCGCGGGACCAGCCGGCAGGGCCGGCGCTGGCGAAGGTGTCGCGCGCCGCCGCCCGGTCGGGCTCCAGCCCCTTGCCCACGTCGAGCATGACGACCTCGCGCCCGCGCGCGAGAAGCGCGCCGGCGACCGTGACCCCGGACGGGCCCGAGCCGACGACCAGGTCAGCCACCCGAGCCTCCTGCCGTTCCCGCCGCTGCGTCGCGGTGCAGGATCACGATGCCGCCGTCGCCGAGGGTGCCGGGCAGGTACGCCTCCTTGCGCAGGCGGCCGCTGCTGAGATCGGCCTCAAGCGAGGGCAGGCTGCGGAAACTGCGGTCGGGAAAGACGACGACGATGGTCAGGGGGCCGGGAGCGTCGAGGGCGGCGCGGTAATCGGCCTCGGTGAAGATCGCGCCCCAGTCGGCATGGAAATGGGTGCGGTAGACCTCGGCCGCGTAGGCGATCGTGTAGATCCGCTCGCCGGGCTGGCGGTGGGCCTCGGCAAAGCGGTAGGCGCCGGCCATGTCCTGCTTTGGCGCCATGTAGTTGCGCGCGGCCATCGCGCCGGAGACCAGGACCATCCCGATCAGCGCCAGCCGGTAGAGCCAGCGCCCCAGCATCGGGCCGGTCGAGAAGCAGACCAGCTGCACCCCGCAGACGATGAGGAACAGAAGGAAGGCGATGTCGGTGAAGAAGAAGCGCGGCCAGATGCGCATTCCCATCGCCAGAAGCAGCGCAACGGACAGGAGGATGTGGCCGAAGGTGACCGGCGCGATCAGCGGCGCCCTGCGCCGGAGCGCGACGGCGCCCAGAAGCGACAGGGCCAGGACCCCCAGCCCGATCAGCGTCACCAGCGGCCCGGCATGGCCGACGCCGGTGCGGATCGCCTCATATGCGGTCCAGAGCGGGCTCTGATACTCCTGCATCGGGTCGCCCGCCGAGGTCTCGGCGACGCCCCCCACGGTCCTGAGCAGGCTGGGCAGCAGCGGCGCGTAAAGCGCGATCGTGACCAGCCCGCCGATCAGGAAGCCGGTGAATGGCTTTATGATGAGGTCGCGGTCAAGTGCCCCCCGCCGCCAAGCGGCGACCACCCGCCAAAGCCACACCAGCCCGAGCGTGACGAAGAAGAAGGCCCCGGTCAGGTGGGTGAAGATGGTGGCGGCCATCGCCGCGGCGAACCACAGCCAGCTGCGCCAGCGCCCGTCCTTCAGCCCTGACAGGAACAGCAGGAAACCGATGGTCGAGAAAAGCGCCATCCCGGTATAGCCGCGGGCGTTCTGCGAGAACCAGATATGGTGGTAGGACAGCGCCAGCAGCAACGCGGTGGCGTGGGCGGTGCCGCTGTCGGTGGCGCGGCGGACCAGCACCCACATGGCCGCGATCGCGCTCAGCCCGAACAGCAGCGCCGGCAGCCGGATCGCCCAGGGAGACTCGCCGAAGATCTGCATCGCCGCCTTGGCCGCGAGGTTGTGCAGATAATGGTGGTTCATCGAATAGCTCTGCATCATCTCGCCCCAGCCGAGGCGCAGGTGGGTGTCGACGGTGGTGATCTCGTCGAACCACAGCGGGCCGTTCAGCCCGTAGAGCCGGAGTGCCAGCGCCAGCGCCAGGATCAGCGCCAGGACCGCATAGTCCCTCCTGCCGCCGTCGGTCATGCGGCACCGCCGGCGCGTTTCTCGGCGATCACGTCGGCGATGATCTCGGACAGGGGCCGGCGCGGGCGGAAGCCGATGGTGCGGTGCAGTTTCGATACATCGGGCAGGCGGCGGGCCATGTCCTCGAACCCTTCGGGATAGACGCTGGAATAGGGCACCAGCCGGATTTCCGAGGCCGATCCGGTGGCGGCGATGACCTGTTCTGCCAGAGCGCGGATGGTGACTTCCTGGTCGTTGGCGACGTTGAACACCTGGCCGAAGGCGGCGGGCGTGGCCATCAGGCGCACCATCGCCTCGACCACATCCTTGACATGGCCGAAGCAGCGCGACTGTTCGCCGGTGCCGTGCACCATCAGCGGCCGGCCGTCGAGCGCGGCCTGGATGAAGTTCGGCACCACCATGCCATAGCGCCCGGTCTGGCGCGGGCCGGTGGTGTTGAAGAAGCGCAGGATCACCACGGGCAGCGCCTGTTCGCGGGCATAGGCCAGCGCCAGGAATTCGTCGAGCGTCTTGGCGCAGGCGTAGGACCAGCGCAGGTTCCTGGTCGCGCCGATGGTCAGGTCGTCATCTTCGCTGAACGGGAACTTGGCGGCCTTGCCATAGACCTCGGAGGTCGAGGCGATGAAGGTCGGCACCTTGCGGCGAAGTGCGGCGCGCAAGACATTCTCGGTGCCGCCGACGTTGGTGAGGATCGAGCGCGAGGGCTCGTCCATGATGAGCTTGACGCCCACGGCGGCGGCGAGATGGAAGATCATGTCGGCATCGTCCGCCAGAGATCCGACCAGATCGGCGTCGAGGATGCTGCCCTCGGTGAAGCGCAGCCGGTTCGAGCCTTCGAGCGCCGCCAGGTTTTCCCGCCGTCCGGTGGACAGGTCGTCAAGCACCGCGATCTCGTGGCCCTCGGCCGCCAGCCGCTCGCACAGATGCGACCCGATGAACCCTGCGCCGCCGGTAATGAAAATTCTCATGTCGTTTCAGCCAATAAACCCGCCGACTGCGGTGACGTTAGCACGGGCGGACGGCGGCTCGCATAGGGGAAATGCGCGGCTTGTCGCAAAATCGGACGCAATCGCGCGCTGGCGCGCCTTTGTTGCCGGCACCTCCGGCGGCGAGGGGCGCGGCAGCGGCGGCGGCGGACCCGCGCGCCATTTCTTTGGAATGCGGCGAGGGTTCTGATAGTCTTCGGTTGCCATGCGGGCGCGCAGGTCTGCGCATCGTCGCCTCTGGTGCGACAGTCCGGTTCGTTCGCGCGGATTGGCGGCTATCCTGGCCGCAAAAGGGAGCAGGGGCGCACGGCGCGATTTGACGGATGCCGGCCCTGTGAGGTTTTTTGTTGGCCGGGCCCTTCGCCGGCGCAGAGATTGAGGACAGATGATGACCGCTTCCTTTTCGATGTTTTCGTCCCTGAAGGACAAGATCGCGGCGCGCGAGGCGCGGGTGGTGACGGTGGGCCTGGGCTATGTCGGCCTGCCACTCGCGCTGACCATCAACGAATGCGGCTTTCCGGTCACCGGGTTCGACCTGAACGCGGCCCGCGTGGCGGCGATCAACGCCGGCGAGCGGGTGATCTCCTACTTCGCCGAGGACCGCATCGCCAGGGCGCGGGCGGGGGGGAGATTCGGCGCGTCGAGCGATCCTGCGGTTCTTGCGGCGGCGGATATCGTCCTGATCTGCGTGCCCACCCCCCTGTCGACCGAGCGCGAGCCGGACCTGAGTTATGTCGTCCGCGCCGCCGAGACCGTTGCGGCCCAGCTGCGCCCCGGCCAGCTGGTGGTGCTGGAAAGCACTGTCTGGCCCGGCGCCACCGCCACCGTCGTCAAGCCGATCCTCGAACGCGGCGGCCTGCGGGCGGGGACCGATTTCTTCCTGGGTTTCTCGCCCGAGCGCGAGGATCCGGGCAACGCAACGTTCGACACCAAGTCGATTCCCAAGGTGGTCGGCGCCGATGATGCGCAATCGCGCGAGCTTCTGGACCGGTTCTATTCGCAGGTCGTGGCCCGCACGGTTCCGGTCAGTTCGCTGGCCACCGCCGAGGCGGTCAAGCTGGCGGAAAACAGCTTTCGCACGGTCAACATCGCGCTGGTCAACGAGATGAAGGTGGCGATGGAGGCGATGGGCGTCGATGTCTGGGAGGTGGTGCAGGCCGCGGCGACCAAGCCCTTCGGCTACATGCCCTTTTACCCCGGGCCGGGGATCGGCGGCGACTGCATCCCCGTCTCGCCGGTCTATCTCTCGTGGCGGGCGCGGGACGTGGGATCGTCCCTGCCGATCGTCGATCTGGCGCGCCACAACAACGACACCGCGCCCGACCGGATCGCCGGGCGGGTGATTGCGGAAATCGCCGCGCGCTCGGGGCAGGGGGCCGAGGGCGCCCGGGTCCTGATCCTGGGCGTCTCGTACAAGAAGAACATCGAGGACACGCGCGAAAGCCCGGCGCTGGCGATCCTGAACCGGCTGGAGGCGATGGGGGCCGCCTGCGATTATCACGACCCCTATTTCCCGGTCATGCCCCCTACGCGCGACCATCCCGGCCTGGCTGGCCGGCGGTCGGCGGCGCTGACCGAGGCGGGCGTGGCGGGCTATGATGCGGTTCTCGTCACCACCGACCACAGCGGCGTGGATTATGATCTTGTCGGTCGCGCGGCGCGGCTCTTGCTCGACACGCGCAACACCTATGCGGGCCGGCCGGCCCCCGCGGGCGCCTATGTCAAGATCTGAGTCGCACCCCGGCGAATCACCGCTGCCCGCCCGCCCGCCGGTCAACCGCGGATTGCGGGTAGCAGCCCGTCCGCGCGCCTGTGTGGACAGTCCGGGCGCGGAAACCGGGCAAATACCCGTGATTGGTTCCGAAACGACCAGAATGCCCGGTTCCGCCGCGCGTTCTGCATTTTGCACCCGCGGCGCCGCGCGGTATCATGCGGGCGCGGTGCGGAAGATTTTTCATTGAAGCTTTTCGAGATGGTGGTGAGCAACATGAACCAGGACAAGGTCAGCCCTGTCGTCGTGATCGGCGCGGGGCCTGCGGGTCTGACCGCAGCTTACGAGTTGCAGAAGCGCAGCCAAAGGCACCGGCCGGTGGTCCTGGAAGCCTCGGACATGGTCGGCGGCATCTCGCGCACCGAATCGAACAACGGCTACCGCTTCGACATCGGCGGCCACCGCTTCTTCACCAAGGTGAAGGAGGTCGAGGACATGTGGCACGAGGTGCTGACCGACGATTTCATCACCGTCCCGCGCCTGTCGCGCATCTACTACCGCGAGAAGTTCTTCGACTATCCGCTGAAGCTGTTCAACGCTCTGGGCAACATCGGGCCCTATGAAAGCGCGCGGATCATGCTGAGCTATTTCAAGTGGCAGGTGCGCCCCTTCCGCCGCGAGGAGAGCTTTGAGGAGTGGGTCATCAACCGCTTTGGCGGCCGGCTCTACATGCATTTCTTCCGCAGCTATACCCACAAGGTCTGGGGCATCAACCCGCGCGAGATCCGGGCCGACTGGGCGGCGCAGCGGATCAAGAACCTGTCGCTGTTCAAGGCGGTGTGGAATGCGATCTCGGGCGCCAACGACACCACGAGCCTGATCGAGGAGTTCCAGTATCCGCGCCTCGGCCCCGGCATGATGTGGGAAAAGTGCCGCGACATCGTGCGCGAAAAGGGCGGCGAGGTGCAGATGCGCTCGCCCGTGGTGCGGGTCAACCGGCAGGGCAACCGCGTCACCTCGGTCGATGTGCAGCGCTGGTCCACGGATGGGTCCGCCCCGGTCGAGGAACGGATCGAGGGCGATCACTTCATCAATACGATGGCGCTGCGCGATCTGATCCTGATGATGGACCCGCCGCCGCCGCCGCATGTGGTCGAGGCCGCGAAAAAGCTGAAGTATCGCGACTTCCTGATCGTGACCCTGGTCCTCGACCATGCCGACCCGTTCCGGGACAACTGGATCTATATCCATTCGCCGATGGTCAAGGTCGGCCGCATCCAGAACTTCCGCGCCTGGTCCAAGGAGATGCTGCCCGACCAGAACACCGCCTCGATCGGCATGGAATATTTCTGCCAGGAGGGTGACGGCCTGTGGGAGATGAAGGACGAGGATCTGCGCGAGATGGCGGCGAAGGAACTCGAGACGCTCGGCCTGGCCAAGGTCAAGCATGTCATCGGCGCCGCGATCATCCGCCAGCCCAAGGCCTATCCCGTCTATGACGGCGAATACCGCGATGCGCTGGACGTGCTGGAGGAATGGTTCCTCGGGCTTGAGAACTTCCAGACCGTCGGGCGCAACGGCCTGCACCGCTACAACAACCAGGACCATTCGATGCTGTCGGCCATGTATGCCGCCCGCAACATCCTGGGCGAGAAGAACGATGTCTGGAATGTGAACGTCGAGCGGTCCTACCACGAGGAGTTCGAGGTCAAGAAGGACGGCCAGGGCGCGCCACTGGCCGCGGAATAGCCGACAAGGGGGCAGCGATGGCGGGCAGGAACGCGGCGGGCGGCCGGAGCGGTTTCAAGATCTATCTCTTCTGGGCGATTCTCGCCTTGCCGGTGCCGTGGATGGCCCTGTCGCACCTGCGCGACCGCAAGTTCGACCTGGTGCTGTGGACCGGCGACATCGCCGGCTGGCTCCTGATCGTCACCCTCTGCATCACGCCGCTGCTGCTGCTGTTCGGGCCGCTGCCCGGGCTGAAGATCAGCCGCCGCTATCTTGGGGTGGCGAGCTGCCTCTACACGCTGCTGCACCTGGGCATCTGGCTGGTGCATGTGTCGCCGCGGGCGGTCCTTCAATCTTTCGTGCGCCCGGGGGTTCTGCCGGGGTGGCTCGCGCTGGCGATCCTGCTGCCCTTGGCGCTGACCTCGACCGATGCCGCTGTGGCGCGGATGGGCACCGGCTGGAAGCGCCTGCAACGCTGGGTCTATGCCGCGGTGATCCTGTCGGCGCTCCATTGGCTGCTGGTGACCGAGAATCTGGCGATGGCGATTCTGTCCTTTGCGCCGCTGGCGGGACTGAGCCTGTGGCGATTCTGGAGAAATCAGCGCCGCTATGGACGGAGTGGTTGATTCTGCTGCGTTTTTGCGATATAAAGCTTTTGTAATTACTTTTTTTATACTGCTGGCTCCGGCGAGATAGCCGGAAGGATTTGCAAAAGGAAGGAGAGCGGGGCGGATTTCGCCCGGAAATTCCCAAAGGATTACAGAGAGTTCGATGCCAGGCCAGGATGCTGTGCCGGCGTCGCCCCAGGCGCCCCGGGATTTCGCAGACAGGGCATCCGCCTGAGGCACCCACCAGAAGGACCACCGGACCCCCGGTCGGGATGGCAGGAAACAAAACCGGCGCGATTGCGTGACTGGTTTTATTCTGCGTCCGGTTGTCACGAAAATTCCCCTGATTAATCACGCTTTCGGCGTGGTTCTGCCCGGATTCGGACACGTGTGAGGAACAAGTTTGTCCTCAGACGGCAATTAAGGCGGCGGCAAGACGCCAGAAGAAAAAACGGATCAGACAGAAGAAAGGGCGGACGAAATGACGGATCTTCTTGAGATGGCAAGGAAAAACCGTTGCGGCGCTGCCGGTCATGTGGGCGGGTTCCCCTGCGGCAACATGATGGGCTCGACCGCGGGCGCCCGCTTCCGCCAGCAGATCCGCCACGAAAATGCCGCCTTCATGCAGGCATCCGGGCGCCGCTGACGGCCTGGCCGCGCCCCCCGCTTTTCCACCTTCCCGACGGCCGAGACCGTCACACACCCGATCATCCAGAAAAGGACCACAGCCATGACCAACTTCATCGAACTTGCCCGCAAAGGCCGCACCGAAGCCCTGGCCCGCATCGGCAGCGGCGCCGGCGCACGGCAGCGCAATGCAGGTGGCGCGGTCTTCGCGTCGGTGCGCGGCGGGCGCTGACCCGGACGGCCGCGGACCGGATGCGGCGGCATCCACGGACGCGATGACAGGCGGGGTGCGTGGCGACACGCGCCCCGTCTGGCTTTTTGGCGCCTGGCTTTTTTGACGTCTGGCTTTCCCTTGATGCATGTCAAGGCAGTCCCCAGATCGAAAGATGTAAGGAAATGAAAGCAACCAGATGCAGGAGAAGGTCATGGTCAAGAAAATCCTCTGTGCCACCGACGGCACCGACCATTCCGACGTGGCGGTCATTCACGCCGCCGAACTCGCGGCCCTGACCAAGGCGCCCCTGACCATCTGCACCGTGAATGTCGCGCATGGCGGCGGCCGCGGGCCGCTCATCAGCCACTGGACCGACGAAGAGGTCGACCGCCTGCTGAAAAGCGCCGCCGACCTGGCCGGCAAGCACGGCGCGCCCAAGGCAGAGACTGCCTCGATCCGCTCGCGCGAGGCGGCGTCGGGCATCGTCGGCTTTGCCGAGACCCACGGTTTCGACCATATCGTCATGGGCACCGGCGACAAGCGCGGCATTTCGCGGCTGGTCCTGGGGTCGGTCGCGGCCGATGTCGCGGGCCGCGCGCATTGCGTGGTGACTGTCGCGCGGTAGGGCGCAATCAGGCAAGGCGGTGGCGGCCCGCCATCGTCTCGCCGCTCCGAAGCACGGCGGGTCGTGCCGCCGCGCCGCCGTCTACTTGATCTTCGTGCCCGCGACCACCGCGTCGGCCTTCGGCGTACTGGCGTGGGCGGTGGCGCTGACCTTCGGCTTTTCCTTCTTCGGCTTCTTGACTTCCTTGTTGCCGCGGCTCTTTTCGTGGGACATGGTCTTTCCCCCTTTGCGACGAGGTCCGCCCGGGGCGGGCCGGCATTGTGGAGTCTAGGCCAGTGGGCGCCGCTGGGCAAGCCGGGCGGAGGCCCCGATAGTGTGCCGGGGCAGGCCGCTCCTCACACATCCAACTCCTCCACGAACCGCGCGTTCTCGCTGATATACTGGAACCTCAGTTCCGGCTTTTTCCCCATCAGCCGCTCGACCAGATCGCCGGTTTCGCCCGGTTCGTCCTCGTCGATCGACACCCGGATCAGCTTGCGGGTCTCGGGGTTCATGGTGGTGTCCTTCAGGTCCTTGGCGTCCATCTCTCCGAGGCCCTTGAAGCGCTGCACGTCGATCTTGCCCTTGCCGCCAAGGCCCTTTGCCAGCCATAGCTCCTTTTCTGCGTCGTCGGCGACGTAGAGCCGTTTCGCCCCCTGGGTCAGCCGGTAGAGGGGCGGGCAGGCGAGGTAGAGATGGCCCTTGTCGATCAGCGGCCGCATCTGGGTGAAGAAGAAGGTCATCAGCAGGCTGGCGATGTGGGCGCCGTCCACGTCGGCGTCGGTCATGATGATGATCTTCTCGTACCGCAGGTCGTCGATGTTGAACTTGGTGCCCATTGACACGCCCAGGGCCTCGCAGATGTCGCGGATCTCGGCATTGTCGCCGAGCTTCGACGAGGCCGCGCCGAGGACGTTCAGGATCTTGCCCTTCAAGGGCAGCAACGCCTGCGTCTCGCGGTTCCGTGCGCCCTTGGCGCTGCCGCCGGCGCTGTCGCCCTCGACGATGAAAAGCTCCGTCCCCTCGCGGTTCTTGGCGGTGCAGTCGGTCAGCTTGCCGGGAAGCCGCAGGCGCTTGGTCGCGGACTTGCGCGCGGTTTCCTTCTCCTGCCGTCGCCGCAGGCGTTCCTCGGCGCGGAGCACGAGGAAATCGAGGATCGCGCCCGCCGACCTGGTGTCGGATGCCAGCCAGTTGTCGAAATGGTCCTTGACCGCGCCTTCGACCAGCCGTTGCGCCTCGGTGGTGGCGAGGCGGTCCTTGGTCTGGCCGACGAATTCCGGCTCGCGGATGAAGCAGGAGACCAGCGCGCAGCCGCCCGCCATCATGTCCTCGCGGGTGATGAGGTCGGCCTTGCGGTTCTTCGTGAGTTCCCCATAGGCGCGCACGCCCTTGAGGATCGCCGCCCAGAAACCGGCCTCGTGCGTGCCGCCCTCGGGCGTCGGCACGGTGTTGCAGTAGGAATGGATGAAGCCGTCGATGGAGGGGGTCCAGTTGATCGCCCACTCGACCTGGCCGGGGACGCCGAACTTTTCCTGGAAGCTGACCCTGCCGGCAAAGGGGCGGTCGGCGTAGGTCGAGGCTTTCTGGAGCTGTTCGCTGAGGTAGTCGGCAAGACCGCCGGGGAAGTGGAAGATGGCCTCCGGCGGGGTCTCGCCGTCGGCGATGGCGGATTTCCAGCGGATTTCGACGCCCGAGAAGAGATAGGCCTTGGAGCGCGCCATCTTGAACAGGCGCGCAGGGCGGAAGCGGTGGTGCCCGAAGATCTGTTCGTCGGCGTGGAAGGTGACGGAGGTGCCGCGCCGGTTCTGCGTTGGCCCGAGTTTCTTTACCGGGCCGAGGGGGAGGCCGCGCGAGAATCGCTGCTCGTAAAGCTCCTTGTTGCGGGCAACTTCGACGACGAGGCTGTCGGAGAGCGCGTTGACCACGGAGGCGCCGACCCCATGCAGTCCGCCCGAGGTCTGGTAGGCGTCGCCGCCGAACTTGCCGCCGGCGTGCAGCGTGCAGAGGATCACCTCGAGCGCCGACTTGCCGGGGAATTTCGGGTGGGGGTCGACCGGGATGCCGCGGCCGTTGTCGCGGATGGTGACGGCATGGTCGGCGTGGAGTTCGACCTCGATGCGGGAGGCGTGGCCGGCCACCGCCTCGTCCATCGAATTGTCGAGGATTTCGGCGACAAGGTGATGCAGCGCCCGTTCGTCGGTGCCGCCGATATACATGCCGGGGCGCTTGCGCACCGGCTCGAGCCCTTCCAGCACCTCGATGCTGCTGGCGTCATAGGTCGAGGTTCCGCCGGAGAGGAGATCGTTGGGCATGGGTTTCCCTGAGGACTGCTCGTTATGCTTGGCCGGCGATTAGACCATGCCGGGGCAGGGGGGGCAAGTGTGGGGACCGGCGAAACGATTTCCAAGGATACGGCGGCGCGCGTCCCGGCTTCGTCGCCGAAGGGACGCGCGTTGCCGTTTTTTTAATGGCGGCGTTCAGCCCGCCGAACGGCGTCAGCTCTTGGCGCCGATCAACTTGAGAGCTTTGTCGAGGTCGGCCGCACCCTTCTTGGTGCCGCCCTTTTCCTTGCAGTCCTTGGCCGCCTCGTTCCGCAGCGTCAAGGCCTTGTCCATGTCGGCCTTCTTGGCCGACGAGGTTTTTGCCGCCGCATCGAATTTGGCGAGATCGTCGGTGCAGGCCCCTGCGGCAAGGATCGGCCCGGCGGCAAGCGACAGGACGGCGACGAGTGGCAGGAGAGTCCGTTTCATGGTGTTTCCTTTACGAGGATTGGGTGTTGCGGTCTGTCGCGCGAACCCGCTATCGGGCTAGTCATCGCGCAGGGCCAACCTGCACCGGGTGATCCTCGGCCACGTTGCCGGAGATTTACAAATTCATCATACCCCTCAGCCACCCCGCCAGCGCGCCCTCGTCCATTAGGCCTTGCGCGACGCGGATGACGATCTGGCCGACCTCTTCGGTGTTCCACTCCGGCACAACGCCGTTCAGCATCAGGGCCGCGTTCATCGCCCGGAAGGCGCTGCGCTTGTTGCCGTCGTTGAAGCAATGGCCCTGCGAGATGGCGACCGCATAGGCGGCGGCGAGGTCGAACACGTCATCGACGAGCCCATAGGCCAGCCGGTTATCGACCCGCGCCAGCGCCCCTTCCAGCGACTTGTCGCGGGCGCGTCCCGGCAGTTCGCCCGGATTCAGCACCTCGTCGTGGATGGCCACGACGATTTCCACCGTCAGGGTGAACATGATCTACTTGTCTTTCAGATAGTCGAGCACCGGCTGCACCCGCTCGCGGGTGTCGCGCAGGTGGGCCATCACCTCTTCCATCGTTACCGGGCGATGCCCCTCCAGCCCCTGCGCCGCCTCGACCGGCACCAGATAGGCGACGACCTGCGAGTTCTTCAGGATCGCCACCGGCTTGCCATGGGCGCGGTCCAGCACCTTCTGCGGTTCGCGCAGTTCGGTGATGGTGGCGATCTGGTTGGTCAGAAGGGTGGTCATGATTGCCTCCGTAAATGTCCATCATGATATACATTCCAACGCACATTTTCAACCGGGCCGCGCCGAAAGCCGATCGGGCGAGGCGGCGCGCCCCGCGCCGACCGGCGCCGCCCGTGCCTCTGGACCTTCCGGGCGCCGCCGCGTAAGCCTGCGCCATGACCGAACGGCTGACATATGCCACCCATGCCAGGGCCACCCTCGCGCTTGGGCTGCCGATCGTCGGCAGCCATCTGGCGCAGATGCTTCTGCATGTCACCGACACGCTGCTGATGGGCCGCTACGGGGTCGAGGCGCTGGATGCGGTGGTGTTGGGCGGATCGTCTTTCTTCGTCCTGTTCATCCTCGGCTCGGGCTTCGGCATCGCGGTCATGGGCATGGTCGCCTCGGCGCTCGGGCGCGGGGACGAGGTGCTGGTCAGGCGCGAGACCCGCATGGGCCTGTGGCTGTCGATCCTTTATGGCCTTGTGGCCATGCCGGTCTTCTGGTGGTCGGGCGCCATCCTGCGGGCGGCGGGCCAGAATCCCGAGGTGGCGGCGCTGGCGCAGGAGTTCCTGCGCATCGCCGGCTTCGGCCTGATCCCGGCGCTTCTGGTCATGGTGCTGAAAAGCTACCTGTCGGCGCTGGAAAAGACCCAGGTGATGCTGTGGGTCACGCTTGCGGCGGTGGCGGTGAACTTCGTCATCGCCTGGGTGCTCATCTTCGGCCATTTCGGCGCGCCGCAGCTTGGGGTCAGGGGGTCGGCGATCGCCTCGCTCGTCACCCAGATCCTGACCTGCATCCTGCTTGCGCTCTACGCGGCGTTCCAGCGCGAGAGCCGCCGGTTCCACCTCTTCCGGCGCTTCTGGCGGCCGGACTGGCAAAGCCTCGCGCGCGTGCTCAGGATCGGGCTTCCCGCCGGGCTGACCGGGCTGGCGGAAAGCGGTCTGTTCGTGGGCGCGGCGATCATGATGGGCTGGATCGGCACGGTCGAACTGGCCGCGCACGGAATCGCCATGCAGATCGTCTCGCTGGCCTTCATGGTGCACCTCGGCCTGTCGAACGCCGCAACCGTCAGGGTGGGCCGGGCCGAGGGCGAGGGTGATACGGTCGCCATGCGCGACGGCGCGCTGGCCGCGACCGTCCTGTCGCTGGGGTTCGGGGCGGCGATGGTGACGCTGTTCCTCAGCCTGCCGCAGATGCTGATCGGCCTGTTCCTCGATGCGACCAAGCCCGACGCCGCCGCGATCCTGGCCTATGGCACGACGCTTCTGGCGATGGCCGCGCTGTTTCAGGTCTTCGACGCGATGCAGGTCATCGCGCTTGGCCTTCTGCGCGGGGTGCAGGACACCCGTGGCCCGATGTGGATCGCGGCGATCAGCTACTGGCTGGTCGGGATGCCGATCAGCTACGGGATGGGGTTCGTCGCGGGTTTTGGCGGGCCGGGGCTGTGGCTGGGGCTGGCGACCGGGCTTGCCGCCGCGGCGGGCCTTCTGATGCTGCGATTCTGGCGCGGACCCTGGCTGTGCGCGGTGGCCGCGTAGAGCGCCTTGCGGGCTATTCTTGCGGGTCGCTGCCGGCCCGGTCGGCCTTCTTGCGCACCAGCACCGCGCGCAGGTCGTGCATCGCCAGGAGAAGGCGGTCGGTGACAAGATCGAGATCGGCCTCGGCCGCCCGCGACTGCGCCCAGTGCGCGGTCAGGTTCAGCTGGTCGATGGTGCGCAGGATATCGTCCAGATCGCGCCGCGCCAGAACCTCGGCGCGCTCGGCCATCCAGGCGCGGATCGCGGCCATGTCCTCGTCCGACAGACGGCGGTCGCCCTGCGGCTTGACCTCGCCGTTGCGCATGTTCAGGGTGGCGATCTGCTCAAGCTCGATCCGCCGCAGCCGGGCCTCCGGCGCGAGGCGAAAGACCGCCGCGCCATTGTCGCGGACCCGGAAGTAATAGTCGGGCAGCTCGCTCATCGGTCCCTCAGCGAAGGCCCGCGCAGAAGGTCTGGATGCGGCGGCAGGCCTCCTCCAGCGCGGTTTCGCCGGTAGCGTAGCTGACGCGGAAATTCGGCGAAAGGCCGAAGGCGGCGCCGAACACCACCGCCACCCCGGTTTCCTCAAGCAGCGCGGTGGCGAAGGTTTCGTCGTCGGTGATCTTCGTTCCGCCGGCGCTGGTCTTGCCGATGCAGCCCGAAATGTCGGGATAGACGTAGAAGGCGCCTTCGGGGCGGGGGCACCGGATGCCCGTCGCCTGGTTCAGCATCGACACCACAAGATCGCGGCGGCGCTGGAAGAGGGCACGGTTCGGGGCGAGGAAGTCCTGGGTGCCGTCCAGCGCCTCGAGGGCCGCATATTGCGAAACCGACGAGGGGTTGGAGGTCGATTGCGACTGGATGGTGCCCATCGCCTTGATGAGGTGCGCGGGTCCTGCCGCATAGCCGATCCGCCAGCCGGTCATGGCGTAGGCCTTCGAGACGCCGTTGCAGGTCAAGGTGCGGTCGTAGAGGCCGGGCTCGACCTCGGCGGGGGTGACGAAGCGGAAGTCGTCGAAGACCAGATGTTCATACATGTCGTCGGACATGACCCAGACGTGGGGATGCTTCATCAGCACATCGGTCAGTCCCTTCAGTTCCGCCCGCGTATAGCCCGCGCCGGTCGGGTTCGAGGGCGAGTTGAAGATGAACCACTTGGTCCGGGGCGTGATCGCGGCCTCAAGTTGCGCGGGTGTCAGCTTGAAGTCTGTCTCGATCCCGGCAACCACCGGCACCGGCGTTCCGCCGGCCAGCAGCACCATGTCGGGATAGCTGACCCAGTAGGGAGCGGGGATGATGACCTCGTCGCCGGGGTTCAGCGTCGCCATCAGCGCGTTGTAGAGGATCTGCTTGCCGCCGGTGCCGACCGAGATCTGGGCGGGGGTGTAGGTCAGGCCGTTCTCGCGGGCGAACTTGCGGCAGATGGCGGCCTTCAGCTCGGGGATGCCGTCGACGGCGGTGTATTTGGTCTTGCCTGCGTCGATCGCCCGCTTGGCCGCGTCCTTGATGTTCTGCGGCGTGTCGAAATCGGGCTCGCCCGCGCCCAGGCCGATCACGTCCTTGCCCGCCTCCTTCAGCTCGCGCGCCTTGTTGGTGACGGCGATGGTGGGCGAGGGTTTCACGCGCGCCAGCGTATCGGACAGGAAGGCCATCGGGCTGCTCCGGTTTGTCATTTCCGGGGCCATGTCTTATGGACGGGCTGACCTGCCTTCAAGCCGAAAAGGCCACAACCGGCCCATGCCCGCGACCGAAACCCCCGAACATCGGCTGAAACGCCTGACCATCCGCTCCTGGCGGCGGGGGATGAAGGAAATGGACCTCATCCTCGGCCCGTTCGCCGACCGGGCGCTGGCGGCGCTGGCGCCCGAGGATCTGGACCTTTATGAGGCCCTTCTGGCCGAGAACGACCAGGATCTCTACCTGTGGTTGACCGGGGCGCGCCCGGCGCCCGGCCGCCTGGCCGGCATCGTGCGGCGCGTGGCGCTGGCTGCGGGCGCCGCACCAGACGATCTTTAACCGAAATTTCGCCATTTGCGGCGAATCTGCGGCCATCCGACCAGATGGAGCCGCGCCATGACCCTGCAAGCCCCGACGACACTGCGCCCGCGCCCGGCCTTCCTGCCCGAGTATCTGGAGACGCTGGGACTGCTCGAACGGCTGCACCGGCTGCTTCTCGATGTCATCAAGGACGAGTTCGAGCGTCTGGGGCAACTGGACATCAATGCGGTGCAGGCGCTTCTCCTGTTCAACGTCGGCCAGAACGAGGTGACGGCGGGCGAGCTGAAGTCACGCGGCTATTACCAGGGCTCGAACGTCAGCTACAACCTGAAGAAGCTGGTCGAACTGGGCTACATGCACCACGAACGCAGCGAGATGGACCGCCGTTCGGTGCGGGTCCGGCTGACCGACCGGGGGGCGGCGGTCCGCGACCGGGTGGCGGAACTGTTCTGCCGCCACGCCGACGGGATGGAGGCGCGCGCCCTGATCGGTCTGGACGGCATGGCCGAGGCCAACAATCTGCTGAAACGGATGGAACGCTATTGGGGCGACCAGATCCGCTATATCTACTGACGGCGGCACCGATCCCGGCGCCGCGCCCGGGCGGCGACTGTGGGCGGGCCCGTCAGCCGGGCGCGGTGCGGCGCGGAAGCGCCAGCCGCGCCAGGGGTGGCTGCAACTCGCGCTCCAGCTTGCGGCGCATGGCGCTGGCGAAATTGCTGTAGGTGACGGCCCGCTCGACGAAGGATCCCGGCCCGCGCATGACCTCGGCCTCGTACCAGGCGGTCAGGCTCTCCAGATCGGGGTCGAGCGAGACCGTCCCCGCCGCCCTCGGCGATCCGACCGCCAGTCCGTTCACGGTGACGGCGCGTCCGGCGACACTGGTCTCCACCTGGTCGGGCATGGGGCCCGAGTTGTTCATCCCGTCGCCCGACAGATCGAGCGTCAGCCGGGCGCAGGCCCGCTGCTGGGTCAGAAGGCCCATGCCGAAGCGCACGGCCGCGCCCACCCCGGTCATGCCGGCATCTGCAGGCTTGGGCATGGCCAGGACCCTGCCGGCGATGTCGTCCAGAACCGCCGGCCCGGTCACGACGGTCCAGGGCACGATCAGCCGCTGGTCGCCCTCGCTGCTCCAGTCGAAGACCGCGATCGCGACCGGGGCGCCCGGCGCGTCGAGGATCGCCGCGCGCACCCCGGCGTCGGCCAGGGCCTGGGCCAGCCCGCCGACCTGGAGGGCATATTCGTGCCGGTCGACCGAACGCGAGACATCCATGCCGATCGCCAGTGCCTGCCGGCAGGCGGCCGGCGCCGCACCGGCCGCCGCCAGCCAAAAGGCCGCCGCCAGCGCCCGACGCGCCGCCTTGCCTACCAGTGGCCGGTGTTTGCCATGCTCGCCCAAGGTTCCGCCGGCGCCAGCGCCGCCCCCCGCTGCAACAGCTCGACCGACACATTGTCGGGCGAGCGCACAAAGGCCATGTGCCCGTCGCGCGGCGGGCGGTTGATGACGACCCCGTTGGCCTGCAGGTGGGCGCAGGTTGCGTAGAGGTCGTCGACCTCGTAGGCCAGATGGCCGAAATGGCGGCTGTCGGACGGGAGCGCGGCATCGCCGTCCCAGTTCCACGTCAGTTCGACCGGGCAATCGGGCTGGCCGGGCGGCGCCATGAACACCAGCGTGAAGCGCCCGCCCTCGTTTTCCCACCGCCGCGTTTCCTTCAGGCCGAGCAGCCGGAAGAAGGCCATGCTCTTCTCGAGGTCCAGCACCCTGACCATCGTATGCAGGTAACGGATCGTCATCGTTTCCTCCTTCGGTCGAACCAAGACTAGCGAAGCGGCGGCGGAATCCCAATGGCGAAGTGTTTCCCGGGTCTCCTACGACAGATTGGTGCTATGTCCGGCGCCCTGCATAGATATAGTGGGAATCGATTCGAACGCAGGAGGCCCCGATGACCCTCACCCCCGAACAGCAGGCCGAGATCACCGAGGCCCGCGCCACCACCCGCCCGACCTTGCGCGCCACCGCCGAAGGAATGGAGAGGCACCTTTACCTCGCCCAGCCGGTGCTGGATCACGGGCTCGTCCGGGTCATCGACTACATGGGCGACGATGCCGCCATCACCCAGGCGGCGCGGGTCAGCTACGGGCGCGGCACCAAGGCGGTCACGAACGACGAAGGCCTGATCCGCTATCTGATGCGCCACTGGCACTCGACCCCGTTCGAGATGTGCGAGGTCAAGTTCCACGTCAAGCTGCCGGTCTTCGTCGCCCGCCAGTGGATCCGCCACCGCACCGCCAACGTCAACGAATATTCGGCGCGCTATTCGATCCTCGACCGTGAATTCTACATCCCCGCGCCGGAAAACCTGGCGGCGCAGTCGACGGTCAACAACCAGGGGCGCGGCGCGCTTCTGGAAGGCGAGGAGGCGGCGCGCGTCCTGGACATCCTGCGCGAGGATGCGATGCGCAGCTACGACCATTACGAGGCGATGCTGAGCCAGGACGGCCAGCGGGGCCTGGCGCGCGAACTGGCGCGGATGAACCTGCCGGCCAACGTCTATACGCAATGGTACTGGAAGGTCGACCTGCATAACCTCTTCCACTTCCTGCGCCTGCGCGCCGACGCCCACGCCCAGTACGAGATCAGGGCTTATGCCGAAGCGATGTGCCGGATCGTCAGGGACTGGGTGCCGCTGGCCTATGCCGCGTTCGAGGACTACCGGCTGGGGGGCGCGACGTTGTCGGCCAAGGCGATTGGGGTGTTGAGGCGTCGCCTTAAGGGTGAGATGGTGACGCAGGAAAGCTCCGGCATGTCCAAGGGGGAATGGCGGGAGTTTGAGGGGGTTTGGACGTAAATGATATCCAATACGGGTTTTGCAACGAGGAGAATATGAGTTGAACAACAGCAAGAAGCAGAATCCCATCTCTGGATTGCTGACATTGGCTATTCTGGGCGGTATTGGTTGGTACTTCTTTGGAGGAGGTTTGCAGCGAGGCGTGGCTCAAGATTTTGAAAGCCAGTATAATATGGCGAAACAAAGTGGCACTTTGATGGATGTTTGCGTTCGCGCAGGTTTGGTCGCAGAGGGCTATTTGCAGGCTGGTGACCAACCGAACTATACTAGATGGAAAGGTATACAAAAGCGTGATTGCGGTGCTGCAGGCCTACCTGACATGTGAACTGTTGTAGTAAACGACCAGTTGGGCGCGCATTCATTGCGCACCTGCTTTCCACAGTGGTCACGTCCGTCAAGGTGGTGTAATTTCCCGGATGGCCTGAGGGCATGGTCAGGCGGCTTTTGTTGTTAAGCTGAGAATGGGGTCGATCTCCTCCTTGTCGATCTGTGCGAAGGCTTCGACCATCATGTATCGGCTTGCGGTCTGCCATTCGTCGTTCTGCTCGAAGAGGACCGCGCCGATCAGGCGCATGATGGAAGCCTCGTTCGGGAAGATTCCCACGACGTCGGCGCGGCGCTTTACTTCCTTGTTGAGCCGTTCGATCGGGTTGGTCGAGTGCAGCTTGGTGCGGTGCTGGCGCGGGAAGGCCATGTAGGCCAGAACGTCGTGCTCGCTGGCGTCCATCAGGTCAGCGAGCTTGGGCCAGCGCGGGCGCAGCTGCTCGGCGACCTTGCGCCAGGTTTCGCCGGCATGGGCGCGGTCGGGCTGGTCGAAGGCCTGGCGGATCGCGGCGGCGATGACGGTATGCTGGCCGCGCGAGACATGCGCGAGGGCGTTGCGCATCCAGTGAACCCGGCACCTCTGCCAGGTGGCTTCGAACACGCGGGCGATGGCGGCCTTGAGGCCGGTATGGGCATCGCTGATCACCAGCCGGACCCCGCCGAGGCCACGGGCGCGCAGGGATCGCAGGAACTCGGTCCAGAAGGTCTCGGCCTCCGAGGGACCGATGCCCAGACCGATGATCTCACGTCGCCCCTCGGTGTTGGCGGCCACGGCGATTATCGCCGCGACCGGCACGATGCGCCCGCCCTGACGCACCTTCAGATAGGTGGCGTCCAGCCAGAGATAGGGCCATTCTCCGGTCAGTGGACGGTTCAGGAACTCGCCGACCCGCTCGTCGATATCCTTGCACAGCTTCGACACCGTGCTCTTCGAGATGCCCGAAAGCCCCATCGCCTGCACCAGCTCGTCGACGCGGCGTGTCGACACGCCGCCGATCCATGCCTCCTGGATGACGGCCACCAGCGCCTGTTCGGACGTCTTGCGTGCCTCGAGGAAGCCCGGAAAGTAGCTGCCCTGCCGCAGCTTCGGCACCTTCAGGTTCAGCGTGCCCAGACGGGTATCGAGCGCACGCTCCCGATACCCGTTGCGCCAGGTCGTGCGGTCGCCGCTGCGTTCATGCCGGCCCGCGCCGATTAAGCCGTCGACATCGGTCTCCATGATCAACTGCAGGACGGCCTCGGCGATGCCGCGCAAAAAGTCGCCCTGATCGTGCTTGGCCAGAAGCTCGGACAGGTCCATGTTGGATTTGGTCATCGGGGTCTCCGTAAGGTTCGTGGTTGAAGCGTCGAAACTCCACCTCGACCATACACCTCGATGGCCACCCGGGATTACACCGTAGACGGCGCAGAAATTACACCACGTCCTCGGACGCTAACTTCCACAGTCGTCCATGGCAGAGCGCGGGGCCATCGCCCCGCGCACCGTGCGACCGGCCTCCCTCTGCTCAGCCCGTGCGCCCAGCGCACGGGCAGCGCCCGCCCTCGGGGCGGCGGGCGCTTCGCACCCGCCAGGGCAGGCGCCGCCCGTGCCCGATTGTCCGGCGCGGGCGGATGACCCCTTGGCCCTTCCTCGCGTCAGGGCCAATCGGACCGGGTGACGTGCCACCGGCACGTCACCTGATCGGTCCTCGGACAGCCCGCGGTAGGGTGCGCTTGAGCGCACCATTCATGCAACCTGTCGCCGGGATTGCCTGACCTCGCCCCGGTGCGCTGAAGCGCACCCTACCGGACTGTAGCTGGTGTGTGGCCCCCCTCACGAACCCTTGCACCCCGCCCCCGCGCCCTTCGTGCTATCCTGCCCCGCAGGAACTGCCACAGAGGGAGGTCGCCATGACCCGGTTCGTGCGTTTCGCTTTCCCGATTGTGCAACTCGGCCGCCACGCCGGTGCTTTGGCGACCTCGGCGCTGTTGCTCCTTGCGGTGGCGGCCTGCACCATGCCGCCGGCGGGGTCCGGCGGCTCGGGCGGGTCGATGTCGGGCGGCGGCGGCAGTTCGAGCGGCGGCAGCACCGGCTACTAGCCGGCCCCGACCGGCGCCTGCCCTTGACAGGCGGGCGGTCCCGACGCATCCCCTTCTGGCCTTCGCCAGGAGCCAGGATGCCGCCGCCGACCGGACCCACCCTTGCCGACCGGATCTGCACGGCGCTGTCGCAGCGGATCCTGTCCGGCGCGCTTCCCGCCGGCGAGCGGCTGCGGCAAGAAGAGATCGCCGCCGAATTCGCGGCAAGCCAGGGCCCGGTGCGCGAGGCGTTCCGCCTGCTCGAGGCCGGGGGGCTGGTCCTGTCGCAGCCGCGCCGGGGCGTCAGGGTGGCGCCCCTTGATCGCGCGGCGCTGGTCGAGGCGACCGAAATGCGCGCGGTGCTGGAAGGGCTGGCGCTGCGCTGCGCGGCGGGGCTGATCGGCCCGGCCGAGCTTCAGCACCTGCACGACGCCGACGCCGCCTGCAGCGCCGCCACGACGCCCGAGGCCTGGGACGAGGCCAACCGCGCCTTCCATGCCGCGCTGATCGCCCGCTGCCCGATGCCGCGGCTGATGCAGACCATTGCGCGGCTTCAGCTTCTTGCCGGGCGCTTTGCCGCCGCCCGCCCGCGCAGCCCGGCCCTGCCGCACAACGACCGCGACCACAAGGCGATCCTGACCGCCCTTGCCGCCCGCGACGGCGACCAGGCCGGCGCGATCCTGACCCGCCATATCCGCCGCGGCGCCGGGCTGGCCTGAGCTTTGCGCTGGACCTTTTATCAATAGTATGCGACCAGTCGTCGGGCGTGGATTTGTTTTATCGATAAAACCCGCGCCCTGTTCGCCAGGCGAAGAGGGACAGAATGCCGAAAGATGTGAAAGCCGCGAAAACACTGCGCCATGACTGGACGCGGGCCGAAGCCGAGGCGCTTTATGCCCAGCCGTTCTTCGACCTCCTGTTTCAGGCCCAGCAGGTCCATCGCGCGCATTTCGACGCCAACCGCATCCAGCTGAGCCGGCTTCTGTCGATCAAGACCGGCGGCTGCCCCGAGGATTGCAGCTATTGCAGCCAGTCGGCCAGGAACGGCTCCGAGCTGACGGCCAGCAAGCTGATGGAGGTCGAGCGGGTGATCGCCGAGGCGCGGAAGGCCCGCGATGCCGGCGCCACCCGCTATTGCATGGGCGCGGCCTGGCGCAGCCCCAAGGACCGTGACATGGCCGCCATCGAGGCGATGATCCGCGGCGTGCGCGGCCTGGGCATGGAAACCTGCATGACGCTGGGGATGCTGTCCTTCGACCAGACGCTGCGGCTGAAGGATGCGGGGCTGGACTACTACAACCACAACGTCGACACGTCCGAAAGCTATTATTCCGAGGTCATCACCACCCGCACCTTCGCCGACCGGCTGGAGACGCTGGACCACGTCCGCACCGCCGGAATCAAGGTCTGCACCGGCGGCATCCTCGGGATGGGCGAAAGCGAACTGGACCGGGTCGACATGCTGGTGACGCTGGCAAACCTGCCCGAGCATCCCGAAAGCGTGCCGATCAACATGCTGATCCCGATGGAGGGGACGCCGCTGGCCAAGGCCAGGCCGGTCGATCCGTTCGACTTCGTCCGGGTGATCGCCTTGGCGCGGATCATGATGCCCGAAAGCCATGTGCGCCTGTCGGCGGGCCGCACCGGCATGAGCGACGAGATGCAGGCCATGTGCTTCCTGGCCGGGGCCAATTCGCTGTTCATGGGCGACACGCTGCTGACCGCGCCGAACCCCGAGGAAGACAAGGACATGCAGCTTTTTGCCCGGCTGGGGCTGCAACCCGAAACGGTCGAGACCAGCCGGCCGGAATGAGCCTGCTGGCCGAGCATCGCGGGCTTCTCGACAGTCTGGCCACGCGCGGCCGGCTGAGGACGCTTCAGCCGGTGGCCGGGGTCGATTTCGCCTCGAACGACTATCTCGGGATCGCCGGGTCGGACCTCTTGCGCGGGATCGCGGCGGAGGCGCTGGCGCGCGGCGCGCGGCCGGGGGCGGGGGCGGCGCGGCTCCTGCGCGGCAACGATGCGGAATTCGCGGCGCTGGAGCGCGAGGCGGCGGCCCATTTCGGCTCGGGCGCGGCGCTTTACATGGCCAATGGCTATGTTGCCAACCTCGCGATCTTTTCGGCCCTGCCGCAGACCCGCGACCTCGTCGTGCATGATGCGCTGATCCATGCCAGCGCCATCGACGGGATGCGGCTTTCGGGCGCGGCGGCACGGGCCTTTGCCCATAACGACGTGCAGGCCGCCGCCGACCTGATCGCGGGCTGGCGGGCCGAAGGCGGGCGCGGCCATGTCTGGATCGCCGCCGAGAGCCTTTACAGCATGGAGGGCGACCTCGCTCCGCTGGCCGACCTTTGCGCACTGGCAGTGGCGACCGATGCCTTTCTGATCGTCGACGAGGCCCATGCGACCGGGATCTGGGGGCCGGAGGGCCGGGGTCTGTCAGCCCGCTGGGCCGCCGAAGAAAGGCTGGTCAGCCTGCACACCTGCGGCAAGGCGCTTGGCGTCAGCGGGGCCCTCGTCTGCGCGGCGCCGGCCCTGTGCGAGGTCATGGTCAACCGCGCGCGCGGCTTCATCTATTCGACCGCGCCCTCACCCCTGAACGCCGCGATGGTGCGCGGGGTTCTGGCCCATCTGGCGCATGACGGAAGCCGGCGCACCGCGCTTCTGGACAGGATCGCGCGTGCCGGGGAACTGGCCGCGCGGTACGGGCTGGCGGCAAGCGGCACCCAGATCCTGCCGGTCCCGGTCGGCGAGGATCATCTGGCCCTGCGGATCGCAGGCGGGCTTCAGGCGCAGGGGTTCGACATCCGGGCCATCCGCGCGCCGACCGTGCCAAAGGGGACCGAGCGGCTGCGCCTGTCGCTGACCCTGAACCCGGCCGACGACGAACTGGCTGCGGCCTTCGCAGCACTTGACCTGGCCTTGCGCGCGGAGGGACTGCGATGACCGCTTTCGTGGTGGCGGGCACCGATACCGGGATCGGCAAGACCGTCTTTGCCGCCGGCCTGACCGGAATGCTGTGCGCGACCTACTGGAAGCCGGTCCAGTCGGGGCTGGAGGAGGAGACCGACAGCCAGACCGTTGCGCGCCTGTCCGGCAGGCCGGTCCTGCCCGAGGCCTACAGGCTGGCGCTGCCGGCCTCGCCCCACATCTCGGCTGCCGCCGAAGGGGTCGCGATCGACCCCGCGCGGCTGGCGCCGCCCCCGGTGCGGCCGCTGGTCATCGAGGGGGCGGGCGGGCTGATGGTGCCGCTGAACGACGATAGGCTTTATCTCGACGTGATCGCGGGCTGGGGGCTGCCGGTGGTCCTGTGCGCCCGCACCGCGCTTGGGACGATCAACCATTCGCTGCTGTCCCTGGCCGCGCTGCGGCAGGCGGGCGCGATTGTCCACGGGATCGCCTTCATCGGCGACGCGGTGCCAGACGTGGAGGCCACCATCTGCCGGATGGGCAAGGTCCGCCGCCTCGGCCGGCTACCGCGCCTTGCCGGCCTGACCCCGCAGGCGCTGAAAGCCGCCTTTGCCGGCGCCTTCGATCCCGCCGATTTCACCTGAGGTCCCCATGTCTGGTTCGACGCCCGGCTCGCCCATCTGGCACCCCTTCACCCAGCACGCGATCTTTCCCGAGATGCGCCGGATCGCGGCCGGACAGGGCGCCTGGCTGACCGCCGCCGACGGGGCGCGGATCTTCGACGCGATCTCGTCCTGGTGGGTGGTCACGCATGGCCATTGCCACCCCCGGATCATCGCGGCAATCCGCGATCAGGCCGAAAGACTCGATCAGGTGATCTTCGCAGGCTACACCCATGAGCCGGCCGAGCGCTTTACCGAAAAGCTGCTGGAGATCCTGCCGGGCGATCTGACGCGCGCATTCTTCAGCGACAGCGGCTCGACCGCGGTCGAGGTGGCGCTGAAGATGGCACTCGGCTTCTGGCGCCACGCGGGCGACGGGCGCAGCGGCGTCGTGGTGATGGAGAACGGCTATCACGGCGACACGGTCGGCACCATGTCGGCGGGCGAGCGCGGCGTGTTCAGCCAGCCCTACGAGCCCCTGATGTTCGGCGTCCACCGGCTGCCCTTTCCCCGTCCGGGGCAGGAACAGGCGACGCTCGACGCGCTGGAGCGCCATTGCGCGACCGGCCGGATGGCGGCCTTCCTGGTCGAGCCCCTGGTCCTCGGGGCGGGTGGGATGCTGATGTATCCGCCCGCGCTTCTGGCCGAGATGGCGGCGATCTGCGCGCGCCACCGGGTTCTGCTGATCGCCGACGAGGTGATGACCGGCTGGGGGCGGACCGGCACCTTCCTGGCCTGCGAACAGGCCGGCGTGGTGCCCGATATCCTGTGCCTGTCCAAGGGGATCACCGGCGGCTCGCTGCCCCTGGCCGTCACGGTCTGCAAGGAGCCGGTCTACGAGGCCCACTGGTCCGAGGACCGGGCGCGGACCTTCTTCCACTCCAGTTCCTACACCGCCAATCCCATCGCCTGCGCCGCCGCCGCCGCCAACCTCGACATCTGGCGGGACGAGCCGGTGCTGGAGCGGGTCGCCGCGGTCGGGGACATGCAGGCCGAAGGCGCACGGCGGCTGTCGGGGGCGGCAGGCCTTTCCGGGGTGCGCCGGCAGGGCACCATCCTCGCCTGCGAGATCGAGGGGCGGGGCGCGGGCTACATGTCCGCACTCGGCCCCGACCTTCTGCGGTTCTTCGCGGATCGCGACCTGCTGATCCGGCCCTTGGGCAGCACGGTCTATCTGATGCCGCCCTATTGCAGCACCGGCGACGAACTGGCGCGCTGCCATGATGCGATCATCGAGGCCGCCGATGCCTTCGGCTGAACGGGGCGTCCTCTGGGCGGGCTGGGGCCATTACGCGCCCGATCGCCGGGTCGCGAACCCCGAGATCGAGACCGAACTTGGCCTGCCGGCGGGCTGGATTGCGCGGCGCACCGGGATCGAGGCCCGCCGCTACGCTGCCCCGGACCAGGCACTGAGCGATCTGGCCCGGCCGGCGGGCGCGGCGGCGCTGGCGGCGGCGGACACCGGCCCCGGCGAGGTGGGCCTGCTGCTTCTGGCCACCTCGACGCCCGACCACGCGCTGCCGCCGACGGCGCCGCTTGTGGCCCATCAGCTGGGCCTTCGCTGCGGAGCGGTCGATCTGGCCGGCGCCTGCTCGGGCTTTCTCTACGCGCTGCATCTTGGCGGCGCGCATGTCCGGCTGACCGGACAGGCGGTTCTGGTGATCGGCGCGAACCTGCTCAGCCGCCGCATCAACCCCGCCGAGACCGCCAGCCGGGTGCTCTTCGCCGACGCGGCCGGCGCGGTCCTGCTGCGCCCTTCGGACGACCCGCGACGGGGGCCGCGGGCGGCCGACCTCGGGTCGGACGGGGCGGGCTATGGTCTGATCTCGGTTCCCGCCGGCGGCTCGCGCCGGCCCTGGGCGCCAGCGATGGACCCGGCCGAAACCCGCATGGCCATGCCCGACGGGCCGGCGGTCTTTGCCGCGGCGGTCGAGGGCATGGTGGGATCGGGCCAGCGGGCGCTGCGTTCGGCGGGCCTGCGTGCCGACGAGATCGCCACCTGGGTGCCCCATCAGGCCAACGCCCGCATCGTGCGGGCCGTGGGCGAACGGCTGGGCCTCGGGCGTGCGCGGCTGATCGGCTCGCTGGCGGAGTTCGGCAATTCGTCGGCGGCGACCATTCCCCTGTCCCTGTCGCTCGCCCATGCGCGGGGTGCGCCGCCGGTAGGGCCGGTGCTTCTGTCGGCCTTCGGGGCCGGAACGGTCTGGGCCTCGCTCGTCTGGTCGCCCTGATCCGGGCGATCGGACTTGTCCGGGGCGGGGGCCGCGGCTAACGTCCGCCAGCGCCCGACACCCGCCAAGCCAGGAGTTCCGCCCGTGCCGCTGGACAAACCCCCGCCCGCCCTCGACGTCTCGATGTTCAGCCGGGCCGACCTCGTGAACCTCTGCCACCAGCGCACCTACCCCGAGACCACCGAGATGCAGGCCCGGCTTGCCGACGTGGGCGAGGAAGGGCCGGCGTTCGAGCGGCTGCGCACCCGGATCACCGGTTTCGTCATGGGCGAGGTCGAGCGCAATTTCGATGCGATCCTGCCGGCCTTCGAGAAGATCCGCCCGAAAAGTCTGGCCGACATCGGGTGCGGCTATGCCTTCATCGACCTGCTGATCCATCGCCGGTATGGCTGCAAGCTGGCGCTGATCGACATCGAGGAAACCGGCGAGATCTATTTCATGTACCGCGAGAAGGGCGCGGGCTACAGCAACCTCGCCACCGCCCGCGCCTTCCTGACTGCCAATGGCGTGCCGGATGCGGCGATCACCACCATCAACCCGGGCAAGCAGGACCTGGCCCGCGCGCCCAGGGTCGAGATGGCGATAAGCCTTTTGTCCTGCGGCTTTCACTATCCGGTCGCCACCTACGTCGACTTTGTCCGCAGCCATGTGAGCAAGGGGCTTCTCATGGATGTCCGCCGCCGGCGCGGCGCCGAGGGGCGCGAGGTCATCGACAGCTGGGGCGCCAGCCGGATCATCCATCGCGGCGTCAAGCACGACGCCATTGCCGCGCTGCGCTGGTAGGGACGGCGAGGCGATGGACCAGAGGGTCGAGCCCTTGCGCCCGGCGGCGCCGTTCAAGAGCCAGCTCCTGAAATGGGTGGGCAGCAAGCAGAAGTTCGCCCACGAGATCATCGCCCGCTTTCCGAGGCAGTTCGGTACCTATCACGAGCCGTTCCTGGGATCGGCCGGGGTGATGGCCGTGCTGGCGCCGCCCCGTGCCCTCGGCTCGGACATCTTCGCGCCCCTGGTCGAGATCTGGCAGGCCCTGCGGTGCGATCCCGGCCTGGTCAAGGACTGGTATGCCGAACGCCTGGCCTTCTACCGCGCGGGCGACCGGGTCGAGCGCTACGAGGCGGTCAAGGCCCGCTACAACGCCGCGCCAAACGGGGCCGACTTCCTGTTCCTCTGCCGCGCCTGCTATGGCGGGGTGGTGCGTTTCCGTCGCCGCGACGGCCTTATGTCCACGCCCATCGGCGCGCACGAACCGATGCCCGCCCGAAGTTTCGCGCGGCGGGTCGACCTGTGGACAGCGCGCCTGGCCGGGGCCGAGTTCGCCCGGCTGGACTACCGCGAGGCGATGGCCCGCGCCCGCCCCGGCGACCTCGTCTATTGCGACCCGCCCTACAGCTTCTCGCAGACGATCCTCTACGGCGCGCAGTCCTTCCGGCTCGAGGATCTGTGGGCCGAGATCGAGGCCTGCAAGGCGCGCGGCGTGAGCGTCGCGCTGAGCATCGACGGCAGCAAGAAATCAGGGGACGCCGAATGCCCCATCGCCTTCCCGCAGGGCCTTTTCCCGCGCGAGGAACGCGTCAACCTCGGCCGCTCGATGCTGAGACGCTTCCAGATGGGCGGGCAGACGCTGGAAGGCGAACTGGTCAGCGACCGGCTGATGCTGACCTATTGAGGTTGTGTGAGGAGAGGTGATTTGGTGGAGCCAAGGGGAGTCGAACCCCTGACCTCTTGAATGCCATTCAAGCGCTCTCCCAACTGAGCTATGGCCCCACCGGAGGTCCGGGCATTGGCTGGTGCCGCCGCCCGCGTGGGGGTCCGTATAGGCAAGGCGGGCGGGGGGTGCAAGGGGAAAATTCGGGCCTTTCGCCGGCTGCGGCGGCCCATGCGCCGCCCCCGAGACGTCAAAGGCGCCGCGGGGGGCGGCGCCTTGTCAAATGCCGGTGAACGAGGGGCGTGGCTCAGCCCTCGTCGTCGCCCGATCCCACGTCGGCGATCTCGTCGAGCGAGACATTGTCGTCCTCGTCATCCTCGAGCAGGTCGTCGTCCAGCTCGACATCGCCGCCCTCGGCGTCGATGTCGGTCTCTTCGGCCAGATCGTCGAGGTCGATGTCGCGTTCCTTGACCGCCGACTTCTCGGCGATCAACGTCCGCCCGCGGTTCACCATCAGGCTTTCGGCCGAGAAGCTGTGTCCGCATTCGGGGCAGGTCATCGGGTCGCGCCGCAGGTCGTAGAAGCGGCTGGCGCAATGCGGGCAGAGGCGCTTGGCGCCCCATTCGTCCTTGGGCATGGAAATCTCCGTCCGATGCACGTCTATGTCAGAGTCGCAGCCAACTGCCACAAGTCGCCGGGGCTGTCAAAGGCTTTTGCCGCGGTGCACGCGGGCGCGGCTTTGCCCTTTCCGCCGCCGGCGAAAGCGGCCATCATGCGCGCCGAAAGGGAGACCCATGCAGCGCTGGCTTGACGGCGATCCGCCGGTGGAACTGATTCTGCGGCGCGCGGCACGGGCGCGGCGCTTTTCGCTGCGCGTCTCGCGGCTGGACGGGCGGGTGACCCTGTCGATGCCCGAGCGCGCCCGCGAAAGCGAGGCGCTGGCGTTCGCGCGGTCGCAGGTGGGCTGGATCCGTCAGGCGCTTCAGCGGACGCCGTTGCCCGCGGTCGTGGGCGTCGGATCCGTCCTGCCGTTCGAGGGGCGGCCGGTCACGTTGGCCGTGGGGGCGGTCCGGGCGCCGATGCTGGCGGGCGATCAGTTGTTGCTGCCCCCCGGCGAGGCGCGGGCGCCGGTCCGGGCCGAGGCTTTCCTGCGGCTTCGGGCGCGGGTGCGGCTGCAGGAGGCGTCGGACCATTTCGCCAGACTCGCGGGGCGCAGCCACGGCGGCGTGACGCTGCGCGATACCCGGTCGCGGTGGGGCTCGTGCTCTGCCGACGGGCGGCTGATGTATTCCTGGCGGCTGATCATGGCCCCGCGCGAGGTTCTGGACTATGTCGCCGCCCACGAGGTCGCGCATCTGGTCGAGATGAACCATTCGCCGGCCTTCTGGTCGGTGGTGCGCCGGCTGATGCCGGACTACGAGGCGCACCGGCGCTGGCTGAAGGGGTCGGGCCACGATCTGCACCGCTATCGTTTCGCCACGCCATGACCGGCCCGGCCCGACGCCCCAAGGACTCCGGCCCCTCGTCCCACGAGCGGCTTTACCGGCAGCTGCGCCAGCAGATCATGCATGGCGAACTGCCGCCCGGCCATCCCCTGACGCTGCGCGGCACCGGGGCGGACAGCGGCCTGTCGATGACCCCGGTGCGCGAGGCCTTTCGCCGGCTGTCGGCCGAGGGGGCCCTGACGATTTCGGCCTCGGGGCGAGTGTCGACGCCGGAACTGAGCGCCGACCGGATCGAGGAACTGGCAGCGCTGCGCGCCCTGCTCGAGCCCGAGCTGGCCAGCCGGGCGCTGCCGCGCGCCCACATGGCCCTGATCGAGCGGATGCAGGCCATCGACGTCGCCAACCGCGAGGCGGCGCTCCGGCGCGACGCGGTGGCCTATGTGCGCTCGAACCTCGAGTTCCACCGCCTGCTTTACCTGCGCGCCCAGGCGCCGGCGATCCTTGCGGTGGTCGAGACCGTCTGGCTGCAGCTTGGCCCGACGATGCGAAATCTCTACGCCCGGATTGACCGGCGTGAGCCGCCCCAGCACCACCGGCTGATCCTTGCGGCGCTGAAGGCGGGGGACGAGCCGGGCCTGCGGCTGGCGGTGCGCACCGACGTGACCCAGGGGCTGCGCCATCTGCTGGGCTGAACGGGGCGCACAACGCTTGTGCGCCGCAGACCATTGGCACGGGGCGGGGGCGTTCCCACATGTCCGGGCAGCACCCAGAAGGGAGACCATCATGTCCATTCGTCCGGTTCTTGAATCCCGCTCGGCCGTCCAGACCCGTGAGGGGGCGGGGGTGAAGCTGCACCGCGCCTTCGGCTTTGCCGATCCGACCGAGCTTGACCCGTTCCTGCTGTTCGACGATTTCCGCAATGACGATCCGCGCGACTACCGCGCCGGCTTTCCCTGGCATCCGCACCGGGGGATCGAGACGATCACCTATGTGCTGGCGGGCACCGTCGAGCATGGCGACAGCCTTGGCAACCGCGGCACGCTTGGCGCGGGCGACCTGCAATGGATGACGGCGGGGTCGGGCATCCTGCATCAGGAAATGCCGCAGGGCAACGCCGTGGGCCAGATGCACGGGTTCCAGCTCTGGGCCAACCTGCCCGCGCGGCTGAAGATGACGGCACCGCGCTATCAGGATGTCAAATCGGCTGACATCCCCGAGGTGATCGACGACGACGGCACCCGCGTGAAGGTGGTGATCGGCAACTTCTGGGGCAAGTCCGGCCCGGTCGAGGGCACGGCGGGCGATCCGCAGTATCTGGACATCTTTGTCCCGGCGGGGGTGAAAAAGGCCTTCCGCGTCGATACTTACCGCCGCGCCTTTGCCTATGTGTTCGAAGGGGCGGGCCGGTTCGCCGACGCCAGCCGGCCGCAGGGCGTGCGGCTGGAGAAGGAAGTGATGGGCCGGGATGTCAATATCCGCGACATGTCCGGCAACCGCACCCTGATCCGGTTCGGCTCGGGCGACGAGGTGACGGTGCAGGCGGGCGATCAGGGGATCCGCTTCCTGCTGATCTCGGGCGCGCCGCTCGAGGAGCCGGTGGCCTGGCACGGGCCGATCGTGATGAACACGCGCGAGGAACTGGTGCAGGCGATGAGTGACCTGCGCAACGGCACGTTCATCCAGCCGCAGCACTGACGGCCCGTTGCAGCGCAGGGCGCCGGGGCGATTCCCGGCGCCCTTTTTTGCGCCCTCAGGCGTGGATCGCGCCGTCGCCGCAGGCGAGCGCGGCCTCGCGCACGGCTTCCGAAAAGGTCGGGTGGGCGTGACAGGTCAGGGCCACGTCCTGCGCGCTGGCGCCGAATTCCATCGCCACGCAGATCTCGTGGATCAGTTCGCCCGCCGCCGGGCCGATGATGTGGGCGCCGAGCACCCGGTCGGTTTCGGCGTCGGCCAGCAGTTTCACGAAGCCCTCGCCCTGGAACACCGCCTTGGCCCGCGCATTGCCCATGAACGGGAATTTGCCGGCCTTGTACGCGCGGCCCTCGTCCTTCAGCTGTTCCTCGGTCTGGCCGACGCTGGCCACCTCGGGCGTGGTGTAGATCACGCCGGGGATGACCGAATAGTTGACGTGCCCGGCCCGGCCGGCGAGGAGTTCGGCCAGCGCCATGCCTTCGTCCTCGGCCTTGTGCGCCAGCATCGGCCCTTCGATCGCGTCGCCGATGGCGTATAGGCCGTTGATGCTGGTGGCGAAATGGCTGTCGGTCCTGACCTGTCCGCGCGGGGTCAGTTCCACGCCCAGGGCGGCAAGGCCAAGGCCATCGGTGAAGGACCGCCGGCCGGTGGCGACCAGCACGCAGTCGGCGGACAGCATGTCCTCCTTGTCGTTCTTGCGCAGCTTGTAGCGCACCGACGCGGTGCCGCCGGTGACGGAGACGTCTTGCACCGCGGCGCCGAGGATGAATTTGAGCCCCTGTTTCTTCAGGATTCTTTCCAGGGTCTTGGCGACTTCGCCGTCCATGCCGGGGGTGATCGCGTCGAGGTATTCGACGACCGTGACCTCGGCGCCGAGGCGCGCATAGACCGAGCCCAGTTCCAGCCCGATGACGCCCGCCCCGATCACCACCAGTTTCTGCGGAATCCGGTCGAGCGCCAGCGCCCCGGTCGAAGTGACGACCACCTTTTCGTCGACCGTGACGCCGGGCAGGGCCGAGGGTTCCGACCCGGTGGCGATGACGATGAATTTCGCCTCGTGCACCTCGTCGCCGACCTTGACCTGGCCGGGGGCCGGGACCGATCCCCAGCCCTTGATCCAGGTTATCTTGTTCTTCTTGAACAGGAATTCGATGCCCTTGGTGTTGGTCGCCACGACATCGGCCTTGTAGGCCTGCATCTGCGCCCAGTCGACGGCGGGCGGCGCGCCGATCAGCCCCATCTTGGCGAAGTTCGCCTCGGCCTCGTGCAGCGAGTGGCTGGCGTGGAGAAGCGCCTTCGATGGGATGCAGCCCACGTTCAGGCAGGTGCCGCCGAGCGTGTCGCGGCCTTCGACCACGGCGGTTTTCAGGCCAAGCTGGGCGCAGCGGATGGCGCAGACATAGCCGCCGGGGCCGGCGCCGATGATGATGACGTCAAAGCTGGGCATGGGTCTGGTCCTTCGGATCTCAATCTATGGCAAACGTAGGCGTTGTGCGTGGTTTTTGGCAATGCGGGTGGTCAGACGAGGGCCGCGGCGATCATGGTCAGCGTGGCGGCGAAGCCCGCGCCCCAGATCGCCGAGCGCCAGGGGCGCAGGCCCAGGGCATAGGCGGGGACGTAGAGGAGGCGGGCGCCGAGGTAGGCCCAGGCGGCGGCATGGGTGAGGGGAGAGGACCGGCCCGAGAGCGTGACGACGAGGACGCCGAGGGTGAAGAGGATCAGCCCCTCGAAATGGTTGTTCATCGCCCGTTGCAGGCGCCCGGCGAGGGTCGAGAGTTGCCGCGACGGCGGCCGGTCGCGCGCCGACATGGTGTAGCCGGGGCCGAGGTCGCGGTTGGCCGCGGTGGCAAAAAGCGCGATCTGGACGGCCTGCAACAGGCCGGCGAGGGCGAGGACGGTCAGCTCTGATGTCATGCGGGTCTCACGAAATCGGCGTCGATGGCGCCGTGGAGCGCCTGCTGGCGATCAAGCCAGCCCTGGGCGGCGGCGCGGTCATGAACCTCGAACAGCGCCAGGGCCCGGTCGGGGGCGTCGGCGGAGCGCCAGAGTTGCAGAAGGCCGAGGCCGGACTGGTCGCGGTCTTCGGCATGGGCGTCGAAGTCGGCTTTCCAGGCCGGGTAGGGGGCGGGGGGGAAGCGGACGATCAGGTGCATGGGGTTCCTCGGGAGACAGGATGCGGAAAGCATGCGCACCCTACATTGACTGCATAGGACCGGCGACGGCGATGAGTTCGGGGGTCATGGGCTTAGCAACGCGTAGTAGAGGTGCCAAAATGCGCTGGTCCGCGTTTCTATGCTGTTCAGGCATTTGTCGCGTTCAACGAGCCGAGCCAAATCAATATTGCCGCACATGCCGATCTGTGAAGCGTAGTGGTAGTTCTCGAGGCGAACGATGGCTTTTCCGAACCAAAAAAGTAGCCCCAGCAAAACAAGTATGGCTAAGTTCCTCAACCCATCACTCCTAGGCTAGGCCCGGGGGCCTCACCGCGCCGGGCGCGACAGAGCGAAGCCCTGACCTCCGCCGGGGCGTGGAGCGGAGCTACACTGCTGCTTGCTATTGGCCGCATGTCGGACGTTCACCCTGGCTTCCGAGCCAGACGCTCTGAATCTTGTTGCTTTCGTCAGTGTAATTTCCAAAGAACGACTGACCGTCCGACCCGAGGCCAAAAATAAAGGGTCCACCGTGCGGCGTACGGTTTGAAAGCTGCGCCCAAGTTCCGCTAAAGACTCTACCTTTTACTTCGCCAAGAAATAACCCGAGGCCGTTGCTTGTGTTGCCGTCTACGCTCGCGAACATACCGCTTACCAAGTTTCGTTTCTGTGTGAAGTTTATGTTCCAGTTGGAGCTACTGTTCGGAGTGCAGGCGATTGCTTTCCAGTCGCCTTCCCAGTTGCTGTCCCGGACAAACCGATCTTTATACCAGTCTGAGATTGCTGGCCCGACCAACGACGTAATGGCTGCGCCCAGCACCGCACCAACGAACGAGTCTGTTATCCTGAACGCCATAGGAATATCTCCTCGCCGAGAGCAACGATCACAAATCCATCAGCAACCGTCTCGGATCCTCCAGCGCCTCCTTGACCCGCACCAGGAACGTGACCGCGCCCTTGCCGTCGACGATCCGGTGGTCGTAGCTCAGTGCCAGATACATCATCGGCCGCACCACGATCTGGCCGGCGACCACCACCGGGCGGTCCTGGATCTTGTGCATGCCGAGGATGCCCGACTGCGGCGGGTTGAGGATCGGCGCGGACATCAGGCTGCCGTAGACGCCGCCGTTCGAGATGGTGAAGCTGCCGCCCTGCATCTCGGCCATGCTGAGCTTGCCGTCGCGGGCGCGGAGGCCCAGTTCGGCGATCTTCTTCTCGATCGCGGCGAAGCCCATCACGTCGGCGTCGCGCACCACCGGGACGACGAGGCCCGAGGGGGTGCCGACGGCGACGCCCATGTGGACGAAGTTCTTGTAGACCACGTCGCCGCCGTCGATTTCGGCGTTGACCTCGGGCACTTCCTTCAGCGCGTGGCAGCAGGCCTTGACGAAGAAGGACATGAAGCCGAGCTTGACGCCGTGCTTCTTCTCGAACTGGTCCTTGTACTCGTTGCGCAGCGCCATGATGCCCGACATGTCGACCTCGTTGTAGGTCGTCAGCATCGCGGCGGTGTTCTGCGCGTCCTTGAGCCGCTTGGCGATGGTGGCGCGGAGGCGGGTCATCTTGACCCGTTCCTCGCGCGCGGCGTCCTCGGCCGGGACCGGGGCGCGGGGCGCGGCGGCGGGGGCGGGAATGGCCGAGGCGGCGGCGGGCGCGGCGGCGGCTTGCCCCGCGACGGCGCGGGCCACGTCCTCCTTCATCACCCGTCCGTCGCGGCCCGAGGGCTGGACCTGATCGCGGGAAAGCCCGGCCTCGGCCATCGCCTTCTTGGCGGCGGGAGCGTCCTCGACATCCCTGGCCTTCGCCGGGGCGGCAGGGGCGGGCGCGGGGGCCGCGGCCGGGGCCGCGGGTGCCTTGGCGGGGGCGGCGGCGCCTTCGGTGATGATCGCGAGGCGGGCCTTCGGATCGACGGTCGCGCCTTCGGGCGCGAGGATTTCGGCAAGGACGCCGGCGACCGGCGATGGCACCTCGACCGACACCTTGTCGGTTTCCAGTTCGCACAGCATCTCGTCGGCCTTGACCGCATCGCCGACCTTCTTGAACCAGGTCGAGACGGTGGCCTCGGTCACGCTTTCGCCAAGGGTGGGGACCATAACGTCAGTCATCATACGCTCCTGAAAGACCGGGCCTCAGCCCAGGGCCTCTTTGACTAGGGTTTCCTGTTCATGCTTGTGCTTCGAGGCGAGCCCGGTCGCGGGCGAGGCCGAGGCGACGCGGCCGGCATAGCGGGCGCGTTTGTGCCTGGCGCCAAGCTCGGTCAGGATCAGCTCCAGTTCCGGCTCGATGTGGAACCAGGCGCCCTGGTTGCGCGGCTCTTCCTGGCACCAGACCCATTCGGCCTGCAGGAAGCGGCTCAGTTCCGCCCTGAGCGAGCGGCCGGGGGTCGGGTAAAGCTGTTCGATGCGCAGCAGATAGGTGTCGTCCTGCCCGCGCGCGTCGCGTTCGGCCAGGAGGTCGAAGTAGACCTTGCCCGAACAGAGGACGACCCGCTTGATCTGCGCGTCGGGCTTCAGCTTCAGGCTGGAATGGCCCTTCTGCGCGTCGTCCCAAAGGACGCGGTGGAAATAGCTGCCCTCGGTGAAGTCCTCGGCGTCCGAGACGCACATCGGATGGCGCAGAAGCGACTTCGGCGTCATCAGGATCAGGGGTTTGCGGAAGTCGCGGTGCATCTGGCGGCGCAGCGCGTGGAAATAGTTCGACGGCGTCGTGCAGTTGGCGACGATCCAGTTGTCATGGGCGGACATCTGCAGGAAGCGTTCGAGCCGCGCCGAGGAATGTTCCGGGCCCTGCCCCTCGAACCCGTGCGGCAGCAGGCAGACGAGGCCCGACATGCGCAGCCATTTCGATTCGCCCGAGTTGATGAACTGGTCGAACATGATCTGCGCGCCGTTGGCGAAGTCGCCGAACTGCGCCTCCCACAGGGTCAGCGCGTTCGGTTCGGACAGTGAATAGCCGTATTCGAAGCCGAGGACCGCATATTCCGACAGCATCGAGTCGATGCCTTCATAGCGCGCCTGTCCGGGGCGGATGTGGTTCAGCGGGAAATAGCGCTCCTCGGTCGTCTGGTCGACGAAGGCGGAATGACGCTGGCTGAAGGTGCCACGGATGCAGTCCTGGCCCGAGAGGCGCACCGGGAATCCCTCGGTCAGGAGCGAGCCGAAGGCCAGGGCCTCGGCGGTGGCCCAGTCGAAACCCTTGCCGGTGGCGAACATGTGGCGCTTGGCCTCGAGCAGGCGGGCCACGGTCTTGTGCAGGTCGAAGCCGTCGGGCACCCGGGTCAGCGCCGCGCCGACCTCGGCCAGGGTCTCGGGCTTGATCCAGGTCTCGCCGCGCTGGTAGTTGTCGAGATCCTTGGTCTTCATCCGGCCCCAGCGGCCGTCGAGCCAGTCGGCCTTGTTGGGCTTGTAGTCCTTGGCGACCTCGAAATCCTGATTCAGCCGGGCCTGGAAGGCGGCCTTCATGTCCTCGATCTCGCCTTCGGGGATCAGCCCGTCGGCGACCAGCCGTTCGGTGTAGAGCTGGAGCGTGGTCTTCTGCTTGCGGATGCGGGCATACATCGCCGGGTTGGTGAACATCGGCTCGTCGCCTTCGTTGTGCCCGAAGCGGCGGTAGCAGAAGATGTCGATGACCACGTCCTTGTGGAACTTCTGGCGGAACTCGGTGGCGACCTTGGCGGCATGGACCACGGCCTCGGGGTCGTCGCCGTTCACATGGAAGATCGGCGCCTCGACCATCAGGGCGATGTCGGTCGGATAGGGGGACGAGCGCGAGTAGGAGGGCGCGGTGGTGAAGCCGATCTGGTTGTTGACCACGATGTGCATGGTGCCGCCGGTGCGGTGGCCCTTGAGGCCCGACAGGCCGAAGCACTCGGCCACCACCCCCTGGCCGGCAAAGGCCGCATCGCCATGCAGGAGGATCGGCAGCACGGCGGCGCGTTCGGCCTGGTCGTTCATCTGGTCCTGCTTGGCGCGGACCTTGCCGAGGACGACGGGATTGACCGCCTCGAGGTGGCTGGGGTTGGCGGTCAGCGACAGGTGCACGGTGTTGTCGTCGAAGGTGCGGTCCGACGAAGCACCGAGGTGGTATTTCACGTCGCCCGAACCATCGACCGAGTCGGGCTTGAAGCTGCCGCCCTGGAACTCGTTGAAGATCGCCCGGTAGGGTTTCTGCATGACGTTCGCGAGGATGTTCAGCCGCCCGCGGTGGGGCATCCCGATCACCACTTCCTTGACGCCGAGCGCGCCGCCGCGCTTGACGATCTGTTCCATCGCCGGGATCAGCGCCTCGCCGCCATCAAGGCCGAAGCGCTTGGTGCCGGTGTATTTGACGTGCAGGAACTTCTCGAACCCTTCGGCCTCGACCAGCTTGTTCAGGATGGCGCGGCGCCCCTCGCGGGTGAAGGTGATCTCCTTGCCGTAGCCTTCGATCCGCTCCTTCAGCCACGAGGACTGGGCCGGGTCCGAGATGTGCATGTACTGGAGCGCGAAGGTTCCGCAGTAGGTGCGCCGGACGATCTCGACGATCTCGCGCAGCGAGGCATGTTCGAGGCCGAGCACCATGTCGATGAAGATCGGCCGGTCCATGTCGGCCTCGGTGAAGCCGTAGGAGGCGGGGTCAAGCTCGGGGTGGTGGCCGCGCTCGGCGAGGCCCAGGGGGTCGAGGTCGGCGGCGAGGTGGCCGCGGATGCGGTAGGCGCGGATCAGCATCAGCGCGCGCAAGCTGTCGAGGACGGCGCGCTTCATCTGCTCGTCGGTGATCGTGACCCCGGCCTCGGCCGCCTTGGCGCGGATCTTGTCGGCGGCGGCCTTCGGGTCCGGCGCCCATTCGCCGGTCAGGGCCGCGGTCAGGTCGTCGGCGGGCTGCGGCGGCCAGTCGGGCCGGTCCCAGGACGCCCCCTGCGCCTCGCGCCGCACGTCGCGTTCACTGTCGCCGAGCGAGCGGAAGAAGGCGGCCCAGGTGGCGTCGACCGCCTGCGGGTCGGCGGCGAAGCGGGCATACATCTGTTCGACATAGCCGGCGTTCGCACCCTGCAGGAAGGAGGAGGCGTGGAACTGGTCGTTCTGGGGATGGTCGGTCATGGGGTCACCTCAAGGGGGTTGGGACCGTAGGAGTGCAGGAGGAAAGAGAGGTCCGTCCCTGCGCCAGCAGGGTCAGCGCCATCTCCGCTGGACGAGATTTGGAGTGCTGTGTCATCGGGTGGCCTCGGAGGCACTTTGTCCTGGCTGAAGGTCGACACGGCGCGACGGGAATGCGGCGAGGATCAGGCAGGCAATGGCGCATATCCGTGACGACCAGGGCAGAATGTCATTGCGAACTGTCCGCATGACGCTCTGAAGCTCATAGCCGGTCATCGGGAGGTCTACGTCATTTCGCTCGGCCATGATGGTCATCATTGCGAAGTCGGAGGGCGATGGCATGGCGAACATGTAGGCAAGCTGCGTTGCAGTTCCGAGTGCAACGGTCAACACGAAAAGCCAACGCCAGAAGCCTGCATCGGCCAACCTTCGCGTGCCGACAGCGATCATTGGCAGCGCGACGAGGCAAAGCGCGACGGTCAGGAGGGACTCTTCACGCGAGCCGGTCGGCTGCAGGCCCCGGTACATGCGGATTTGAATCCCAACGAAGTAAAGGATGAGCCAGGTCCACCAAAACTCGGACCGGGTGGCGCGCCCCGAAAACTGGAACGCGCGCCGGATCGAAGTTGCAAGGGCGGCTCCTGGACCCATCTCTATCACCCGATCGCCTTCATCACCGCCTCGCCCAGGCCCGCCGGGCTGTCGGCGACGACGATGCCGGCGGCCTTCATCGCCGCGATCTTGCTCTCCGCGTCGCCCTTGCCGCCGGCGACGATGGCGCCGGCGTGGCCCATGCGGCGGCCCTTGGGCGCGGTGCGGCCGGCGATGAAGCCGGCGGTGGGCTTCCAGCGGCCGCGTTTCCTCTCGTCGGCGAGGAACTGGGCGGCCTCTTCCTCGGCCGAGCCGCCGATCTCGCCGATCATGATGATGGATTTGGTTTCGGGGTCGGCCAGGAACATCTCCAAGACGTCGATATGTTCGGTGCCCTTGATCGGGTCGCCGCCGATGCCCACCGCCGAGGACTGGCCGAGGCCGAGGTCCGAGGTCTGCTTGACCGCCTCGTAGGTCAGCGTGCCCGAACGGCTGACCACGCCGACCGAGCCGCGTTTGTGGATATGGCCGGGCATGATGCCGATCTTGCAGGCGCCGGGGGTGATGACGCCGGGGCAGTTCGGGCCGATCAGCCGGGTCTTCGAATTGAGGAGCGCGCGCTTGACCTTCATCATGTCGAGGACCGGGATCCCCTCGGTGATGCAGACCACCAGCGGGATTTCGGCGTCGATGGCTTCCAGAATGGAATCGGCGGCGAAGGGCGGGGGGACGTAGATGACCGAGGCGTCGGCGCCGGTTTTCGCCATCGCCTCATGCACGCTGTCGAAGACCGGCAGGTTCAGGTGCGTGGTGCCGCCCTTGCCGGGGGTGACGCCTCCGACCATCTTCGTGCCGTAGGCGATCGCCTGTTCGGTGTGGAAAGTGCCCTGGCTGCCGGTGATCCCCTGGCAGATGACGCGGGTGTTCTTGTTGACGAGGACGGACATGCTCAACTCCTGTTGGGCTAATTGGCAGCAATGAGATAGATTTTGTAGGTCCACCGACCATCTTCGCGTTGATCTGCGTCGAAACGAAACAGTTGGTGTGTTGGGAAGCGCACCACCATATGCTGATCGTCATAGTCTCCGGGGTGACCTTTCCCCAGATCAATGATTGTCTGATCGCTGTCCCATGTCTTGCCGAAGGCGGGCACCGCGAAATCGGCCCATGTGCCTTCCACCCAGCGTCTGGCCGTTATCTGCATGACGCAGGCGGGTCTCTTGCCCACTCGGAAAAGCGCCATCGTCACGGCAAGCTTCTGGTGATCCCACACAAGTTGGCCCGCCCGCCGCTTGAAGTAGGGCGCGGAATCAATGACCGATGCAGCCTTGGCAAAGCGCGGAAAGGTATCGACGCAAAATTCTTGGAGCATGGTGCCAAGAAAGATGTTTTCGCCCTCTTCCTCGAGTTCGTCACCCGCACGTCCTGCGGTTGGTGCAATGACAGCTAGGCAGGCAAACACCACCAACAAATAGTGCCAATGAGGGGCTCTCCAGAACAACGGATTACCCCCGTACCGCCTTGACGATCTTCTGCGCGCCGTCCTTCAGGTCGTCCGCTGCGATCACGTTCAGGCCGGAGTTCTTGATGATCTCTTTCCCGAGTTCGACGTTCGTCCCTTCCAGCCGCACCACCAGCGGCACCTTGAGGCCGACTTCCTTCACCGCGGCGATGATGCCTTCGGCGATGATGTCGCAGCGCATGATGCCGCCGAAGATGTTGACCAGGATGCCCTTCACGTTCGGGTCCGAGGTGATGATCTTGAAGGCTTCGGTCACCTTCTCCTTGGTCGCCCCGCCGCCGACGTCGAGGAAGTTGGCCGGTTCTGCGCCGTAAAGCTTGATGATGTCCATCGTCGCCATGGCAAGGCCGGCGCCGTTGACCATGCAGCCGATCTCGCCATCAAGCGCGATATAGTTCAGGTCGAATTTGCTGGCCGCGAGTTCCTTGGGGTCTTCCTCGGTCTCGTCCCGCAGCGCCAGGATGTCGGGGTGGCGGTAGAGGGCGTTGCCGTCGAAGCCCATCTTGGCGTCGAGGCACTTGACCGCGCCGTCCTTGGTGAGGACCAGTGGGTTGATCTCCAGCATCTCCATGTCCTTTTCGACGAAGAGCCGGTAGAGGGTCTTGATGAGGGCGACGCACTGCTTGACCTGCGCGCCTTCGAGGCCAAGGGCGAAGGCGACGCGGCGGCCGTGGAAGTCGGAAAGGCCGGTGGCGGGGTCGACAGAGAACGACAGGATCTTTTCCGGCGTGTCGTGGGCAACCTGTTCGATGTCCATGCCGCCCTCGGTCGAGCAGACGAAGGAGATGCGGCTGGTCTGGCGGTCGACGAGGAGCGCGAGGTAAAGTTCGCGGGCGATGTCGGAGCCGTCCTCGATATAGATGCGGTTGACCTGCTTGCCGGCGGGGCCGGTCTGGTGGGTGACGAGGGTGCGACCCAGCATTTGGCGGGCGAGTTCGGCGGCCTCGGAGACCGAGCGGGCGATGCGGACCCCGCCCTTGTCGCCGGCCTCGGCCTCCTTGAAATGGCCCTTGCCGCGGCCGCCGGCGTGGATCTGCGACTTGACCACCCAGATCGGGCCGTCAAGCTCGCCCGCCGCGGTCTTGGCATCCTCTGCCTTCAGCACCACGCGGCCATCGGAAACCGGCGCCCCGTAGGCGCGCAAGAGGGCCTTGGCCTGATATTCGTGGATGTTCATGGGGGTCCGTCCCGTGCTGGTCACTGCCTGACTGGCGGCATGACATAGAGCGGGGGCGTGTCAAAACGATAAATGCGTTACGGGGCGGCGCGGGCCGAAAAAAGTGGCGTTTGTGATCACGCATTTTTTGCGCGTGATCACAAAGCGCGAGGATGCGACTCAGGCGGTGGCGGCGCGCCGGACGATGCTCAGGCACAGATCGGCGGCCCGGGCCATGTCCTGCACGCTGATCCATTCGAGGGGGCCGTGGATCTCCTGCATCCCGGTGAAGAGGTTCGGGCAGGGCACGCCCATCTCGGTCAGGCGCGAGCCGTCGGTGCCGCCGCGGATCGGCACCGAGACCGGTTCGATCCCGAGGTCGCGGCAGGCGGCGCGGGCAAGCTCGACGGGGCGCATGTCCTTTTCCAGCCAGTAGCGCATGTTGCGGTACTGGGGGCGGATGGTGCAGTCGATCACGGCGCGGGGCTCGGTCGCGGCGATGGCGGCGCAGACCTGACGGAGAAGATCGCCCTTGGCCTGGAGCCCGTCCCGTTCGAAGTCGCGGAGGATGAATTTCAGCGTGGCCTCGGCAGCGGTGCCCTTCAGCTCGTAGACATGCAGGAACCCGTCGCGGCCCTCGGTCGTCTCGGGCGTCATCGTCGCCTGCGGCAGGGTGGCGACGATCTTCGCGGCAAGGTGGAGCGCGTTGACCATCTTGCCTTTCGCGGTGCCGGGATGGGCCGAGACGCCGGTGATGGTGACGGCGGCGCCGTCGGCGGAAAAGCTTTCATACTCGATCTCGCCCAGCCCGGCGCCGTCGAACGTATAGGCGAAGTCGGCGCCGAGGTCGGCGGGCAGGCGCGCGTCCACGCCTCGGCCGATTTCCTCGTCGGGGGTGAAGGCGATGCGGATCGGGCCGTGGGCGATGGCGGGGTTGGCGATCAGGTGGCGGGCGGCCGTCATGATCACCGCGACCCCGGCCTTGTCGTCGGCGCCAAGAAGCGTGGTGCCCGAGGCGGTGACGATGTCCTGGCCGACCTTGCCGGCCAGGTAGGGCGAGACCTCGGGCGAGAGGGTGAGGGCGGGATTGTCGGGAAAGGTGATCGCGCCGCCGTTGTAGCGGCGGACGACGCGGGGCTTCACGTCGGTGGCGTTGAACTGGGGGGCGGTATCGACATGGGCGAAAAAGCCGATGGTCGGGCCGGGGGCGGTCGCGGGGATGGTGGCGAGGACCGCGCCATAGTCGGTCAGCCGCACGTCGGCGGCGCCGATCTCGGCCAGCTCGCGCAGGAGGAGGCGCTGGAGGTCGAGCTGGCGGGCGGTCGACGGGGCGCTGTCCGAGGTCTCGTCGCTTTGCGTGTCGACGGCGCAGTAGCGGGTCAGGCGGCTTTCCAGTTCGGCGTCGAAGGGGGCGGTCATCTCTCTCTCCTCTGTCACCCCCGATCTGGGACGGGCGGGGCGGCAGAGTCAACCGGCGGGCGCGGATCAGGCGGGGATCGCCTCCCACAGGATCTGGCCGCGCGGCAGGCGGCCGGGCAGGGGGCGGGCGGCAAAGCCCGCGCTCTGGGCAAGGGCGGCGACGTCCTGCGCTTGGACATGGTAGGGCGGCCGGTCGGGGTGGGTCACGACCCCGTCGGGCTGGCGGATCGCTTCCTGCGCCCGGGCTGCGTCGGCCAGGAATACCGTGAAGAGGAACCGTTGCAGGCGCGGAAAGCGGGCGCGCAGGCGGATGAGCGCGCGGCCGAGATGGGCGGCGGGCAGGTGGGTGAAGACCGCGAAGGCGATGGCATGGTCGATGTCGACGGGGATGCCGGGGAAGGCGAAGTCCTTATCCTCGACAAGCTGGCCGGGGGGCAGGCGGTCCTTGTCGGCGAGTTCGGTTTCATACCCCCGCCGCATCAGCGCGGCCGACAGGTCGGTGCCCCAGTAGTGGCCGGGGTTCAGGTAGGGCACCGCCTTGCAGCCGAGGCGCAGGCTGCCGCAACCGATGTCGAGGAGACGGTGGTGCGGCAGAAGGCCGGCCTCGCGCAGGATCTGCATCTGGAGGCGGCCGGTCTCGTCCCAGCGGCCACCGACGATGTCGCGGTGGCGGCCGCGCGCCAGGGCGTCGTCGTAGAAGCCGGGGGCGTGGTAGGGAGAGATGTGCCGCGTCATGTCGGGAAAAGGGACCGGACCCAGTGGCGGGTCCGGTCGGATGGGTCAGGCCAGCGACGGATCGATGGCCTTGCAGGCGGTAACGAGGCCTTTGACCGCGTCGACCGACTTCTGGAACATGGCGTTCTCGTCGGGGGTCAGCTTGATGTCGACGATCCGCTCGACCCCGCCCGCGCCGAGGATGGTGGGTACGCCCACATACATGCCATCCAGCCCGAAGGCGCCCTTGACGAAAGCCGCGCAGGGCAGGAGGCGCCTCTGGTCCTTGAGGTAGGCCTCGGCCATCTCGATGGCGCTGGTGGCGGGGGCGTAGAAGGCCGATCCGGTCTTGAGGAGCCCGACGATTTCCGCCCCGCCGTCGCGGGTGCGCTGGACGATGGCGTCGAGTTTCGCCTGCGTCGTCCAGCCCATCTTGACCAGATCGGGCAGCGGAATGCCGGCGACGGTCGAGTAGCGGGTCAAGGGCACCATCGTGTCGCCGTGGCCGCCGAGAACGAAGGCGGTCACGTCGCGCATCGAGACGTTGAACTCGACCGAGAGGAAATGGCGGAAACGGGCCGAGTCGAGGACACCGGCCATGCCCACCACCTTGTTGTGCGGCAGGCCCGAGAATTCCCTGAGCGCCCAGACCATCGCGTCCAGGGGGTTGGTGATGCAGATGACGAAGGCGCCGGGCGCGTGCTTCTTGATGCCCTCGCCGACCGACTTCATCACCTTGAGGTTGATGCCCAGAAGGTCGTCGCGGCTCATCCCCGGCTTGCGCGGCACGCCGGCGGTCACGATGCAGACATCGGCGCCCTTGATGTCGGCATAGTCGTTGGCGCCCTTCAGCGCGGCGTCGAAGCCCTCGGCCGGACCGGCCTGGGCGATGTCGAGCGCCTTGCCCTGCGGCGTGCCCTCGGCGATGTCGAAGAGGACCACGTCCCCCAGTTCCTTGATCGCGGCAAGATGCGCAAGCGTCCCGCCGATCTGTCCCGCGCCGATGAGCGCGATCTTCGGTCTGGCCATGATGTCCTCCGGGCTGATGGGATGTCGCGCGAAGGACTAAAGGGTTCGCTTTCGCCGTGCAAGCCCGCCGCGGCGCGGCATGGGCCTGCGCCCTGTCCAAGCGCCGATCTTGGCGCTAAGGGTCGGAAGGGGACAGGGGGCGGCATGGACGGCGGGTTCTTCTGGGCGATGGCCGCGCTGGCGGCGGCGCTGGTCGGCATGGGCAAGGGTGGCATGCCGGTTGTCGGCATGCTGGGAGTGCCGGTCCTGTCGTTGGCGCTGCCGCCGGTGACGGCGGCGGGGCTGCTCTTGCCGGTCTATGTCGTGTCGGACCTGTTCGGGCTTTGGGCCTATCGCGGCGCCTTCGACCGGCGGGTGCTGGCGATCCTGATCCCCGCGGTGACGGCGGGCGTGGGCCTGGGTTGGGCCACGGCGGCAATCACGCCCGAGTGGCTGGTGACGGCGCTGGTCGGATTGATCGGGGCGCTGTTTGCCCTGCGTCTTCTGTGGTCGGCAGGGGCGGCGCCCCGGGTGCGGCGGGCCGAGGTGGCGCCGGGGCTGGGCTGGGGCGCACTGACCGGGTTCACCAGCTTCGTCAGCCATTCCGGCGCGCCGCCCTTCCAGATCTATGTCCTGCCGCTCGGCCTGCCGAAGATGGTCTATGCCGGCACCAACACCATCCTCTTTGCCTGGCTGAACGCGATCAAGCTGGTGCCCTACTGGGCCCTGGGCCAGCTGTCGGCGCAGAACCTGAAGGTGGCGGTGCTGCTGGTGCCGGTCGCGGCGTTGTCGGTGCTGGCCGGGGTGCGGCTGGTCAGGATCCTGCCACAGGCGCTGTTCTTCCGGCTGGTGACCTGGGCGCTTCTGCTGGTCTCGGTAAAGCTGGTTGCCGATGGCGTCGGTGCGGCCTGAAAGGGCAGGGCGGGCGAGGGCTCTGCCCTCGCGCTCCCGGAGTATTCGGGCAAGGAAAAAGCCGGTCAGTGCAGGTGGCGGCTGCGCACCGAACTGAAGCCCTTGGCGAGGCTGCGTGGCGGGGTCAGGTGGACGCCCTTCAGCGCAAGATCGAGTGCGTTCTCGACATTGCGCACCAGTGTCACGCCGGCGTCGTCGCCGGGCAGCGCATTCGCCACCAGTGCCGCCGGATCGGCGATGTCGCCGGCGCCGCGGGTGTCGAAGGTCGATTCCAGGAGGCGGATCAGGCGTCCCTCCTCGATCCCCTGGGCCGAGGCCCAGTCGAGCGCGCTGCGGGTCATGGCCGAGGTGGCGGCAGCGAAACAGTCGCGGAGCGCCTTGGCGGCGGCGCCGGCGCCGAAGCCGCCCATGCGCGCGGCCGACCGGCCGAGCCGGTCGAACATCGGGACAAGGGGCGCGATGGCGGCCGTCTCGCCGCCGAGGAGAAAGCTGCCGACGCCGCCCTCGACCTGGCGCTGCGTGCCGACCACGGGAGCGTCGATCAGGACGATGGCGGCAGGCACCCGGGCGCGCAGGGCGCGCACATAGCGCGGCGAGAGGGTGGCGCAGAGAATGATGGCGGCGGGCGGCGCGGCGCGGCGGGCCAGGCGGGCCTCGTCGAAGAGAAGCGCCTCGCATTCGATGATGTCGCGCGGCAGGAGGAACACGAGATCGAGGCGGGCAGGCTCAGCGTCGCCGCGGGGCAGGCAGGCGACCTGATGGCCGAGGCCCGCGAGCCGTTCGGCGAAGAAAGGGGCGGCGGCGCCGGTGCCGGCAATGGTAATGGAGCGGGTCAATGGACGATCTTCTCTTCTTTGACAAACATGTTGGCCCAGGCACGGTCGATGAGTTCGGGAGTCATCTGGTAGGGAATGCCCTCGAAGTTGCAGATGGCGATCATCTGGTCGATGAGGAACACCGGCTGGTAATTGGCGTATTCGTTGTTGATGGTCGGATATTTGACCTTGAGAAGGTGCAACAATGCCCGTTCATCAAGCGGCATTTTCTTCTTCTTGGCAACAAGCGCGAAGATCTTGAGGAAGTTTTCCTGGTTCGGCCCGTCGATCTTGATCTTGAAGAAGATCCGCCTCAGCGCCGCCTTGTCGAAGATCTGGTTGGGGTGGAAGTTGGTCGAGAAGATCACCAGCGTATCGAACGGCACCTCGAACTTTTCGCCCGATTGCAGGGCCAGGATGTCGCGGCTTTCCTCGAGCGGCACGATCCAGCGGTTGACGATCTTCTGCGGCGGCTCGGACTGGCGGCCGAGGTCGTCGATGATGAAGACACCGCCGGTGGCCTTGAGCTGCAGGGACGCGGTATAGGTCTTGGCGTTGGGGTTGTAGGTCAGGTCGAGCATGTCGAGCGTGAGTTCGCCGCCGGTGATGACGGTCGGGCGCTCGCACAGCACATAACGGTTGTCGAAACGGTTCGAGGACCGGCGCAGGCTGGTCGGGTCGTCCTCGGACGACTGGGCGGCGGAATGGACGATCGGGTCGTAGACGGTGATGACCTGGCCCGCATATTCGATCGCGCGCGGGATGAAGATCTTGTCGCCGAGCGCGTCGCGGATGCCGTTCGAGATCGAGGATTTCCCGTTGCCGGGCGGGCCGTACATCAGGATCGAGCGGCCCGAGCCGACGGCGGGGCCGAGGTGGTCGAGAAGCTCGTCGGGCAGGATCAGGTGGCCCATCGCGCCGGTCAGCTGCTGGCGGGTCATGGTGATGTTGCGGATCGACTGGCGCTTGACCTGCTCGCGGTAGATGTCGAGCGGCACCGGCATGGCGCCGTAATACTCGGACTGGGCCAGCGCATCGAGGGCGCGCGCCTTGCCGGCGTCGGTCAGCTGATAGCCCATCTCGCCGCCCGAGTTGGCATGGAGCGTCCCCGTCGCCTCCAGAAGGCGCTGGCCTCGCGCGAGGTCGATCAGTTCCTGCGTCACCCCGGTCGGCACCGCGATCACGCGCGAGATGTCGGAAACCATGTCGAGGTTCATGCGGAACATGGTCTTGAGCAGGATGTCCCGCATCATCACCTGGTTCAGTCCGGTTTCGGCCATGTTCCTTGGCGGAACCGGCGCGAGGACATTGGCGACCTGGATGTTCATTGCCCGCTTCCCGACCCTTGCAGGAGCCCGCGCGCCGAAAGAATCGACGTTGCGCCGGGCCGCCTGCTCATTTCCGTTTTCAAAGCCGACAGTGGCGGGCTAATGTGGCCAAAAAAGGGTAGATCGGGCAGGAAATTAGGGCATGAGCAAAACGGACTGGCGGGGCTTGACCCTGTGTCTTCTGGCGGTCGCGCTGGTGTTGGGCGGTCTGCCGTTCCTGAAGGGCGGCTTCTACATCGGCAAGCACGAAGGCGACACGCTGCAGATGGCGGACATCGTCTTTCGCATGGCCGCCGGCAACTGGCCGCATCTGGATTTCATGACCCCGATCGGGGTCCTGGCGGCCGCGCCGATCGCGCTGTTCGTGCGCCTCGGGATGCAGTTCGGCCATGCGATCTTCGCCGCGCAGCTGCTGGTGGCGCTGGTCCTTCTGCCGGCGGCGGTTGCCGTGATCTCGCGGCGCGCGCGCGACGACTGGTCAGGCTGGATCTACGGGGCCTTCATCATGGTTCTGTGCGTGGCGCTGGTGCATGGCGAGGCGCAAAACAGCATCTCGATCTCGATGCACTACAACCGCTGGGCCTGGGCGATCACCTATGTGCTGGTGCCGATCGTGATGCTGGCCCCGCGAGGCGGCGAGCGCCCGGCAAGCGAGGGGGTGATCCTCGGCCTCGGACTGGCGGCGCTGGTCCTGATCAAGGCCACCTATTTCGTCTCGCTCGCCCCCGGCCTGGCGATCGGGCTGATCGCGCGACGCTGGTGGCGGACGATGGCGGTCGCGGTGCTGGCGGGTCTGGCGGTGGCGGGGCTGGTGACGGCTCTGGCGGGGGTGCAGTTCTGGACGGCCTATGCGGGCGATCTTCTGACCGTGGCGCGGTCGAGCGCGCGGCCGCAGCCGGGCGAGACGTTCGGCATGGTGGCGGCGGCGCCGGCCTACATGGGCGGAACCATCGCGCTTCTGGCGATCGTGATCTTCCTGCGCCAGGCCGGACGGCTGACCGAGGGGATGGTCCTTCTCTTCCTGGCGCCGGGGTTCATCTACATCGTCTTTCAGAACTACGGCAACGATCCGCAATGGCTGCCCGCCGTCGCCTTCTTCGCCTGGACACTGCGGCCCGATGCGCCGGTGCTGACGGCAAAGGGGTTCGACCTGCGCGCCGGGATCATGGTCGCGGGCCTTCTGGCGGCGGCCTTCGGCTTTCCCTCGGCGGTCAACCTGGCCTACAGCCCGATCCGGCATCTGTTCGCGGCGACCGAAAAAATGGGCTCGCTGATCGGCATTCCCGGGCAGAGCGACATCAAGGTCCTGCAAAGCCGGCTGTACGACGTGAGAGAGATGCGGGCGGGCGATGATCCCGGCACGCCCTACGCGACCTATCGGTCGCGGGAGGGGCGCCCGGATCCATCGGTCCTCAATGGTGAGGAACTGCCCTATTGCGAACAGCAGTCGGGCCTACGCGCCTGGTTCGAGACCGCGGCCCACGACATGGAGGCGGCGGGCTACCGCGGCAAGAAGATGCTGGCGGTCGACCTGTTTTCGGCCTTTTACCTCTATGGCGATCTGGCGCCGGTCCCCCATGCCGCGCCCTGGAACTATGGCGGGCTGTCGGGGGTCGATGATGCCGACTATCTGGTGGTGCCGCTGTGCCCCGGCTCGCAGCAGATCCGGTCAAGCGTGCTGAAGGCGCTGAAGGCCGCGAACTACACGCTGACCGTGAAGGAGCGCCGCCCGCTCTACATCGTGGTCGAGGCGAAGAGGGCGCCGTGAAGTGACGGGAAGGCCATGATCGCCAGATAGGCGACGAAGGTTCCGACCAGGGCAAGTCCCATCGGGAAGTCCTTGCGCGTCCACGACACCCAGTCGGGCGTCAGCGCCCTGACCGCGGGGACGGCGCGCAGGATGCGGTGGGCGGCGAAGGCCCCGAGAAGGAAGGCCGCGAACAGGGGCAGGATCAAGGGCAGGTGCACCGGCGCGAAGAAGGGAGCGGCGGCGGCGGCGAACTTGGCGTCGCCCGCGCCCACATTGGCAATGGCGTTCAGAAGGAAGCCGATCGCCAGCACCACCGGCAGGTTGATCCAGCGCAGCGCGAAGGCCACGGGCGGGAAGGTCAGGGCGCCGACCACAAGGAAGATTGCGCCGAGCGCGAGGACGGCGCGGTTGGGGATCTTCATGAACTTCAGGTCGGTCCAGCAGACCCAGCCGCAGACGGGCAGGGCCGCGATCAGGAGGGCAAGGTAGGCCTGGGGGGCGGTCAGGTGCAGCATGGATCAGCCTTTCGCGCCGCTGTCGAGCGTCTGGAGCGCGCGCACGGCCTCTTCGAAATATTGCGGCGAGGTGTCGATGGCCTGCTGCAAGAGCGCCTTTCCGGTATCGACATCGCCCTGCTTCACTGCCGTCAGTGCCGCGGTATAGAGAAGCTGTGCCCGTTCGGACTGGGTCATCTGCACCATCGGCATGTCGTATTTGTGCTGTGCGGCGCGGGCCAGCACCAGGTTGTTCTTGGTGGTGAACTGGGTGCTGTCGTAGGTCAGGGCCTGGGTGAACAGCTTTTCCGCCCCGGCGAAATCGCTGCGCGTCAGCTTGGAGTAACCCCAGTTGTTCAGGATGCCCGCCGGCTTCGTGGTCAGCCCGAAGGCGGTCTCGTAGAAGCTGTCGGCCTTCTTCCACTGCTTGTTGGCATCGGCGACCATCGCCTCGAGCCGGTAGCGTTCATAGGTCTCGTAGGTGGGCGGGATGGTGTTCAGCTCGGCCTTGGCGCCCTTCCAGTCGTTCTGGCGGATCAGCGCGTCGGTCAGGCCGATCCGGTCCTCGTTGGTGCCTTCGGCGCTGTAGGCGACCTCGCGCCAGATCTTCGCGGCCTCGGGGGCGCGGTTGGCGCGGGCCAGCGATTTGGCGAGGTTGCGCTTCAGGTCGACGCGACCGGGGTTCTGCGCGGATGCCTTGGCGAAATAGTCGACGGCCTGCGCCGGGTCGCTGACCGTCATCATCACGTCGTTCAGGTTGGCATTGTCGACGACGTCCAGGTCCTTCAGGGCCTTATCGGCCTCGGCGCCCTCGTTGCGGGCACAGGCCGACAGGCCGATCACCCCTGCGACCAGCAGGATCGTCACGAACGGGTGGCGCATTGTCTGCGTCCTTTTCTGCTCTGCCTCAAAGTTTGGTAAGCAGAAGATACTCGCCGTATCCGCGTCTCACCAACGAGAAATGGTCTTCCGGAGCCGAATCATAGGCGGGATCGTCCAGTTTGGCGAGCGCCAGCCGCAGATTGTCGCGGATCTCGTCCGATTGGCCACTGTCGAGCGCGAAGGCGGTCCTGAACACCCGGCTGGCCTCGGCGACCTCGCCCTTTTCCATCAGCACCACGCCCAGGTTGTTCCAGGCCGGCACGAAGCGGGCATCCACCTCGACCGCCCGGCGCAGAAGCCGTTCGGCCTGGCCCAGGCGGCCGAGCTTCAGGTCGGCCGAGCCGATCGCCGACAGGACATCGACCGTCGCCCCATGCTCCTCGGCGCCGCGGTAATAGGCCCGGAGCGCCAGGCTGTATTCGCCGGCGGCCATCAGCCGGTGGCCGACGATCAGCCCGTCGATCCCCTGTTCGTCGGGAACGGTGCCGGGGGCATAGGGCGATTTCGCTTTGGGCGCGAAAAGGCCGCCTGCGCTGGTGCAGGCGGCCAGAAGAAGGATAGCGGCGGCCAGGCCGGGAAGCGTGCAGCGCATGAACCTACATTTTGAAGTTCTTGAACAGTTGCAGCATATCGTAGACGGACGGGCCGACAAGGATAATGAGCAGGGGCGGAACCGTGAACATCATGGTGCCCAGGGTCATCTTGGTCGGCAGCTTGTTGGCGGCCTCTTCGGCGCGCATCACCCGCTTGTCGCGCATTTCCGACGCATAGACGCGCAGCGCGTCGGCGATCGATGTGCCGAACTGCTGAGACTGGATCATCACGGTCACGAACGAGGCGACATCCGGCACGCCGGCCCGCTCCGAGAAGGCGCGCAGCACGTTGGTCTTGTCCTTTCCGGCCTTGACCTCCTGCGAGACGATCTCGAACTCCTCGGCAAGGGCGGGGTAGCCGGCGCTGAGCTCCTTGGACACGCGGATGATGCCCTGATCCAGCGACTGGCCGGCCTCGACGCACACGAGAAGCATGTCGAGAGCGTCGGGAAAGCCGTTCTGGATCTCGCTCTGGCGGGACTGGACGCGCCGTTCGACCCAGTATTTGGGCAGGTAATAGCCGATGCCGCCCGGCAGAAGCACGACGAGGATCAGCCGGGTCGTGGAAATGCCCGAGGTGGCCGAGGCGAAGATCGCGTAGGCGACGCCCGTCAGAAGGCAGGCCAGGCCGAGCGTGAACTGGATGGCGTGGAAGGTGCGCACCGCGTGGCGGCCGCGGTAGCCGGCGCGGGTCATCTTGAGGCGCGCGGTGCTCATCTCTTCCTCGGTCTTGGGTTCGAGGAAGGTGGCGAACTTGTCCAGCTTGTCGGACCCCCGGCGCTGGCGCAGCGTCTGCTTGGCCGGGGTGCGGCCCTTGGCGGCGCGGGCCTCGGCCTGGGGCTTCACCTGGTCGCGGAAGCGCGCCAGAGGATCGTCCTGCTTTTTCATCAGGATCGGGAGGACCGACAGGATCAGGAGTAGCCCGAGAAGGCCCACCGCATAGAGCGGCCCAAGCGGACCGAAACGGTCGGTCAGGAATTCGCCAAGTGCACCCATTATTGCCTCTCAGACCTTGATGTTGGTCATGACCTTCATGAACACCACATTGATGCCGAGGAAGGTGAAGACGACCAGTGCCGCCGGGATGAAGGCGGGAGTGTCCTTGACCGTGTCGAAATAGTCGGGCTTCAGGATCTGGATGACGGCAAGGACCGCCAGCGGGAAGCCCGACAGGAACATGCCCGACCATTTCGCCTCGGCGGTGATGGCCTTGACCCGGCGGAACAGGCGGAAGCGGGCGCGGATCACCTTGGCGAGGCCGTCGAGGATCTCGGCCAGATTGCCGCCGGACTGGCTCTGGATCGTCACCGCCACCGCGAGGAAGCGCAGATCCTGCATGTCGACGCGCTCGGCGAGGTCCTTCAGCGATTCCGTCACGTCACGGCCATAGGCGGCCTCGTCCGAGATCATGCCGAATTCGGTGCCCAGGGGATCGGGCACCTCGCGCGAGACGATCTGGATCGCCGAGGCGAAGGGGTGGCCCACGCGCAGCGAGCGCACCATCAGCTCGACCGCGTCGGGAAGCTGTTCCTCGATCAGGGTCAGGCGCTTCTTGGCCTTTCGGGCCACCCACAGATAGACGCCGCCGACCCCCATGAGCAGCGACACCGCGATCTGCACCCCGGTTCCGGCCTGCGTGCCGATCTTGAGCGCGAGGAAGGCCACCACGGTCAAAAGACCCATGACCGCGATCAGCGCCTTGGGCGAGAAGGCGATGTTGGCCATCTGCGCCTTCTTGGCGAGAAGCGAGTAGAGCGGGATGCCCGAGGCCTTGAGGTGCTGGCTGGCCTCCTTGCGCAGCTGCTCCAGCACCTTTTCGCGCTGCCCACCCTTTTCCAGCAGTTCCAGCCGGCGGTTGACGCGGCTGTTCAGCGAGATCGACTTGCCGAAGGCCACCAGGTAGATGCCTTCGACCAGCACGAGGACGGCCAGGAAGATCAGGCCATAGATGATCGGGGTGGGGCTGATGATCATGGCTTATGTCCCAACGGGTTCGTAGATCGAGGGCGGCAGGTCGTAGCCCCATTGCTTGAAACGGTCGGCGAAGGCCGAGCGCACGCCGGTGGCGGTGAAGCGCCCGATGATCTTGCCGTCGGGCTGGATGCCCAGCCGCTCGTAGCGGAAGATTTCCTGCATCGAGATCACTTCGCCCTCCATGCCGGTGATCTCGGTGATCGAGGTCATGCGGCGCGAGCCGTCCTGAAGGCGCGAGGCCTGCACTATCAGGTTGACGGCCGAGGCGATCTGGGCGCGCACAGCCTTCAAGGGCATTTCGATCCCGGCCATCGCCACCATGTTTTCCAGGCGCGAGATGCCGTCGCGCGCCGAGTTGGCGTGGATCGTGGTCATCGAGCCGTCGTGGCCGGTGTTCATCGCCTGAAGCATGTCGATGACTTCCTCGCCGCGGGTTTCGCCGACGATGATGCGGTCGGGACGCATCCTGAGCGCGTTGCGAAGGCAGTCGCGCTGCGTCACCGCACCCTTGCCCTCGACGTTCGGCGGGCGGCTTTCCATCCGGCCCACATGGGTCTGCTGCAACTGGAGTTCCGCCGTGTCCTCGATGGTCAGGATGCGCTCGTGGTTGTCGATGAAGGACGAGAGCGCGTTGAGCGTGGTGGTCTTGCCCGAGCCCGTGCCGCCCGAGACGATCACGTTCAGGCGGGTGGCGACGGCGGCCTGGAGGTAGGCGGCCATCTCCTCGGTGAAGGCGCCGAAGCGCACCAGATCATCGACGCCCAGCTTTTCCTTCTTGAACTTGCGGATCGAGACCAGCGAGCCGTCGACCGCAACGGGCGGCACCATCGCGTTGAAGCGCGAGCCGTCGGCAAGGCGGGCGTCGACGTAAGGGTTGGATTCATCGACTCGCCGGCCGACCGCCGAGACGATCTTGTCGATGATGCGCAGAAGGTGGCGCTCGTCCTTGAAGGTGATGTCGGTGAGCGTCAGCTTGCCCGCCCGTTCGACGAAGATCTGCTGGGGGCCGTTCACCAGGATGTCGTTGACCGTCTCGTCCTTGAGCAGCGGCTCGAGCGGGCCGAGGCCCATCACCTCGTCATAAAGCTCCTGGTTCAGGGTGGCGCGCTCGTCCTTGTTCAGGACCATGCCGATCTCGTCCATCGCCTCGGCGGCGATGGCGCTGATTTCCTGCTTGAGGTCGGCCTCTGTCGCATGTTCGAGCGCTGACAGGTTCAGGTTGTCGAGAAGCCGCTTGTGCAGCTCGACCTTGATCTCGCCCATCCGCTCCTTGCGCTTCTTCTCCTTGTCGGCGGCGACGGCCTGCGCCGACGGCGGCTGACCGCCGGCCATCGGCTTGCGGGCCACGGTGGTGGGACGGGCGGGCTGGGCCGGCTGGCCGGCAACCTCGCTCAGCGGCCGGACGGGCGTGCTGGCGGGGGCGGCGGCCCGGACGGCGGACTGGTCCGGTTTCTTGAAGCGCGAGAACATGGTCTATCCCCCGGGATCAGGCCTTGGCGGTTTCGGTGGCCTTGTTCAGGTCGAAAAGCTGCTTGGCGAGCTTGGCGATTTCCTTGCGCAGCGGGTTCTTGGCTGCGGTCTCGGCCAGCGGCAGCCCGTGGTCGTTGGACTGGGTGACCTGGCGCGCGCCGTCGGAAAGCTGCAACTCCAGCGTGATGTCCAGGCTTTCGGCCAGCCGCTTGGCCCGGCCCTTGCCCGACAGGTCGGTGAACTTGGGCGCCCGGTTCAGGATGAAGCGCAGTTTCTCGAACGGGAGTTCCTCGGCCTTCAGCGCCCGGATCATGCGAAGCGTGTTCTGGGCCGACCGCATGTCGAGTTCCAGCAGCGCGAAATAGACGTGGGCGTGGCTGAGCACCGCCTCGGTCCATTGCACGATGGTCTGCGGCATGTCGATCACGACGAAATCGAAGTTCGCCCGTGCCACGTCGAGGATGCGGTTGATGTCCTCGGGCGTCACGATGTCCAGAGGCAGCATGTCGGCGGGCGCGGTCAGCACGTTCAGCCGGTCGTTGAAGGTCAGGAGCGCCTGAAGGAAGGCGTCGGCGTCCATCGAGGCGGTGTCCGACAGCATCTCGTAGACCGTCTCGCGGCGCGGCAGGTCAAGATAGGTCGAGACCGAGCCGAACTGGAAGTTGAAGTCCAGCAGGCAGACGCGCGGCGGATTGTCCTTCTGGATGGTCGCCAGCTCCCAGGCGAGGTTGACGGCAAAGGTCGTGGCGCCGGCGCCGCCGACCAGTCCGTGCACGGGGAGAATCACCCCGTCGCGGTCGCCCTTGCCCTTGAAGTTCGGGGCATGGACCCCGGGCGCGGTGGTGTCGGGCATCTGCGCCTGGTGCAGACGTTCGATCGCCTCGTGCAGCGCCTGTTCGGGCAGCGGGTAGGGCACGAACCCGTCCGCCCCCAATTTCAGGAGCTGGTGAAGCGCGATCGGGCTGACCTCGTCGGCGATCAGGATCACCTTGATGCCGCGCTCTTTCGCGGCGGTGATGATCGCCGAAATCCGCGCCAGATCGCTTTCATCGTGGTTGTCGACGGCGATGGCCACAAACTCTAGTGCGGATGCGTCGGGCTGGCCGAGAAAGACCATCGCGTCCGAAAAGGTGAGGTCGCCCCAGTTCTCGCCAAGCTCGGCCTCCATGTCCTCGATCAGGAGGTCGAAATTGCTGACATCCCGCGAAATGGTGCAGGCCAGGATCGGTGCCGGCTCTGCCTGCAATGCTGCTACGCTGCTCATTCCCATACGTCCTTTTCCACGCGGGATACCCCCGGCGAGCAGGCGGGCCTTGCCCACCCCCAAAACACATCAACCAACCGGCCGCGACGAAAGCGTCCGGGCCTTACTTTCCAGTTTCGAAATTCCCTGACAAACTGGGCGAGAATGCGGCCAAAAGATCGAAATTGTGCGATTTGTTTGGACGATCAAAAGGCACCGGCGGCCTTTGTTGCCAAAGGCCGCCGGCGGCAAGAAACAATCCTGTGAGGGCGCCGGTCAGGTGCCGCTGGCGGTGCCGCCCGAGGTCACGGGCTGCTGGCCAGGCTTGGGCAGCGGCGCGCTGGTCGTGTATTCGCGCATGATGATCTCGGCATACTTGCCGTTCAGGACGAGGTTGCTCGAGCGGACGAAGCCCGAGACCTCGGTGACGGTGCGGCGGTTCTTGCGCTCGGGCCCCTGGACGAAGACGAGGGGCTGGGTCTTGCCGAACGAGGCCACCGCCTCGAGCCGCGAGCGGCTGACGCCCTGGCTGACCAGGAAGTTCACCACCGCCTGGGCGCGGCGCAGGCCCAGCCGCTTGTTGTAGGCCTCCGAACCGACGAGGTCGGTATGGCCATAGACGCGGAAGCGGACTTCGGGGAACTGGCGGATCCAGTTGGCCTGCTGCATCAGCGCCTGCCGGGTCTCGGGTTCCAGCGCATAGCTGTTGAAGGCGAAATGCACCGTGGCCGGCACGTCGGCGCCGAAGCGGCGGGTCAGGTCGATGGCATAGTCGCGCTCGCCCTTCTGGACCGCGAGGTTGTAGGAGGTCGACTTGCCGAAGTCGGCGGTCTCGATCTCGCTTCCGGCCTCGGAGTAGAAGGCGCGCGCGAAGTTGGTTTCCTTCGAGCAGGCCGACAACGCCACCAGCGATGCCGACAGAAGGACGAGTCTGATCTGCGGTTTCATCCCGTCACTCCATCACATAGCCGTAGGGGCTGGTATAGTCCTGCTTGGCCACTTCACCTGCCGCGCCCTTGCCGCCGGTCGCGCCGGTCTTGCCGAACAGGAACAGCTGCGCCTCGGACGGCGGGCGGACCCGGTCGGTCGGCAGGGCGAAGGCCTCGCCGCGGGTCGGCGACACGAGGTGGGGGGTGATGAGGATCACCAGTTCGGACTGGTTGCGCTGATATTCGGCGCTGCGGAACAGCGAGCCGAGGATCGGGATGTCGCCCAGCCACGGCACCTGTCCGTTCAGGTCGCGGAAGTCGTCCTGGAGAAGGCCGGCGACGGCAAAGCTTTCGCCGTCGCGCATTTCCACGGTCGTCGAGGTTTCGCGGCGCTTGAAGGCGTTCACTGCGAAGCCGCCGTTCTGAATGGTGATCGTCGAGTCGATGGCCGAGACCGCGGCGTTCATCTCGAGGTTGATGATGTTGCCGTCCACCACTCGGGGGGTGAAGGCAAGCTCGACGCCGAAGGGCTTGTACTGGATGGTGATCGAGTTGTTGTTGTTGCCCGAAGCCACCGGGATCGGATATTCGCCCCCGGCCAGGAATTTCGCCTCCTGCCCCGACAGCGCGGTCAGGTTCGGTTCGGCCAGAGTGCGCACGAGGCCCTTGCTTTCCAGGGCTTCGAGGAGGACGCCCAGCTGGACGTTGCCCATCGTGAAGCCAAGGCCGAGCGCGCCGGTCTTCTGAGTGGCGAAGCCGCCGCCGGTCCCGACGCTGACCGCGCCGTTCGCGTTCGAGCCCGAGAGGCCCTCGACGTTGGTGCCGCCGGTGCCGGTGGTGTGGACGCCAAGGCTGGCGCTCAGGCTTTTCGTTACCGAGCGCTGCATCTCGGCGAAGCGGACCTGCAGCATGACCTGCTGCACCCCGCCGACGCCCATCAGGTTCGACACTTTCTGCGGCGCATAGCGGTTGGCGAGATCCAGTGCCTTGTCGAGCGACACGATCGACGACACGGTGCCCGACAGGACGATCCCGTCGTTGGCCGAGCGGACCTCGATGTTCTCGTTGGGCAGGATCTCCTTCAGCCGCTCCTTGAATTCGGCGACATCAAGGCTGACCTGCACATCGACGTTGGTGATGAGCTTGCCCTCGGGGCCGAGAAGCGTCAGCGTCGTGCGCCCCGGCGCCTTGCCCAGCACGTAGATCGACTTGTCCGACAGGGTCGAGATGTCGGCGATGCCGGGGTTTGCGATCGAAAGCTCGGCGAAGGGCTGGTCGCTCTGCACGACCACCGCCCGGTTCATCGGCACGGCGAGGACGTTGGTTGCCGAGCCCTGCACGACCTTCAGCGTTTCGGCCTGAACCGGCAGTGCCGCGAAGGCGACCTGCACGCCAATCAGACCGGCTGCGAGAATCTTTACGGTGTTCATTGTGACCTGCCTCTCGGATCACGTTGTGACGGGTCTTTTCGCCCATATTTGCGCAAGAATGCGCGAGTGGTGGTTTTTTTGCAAGAATCAGATGGTTGCTGGCCGACTCTTATGTGGGTTCGCCGCAACACTGGGGATTAGTAGTTGCCGCGGCGCGGTCCGACCACCAGATCGGGTGCGCCCCGCCGCAACGCGGCGAGGCGCGAAAGTGGTCAGTTGGTGCAGGGGATCTGGGTCTCGACGGTCTCGCCGCCCTTGTTGGTCTTGATGGTGCAGACCTTGGGTGCGGCGGCCTCGACCGGCGCCGGCGCGTCGGCGATGCCCAGAAGCGTGTTGCGGTCGATCTCGACCGAGCCGGTCTTGGCGGTGTCGCCCGCGCCGACCAGCGCCAGCGTCAGGCGCCCCGACGACTGGGCCAGCGCCAGCGCCGCGACCTGCTCGGACGTTGCCTCGACGGTGACGGTGCGGGCGATCTGGGTGGCGTCGGTGCGGTCGGCGTCGGCGCTCTGGTCGATGGCGATCAGCCGGACCGAGGCCTGGATCAGCTTGGTCACGTCGCGGCCGTTGGCGTTGCCGCTCCAATAGACATCCACCTTGTCGCCGGGCCGCAGGAAGCCCGAGACCCCGGTCGAGACATCGACGTTGATCGCCAGCGCCCGCATCCCCGGCGTCAGGTTGGCATTGATGCCGGCATCGACGCCGGGATCGGTGATCTTCTTGGCGAGGATCGGCTCGAACACCTCGACGCTGCGCAGGACGGCGCGCGGGCGGGTCTCTCCCTCGAAGAAGACCGGCGGATTGGCCGGATCGCCGCCCTGGGCCGCGACCATCTGGTGAAAGGCGCCTTCGGGCACCTTGTCGGCCTGCCACTTGACGATGTCGAGATCGCCGCGGGTGAACTTGTCGCCGTACTTCAGCGCCTTCTTGGCGACGACCACATCGACGAGCTGCGGGGCCTTGGCCTGGGCGGCCAGGAGCTGGTCGCGCTGCGCCTGAATGTCTGCCATGTAATTCTGGGCCATGTAGACGGCAAAGCCCGCCAGGGCCAGCCCGACCACCAGAACCAGTCCGAAAACCATACGCATTCTCGCGTCCCTTTCCGATCACGCCCCGCGGGGGCGGCCGCTGCGGGCCGCTGCAAAGCACAAGCCGGACTATTCGCGAAGATCAAGGCAAAACCGTGTTCAAAGCGGGCAAAGCTGATGGAATATTGCACGTTGGGGAAACACTTCCCCGGGGCACAACGACAGCGCCGGACAGGGCGGGCCTGTCCGGCGCTGTGGATCGCGGCAGAGCCCGAAAGGGGGCGCCGCAGGTCAGAAGCTGGTGTTGATCGTGTTGCTGCTGAGGAAGTCGCCGGCCTTCTGGCCGACCGAGGTCATGTTGCCGCGCAGGCCCTGCATCGCGATCAGGACCAGCCCGATCACGCTGGCGGTCAGGACCACCCAGTCGACAGTGACCGCACCATCCTCGGCGCGGCGGAAAGCCCGAACTCTTTTTGCGAAATTCATCATGTCTTTGCCTTGTCCCGAAGATGCAAGTGGCAGGTCTGAATGTCCTGTCCGCAGTAAGCCCTTGCAAGATGGCGCGATTTGGGCAGTGACTTGACAATTTTCGACCCTGGCCGGGATGCGGCTGAACAGTGAATCCGCCTGGGGGAAACAAAGAGGCCGCGCCCGGATGGCGCGGCCCGTCCGGCATGAGCTGCGGGGGATCAGAAGGTCGACGAGATCGTCTGGCTCGAGAGGTAGTTGTTGATGAGGGACGAGAGGCTGCCGACCCCGCCCTTGATCGCACCGAGGGCGGCAACGCCCAGGCCGACGACGGCGGCGGTCAGCACCACCCAGTCCACGGTCACGGCGCCGTCTTCCTCGGATCGGAAAGTCCTGAGTCGCTTGAAATGTTTCATGGTTGGCATCCTGTGTGTCGAGGGGCTGAAAAACTGCCGGGGCAGAAGGTCAATGGTTTCGCTCAATCGGCTGTGGGAAAAATCTGCGCGCTTCAGGTGGCAAAAATAAGGCAGAAGTTGGGCGGCGGGGCCGGTGGGCGCAAAGCCGCCCGAAAAGCAGAACCGCGCCCCTTGGGGGCGCGGTTCGGGATACCCGGCGGAAGGCGGGCTATCAGAAGGTCGAGGCGATGGTCTGGCTCGACAGGTAGTTGTTGATGGTGCTCGACAGCTTGCCGACGCCACCGCGAACCGCGGCCAGCGCGGCAACGCCGAGGCCGACGACGGCGGCGGTCAGCACGACCCAGTCCACGGTCACGGCGCCGTCTTCTTCATCATTGAATTTCTTGTAGAGTTTGAAGAACTTCATGTCTGTCTCCGTCCTTTGCTAATGTTGCACCTGGTTGCCCGTTTCGTCGGTGGGCGCCGTCTTTGCCGTCACCGTCGCGGCATGGGACTGTTTTGCCGGTCAAACGTGACCCAAGTTGGGCAGCGCATAGTCATTTTCGGTACATCTGCTGCCGGTTCGTGAACAATCCGTTTACACTTTCCGGCCGGTCGGGCCGGTTCGCGGCGGCTTGCGGCCCCGTAAGCGGGCAAAAGAAAACCGCGCCCGAAGGCGCGGTTCTGGGTCGGAATGTCCGGGCCGGATCAGAAGGTCGAGGCGATGGTCTGGCTGGACAGGTAGTTGTTGATGGTGCTCGACAGCTTGCCGACACCGCCCTTGACGGCGGCCAGCGCCGCGACGCCCAGGCCGACGACGGCGGCGGTCAGCACGACCCAGTCCACGGTCACGGCGCCGTCTTCCTCGTCATTGAACTTCTTGTAGAGCTTGAAGAATTTCATGATCAGATTCCTTTGTTTCGTATGCACCAATCGCCGGTACCGGAAGGCGGTCTGCGCTGTCCGTCGCGGCATGGGGTGAACTTGCCGGCGAATCGTGACCCAACTTGGGCGGCCAGGCGACCGAGTTCGTGCGAAATGGCAAAAGTGCGAAACAACGCGTTTCCGGCTCCCTGGACGCCCGGCGGCCGGGGGAGTCCGCACCCGGGTGACTGGCCGGAACCTGCGCCCGCAGAAAAGGCAGAACCGCGCCCCAGGGGGCGCGGCTCAGGATACCCGGCGGAATATCGGCTATCAGAAGGTCGAGGCGATGGTCTGGCTCGACAGGTAGTTGTTGATGGTGCTCGACAGCTTGCCGACACCGCCCTTGACCGCGGCCAGCGCGGCAACGCCCAGGCCGACGACGGCGGCGGTCAGCACGACCCAGTCCACGGTCACGGCGCCGTCTTCCTCGTCATTGAACTTCTTGTAGAGCTTGAAGAATTTCATGGTCAGTCTCCGTTGCTGTCTAAGGTTGCGTCCCGGTGCCCGCTTGGCTGGTGGGCGTCGTCTCTGCCGTCACCATCGCGGCATGGGACCAATTAGCCTTGCAAACGTGGCGCGATTTTGACCCGTTTCGTACATTTTTAATTCTTTTGGCGGAGGGCTCGCGGAGGCGGCGCTGTCGGCGCCTGTTGCCGAAAGGCGGCGGCGCGGGCTTTTCCGGGGGGCCGCGTGGAAAGGATTTGGTTTCGCGGCGGAATTTTGCTTGGCTGGGGCCAAGAACAGAAAACCGAGGCAGTTTCAGAGGCGCGGACATGATACGCGCGGCATTTTGGGCAGTGACCGCCCTTTCCCTTTTGGGCGCGGTCCCGGCCGCGGGCGTTCCTGCGTCCGGCGGCGAGGAACCCTTTACCTTCAAGCGGATCGCGGCCCCCAAGCCGGGAACGCAAAAGCGCATCCTCGTGCAGATCGACCCGGCCGAGCAGGCGGCGCGGCTGGCCTCGATGCCGCCCTGGCCGGAGGTGCCGAAGGCCGAGGCCGCTTCGGCCCCGACGGCGCCCCTGCCGCTCCCCGACACAGGCCTGCCGGCGCTGAAGCCGGGTGCCTATGACTGGTACTGGTCGCTGGTCTCGCCCAACCTCGGCGATTCAGCCGGGCGTTTCTCGCTGGCGCTCGACAGCCTGACCAAGGGGCCGGGCGGAGCCACGGTCGCCGCGCCCCGGATGCAGGCGCTTCAGGATATCGCCGCGACCCACGGTGCGGAAATATTGCAGGCGACGGTCGGAACCGACGTGTCGCCGGCGCTGGTCCTCGCGGTCATCAGCATCGAAAGCGCCGGCAACCCCCAGGCGGTTTCGCACGCGGGCGCGGTCGGGCTGATGCAGCTGATCCCGGCCACCGCCGACCGGTTCGGCGTCGCCGACAGCCGCGATCCGATGCAGAACATCCGCGGCGGGGTGGCCTACCTGGACTGGCTGATGAAAGAGTTCGACCACGATCCCGTCATGGTGCTGGCGGCCTACAATTCCGGAGAGAACACGGTGAAGGACAACCGAGGCGTTCCGCCGATCGCCGAGACGCGCGACTATGTGCCCAAGGTGCTGGCGGCCTGGGCGGTGGCGCGCAGCCTGTGCATGACCCCGCCCGAGCTTGTGACTGACGGCTGCGTGTTCACGGCGCCGGGGCAGGCCCTATGAGCATGGTCAAGCCGCTGGTTCTCGACGTGGACGGGACGTTTCTCAAGACCGACATGCTGTGGGAGTGTTTCTGGGCGGGCCTCGGGCGCGATCCCCTGGCCACGATCCGCTGCTGTTTCGCCAGCCTCGGGCACCGGGCCTCGCTGAAGGAAGGACTTGCCCGCATCGCCGGGATCAGGACCGACCTGCTGCCCGTCAACCCCGAGGTCGCCGACCTTGCGCTGCAAAGCCGGGTGGCGGGGCGCGAGGTCATCCTTGCCTCGGGCTCGGACGGGGGCCTCGTGCGGCGCCTGGCCAGCGACTACGGCCTTTCGGACCGGGTCTTCGCCTCGGACGGGCGCACCAACCTGACCGGGAAGGCCAAGGCGGCGGCGCTGGTCGAGGCCTTCGGCGAAAAGGGCTTTGACTATGCCGGCAACGGCAGGGTGGACATGGCGGTGTGGGAGCGTGCCGACAATGCCCTGGTCGTCGGCCATCCCGCCTCGGCGCGCGAGCTGGCGGCGGGCGGGCACAATGTGGTCGAGCTGGAAAACCCGGTGCGTCCGCAGGCGATCCTCAAGGCGCTGCGCCCGCACCAATGGGTCAAGAACGTCCTTCTGATCCTGCCGATGATCGCCGCCCACCGCTTCGACCTGGCGACGCTGGTGCCGATCCTCTGGGCGATGGTGGCCTTTTCGCTGGCGGCCTCGTCGATCTATGTCGTCAACGACCTGCTCGATCTCGAGGCCGACCGGCTGCACCCGACCAAGCGCAACCGCCCCTTCGCCTCGGGGCAGGTGCCGATCCTGACCGGGATGGCGGTGTTCGTCCTGTGCGCGCTGGCGGCGCTTGGCATCGCGCTGTCACTGAACGCCGCCTTCCTGGGGGTCGTTCTGCTCTACATGGTCACGTCGCTCGCCTATTCGCTGCGGCTGAAGCGGATGCGGTGGGTGGACGTGGCGACGCTCGCGGGCCTTTACACGATCCGCGTGGTGGCGGGCGCTGCGGCGGCGCAGGTCTTTGTCTCGATCTACATGCTGATCTTCATCTTCCCGATCTTCATCACGCTTGGCTGCGTCAAGCGGCTGACCGAGCTGACGCTGGCCACATCGGACGAACCCTTGCCGGGCCGGGGCTACGGGCGGCCGGACCGGGGCGACCTTCTGAACGTCGCCTGCCTGGGCACGGTCGGGGCGCTGGTGATCTTCTTCCTCTATTCGGTCAGCGAGCAGGGGCACGAGCTTTATCCGACCACCTGGATCCTGTGGGTGGCGATGGTGCCGATGGCGCTGTGGCTGATCCGCATGGTGCTTCTGGGCTGGTTCGGCAAGCAGGACTACGACCCGATCGTCTTCGCGATGCGCGACAAGTTCGGCATCGGGCTTCTGATGATCATCCTCAGCCTGATGTTCTGGGCGGCGGGGCTGTGGTCGCAGTGGTTCGGGGGGTAGGGAAAGGCGAGGGGCGCTGCGCCCGCTCGCGCTCCCCCGCGGATATCTGGACCAGAGTGAAGGGGCGACGGATCCGTCAGATCTTCATCTTCTTGAAGATGAATTCCGGGATATGGCGGATAATGAGCATGATGAACCGCCAGAAGAACGGCGTGTAGATCACGTTTTTCCGCTTGGTCACCGCCTTCCAGATGTCGTCGGCCACCGCCTCGGGCGAGGCCACGAGGAACATGCCCGGCAGGCCCCAGGTCATCGAAGTGTCGACGAAGCCGGGCTTGACCGTCACCACATGACCGCCGGCGCGGGTCAGGCGGTTTCTCAGGCCGGAGAGATAGGTGTGGAACCCGGCCTTGGCCGATCCGTAGACATAGTTGCCGATCCGGCCGCGGTCGCCCGCGACCGAGCCGACGCCGACTACGGTGCCGCCGGCGCGCGCCTCGACGAGGGGCGCGAAGAGCTGGAGGAAGCGGGCGGGGCCGGTGAAGCTGTCTGTCACCGTGCCGTCGATCAGCGCCGGGTCGGCGTCGATTGCGGACTGGGGGGGCATGGAGCCCACGAAGACGGCGGCGTTCAGGCGGCCCTCCTCGCGCGTGAGGCGGTCGATCAGGGGGGCGAACCCCTCGGGGGCGCGGGCGTCGAACGGGAGCGCCTCGGCCAGCCGCGCGCCGCGCAGGCGGCAATCCTCGGCCAGGATGGCGATGTCGGGCTGGTCGCGGCCCGCCAGAAGGACGGCGGCGCCCGAGGCGGCGGCCTTGCGGGCGAAGGCGCGCGCCATCGAGGAGGTGGCCCCGAGGATGATCCAGGTGTCGCTCATGCCTCGCTCCTCAGGTTCAGGCGGCGGACCATGTCGGTCGCCAGCCGGCGGCCGGGATCGGCCTTGGCCACCTGGGCGCGCCAGTCGGCAAGTTCGGGATACATGGCGGCGGCATCGGTGCCACGCGCCAGGCTGTCCTTGGCGAAATAGATCCGCCCCCCCGCCGCGGCGGTCATCGCCTGAAGCCGCGCGATCAGGGCGCGGGCCTCGTCGCGGTTAGGGAAATCGACGGCGAGCGTGTAGCCCTCCATCGGGAAGGAGAGGAAGCCCGCGCGCCCCGGCCCCATGCGCTTGAGGACCGCGAGCGGCGAGGCGAGGCCCGATGCCGCAACCGATTCAAGCATCTGGCGCAGTGCCGGGGCGGCGGCGAGCGGCACCACGCACTGGAACTGGTGAAAGCCGCGCTTGCCGTAAAGGCGGTTCCAGTCGTGGATCTTGTCGAGCGGGAAGAAAAAATCGGCGATCGGCTTGACCACGGTGCGGCCCCGGGCGGGCACCCGGCGGTAGTAGGCGGCGTTGAAGGCGCGGACCACCGGGCCGGAGAGCGCGAAGGCGGGCGCGTCGAGCGGCACGCGGCGGGTGCTGACCCGTTTCGGCACGAGGCCCGCGCCGGTTTCGCCTTCCTCGAGGATGCCGCGCCCGAGCGCGGCGCCGGTCGCGGTCGCGTCGATCCAGCCGACGGTATAGGTGGCGGTCGAGGCGTCGAGAAGTGCCAGGTGCTGGTCCCAGTCCTCGATGCGCCGTTCGGTCACCACCATCACGTCGCCCTTGCAGGGGATCAGGCGGATGCGGGCCGACAGGATGATCCCGGTCTGTCCGAGACCGCCAGCGGTGGCGCGGAAGAGGTCGGGGGTCTTGTCCGGGCTGACCGCGACCGTGCCCTTGGCCTGCCGCAGCCGCAGCGCGACGACATGCTGGCAGAAGGAGCCGATATGGTGGTGGTTCTTGCCGTGCACGTCCTGGGCGATGCAGCCGCCGACGGTGGCAAGGCCGGTGCCGGGCATGACGGCGGGCAGCCAGCCGCGGGGCGCGAAGGCGGCGGCGATGTCGCCGATGCGGGCGCCGGCCTCGACCTCGAGGATGCCGGTCTCGGGATCGAAGCCCAGCATCCGGTCAAGCCGGGTCATGTCGATGAGCCGGCCGCCGTCGTTCAGCGCCGCGTCGCCGTAGCTGCGCCGCATCCCGCAGGCGGGCAGAAGTCCGTCGGAGAGGCAGGCCTCGAGCGCGCCCTGGCGTTCGGGGCGGGCGATTTCGCCCTTGGCCTTCAGTGCCCGGCCCCAGCCGGAATAGGTGGTGGAATTCCAGGTCATCCGGTCCTCGTGGCGCCGGCGCGTTCGGCAAAGGGGAAGGCAATGATGCCGAGGCCCACGGCGAACCAGAGCGTGGTGGCGCGGATCAGGGCGGTGGCGGCGATGGCGATGCCGAGGGGGGTGCCGTCAAGGGCAAGAAGCGCGATCATCGCCGCTTCGGCCCCGCCAAGGCCGCCGGGGGCGCCGGTCAGCCCGCCCGCCAGCGTCGCGAAGACGAAGATGGCGAGTGCGGTCGCAAAGCCGGTGGGCGCGCCGAACCAGCCCAGAAGCAGGTGGAAGGCCCAGGCTTCGGCCGACCAGCCGATCAGGCCGCAGAGAAGGGCGGGGACCAGGACGGCGGGGCGGGCGAAGCGGTCGAGGCTGCGCGACATCCGGCGCAGGCGGGCGAAGAGGCGGGGGGCGCGGCGGCCGGTCAGCCGGTGGCCAAGCGCCACCGCCGCCGCGGTCAGGCGCGGGTGGGTCACGGCAAGGGCAGCGGCAAGCGCGAGGAGGGTGAGGGGAACGGCCCCGCTGATCGACAGGGTGGCAAGGCCGAGCGCCCCGGCGAGAAGGAGGGCGAGCGCCGCGAGATCCGAGGCGCGGTCGCCCACCACCACCGGCGCGGCGCGGTCAAGCCCGACGCCCGAGTCGCGCGCCAGCCAGCGCAGCCGCACCAGTTCGCCCACCCGGCCGGGGGTCACGCTCATCGCGAAGCCGCCGACGAAATGCAGGACATTGGCCAGAAGCCGGGGATGCAGGCCGAGGCTTTGCACCAGGATATGCCAGCGCAGGCCGCGCAGGGCGTAGTTCAGGGCCGACAGGGCGAGAAGCGCCGCCACCTGGCCAAGCGACAGGCGGGCGAAGAGCCGGGCGATGTCGTGCCAGTCGGTCGCCCGCGCGATGCCGACGACGCCGAGGGCGAAGAGCAGGAGAAGGCCCGCGAGCACCAGCCGGTCGCGGCGCAGCGGGCGGCGGGTGGCCCGGCCGGACGCGGGGCCTGCGGGCGGGCGGGGCAATGTCGGTGTGACGCTCATCATTGCCAAGGGAACTAGAGACAGATTTGGGCAGGATTATGAAGCTGTTTCGGAATTTCCGACAATCGCTGCCGCAATTCCCTGGCAGGCGGCGCGGCGGGCGAGGGGGCTGTCGGCCCCCTCGCGCTCCCCCGAGGATACTTGCGCCACAATGAAGGCAGCGGGCATCAGCCGACGAGGGTGGCCTCGGTGGCGGCACGCAGTTCGGCCTCGGTCACGCCGTCGGCCAGTTCGACGAGCTTCAGCCCGCCCGGCACCACGTCGAGGACGCCGAGGTTGGTGATGATCCGGTCCACCACACCCTTGCCGGTCAGCGGCAGGGTGCAGGCCTTCAGCACCTTGGATTCGCCGTGCTTGGACGTATGGTCCATGACCACCACCACCCGGCCGACGCCGGCCACCAGGTCCATCGCGCCGCCCATCCCCTTGACCAGCTTGCCGGGGATCATCCAGTTGGCGAGATCGCCGTTCTCGGCCACTTCCATCGCGCCGAGGATCGCCATCGCGATCTTGCCGCCGCGGATCATGGCGAACGACTGGGCAGAATCGAAATAGGCGGTCTGCGGCAGTTCGGTGATGGTCTGCTTGCCGGCGTTGATGAGGTCGGCGTCCTCCTCGCCCTCGAAGGGAAAGGGGCCCATGCCGAGCATGCCGTTTTCCGATTGCAGCGTCACCTCGACGCCCTTGGGAATGTAGTTCGACACCAGCGTCGGGATGCCGATGCCGAGGTTCACATACCAGCCGTCCTGCAGTTCCTGCGCGGCGCGGGCGGCCATTTGATTGCGGTCCCAGCCTTTCGCTGTCTCGGCCATTACGCGGTCTCCTTCGTGCGAACCGTGCGGTTCTCGATGCGCTTTTCGTGCGGGCCCTGGATCAGCCGGTGGACATAGATGCCGGGCAGGTGGATCTTGTCGGGGTCGAGCGAGCCAAGCGGCACGATCTCTTCGACCTCGGCGACGCAGACCCGGCCGCAGGTGGCGGCGGGGGCATTGAAGTTGCGCGCGGTCTTGCGGAAGACGAGGTTGCCCGAGGGATCGGCCTTCCAGGCCTTGACGATCGACAGGTCGGCGACGAGGCCGCGCTCGAGGATATATTCCTTGCCGTCGAAGACCTTGGAGTCCTTGCCCTCGGCGATCACCGTGCCGACGCCGGTGCGGGTGTAGAAGCCGGGGATGCCGGCGCCGCCGGCGCGCATCCGTTCGGCAAGCGTGCCCTGCGGATTGAATTCAAGTTCGAGTTCGCCGGAAAGATACTGGCGCATGAATTCGGCGTTCTCGCCGACATAGGACGAGATCATCTTCTTCACCTGGCGGGTGGCGAGAAGGACGCCCAGCCCGAAGCCGTCAACGCCTGCATTGTTCGAGGCGATGGTCAGGTTCTTTGTTCCGGCGTCCCTGATCGCGGCGATCAGGAGTTCGGGAATGCCGCACAGGCCGAAGCCTCCCGCGGCGATCAGCATCCCGTCGGCAAGCAGGCCGTCAAGCGCCTCTCGCGCCGATCCGTAGATTTTCTTCATGAGTCTCCTCCTGCGGCTGCGCGCGCTGCGGCTTCCCGTCCGATTAGTCGCCCGACCGCGCCGCCCTTGTCAATTGCCGCAATGCGGCATCAGCCTTCGATGATGTCGTCCACCGCCTCGGCCCTGACCCGCTTTGCGGCCGCGCGCGAGGCGGTGGCCTTGGTGGTGGCCTTGGAGGGGCCCTTGGGCCTTGCAGCCTTGGCTTTTGCCGGCGCCTTGGCCTTTGCCGGGCCACTGGTGGCGCGCGCCGATCGCGACTTCGGCCCCTTGGCCGCCTTTTCGGCGATCAGCGCCAGCGCCTCGTCAAGGGTCAGGCTGTCGGGCTCGCGCCCCTTGGGCAGGGTGGCGTTGACCTTCTCCCACTTGACGTAGGGGCCGTAACGGCCGGCCATGACCTGGATCGCGCCGCCGTCGGGATGCTGGCCCAACTCTTTCAGCGGTGCGGGCGCCGCGGCGCGCGCGCCGCGGGTGGCCTTCTGGGCCAGGACCTCGACCGCGCGGTTCATGCCGATGGTGAAGACCTCCTCGACCTCGGGCAGGTTCGCGTAGGTGGCGTTGTGCTTCACGTAAGGCCCGTAGCGGCCGATCCCGGCCTCGACCAGCGCGCCATCGGCGGGGTGGGGGCCGATCGGGCGCGGCAGGTCGAGAAGCATCAGCGCCCGCTCGAGGCCGAGGCCGTCGGCCCCCCAGCCCTTGGGCAGGCTGGCGCGGTCGGGCTTGGGGTCGGCCTCGGTCGCCTCGCCGCGCTGGACATAGGGGCCGAAGCGGCCGGCGCGCAGCGTGATGTCGTTGCCCGCCCCGTCCTGGCCCAGAACCCTGCCGTCGGCGGCGGCGGCCTCGCCGTTCGGGGCCGAGATCGGCCTTGTATAGCGGCAGTCGGGATAGTTCGAGCAGCCGATGAAGGCCCCGCCCGAGCGCGCGGTCTTGAGGTTCAGCCGCCCCTTGCCGCAGGTCGGGCACAGGCGCGGGTCGCTCCCGTCGGCGCGTGCCGGGTAAAGGTGCGGCGCGAGGAAATCGTCGATCTTCTCCAGCACCTCGCCGATGCGCAGTTCGGCGGTCTCGGCGATGGCGGCGGTGAAGTCGCGCCAGAAGCGCGCCAGAACATCCTTGTAGTTGCGTTCGCCCGCCGAAATCTCGTCCAGCTCGTTTTCCAGGTCGGCGGTAAAGTCATATTCGACATAGCGGCGGAAGAAATTGGTCAGGAAGGCGGTCACCAGCCGGCCCTTGTCCTCGGGGATCAGGCGGTTCTTCTCTTTCCTGACATAGTCGCGGTCCTGGATGGTGGTGACGATCGAGGCATAGGTCGAAGGCCGCCCGATCCCCAGCTCCTCCATCCGCTTCACGAGCGTGGCCTCGGTGTAGCGCGCGGGCGGCTGGGTGAAGTGCTGCTCGGGCGTGATCGCCCGTTTCTCGGCGGGCTCGCCCTCCATGATCTGCGGCAGGCGGGCGCTGTCGTCGCCCTCGTCGTCGTCGCGGCCCTCGTCATAGACCTTGAGGAAACCGTCGAAGAGCACGACCTGCCCGGTGGCGCGCAATTCCACATCACCGTCGGCGCTGCCCACGTCGACGGTGGTGCGCTCGAGCCGCGCCGCCGACATCTGGCTGGCAAGAGTGCGCTTCCACACAAGTTCGTAGATCTTGCGCTGGTCATCCTCGAGGTGGAGCTTGTCGGGCGAGGCCGCCATGTCGGTCGGGCGGATGCATTCGTGCGCTTCCTGCGCGTTCTTGGCCTTGTTCTTGTACATGCGCGGGCTGTCGGGAACATAGTCCGCGCCGAAGCGGCGGCGGATTTCGTCGCGCGCCGCCATCACCGCCTCCGGCGCCATGTCGATGCCGTCGGTGCGCATGTAGGTGATGTGCCCGGCCTCGTAGAGCCGCTGGGCCGCCGACATGCAGGCCTTGGCGCCCATGCCGAACTTGCGGCTGGCCTCCTGCTGGAGGGTCGAGGTCATGAAGGGCGGATAGGGGTTGCGCGCGGCGGGCTTCGCCTCGACCCGCTTGACCGTCAGGGGCCGGGAAGTGACGGCCTGGACCGCGAGTTCGGCCGACGCCGAGGAAGAAAGGTCGTACTTGTCCAGCTTCTTGCCGCCAAGCACGGTCAGCCTGGCCTGATAGTCCTGGCCGCGAGGGGTGCGGAGAAGGGCGGTCACCGTCCAGTACTCACGGGCGCGGAAGGCCTCGATCTCCAGTTCGCGCTCGACGATCAGGCGGAGGGTGACGGACTGGACCCGGCCGGCCGACTTCGCGCCGGGCAGCTTGCGCCAGAGGACCGGCGAGAGGTTGAAGCCGACCAGATAGTCGAGCGCGCGGCGTGCGAGGTAGGCCTCGACCAGTTCCATGTCGACATCGCGCGGCCGGGCCATCGCCTCGGTCACGGCGGATTTGGTGATGGCGTTGAAGGTGACGCGGCGGACGGTCTTGCCCTTCTTCAGGCTTGTGGCCAAGGCCTCCTTCAGGTGCCATGAAATCGCCTCGCCCTCGCGGTCGGGGTCGGTGGCGAGGATCAGCGTGTCGTCGGATTTCAGCGCCTCGGCAATGGCGCGGACATGTTTGCGGCTTTCGGCCGCGACCTCCCATGTCATGCCGAAATCGTGGTCGGGATCGACCGACCCGTCCTTGGGGGGCAGGTCGCGGACATGGCCGTAGGAGGCGAGGACAGTGAAATCGGAGCCGAGATATTTGTTGATTGTCTTGGCCTTGGCGGGGGATTCGACGACGACGACGGCCATGACTTCCTCGGGGTGGACGCTGTTTTGGTATGGGGGCGGAACATGGGGGGCAAGGACGGGCATTGTCAATGCCACCCGGGGAATGGCCCGGGAAAGCGGTCGGCAACGGCGGCGGGACGAGGGGCGCGCGGGCAGGGGGCGACAAGGGCGAGGGGTGTGGTTCGGTGGTCCGGCAACGGATGTCCCGCGACCCCGGCCCGTCAGGCGCGCGCGGGGGCTCCGGGGCGCGGCCGAGTTCGACAAGGGGGACAGGCTGCCATCAGGCGCGCGGGTGGGGACTCTGGTGCGGCAGGCAGGCACAGCGGACCCTGCCCCCGGGTCCCGGCGGCAGGGTCAGGCGCGTGACAGGAGGCCGCCCGGCGCCCGGCGGATCAGGCCGTCAAGTTCCAGCGTCAGAAGTTCGGGCGCGGCGGTGGCGGGGCTGAGCGACAGGTCGCGCAAGAGCTGGTCCTCGGCGACCGGGCTGGGGCCGAGACGGTCGAGAATCTGACGGTGCAGCCCGGCCTGGTCCTGCCGTGATGGCGGCGGGGCCTCGGCAATGGACGCCTCGGGCGCGGCGGCGGCGGTCCGGCCGACTGCCGGGCGCACTCCGGCGGCCTGGGCGGGCGGATTGCCGGCAGGGGCGGCGGGGGCGGCAATCTCCAGCGCCGCAAGCACGTCGTCCGGCCCGCGCACCAGCGCCGCCCCGTCGCGGATCAGCATGTTGCAGCCGCTGGCCCTGCCGTCGAACGGATGCCCGGGCACCGCCAGCACCTCGCGGCCCTGTTCGAGTGCCTGCCGCGCGGTGATGAGGCTGCCCGACTGGGCGGCGGCCTCGACCACCACGACGGCGCGCGAGAGGCCCGCGATGATGCGGTTGCGCAAGGGGAAGTGGCGGGCCTGCGCCACCAGTCCCAAGGGCTGTTCGGAAAGGCACAGGCCGCGCAGGGCAATGTCGGCGGCCAGCGCCGCATTCTCGGCGGGATAGACCACGTCGGCCCCGCCGGCGAGGACCGCGACGGTGCCTCCCGCCAGCGCGGCCTGATGGGCGGCGGTGTCGATGCCGCGGGCAAGGCCCGACACCACCGTCACCCCGGCCCCGGCCAGGCCTTCGGCCAGCCGCCGCGCCATGCGCAGCCCGAGGGACGAGGCGTTGCGGGCCCCGACCAGCGCCACCATCGGGCGGGCGAGAAGGCCCGCGTCGCCGATCGCCCAGAGGACCGGCGGCGGATCGGATATCAGGGCGAGGCCGGCGGGATAGCCGGTTTCTCCCCGGCAGATCATCCTGGCCCCGGCCTTGCGCGCCGCGCGGAGTTCGGCCAGCGCCACGCCTTCGGGGCAGCATTCGTACCCCTCGACCCCGGCGGCCCGCGCCAGATCGGGCAGCGCCGCGAGTGCCGCGCCGGCCGAGCCATGTTCGCCGAGAAGCCGGTAGAAGGTCGCCACCCCGACCCTGCGGGAGCGAATGAGGCGCAGCCACGACAGTCTGTCATCTTCCGTGGTGGGTGGGGTGAAGGGGGTGGGGTAAGAAAACAAACCTTGTCCCTCGTGCCTGCGCCTCATTCGCAGGGCCACCATGCCGGGCCAGGGTTAATCAAAGGTTACGATTCGCGCCGGATCCGCGCGCCGCGCGAAAAATGCTCCCTCTCTCCCGGTGCTGCCGCCGGTCGCCGATCGTCGCCTCAGTCTTGCGACGGGCAGAGGCTGAGGTCGCCAGCGGACTGCGATGTCCAGCTGGCCGCGTCCAGCATGGGCGCCTGCGGCAAGGCCACGGTGGTCTGCTCGTCCGCCCAGATCGCCTGGCCGCTTTGCAGGTCGACGTCGCAGATCACCTGCGGCCGCGATCCATCGGCGGGCCAGTCCTCCTGCGCGAAGCGGACGACCGAAACCTGATTGCCGATCAGTGACAGATAAAGCGTCTCGCCATAGGTCGAGACCTGGTCGCGGGCCAGGGCCTCGAGTTGCAGGCTGCCGTCGCCCTGTGGTGTCAGGCTGACCGACGCGGCGCCGGCCGGCAGGCTGATGATGGCGGGGTTGTCGAACAAAAGGTCGGACTCCGAGGGATCGGGGGCGTCGCTCTGATAAAGGCGCAACCCCAGCCCGCCCGAGGTCATCTGCGTCACCGCCAGATAGTTCGGGCCGGCCCCGTTCGGCCCTCCCCAGCGGCCGCGGGCCTGACCGGCCCCCGACTGGGCCCATGACGGGGCCCATGACGGGGCCAGCGCCGCGAGGGCCAGAAGGATGATAGAGGCGAACGGCAGCAGTCTCATGGCGTCGTCCCCGGTGTTCGGACCCGCGCGGCTTGATCCATTGCTAGCAGGTCCATTGCCGCCGGCGCAATCCGCGAATGCCGAGGGGTCAGGCCGCCGAGCCGCCCACCGTCAGCCCGCCGATCATCAGCGTCGGCTGGCCCACGCCCACCGGCACCCACTGGCCAGCCTTGCCGCAGTTGCCGATGCCGGGATCAAGCGCCATGTCGTTGCCGATCGCGCGGATGTGCTTCAGCGCCGTCGCCCCGTCGCCGATCAGGGTCGCGCCCCGGACTGGCTCGCCCACCACGCCGTTCCTGACCCGGTAGGCCTCGGTGCAGTTGAAGACGAACTTGCCGTTGGTGATGTCGACCTGGCCGCCGGAAAAGCCCACGGCATAGATTCCGTCCTTGAGGTCGGCGAGGATCTCGGCCGGGCTGGCGCCGCCGCCCAGCATGTAGGTGTTGGTCATGCGCGGCATCGGGATGTGGGCGTGGCTTTCGCGCCGCCCGTTGCCGGTGGGGGCGACCCCCATCAGGCGCGCGTTCTGGCGGTCCTGCATGTAGCCGACGAGGATCCCGTCCTCGATCAGCACGTTCCTGCCCGAGGCCGTGCCCTCGTCGTCCACGGTGATCGAGCCGCGGCGGTCGGGGATGGTGCCGTCATCAAGAACGGTGACGCCCGGCGCGGCGACGCGCTGGCCCATCAGGCCTGCAAAGGCCGAGGTCTTCTTGCGGTTGAAGTCGCCCTCGAGCCCGTGGCCCACCGCCTCGTGGAGAAGGACGCCGGGCCAGCCGGGGCCGACGACCACGTCCATGACCCCCGCCGGCGCGGCCACCGCCCGCAGGTTGACCAGCGCGATGCGCAAGGCCTCGCGCGCGACCGACTGCCAGTGGCTGGGCTGGATCAGGGCGGTCAGCCCCGACCGGCCGCCGCCGCCGTATTCGCCGGATTCGCGGCGGCCGTTCTCTTCGACGATGACCGAGACGTTCAGCCGGCTCATCGGGCGGACGTCCGAGACGAGGCCGCCCTCGGGGCGCAGGATGAACACCTCCTGGAGGCTTGCCGCGACCGTGGCCGAGACCTGCACCACCCGGGGATCGAGACCGCGGGCAAAGGCGTCGATCTCGCGCAGGGTCTCGACCTTCAGGCCGAAGGTCGCGTCGAGCATGGGATCGGCGTCGCCATAAAGCCGGCGGTTGGTGCCCGCGGGCGGCGCGGCAAGCCGGCCGCCGCCGTCGCCCACCGCAAGCCGCGCGGTCTCGGCGGCGCGGCGCAGGGCCTTTTCGGACAGTTCGGTCGAATGGCCGAATCCCGACACCTCGCCGCGCACCGCGCGAAGGCCGAAGCCCTCCGAGGCGTCATAGCTGGCATTGCGCAGCCGCCCGTCGTCGAAGACCAGCGCCTCGGAGCGCCGCCGCTCGATGAACAGTTCGCCGTCGTCCGCCCCCGCCAGCGCACCGCGCAGAATCGTCAGGGCCGCCGCCTGGTCCAGCGTCGTCTCGAATGGCCTGAATCTGTCTTCTTCCATGCCCTGCCTCCGCGCGGTCCTTGATTTCGATCAAAAAGCAAGACCGGGCCGCTCTGGTTTTGCTTGTCGCCCTCCGACTAATATGATTTTAGGAATGCCGGATACAACCGGCCCGACGCAGGAGGATGCAGAAGGACCGGGGACGGCGGTACAGCCGCAGCAGGAGCGGGAACAGAAGATGCGTTTTTCCAGGATTCTTCCGGCCATCGGCGCCGGCCTCACCTCGATCACGGCGGCGGGCGCGGCCCTGGCCGAGGACGGGATCACCGGGCTGGAAGCCGTCGGCAAGCCCCATTTGGAGGGGGTCGGCTTCCAGCCTGCCTCGTCCGAACTGGCCCGCGACCAGCAGTGGCTGGACGGGATGCTCATGTACATCTGCTTTGGCGTCACCATCCTGGTGATGGCGCTGCTGCTGATCGTCATCCTGCGCTTCAACCGCCGCGCCAACCCGACGCCGGCGCGCTTTACCCACAACACGCCGCTCGAGATCATCTGGACCCTGATCCCCATCCTGACGCTGGTGGTGCTGGCGGCCTTCGCGCTGCCGATCCTCTTCAAGCAGGTGGAAACGCCCACCGCCGACGTGACGATCAAGGTCACCGGCAACCAGTGGTACTGGTCGTACGACTATCCCGACCTCGGCATTTCCTTCGATGCCCTGCGCGTCGACGGCTCGACCAAGGTGGCCTCGCTCGGCGACAGCCAGCCGATGGGTACTCCCGAAATCCACGACGAGATCGCCGACATGAAGCTGAAGGCGCTCGGCTATACGCCTGACGAGTTCCTGCTGGCCGCCGACAACGCCGTGGTCGTGCCGGTCAACAAGAACGTCGTCGTCCAGGTCACCGCCTCGGACGTGATCCACGGCTGGTTCGTGCCGGCGCTGGCGGTGCAGCATTCCGCGGTGCCGGGCCGGATCGGCGAACTGTGGTTCAACGTGGAAAAGGAAGGCATCTATTTCGGGCAATGCACCACGCTCTGCGGCAAGGACCACGCCTACATGCCGATCGTGGTCAAGGCCGTCAGCCAGAAGGTCTATGACGACTGGGTGGCGCGCACCAAGCAGGCTGCCAACGGCACCTCGGCGCCGGTGCAGGTTGCACAGTCGAACTGACGGCGGACAATGGGAACGGGACGGGCCGGCGGCTGGACGCCGGTTCGGGCGGGGGAAGCGATGAGCGACATCAGCGCCTATGACGGAACCGGCGACGCGGGCTTCGGCGATTTCGTGCAGCTTCTGAAGCCGCGGGTTATGTCGCTGGTGGTCTTCACCGCGATGGTCGGTCTGATCGTCGCGCCGGTTCACCTGCATCCGCTGGTGGCCTTCGCCTCGATCCTGTTCATCGCGCTTGGCGGCGGCGCCTCGGGGGCGCTGAACATGTGGTACGACGCCGACATCGACCGGCAGATGCGGCGCACCCGCGGCCGCCCGATTCCGGCGGGAAGGGTGACGGGCGGCGAGGCCCTGGGCTTCGGCCTCGGCCTGTCCCTGGTCTCGTGCCTGATGCTGGGGCTGGCCGCGAACTGGTTCGCCGCCGCCTTCCTGGCCTTCACGATCTTCTTCTACGCGGTGGTCTATACCATCTGGCTGAAGCGCCGCACCCCGCAGAACATCGTCATCGGCGGCGCGGCCGGGGCCTTTCCCCCGATGATCGGCTGGGCCTGCGCGACCGGCGGCATCTCGGTGGAATCGCTCTTGATGTTCGCGCTGATCTTCATGTGGACCCCGCCGCACTTCTGGGCGCTGGCGCTGTTCATGAAGGACGACTATTCGCGCGCTGGCGTGCCGATGCTGACCGTGACCCACGGGCGGGCGGTGACGCGCAACCACATCCTGGCCTACACGCTGATGCTGGCGCCCTTCGCACTGGCGCTCGGGCTGACCTCGGTGGGCGGGCCGGTCTATCTCACGGTGGCGGTCCTGCTGAACCTGGGCTTCATCTGGGGCGGCGCGCGCCTCGTCCGGCGCAGCGAGACCGAGGCCGAGGCCGACCGCTACCGCGCCGAGCGGGCCTTCTTCCGCTATTCTCTGGCGTATCTCTTCCTGCATTTTGCCGCCCTTCTGGCCGAGGCCGGGCTGCATTCGGCGGGGTATGCGGCATGGTAGGCGCCATCCGCCCGGATCACGAGCTGCACCGCCGCCGCTGGAGCCGCAACCTCGGGCTGGGGCTGTCGCTTCTGGCTTTCGTGGTGCTGGTCTTCGGCCTGACCATCGTCAAGGTCTCGCGCCAGGACGCGCACGGCAACCCGCCCGCCGCGACCCAGCCCGCAGGGGCAACGCCATGAGCGGCCCGCCCGATCCCGTTCCGCCCCGCCGCGGCCCCAACGGCCGGCTGGCGCTGGGGCTGATCGGCATAGTCCTGACGATGGTGGCGCTCAGCTTCGCCGCGGTTCCCTTCTATTCCTGGTTCTGCCGCACCACCGGCTATGCCGGCACGCCGCAGGTGGCCAAGGCCTCGACCGGCGAAGTGCTCGACCAGACCATCTCGATCCGCTTCGACGCCAACGTCGATCCGGGAATGCCCTGGGAGTTCCGCCCGGTAGAGAACCAGATGACCATCCGCATCGGCGAGACCGGCATGGCCTTCTACGAGGCCTACAACCCGACCGACCGCACCATCACCGGGACGGCGGCCTACAATGTCGCGCCCGACATTGCCGGCGCCTACTTCACCAAGATCCAGTGCTTCTGCTTCACCGAACAGACCCTGAAGCCGCACGAGCGGGTGCTGATGCCGGTCACTTTCTACGTCGATCCGGGCCTGACCCGCGATGCCGACACCAAGCTGGTCAAGCAGATCATCCTGTCCTACACATTCTATCAAACCCAGCCGTCCAAGGCGCAGGCGAGCCTTACGCCCGCGCCGAAGCCGGCCTACAACTGAGGCCCCAGCAGGGAAACTGACATGGCGCACGAAAAAAACCACGACTACCACATCCTGAAACCTTCGCTCTGGCCGCTTCTCGGCGCCATCGGCGGCTTTGTCATGCTGTTCGGCCTGGTCCTGTGGATGTCGCCGCAGATCGAACACCGCCAGCCCTGGATGTTCCTGATCGGCGTGGTCCTGGTGCTCTATGTCATGTACGGCTGGTGGTCCGAGGTGGTCCACGAGGGCAATACCGGCGATCACACGCCGGTCGTCCGCATCGGCCTGCGCTATGGCTTCATCCTGTTCATCACCTCCGAGGTGATGTTCTTCTCGGCCTGGTTCTGGACCTTCTTCAAGTACGCGCTGTTCCCGATGGGGCCGCTGTCGCCCAAGGTTGACGGTGTGTGGCCGCCGGCGGGCATCCAGACCTTCGATCCCTGGCACCTGCCGATCATCAACACGCTGATCCTGCTGTGCTCGGGCGCGGCGGCGACCTGGGCCCACCATGCCATCGCCCACGACAACAACCGCAAGGACATGATCAACGGCCTCTTGCTGGCCGCCGCACTGGGGATGATGTTCACCTTCTTCCAGGCCTATGAATATGCCCATGCCGGCTTCGGCTTTGCCGGCAACATCTATGGCGCCTCGTTCTTCATGGCGACCGGCTTCCACGGCGCCCATGTCATCATCGGCACCATCTTCCTGCTGGTCTGCATGTTCCGCGCCATGAGGGGCGATTTCACCCCCGAACAGCATGTCGGCTTCGAGGCCGCGGCCTGGTACTGGCACTTCGTCGACGTGGTCTGGCTGTTCCTCTTCGCGTCGATCTACATCTGGGGCAGCGCCTGAGTCGTCCGGTCGTTTGCAGGCAGGGCGCGGGGACCTTCCCCCGCGCCTTGTGATTCCGGGTAGGCGGATGCGGCGTTACATCTTTCCCCTGATCCTCGGCCTTGGCGGCATCGCCATCCTTCTGTCGCTGGGCACCTGGCAGGTGCGGCGCCTGCACTGGAAAGAGGCGCTTCTGGCGGCGATCGACGCGCGGATACACGACGCGCCCGCCGGCATTGCCACGGTTGGCCCCCCCGACGAGGCCAGCCAGCGCTATCGCCCGGTCACCGCCAGCGGCCGGACGACCGGCGACGAAATCCTCGTGGTCTCGGGCAGCCGCGACGCGGGCGCGGGCTACGAGGTCATCGACGCCTTCGTCACCGATGCCGGGCGGCGGGTGCTTCTGGATCGCGGCTTCATTCCCGAGGCCGACCGCACCAAGCCGCGGCCGCCGGTCGCGCTGACGGTGACCGGCAACCTCGACTGGCCACATGAGGCCGACAGCTACACGCCGGCCCCCGACCTGAAGGAGAAGGTCTGGTTCGCGCGCGATGTCCAGGCGATGGCCGGGTATCTGAAGACCGAGCCGCTGATGATCGTGGCCAGGACCATCAAGGGGGGCGATCCCTCGATCCGGCCGGTGCCCGTGGATACGTCCGGCATCCCCAACGACCACCTGCAATATGCGATCACCTGGTTTTCTCTGGCGGCGGTCTGGGCGGGGATGACAGCCTATCTTCTGTGGCGTATCAGGCAAAGGACGGTGTGAGAGGAAACGATGCGTTATGTGTCCACCCGGGGGGCGGCCCCGGCCCTGGGGTTCGCCGAGGCGATGCTGACCGGCCTGGCGAGGGATGGCGGGCTCTATGTCCCGGAAACCGTTCCCACGCTGTCGACCGGCCAGATTGCCGCGCTGGCAGGGCTGGACTACGAGGAGGCGGCCTTTCGCGTGATGCGGCCCTTCGTGGGCGATGCGTTCACCGACGATGAGTTCCAGGGCGCCATCGCCCGGGCCTATCGGGGATTTGGCCACGCGGCGCGCGCGCCCCTGGTGCAACTGGCCCCGAACCATTTCCTGCTCGAGCTGTTCCACGGGCCGACGCTCGCCTTCAAGGACTTCGCCATGCAGCTGATCGGCCAGCTGTTCCAGATTGCGCTGGCGCGCGACGGGCGCCGGATCGCCATCGTCGGCGCCACTTCGGGCGACACCGGATCGGCGGCGATCGAGGCCTTCCGCGGGCTGGCGAACGTCGATGTGTTCATCCTTTACCCGCACGGCCGGGTCAGCGAGGTCCAGCGCCGGCAGATGACCACCCCGGCCGAGGCCAATGTCCATGCGCTGGCGCTGGACGGCGACTTCGACGATTGCCAGTCGCGGCTGAAGGACATGTTCAACGATTTCGCCTTCCGCGACGAGGTGGGGCTGGCCGGCGTCAATTCGATCAACTGGGCGCGGGTGCTGGCGCAAGTCGTCTATTACTTCACCGCCGCCGTCAGCCTGGGCGCGCCGCACCGCAAGGTCGGCTTCACGGTTCCCACCGGCAATTTCGGCGACATCTTCGCGGGATACATCGCCCGGCGCATGGGCCTGCCGATCGACCGGCTGGTCATCGCCACCAACCAGAACGACATCCTGCACCGCTGCCTGACCGGCGGGGCCTACCGCACCGAGGGGGTCCGGCCCTCGATCTCGCCGTCGATGGACATCCAGATTTCCTCGAACTTCGAGAGGGCGCTGTTCGATGCCTATGGCCGCGACGGGGTCGCCATCGGCCGGATCATGGACGAACTGAAGCAGACCGGCGCCTTTGCCGTCAGCCAGGGCGCGCTGCACTGGCTGCGCGACCAGTTCGCCTCGGGCCGGGTGTCCGAGGAGGAGACGCTCGCCACCATCCGCGCCGTCCATGCCGCGACCGGCGAGCTTCTGTGCCCGCATACGGCGGTCGGCGTCAGGGTGGCGCAGGGCCATCTGGGGGCCGCGCCGATGGTCACGCTCGCGACCGCCCATCCGGCCAAGTTCCCCGATGCGGTCGAGGCGGCGACCGGCCTGCGCTCGGCCCTGCCGCCGCGCATGGCCGACCTCTTCGCCCGCCCCGAGCGCGTGACCAGGGTGGCCAACGATCTGCGCGCCATCGAAAGCATCGTCAGGGAAAGGCGCCGCCGTTGAACACCGAACTGACCACCCTTCCCAACGGGCTCCGCATCGTCAGCGAGGAGATGCCCGGCCTTCTGTCGGCGGCGGTGGGCCTCTGGATCACCGCGGGCGGGCGTCACGAGCGGCCCGACCAGAACGGCGTCGCGCATTTCCTCGAGCATATGGCCTTCAAGGGCACGCGGCGGCGCAGTGCGCTCCAGATCGCCGAAGAGATCGAGGACGTTGGCGGCTACATCAACGCCTATACCTCGCGCGAGATGACGGCCTTCTATGCCCGGGTGCTTCAGGCCGACGTGCCGATGGCGCTGGACGTGATCGCCGACATCGTGCTGAACCCCCTGTTCGACCGCAAGGAGATCGAGGTCGAGCGCAACGTGATCCTGCAAGAGATCGGCCAGGCGCTGGACACGCCCGACGACATCATCTTCGACTGGCTGCAGGAGGCCGCCTATCCTGATCAGGCGATGGGGCGGACCATCCTCGGCCCAGCCGACCGGGTCGCGACCTTCCAGCGCAAGGATCTGAAATCCTTCGTCGCCGACCATTACGGGCCCGAGCGGATGATCCTGTCGGCCGCGGGCGCCGTCGATCACGCAGCCCTCGTCACGCTCGCCGAACAGCTGTTCGGGAACCTGAAGCCGGGCACCCGCCCGATGCCCGAACCCGCCCGCTGGCACGGCGCCGAGCGGCGCGAGGTCAAGGAACTGGAGCAGGTCCATTTCGCGATGGGCTTTCGCGGCCCGGCCTACCGCGACGCCGACATGCACGCGGCCCAGGTCTATGCGACAGCCATCGGGGGCGGCATGTCCTCGCGCCTCTTCCAGAAGATCCGCGAGGAGAGGGGCCTGTGCTATTCGATCTACGCCCAGGCCGGCAGCTATGACGACACCGGCATGATCACCATTTACGCCGGCACCTCGGCCGACGAGATCGCCGATCTGGGCGCGCTGACGATGGACGAACTGAAGCGCGCCGCCGACGACATGAGCGATGTCGAGGTGGCGCGGGCAAAGGCCCAGCTGAAGGCGGGGCTGCTGATGGGGCTGGAAAGCCCCTCGGCGCGGGCCGAGCGGATGGCGCGCTACCTGACGATCTGGGGCCGGGTGCCGGGCTTGCAGGAAGCCACCGCCGAGATCGAGGCGGTCGGCCCGGCGGCGGTGCGCGACTATGGCGCGCGGCTGGTGACCGGGGCCGAGGCGGCGCTGGCGCTCTATGGTCCGGTGGCGGCCGCGCCCGGCCTTGAGGCGCTGAAGGAAAGGCTTGCCGCCTGATGAGCATTCTCCGCCGCAAGCTCCGGCTGGAGACCGAACGCCTGACCCTGCGGCTGCCTGCCCATTCGGACTACCGGGCCTGGGCTTCCTTGCGCGAACTCAGCCGCGATTTCCTGACCCCCTGGGATCCCCTGTGGGTCGAGGATGCCCTGTCGCGCAAGGCCTTCACCAACCGCGTCTACTGGGCGGCGCGGGCCGAGGCGGCCGGGACGGCGCTGCCCCTCTTCCTGATCCGCCGCCAGGACGGGGCGCTGGTCGGCGGCATCACCCTCGACAACATCCGCCGCGGGCCGGCGCAGGCAGGAACGCTCGGCTATTGGGTGGGCGCCCCCCATGCCCGCAAGGGCTACATGCGCGAGGCGCTGGAGGCGGTCGTGCACCATGCCTTCACCCAGCTGGACCTGTCGCGGCTCGAGGCCGGCTGCCTGCCCGAGAATGCCGCCTCGCGCGGCGTGCTGGAAAAGGTCGGCTTCAAGTACGAGGGGGTGGCCCAGAGCTATCTGCAGATCAACGGCCGCTGGCGCAACCATGTGCTTTACGCCAATCTGCGCCATGACCGGCGCGGCCGGACGGATGTGGGCTGAGGGTTCGATGGCGGTCGGGAAGGGGCCTTTGCGGGTGGTGAGCCGGACCCCGGCGCGCAAGGCCGTGCCATGAGCGGCCTTCGCCCCGCCGATGCCGCCTTTGCCGAAGGGCTGGCGGGGCTTCTGCCCCCGGGAACCATAGCGCCGGCCACGCCCCGCGATCTCGACGAGCCGCGCGGGCGCGTCACCGGGCAGGGCCATTTCGTCGCCCGCCCGCGCAGCACGGCCGAGGTCGCGGCCATCGTCCGGGCCTGCGGCGCCGCACGGGTGGGGATTGTTCCGAGGGCAGGGGGGACCGGGCTGGTCCTCGGGCAGATCCTGCCCCAGGGGGTGGCGCCCCTGATCCTGTCGACCGAGCGGATGTCAGCGATCCGCGGCCTCTATCCCGCCGAGAACGTCCTGATCGCCGAGGCGGGCGCGGTTCTCGCTGACGTGCAGGCGGCGGCGGCGGCGGGCGGGCGGCTTTTCCCGCTGATGCTGGCCTCGCAGGGGTCGGCGCGGATCGGCGGGCTTCTTTCGACCAACGCCGGGGGCGTGCATGTCCTGCGTTACGGCACCGCGCGCGACCTGTGCCTCGGGATCGAGGCAGTCCTGCCCGATGGTTCGGTCCTGAGCGGCCTGCGGCGGCTGAGGAAGGACAACACCGGCTACGACATCCGCAATCTGCTGGTGGGGGCCGAGGGCACGCTGGGCATCCTCACCGCCGCCAGCCTGAAACTGTCGCAGGTCCCGCCGCAGTCGGCCGTGGCCCTGATGACGGTCCCGTCTCCGGCTGCGGCGCTCGACCTTCTGGCGCTGGCGCAGGCGCGTCTGGCGGGCTGCGTCAGCGCGTTCGAGCTGATCTCGGGGCAGGGCCTTGCCTTCATGGACGAGGTCCTGCCCGATGTCCGCCAGCCCTTCGCCCCCCGCCCCGACTGGCTGGTGCTGATCGAGGCCGGCCTGCCCGAGGGCCTTCCCGCCGACGAGGCGCTGGCCGGCCTTCACGCGGCGGCGCAGGCAGCGGGGCTGGCCGGAGAGGCGGTCGTCGCCCGGGGCGAGCGTCAGGCGCAGGACTTCTGGCATCTGCGCGAGGCGATCCCCGAGGCCAACCGGAGGATCGGGGCGATCTCGTCGCATGACATCGCGCTTCCGCTGACGGAAATCCCCGACTTCCTGGCGCGCGCGCCCGGCGACGTGGCGGCCTTCGGTCCCCTGCGGATCAACGCCTTCGGCCATCTCGGCGACGGCAACCTGCATTTCAACGTCTTTCCGCCGAAGGGCGAACGGCGCGACGCCTACCTGGACCGGGCCGGGGCGATCAAGGACCGGGTTCACGCGCTGGTCGTGGCGCGCGGCGGATCCTTCAGCGCCGAACACGGGGTCGGGCGGCTGAAGGTCTCCGACCTCGAACGGTTCGGCGATCCGGCGCGGCTGGCGGCGATGCGCGCGGTCAAGGCCGCGCTTGATCCCCTGGGGATCATGAACCCCGGGGCGGTGCTGCCCGCGGGGGACTGAGGCCGGGGGGCGCCGCCCCTTTGCGCCTTGCGGCGCATTCACCCCGGGATACTTGGGCCACGGTGAAAGGGCGGGCGCAACCGGGTGGGCCGCCGCGGCCTCAGGCGCCGGCCTCCACCACCTCGAACCCGTGCGTGACCTCGGCCGTCTTGGCCATCATCACCGAGGCCGAGCAGTATTTGTCGGCCGAAAGCTGCACCGCGCGGGCGACCTTCTCGGGGCTGAGGCCGCGGCCGGTGACGATGAAATGCAGGTGGATGCGGGTGAAGACCTTGGGGTCGGTTTCGGCCCGATCGGAATCGATGCGCACCTCGCAGTCCTGAACCTGTTCGCGCCCCTTTTCGAGGATCGAGATCACGTCCCATGCCGAACAGCCGCCGGTGCCGATCAGGAGAAGCTCCATCGGCGAGGGGCCGGGCTTGGGCGCGTCGCCGAAGGCCGTGCCGAAGGCAATGGCGTGGCCGGTCTCGGTCTGGCCGACGAAGGTGCGGGCGCCGGCCCAGGTGACGGTGGCTTTCATGGATGGCTCCTTCTGCTCAGTTCTCGCCAGGACGGGTCATCTGGAAGTGTTCGGTGACGGTGGAATAGTCCTTGTAGCCGCCGCGCGCCACCGGGACGAAGCGTGTGGCGCGGAAGTAGCCGCCTTCAAGGCAGTCGTCGCGCAGATGGACGCCGGTGACCTGTCCGAGGATCAGGAAATTGTCGCGGCCCCGGAGCGTGACGACCTGTTCGAGGCGGCATTCCAGCGTCGCCGGCGCGTCGGCGACGCGGGGGCAGGGGATGGTCGCACATTCGGCTTTGGCGATGCCCGCGAGCGCGAATTCATCGACGCCGGGCTCCCACGGGCCGGAGGTGCGGTTCATCGCCTCGCGCAGCGCGAAGGACACGATGTTGACGGCGAAGACGCCCGAGGCCTCGACGGCGGTGAGGCTATCCTTGCGGCCGGTCGAGGCGAACATCACCTGCGGCGGGGCATAGGCAACGGCGTTGAAGAAGGAATAGGGGGCGAGGTTGTCGCCCAAGGGCCCGCGGGTCGAGATCCAGCCGATCGGGCGGGGTTGGATGATCGCCGTGAACGGGTTGTGGGGCAGGCCGTGGCCGTCCTCGGGGCGGTAGAACATCACGCACCTCATTCGCGTTTGCCCATGACCTAGGGCCATGTTACCCGCTTTGCCAGAGGATTCGGACCCGGTTGGCAGGACGGGGGTTGGGCGGCTTGTACAGGCTGGAAGAGGAGACCGACGCCGACTGGTGGGAGGTCGAGGCGCTTTATGACCTGTGCTTCGCGCCAGGGCGGACGGCACTCTCGTCCTACCGATTGCGCGACGGGGTCGGCAAGGTCGGCCCGCTGTGCCTCGTCCTGCGCGACGGCGACGGCATCCTCGCGGCGGTGATCCGCTATTGGCCGGTCAGGGTCGGCGGGTGGCGGGTGCTGCTTCTGGGGCCGGTGGCGGTGCATCCGACCCGGCAGGGCGAGGGGCTGGGCGGGCTTCTCATCCATGAAAGCCTGTCCGAGGCGCGGAGGCTGGGCTGGGAAAGGGTGCTGCTTGTGGGCGACGCGCCCTATTACCGGCGCTTCGGTTTCGCCATGATCGAGGGCGTCGAGATGCCGCCGCCGACGAACCCCGACCGGGTGCTGGCGCTGGAATTGCAGCCCGGCGCCTGGGAGGGTGTGCGCGGGCGCGTGGAAAAGGCGGAGTGAAGGCGGCGGCTTGAAAAGCGGCGCGGCGGGGCCACCTATGAAGCGGATGGAATGCAGGAATCCCTGATGGCTGACACCGACACTTCCCTGCCGCCCGAGGCCGTGGCGCGGATCGCGGACCTTGCAGCGCGGGCGCGCCGGGCGAACGGGCCGCTGATGCGGGCGATCAACGGGCTGGGCGGGCAGGCCGAGGCCTGGGCGGCGCGGCTGCCCGCACCGGCGCGGCGCGCGGCCGACGCGGGGGCCGAGGAGTTGCTGATGCGGCTTTATCGCGGCGCGGCCGGGGCGGGAAAGGTGCTGCCCGCGGCCGGCCGGCACGGCCACCGGATCGCGGCGGCGGTCAGCGGCGCGGCGGGCGGCGCGGCGGGGATCGCCTCGGCGGTGGTCGAGCTGCCGGCGACGGTCATGGTGATGTTCGCCGCCATGCAGAGGATCGCCGCCGAGAACGGCTTCGACCCCGACAGCCCCGAGGTGCGGCTGACCTGCATCGACATCTTCGGCTCGGGCGGGCCGGGGCGCGAGGACGACGGGATCGACACGAGTTTCCTCGGCGCGCGCCTCAGCATGAACGGAACCACGATCCGCGCCCTGGTCGCGCGGGTGGCGCCGGCCTTTTCGGCGATGCTGGGCAAGTCGCTGGCCTCGAAGGCGGTGCCGGTGATCGGCGCGGCCGCGGGGGCGGGAATCAACTATGCCTTCACCGGCTATTACGAGGAGATCGCCCGCGTCCGCTTCGGCCTGCAACGCCTGGTGGTCGAGCATGGCGAGGCACCGGTGGTTGCCGCCTATGAGGCGGCGCGGCGCCGCGCCCCGTGACCTGATCAGCCAGTGGCCGCGCGCTTGTCGTCGGTCATCGTCTCGAAGTCCGAGGCCTCGTGGCGCTCGCGCAGGCGTTCGGCGGGCGCGCCCGAGGTGCGGTTGACCATACGCCCGCGCCGGACCGCCGGGCGCTCGGCGATGGTTTCGGCCCAGCGGCGCAGGTTCGGATAGGCGCCAGCGTCGAGGAACTGCGCGGAATCGCCATAGATCCGCCCGAGCGCGAGCTGTCCATACCAGGGCCAGATCGCCATGTCGGCGATGGTGTAGCTGCCGCCGGCGACAAAGGGACGGTCGGCCAGCCGGCGGTCGAGCACGTCAAGCTGGCGCTTGGATTCCATCGCGTAGCGGTTGATCGGATATTCGAACTTCTGCGGCGCATAGACGTAGAAATGGCCGAAGCCGCCGCCGAGGAAGGGGGCGCTGCCGACCTGCCAGAAGAGCCAGTTCATGGCCTCGGTCCGGCCCGCGATGTCGGCAGGCAGGAAGGCCCCGAACTTCTCGGCCAGATAGAGAAGGATCGAGCCGGATTCGAAGAGGTGCAGCGGCTTGGGCCCGGAGCGGTCGACCAGCGCCGGGATCTTGGAATTGGGGTTCACCTCGGTGAAGCCTGAACCGAACTGGTCGCCCTTGCCGATGTCGATCAGCCATGCGTCGTATTCGGCGCCCTTGTGGCCGGCGGCCAGCAACTCCTCGAGCATCACCGAAACCTTGACGCCGTTCGGCGTGCCCTGCGAGTAAAGCTGCAGCGGATGCCTGCCCACCGGCAGGGCCTTGTCGTGGGTGGCGCCTGCGATGGGACGGTTGGTCGAGGCGAAGGCCCCGCCGTTCTCCTTGTCCCAGGTCCAGATTTCCGGCGGCTTGTAGGTCATCGGCATGTCCTTGGCTGGCATTGGCGCGCTTGCCACAGGATGTAGGGCAGGGCCCGTGCGGCACAACTGGCGATTCCGGCAGACGGGCATGTGCGGCGCGCATGACGGCCGGTCGTGGAGGGCGGGTCAGACATCCTGCCGGGCCAGCCACTCCATCACCGCCGGCCTCAGGTTGGTCGCCCCCGAGGCCCGCGCCCCGTCGAGGACCGCCCGCAGCCCGGCCAGATCGACGCGGCGGATCAGGTGCTTGACCGGGCCGATCGAGGCGGGCCGCATCGACAGGGTGCGAAAGCCGATGGCGGCAAGGCACAGGGCCTCGATCGGGCGGCCGGCATCCTCGCCGCAGAAGGACAAGGGCGTCTTCGCCCGCTCGCAGCGGGCCACGATCTTTTCAAGAAAGGTGACGTAGCTGGTGTTCAGCATGTCATAGCGCTTGCGCACCCGTTCGTTCTCGCGGTCGGCGGCGAAGAAGAACTGCTTGAGGTCGTTGCCGCCAACCGAGATGAAGTCGGCCATCTCGAAGAAGGCGTCGGGCGCGAAGGCGAGCGAGGGGGTTTCGAGCATCGCCCCCACCTCGATTGCCGTGGGCGGCTTGCGGCCCAGGTGGCGCTCGCCCTCGGCCTCGTCGAGCAGGCTCTGGCGGGCCTCCCGGAACTCGTCGAATTCGGCGACGAAGGGAAACATCACCGACAGGGGCCGACCGGCGGCGGCGCGCAGAAGGGCCTGAAGCTGCATCCTGAGGATGCCGGGCTTGTCCAGCCCGACGCGGATCGCCCGCCAGCCCATCGCGGGGTTCGGCTCTTCGATCCGCTTCATGTAGGGCAGCACCTTGTCCGAGCCGATGTCGAGGGTGCGGAACACGACGCGCTTGCCGTGGGCGGCCTCCATCACCCTCAGGTAGAGGGCGGCCAGTTCGGCGCGCTTGGGGACATGGCTGCGGATGAGGAACTGCAGCTCGGTGCGAAAGAGACCCACCCCTTCGGCGCCTGAACGGACGAACGAGGGAAGATCGGCGATCAGGCCCGCGTTCATCAGAAGCGCGATGGTCTGGCCGGACCGGTCGGTGGCCGGCAGCTCGCGCAGCGAGGCATAGCTTTTCTGCGCCTCCGCCTGCATGGCGATCTTTTCGCGGAAATGGCGGGCGACGGTTTCCTCGGGGCGCAGGTGCACGATGCCCTGGTCGCCATCGACGAGGATCTGGTCGCCGTTCAGGGCCTCGGTGGTGATGAGTTCCGCGTGGATCACAAGGGGGATGGCCAGCGCCCGCGCGACGACGGCGGCATGGCTGGCGACCGATCCTTCCTCGAGCACGACGCCCCTCAGGCGGCGGCCATAGTCGAGAAGTTCGGCCGGTCCGATGTTGCGGGCGACAAGGATCGGGTCGTCGGGCATCGCCGCGCCGGTGTCGCGGCCCTGGCCGGTGAGGATGCGCAACAGCCGGTTCGACAGGTCGTCAAGATCGTGGAGCCGTTCGCGCAGGTAGGGGTCGGGCACGGTTTCCAGCCGGGCGCGCGCCGCCGACTGTTCCTTTTCGACCGCCGCCTCGGCCGAGAGGCCCCGGGCGATGTCCTCCTCCATCCGCCGCATCCAGCCGCGCGAATTGGCGAACATCCGGTAGGCCTCGAGGATCTGCTGCTGCTCCTTGTCCATCACCTCGGTGGTGGTCAGCATCGCATCGACCGAGAGCCGCAGGTCGGTCACCGCCTTGTTCAGCCGTTCCAGTTCGCGGGCCGGATCGTCGGCGACCGGGTTGGTGATGACCACGCGCGGCTCGTGCAGCCAGACCCGGCCTTCGGCGGCGCCTTCCTGGCCGGTGCCGCCGCGGAACATGACCGCCTGCTTGTGGGGCGCGGCCAGCGCGTCGCCCTCGCCGATGAAGGCGCCGAGCTCGGACATTTCGGCGACGACCATCGCCACCACTTCGAGGGCATAGATCTCGTCTTCGGAGAACTGGCGGGCGTCCTTCGACTGCACCACGAGGACGCCGACCTTTTCACCGAGCCGCTGGACGGGCACGCCGAGGAACGAGGAATAAAGCTCCTCGCCGGTCTCGGGCATGTAGCGGAAGCCCTTTTCGGCGGGGGCGTTGGCGGTGTTGATCGGGGTCGAGGTCTTGGCCACCCGGCCCACGAGTCCTTCGCCCAGCTTCATCCGCGTCTTGTGGACGGATTCGCGCTTCAGCCCCTCGGTCGCGCAGAGTTCCAGCGTCTCGTCGTCACGGAAGAGATAGACCGAGCAGACCTCGGTGCCCATCGAATGGGCGATGAGCCGCACCACCCGATCCAGCCGCTCCTGGCCGGCGCCGGGTTCGGCGAGCGTGTCGCGCAGGCGCCGCAAGAGCCTGCGGCTGTCGCTTTCGGTGCGGTCGGGCATTCCGTGATCCGAAACAATGTTGCCACATCTATAGGGGAAGGAGTTCGGGATGGGGAAGGGGGAAAGGGTGGGGGAGGAGCGAGGCGGGGGGTGGGGCGCCTGTTTTGTGGGCAGGGATGCGCGGTTGTTGGGAACGCTCTGGTTGCGGGCGGGCGAGAGTGTCAGGCAATTACCGTCTCAGGACAATCACACACAGCGAATAGGCAGATCTGCCTCGCTTGGCGCGCCCGCTACCGCGCGCCGCTTGCCCAACACATCAACAGGCCTGGCCGTTTCAGTGCGAGCCTCTCCCCGCTTCACGCCTTCTCCAACTCGAACGTATCGTGCAGGGCCTGCACCGCCAGTTCCATGTACTTGCGGTCGATCAGCACCGAGATCTTGATCTCTGACGTGCCGATCACCTTGATGTTGACGTTCTCGTGCGCGAGGGCCGAGAACATCCGGGCGGCGACGCCGGCGTGGCTGCGCATGCCGATGCCGACGACCGAGACCTTGGCGACCTCGGTATCGACGACCAGATCGGCATAGCTGATGTGGCCTTCGTCACGGGCGTCCTCGAGCGCCTTTTTTGCGCGGGCGACCTGGTTCACCGGGCAGGAGAAAGTCATGTCGGTGACATCCTTGGGGCCACCGCCGATGTCTTTTTCCGAAATGTTCTGCACGATCATGTCGACGTTGACGCCGGCCTCGGCCAGGGGGCCGAAGATGGCCGAGGCGACGCCGGGGCGGTCCTCGACCGTGACCAGCGTGAGTTTCGCTTCGTCGCGCGAATAGGCGACGCCGGAGACGACTTTCGATTCCATGATTTCATCCTCGTCGCAGACAAGCGTTCCAGAAGTTTCGTCGGTGTCCTCGAACGAGGACAGCACCCTGAGCCGCACCTTGTAGCGCATCGCCAGTTCGACCGAGCGGGTCTGCAGGACCTTGGCCCCGAGCGAGGCCAGTTCCAGCATCTCCTCGAAGGCGATGCGGTCGAGCTTGCGCGCCTTGTCGGTGATGCGCGGGTCGGTGGTGTAGATGCCGTCGACGTCGGTGTAGATGTCACAGCGTTCGGCGCCGAAGGCGGCGGCGAAGGCGACTGCGGTGGTGTCCGAGCCGCCGCGGCCCAGGGTGGTGACACGGCCCTCATGGCTGATGCCCTGGAAGCCCGCGACCACGGCGACCTTCATCCCCTCGGCGAACTTGCGGTCGATGTTGTCGCGCGGGATCGAGACGAAGCGGGCGGCGGAATGGGCAGAGGTGGTGTTGATTGGCACCTGCCAGCCCTGCCACGACCGCGCGGGAACATCCATTTCCTGAAGGCGGAGCGCCATCAGGCCCGCCGTGACGTTCTCTCCGCTTGCCACCACCGCGTCATACTCGCGCGCGTCATAGAGGTGCGAGGTCTGCTCGACCCAGCCCACCAGCTCGTTGGTCTTGCCGGACATGGCCGAGACGATGACGATCACGTCATAGCCGCGTTCGACCTCGCGCCGGACCTTCCGCGCGGCGTTCTCGATGCGGGCGAGATCCGCGACCGAGGTGCCGCCGAATTTCATCACGAGAAGTGGCATGGCAAAGCCCCCGGGCGCCGCAGGTGAAACCGCGGGTTTCTTATGCGGGCGGTGGGGCGAGGGCAAGGGGCGAATGGGAGGCGAAGGGGGGCCGGAACGGCGGGTCAGTTGACCTTGCGCGCCGGCAGGAACGGCAGCGGCATGACCGCGATCCCGTCCTCGATCAGGCTGCGGGCCTCTTCGGGGCGGGCCTCGCCGTGGATGGTGCGCACCGGCTTGTCGCCGTCATGGATGGCGCGGGCCTCGGCGGCGAAGTTCGCGCCCACATAGTCCGAATTTTCTTCGATCTGGCGGCGCAGGGCGGCGAAGGCCCTTTCGACCGGATTGCGGGGCGCGGAAAGAACGCCGGGCGGTGGGGCTATGGGCTTGCCCGCCGCTCCGCCCTCGGACTCGCGCGCGGGGCGAACCGTCGGCGCCATCAGGCGCTTGCCGACCTGGACCGAGCCGCAGACGGCACAGCCGATATGGCCCGCCGCCAGAAGCCGGTCGAAGGCTTCGGACGATTGGAACCAGCTGTCGAACGCATGGTCCTTGTCGCAGGTCAGGGCGTAGTGGATCATGGCCTTTCCCGATTGCGCATCCTTTGCAGAAATGGCGATTTTCCCGGAAAGATCAACCCTTGGCCCTGGTGGGGGCCTCGTTGCGGGGCAGGCGGAAGCCGGCGAGAAGGGTCTGAAGCCCCGGTTCCGCCACCGATGCCGCGGCCTGTTCGGGGCTGAACCATTCGCGGTGGCGTACCGTCATCTCGGGGAACTGGAATTCCAGGTAGGCGACCTCGACCTGGTGGACCGCCACGCAACAGGGCAGCGCCGTTCCCCCCGGCATGGCCTTGTCGTAGAAATAGAAGTCGGGCGCCGCCATCGACAGGCGACCGACCACGCCCGCCTCTTCCCGCGCCTCGCGCAAAGCGCTTTCGCCGCCCTTCTCGCCCTTCTTGGGCCAGCCCTTGGGCAGAACCCAGCGGCCGGTGTCGCGGCTGGTGATGAGAAGGATTTCTGCCCCGTCGGCGCCCAGCTGGCGATAGCACAGGGCCGCGTGCTGGGTCGCCGGCGCGGCGACGGGCTTTCCGGCCATTTTCTCTTTTTTCATCGTTTCGCCGGTTGCCCGGTTCCTGCCTTGCGCGCCGTGGCAGCGGCGAATTGTAACGCTTTTGTAACAGCCTAGCGCACAAGGCGCGGCTTGGGAACCGGATATGGGGTGGGACTGCCGGATTTGGCGTGTCCGCGGCACATGTGCACGACAATGTGACCGAATTGCCGCAGCGTCACCCCGGCTGGACGGCCAGCCCGGTCAGGTCGGAGAGGGCGGCGAAGAAATCCTCGCCGCCGCTCTGGGCCGTGAAGGGGGCCAGCGCGGCCCGCGCGGCTCCGGCCAGCCGCGCCTGGGCGGCGGCATCGCCGATCAGCGGCGCAAGGGCCCGGGACAGACCGTCGGCATCCGCGACGGCAAGGGCCGCCCCGGCGTCGTCCAGCGCCCGGTAGGGCGCGGCGAAATTCTCGAGGCTCGGCCCGTGCAGGATGACCGATCCGGCGGCGGCGGGCTCGAACGGCGTATGACCGCCGCGCGCGGCCAGCGAGCCACCGACGAAACAGAGGCCCGCCGCCCGATACCAGCGGTCCATCTCGCCCAGAGTGTCGGCCAGATAGATCGGCAGCGCCGGATCCCGGTCCTGCCCGCGCGAGCGGGTGGCGAAGGCGAGGCCGCGCGCGGCGATCAGGGCCTCGATCTCGTCGCGGCGGCGGGGATGGCGGGGGGCGAGGATCAGCCGCAGGCCGGGATGGGCGCGCCGGAGCGCCGCGAAGGCGGAAAGGACGGCGGCCTCCTCGCCCTCGTGGGTCGAGGCGGCGAGGACGGTGCGGGCGCGATCTGCGGGCGGGTCGGCGGGCAGGCCGCTGTCGCCGGGCGCGGCCTTCAACAGCAGGGTCGGGCCGAGTGTCGTGGGATCGAGGCCGAGGGCGAGGAAGCGGGCGCGCGAGCCTTCGTCCTGGGGGGCGAGCCAGCGCACCGCGGCAAGGATCGGGCGGGCAAGGCCGGGGAGGCGGCTCCAGAAGCGGAAGGACTTTTCCGACATGCGCCCGCCGAGGACAAGGACCGGAATGCCGCGCCGGGCGCATTCCAGCATCCGGTCGGGCCAGAGCTCGTTCTCGACCATGACGAGGGCCGAGGGGCGCAGATGGTCGAGCAAGGTGCGCACCAGGCGGCGCTGGTCGATGGGTGCAAGGCGGACGCTGGTGCGCGCCAACCCCCAGCCCGCGGCCAGCGCCCGCCCGGTCCGGCTGTTGGTGGTGACGAGGAGGCTCGCGTCGGGCAGGCGGCGGGCCAGTTCCGCGATCACGGGCCGCGCCGCTGTCAGCTCGCCGTTCGAGGCGGCGTGGATCCAGAGCGCCGGGGCGCTGCCCTCGCGCCGCGGCGGCGGCACCAGCCGCTCGGCCTCGGGCACTGAACCGACGAGCCGGTAGGGCGATGCCCGCCACGTCAGGAGCAGCGCGTGAAGGCAGGTGAACAGCAGCCGGTAGAAGATCATGGCGATCCTCTGCCACGGATGGGCGCATGGCGCAATCCGGGCGCCAGGCCGGGCGTCGGGCTTGTCCGGCCTGGCCCCTGCTGGCAGGATGGCCGCGCCCCAGCCACCCGGAGGGAGAGCCGCGATGAGCCTTGTCGTCCATGACGAACAGCCGGTCGAGGACTGGCGCCCGGGGGTTCGGAGCCGGATGCTGGTCGCGGCGGCCAACGGCGCGCGGGCGCTGTGCGTCTTCGAGCAGTGGATCGCCCCCGGCAACGGCGCGCCCGCGCACCGCCACGAGGTCGAGGAGGTGCTGACCATCCTTGCCGGCGCGGCCGAGGTGGACCTCGGCGCCGAGCGGCTGGACCTGGCGGCCGGCCAGTCGCTGATCGTCCCGGCCGGAGTGCGCCACGGCTTCCGCAATCCCGGCCCCGGGACCCTGCACCTGATGGCGACCCTGGCGGCCCCGGTGTTCGAAGCCCGTTACGAGGGGGCGGCGGCGCCGGTCCGGCGCTGGCAAGGGGTGGGTTGAAGACAGGGCGGATCGGAAATCGGGCGCGGAATGGGACTTGTGCCCGGCGCGGACTTGGCCATTCTCTGCCCGGCAAGGGATGAGACCAAACCACAGGGAGTCGGGCGATGGCCGACGCTTTCACCGCGCCGGGGCGGTTCTTCCGCGGCAACCTGCACACCCATTCGACACGCTCGGACGGGGTGCTGGCGCCTGACGAGGTCTGCCGCCGCTACCGCGACCAGGGCTATGACTTCCTGGCGCTGACCGACCATTTCATCGGCCACTACGGCTATCCGATGGTCGATACCCGGCCTTACCGCAGCAACGACTTCACCACGATCATCGGGGCCGAGCTGCATTCGGGGGCGATGCTGAACGGCGAGTTGTGGCATATCCTCGCGGTCGGGCTGCCCTTCGACTTCGCGCCGCCGGACGCGCCCGGCTTCAGTCCCGTGGAGGGGATGGAAAGCGGCGCGTCGCTGGCGCAGCGGGCGCGCGAGGCCGGGGCCTTCGTCGCCGTCGCCCATCCGCAATGGTCGGGGCTGACGCTGGCCGATGCGCGCGCGATCGAGGCCGCCCACGCGGTCGAGGTCTACAACCACGGCTGCTGGGCGGGCTGCGACCGCGCCGACGGCTGGGCGATCAACGACCTTCTCCTGTCCGAGGGGCGGCGGCTGACGGCGGTGGCGACCGACGACGCCCATTTCTCCGAGCCCGACCATTTCGGCGGCTGGGTGATGGTCAAGGCCGAGGAGAACGATCCCGACGCGCTGGTCGCGGCCCTGAAGTCAGGCCACCATTATTCGAGCCAGGGGCCGGAAATCCGCCGGGTCGAGGTCAGCGACCGCTACGTCGAGGTCGAATGCTCCGCCGCCGTGACGGTGATCGTGCAGGGCCACGGCCAGGCGGCGCAGGCCCACCACGGCCTGTCGATGACCCGCGCCTCGGTCAGGACCAAGCGGCTGGACGAGTCGCCCTGGCTGCGGGTGACGGTGGTCGATGCCGCCGGACGGCGGGCCTGGACGAACCCCTACTGGCGCTGAGGCCCGCCAGCCCCGGTTCCGGGCGCGGGCCGGACCCGGATGGCCTCACCCGGCCCAGTCGTCGGCCCTGCCTTCCAGCCCGGCAGCGGCGGCGCCGGTCGCGCCGGGGATCTTCATCTCGAACACCTCGGTGACGCTGGTGTAATCGTAATAGCCGAGGCGGGCGAGCGGGCGGATGCGGGCGATGTCGATCTTGCCGTCCGGGGTCAGGACGTCGTCCCTGACATGGATGCGCGCGACCTCGCCATAGACGACATCGACCCAGCCGTGGCTCGACGAACCGCGCAGCCGGTGGGTCGAGAGATAGCGGCATTCGAAATGGCAGGGGCTTTCGGCGACGCGCGGGGCCGGGGCGTCGATGCAGGCGGCCTTGGTGACGCCGGCGCGGGCAAACTCATCCTCGCCGTCGGGCCATTCCATCGAGGTGATGTTAACCGCCTCGCGCAGGTCATAGGTCGCCATGTTCCAGACGAACCAGCCGGTCTCTTCGGCGTTGACGACCGTGTGCTTGCGACGGCCGTCGGAATACTGGTTGGCCGCGAACATCACCATCGGCGGGTCGAAGGTCAGGTTCTGCCACTGGCTGTAGGGCGCGAGGTTGGCCGTGCCATCCTTCGAGACGGTCGAAAGCCAGCCGATCGGGCGCGGCACGGTGCAGGCCTTGAACGGGGTATAGGGCAGGGGGCAGCGGTCCTTGCCGGGCGCGTAGTGCATGTTTGTCTCCCGCCGGAGGGGGAAGGGGTCAGGGCCTCCGGCGGGGACAGTTGAGGGCAGAAAATGCGGGTTTGGAAGCCCCTTCAGTTTCCGAGGATCGAGGGCAGGCGCAGGCCCATGTCCTTCGCGTGCTTTACCGCGATGTCGTAGCCCGCGTCGGCATGGCGCCAGACGCCCGAGGCCGGGTCGTTCCAGAGGACACGCTCGAGCCGTTTCGCCGCCTCGGGCGTGCCGTCGGCGACGATCACGACGCCGGAATGCTGGCTGAACCCCATGCCAACACCGCCGCCGTGGTGGAGCGACACCCAGGTGGCGCCCGAGGCGGTGTTGACCAGCGCGTTCAGAAGCGGCCAGTCGGAGACGGCATCGGAGCCGTCCTTCATGCTTTCCGTCTCGCGGTTGGGCGAGGCGACGGAGCCCGAGTCCAGATGGTCGCGGCCGATGACGACCGGGGCTTTCAGTTCGCCGCGCGCGACCATTTCGTTGAACATCAGCCCGGCGCGGTGGCGGTCGCCAAGGCCGATCCAGCAGATGCGGGCGGGCAGGCCCTGGAAGGCGATCCGTTCGCGCGCCATGTCAAGCCAGCGGTGCAGGTGCTTGTTTTCGGGGAAGAGTTTCTTCATCGCCGCGTCGGTCTTGTAGATGTCTTCCGGGTCGCCCGAGAGCGCGCACCAGCGGAAGGGACCGATGCCCTTGCAGAACAGGGGCCGGATGTAGGCGGGGACGAAACCGGGGAAGGCGAAGGCGTTTTCAAGGCCCTCGTCCTTGGCGACCTGGCGGATGTTGTTGCCGTAGTCGAGCGTGGGGACGCCCGCGTTCCAGAAATCGACCATCGCCGCGACATGCTGTTTCATCGAGGCGCGGGCGGCCTTTTCGACGGCCTTGGGGTCGGTTTCCTGTTTCGCCCGCCAGTCGGCGACGGTCCAGCCGATCGGCAGGTAGCCGTGCACCGGGTCGTGGGCCGAGGTCTGGTCGGTGACGATGTCGGGGCGCATTCCACCGGCCTTCATCCGGCGGTAGATTTCCGGGAAGATGTCGGCGGCGTTGCCGATCAGCGCCACCGACTTGGCCTCGCCTCCTTGCGTCCAGCGGGCGATGAGCGAGAGCGCCTCGTCGAGCGAATGGGTCTTCTCGTCGCAATAGCGGGTGCGGATGCGGAAATCGGCGCGGGTTTCGTCGCATTCGACGGCGAGGCACGAGGCCCCGGCCATCACCGCGGCCAGCGGCTGCGCGCCGCCCATGCCGCCGAGGCCGCCCGTGAGGATCCACTTGCCCTTGAGGCTGCCGCCGTAATGCTGGCGGCCGGCCTCGGCGAAGGTCTCGTAGGTGCCCTGCACGATGCCCTGGGTGCCGATGTAGATCCATGACCCGGCTGTCATCTGGCCGTACATCATCAGGCCCTTCTTATCGAGCTCGTTGAAATGGTCCCAGTTGGCCCAGTGCGGCACGAGGTTCGAGTTGGCGATCAGCACGCGCGGCGCGTCAGGGTGGGTTTTCACCACCGCGACCGGGCGGCCGGACTGGACGACGAGGGTTTCGTCGCTTTCCAGATCCTTGAGGGTGGCGACGATCCGGTCGAAGTCGCCCCAGGTGCGGGCGGCGCGGCCGATGCCGCCGTAGACGACCAGTTCATGCGGGTTTTCGGCCACATCGGGATGCAGGTTGTTCATCAGCATCCGCATGGCGGCCTCGGTCTGCCAGCTCTTGGCGGTCTTTTCCGGGCCGGTCGGCGGATAGATGTCACGGGTGTTCTTGCGCTGGGCGGCGATGTCGGACATGGGGGGTCTCCTTTCAGGCGAGAAGATGGGCGGCGATGATGTTGCGCTGGATTTCCGAGGAACCTTCGTAGATGCGCATGATGCGCACGTCGCGGGCGTAGCGTTCGAGCGGCAGGTCGCGGGTGAAGCCGTAGCCGCCGTGGATTTGCAGGGCGCCGTCGGTGACGCGGTGGGCCATTTCCGAACAGACGAGCTTGGCCTGGCTGGCGGCGAGGCTGAAGCGCGGGCCGCCGTGGTGGGCCAGTTCACGCTGGCGGGCCGCGTCCTGTGCGACGAGGAGAGCGGCCCGGTAGTCGGTGGCCATGTCGGCCAGTTGCCAGCGGATGCCCTGGCGGTTGGCGAGCGGCTCGCCGCCGATGATGCGGTCCTTGGCATAGGCGACGGCGGCCTTCAGCGCCGCTTCGGCGATGCCGAGACACATGGCGGCGACCTCGATGCGGCCGTTGTCGAGAACCTTCATCGCGGTCTTGAAGCCCTGGCCCTCGGCGCCGAGGAGCGCGTCGGCGGGCAGGTGGCAGTCGAGCGACAGGGTGAAGACATGGCCGCCCCTGAGGCCCATCGTCCGTTCCGGCTTGCCGGCGACAAAGCCGGGCGTGCCCTTGGGGACGATGAAGGCGGAGATGCCGCGGTGTTTGGCCTGCGCGTCGGTCACGGCGTAGATCACGACGAAATCGGCCTCGCCGCCGTTCGAGATGAAGCATTTCGAGCCGGTCAGGTGCCAGCCGTTTTCGGTGCGCCGGGCGCGGGTCTTCATGTCGGCGGGGTCGGAGCCGGCGGTGGGTTCGGTGAGGCCGAAGGCGCCGAGAAGCTCGCCGGTGGCGCAGCAAGGGAGCCAGTGCGCCCGCTGGGCGTCGGTGCCGCCGAAAAGGATTGAGTCGGTCGCGAGATAGTGGGCGGTCAGCGCCGAGACGGTCGAGCCGCAGGCGCCGGCGACGATCTGGACGGCGCACAGGAGCGCGGGGGCGGAAATGCCGGGGCCGCCGTCGGATTCGGGCAGGTTGGCGCCGAGGAGGCCGAGGCGGGCGAGGCCGTCGAGTTGCGGTCGGACGAAGGCGGCGGTTTCGTCGGTTTCGGCGGCGCGGGGGGCGAGGTCTTCGGCGGCGAAGCGTTCGAGCATGTCGGCGAAGGCATGTTCCTCGGGCGACAGCATGTGCCAGGGGTCGGTCATGCGGCGTCTCCGGTGATGATGTTCGCGGCCTTCAGCCGGGCGATGTCGGCGGGGGCAAGGCCGATGGCGGCAAGGATGGCGTCGGCGTCCTGGCCGAGGCCGGGGGCGGCGGTCGGCGCGAGCGGTTTCGCGCCGTCGAAGCGGACCGGCTGGCCGACGACTGCGACCTGCCCGAGGCGCGGGTGGGGGAGCGTGCCGATCAGGTCGCGGTCGCGGGTCTGGGGGCTGGTGGCGGCGGCGGCGAAGGCGCGGATCGGGGCGCAGGGCAGGCCGGCGGCGGTCAGTTGGGCGACCGCCTCGTCGGCGGCGAGGGGCGCGAGCCAGCCTTCGATCAGCGCCTTCAGCGCCGGTTCGTTTTCGGTCCGGGCGCTGTCGGAGGCGAAGCGCGCCTCAGTGGGCAGGCCGGGGTGGCCGATCAGGGCGGCGAAGGCGGCGAAATGCTTGTCGTTCAGGACGCAGATCGCGACCAGGCCGTCACGCGCGGCGTAGCAGCCGAAGGGGGTGGAGAGCGGATGGCGGTTGCCGGTGCGGGCCGGTTCGCGGCCCCCGTAGAGATATTGGGCGTGGGCGGTCGGCAGCAGCGAAAAGAGCGCGTCGTGCATGGAAACGTCGATGGTCGCGCCCTGGCCGGTGGCCGCGCGGCGGACCAGCGCGGCGAGGATTGCCCAGCTGGCGTAGAGCCCGCCCATCAGGTCGCCGTAGCTTTCGCCGACCTTGAGGGGCGCGCCGCCTTCGTCGCCGTTGACCGCCATCAGGCCCGACAGCGCCTGCACCACGAGGTCATAGGCGGGCAGGCCCGTCCAGGGGCCGGTCTGGCCGAAGCCCGAGACCGAGGCATGGATCATGTCGGGGCGGCGGGCGCGCAAGGTTTCGGCGTCGAGGCCGAGCTTGGCCGCGACGCCGGGGCGGAAGTTTTCGACCGCCACGTCGCAGGTGGCGGCGATGTCCTGGGCGAGGCGCTGGCCTTCGGGCTGGCGGAGGTCGATGGCGATGGATTTCTTGCCGCGGTTGGTCAGCTGGAAGAGCGCGCTTTCGCCCTGAACGAAGGGGCCGATATGGCGGTAGTCGTCGCCGGCCGGTGGCTCCAGCTTGATGATCTCGGCCCCGAGGTCGGCGAGAAGCGCGGTGGCGAAGGGGCCGGCCAGCACCCGGGTCATGTCGAAGACGCGGAGGCCGCGAAGTGGGAGGCCCTGGAGCGGCAGGTCAGGCATGGGCGAGCCTGCCCGAGCGGGCGAGCTGGTCGAGGTTGGCGAGGAGCGCCCCGAGCACCTTGCGCAGCCGGCCGGCACGGCCGGAGTCATAGGCCCAGGGCTCGGCTTCGGCGGCGAGGTAGGCGCGCTGCGCCAGTTCCATCTGGATGGCGTGGATGCCGGCGTGCGGCTGGCCATAGTGCCGGGTGGTCCAGCCGCCCTTGAAGCGGCCGTTGAGGACCGTATCGTAATCCGCTGCCGTTCTGCATGTGTCTGCGGTATCGGCTTCGATCGTCGGGGCGCAGGTCTCGCCGTCGTTGGTGCCGATCGAAAAGACCGGGAGCGTTCCGGGGAACAGGAACGGGATGACCGAGCGGATCGAGTGGCAGTCGTAGAGGAGGGCGACGCCGTGGCGAGCGCGGACCCGGTCGATTTCCGCCTGCAGCGCGGCGTGGTAGGGGGCGTGGAAGGCGGCGCGGCGGGAAAGGATCTCGTCTTCGCCGGGTTCCTGCCCCTCGGCCCAGATGGTCCTGCCGTCGAAGTCGGTCGTGGGGCAGAGGCTGGTGGTGTTCTGCCCCGGATAGAGCGAAATGCCGGCCGGGTCGCGGTTGGCGTCGATCGCATAGCGGTGGACGTTCGAGGCGACCACTGTGGCGCCGGGCAGGAGCCCCTCGTAGAGCCGGGCGATGTGCCAGTCGGTGTCGGCCAGCGCCCGGCCATTGTCGTTCAGCCGCCGGGTCAGGTCGTCGGGCAGCCAGGTGCCGCCGTGCGGCATCCCGAGGATCACCGGGCCGTCGCCCTGGGTGACAGTGAAGGGCGTCATGGCGACACCTGCGGCAGGGCGAGGCCGGTGGCGCGGGCGATCTCGCCCGAGGCGATCAGGCGGGCGGCGGTTTCCAGATCGGGAGCGAGGTAGCGGTCATCGCCCAGCGTCGCCACGTCTTTCCTCAGCCTTTTCATGACGTTCTGGAGCGGGGTTGAAGTGACCAGGGGCGCGCGGAAGTCGATGCCCTGCGCCGCGCAGAGGAGTTCGACGCCGAGGATGCGGTCGAGGTTCTCGACCATGCGCATCAGGCGGCGGGCGCCGTGGGCGGCCATGCTGACGTGATCCTCCTGGTTGGCGGAGGTGGGGGTGGAGTCGGTGACGGTAGGGGTGGCGAGGTGCTTGTTCTCGCTCATCAGCGCGGCGGTGGTGACTTCGGCGATCATGTAGCCGGAGTTCAGGCCTGGCGCCGGGGTCAGGAAGGCCGGCAGGTCGAACGACAGGACCGGATCGACCATCAGCGCCACCCGGCGCTGGGCGATGGCGCCGATCTCGCTGACGGCGAGCGCGATCATGTCGGCGGCAAAGCCCACCGGCTCGGCGTGGAAGTTGCCGCCAGAGACGATCATCCCGGCCTCGGTCAGCACCAGCGGGTTGTCGGTGGCGGCGTTGGCCTCGATTTCCAGGGTGCGGGCGGCCATGCGCAAGACGTCCATCGCCGCGCCGGTCACTTGCGGCTGGCAGCGGATGCAGTAGGGATCCTGGACGCGGCTGTCGCCCTCGCGATGGCTTTCGCGGATGACCGAACCGTCGAGAAGCTGGCGCAGGAAGGCGGCGGCCTCGATCTGGCCGGCGTGGCCGCGCAGGCTGTGGATTTCGGGTTGCAGGGGCGCGGTCGAGCCCATGATCGCGTCGGTCGACAAGGCCGAGGTGACGAGGGCGCCCTGGGCGCAGCGCCAGGCCTCGAACAGGCCGGCGAGGGCGAAGGCGGTCGAGAACTGGGTGCCGTTGATGAAGGCGAGACCTTCCTTGGGGCCGAGCGGGATCGGCTTGAGGCCGGCCTTGGCCAGCGCCTCGGGGCCGGGCAGGGTTTCGCCCTTGTATTCGGCGAAGCCCGCGCCGATCAGCACGGCGGTCATGTGGGCAAGGGGCGCAAGGTCGCCCGAGGCGCCGACCGACCCTTGCGCCGGGATCACCGGGGTCACGCCCTTTTCCAGCATGTTTTCCAGAAGTTCGACCAGTTCCCAGCGGACCCCCGAGGCGCCGCGCCCGAGCGAGAGGAGCTTCAGCGCCATGACCATGCGGGCATGGCGGCGGGCGATCGGCTCGCCCACGCCGCAGCAGTGCGAGAGGATCAGGTTGCGCTGGAGCGTGGCGGTGTCCTTGGGCGCGATGGTGATGCTGGCCAGCTTGCCGAACCCGGTGTTGACGCCATAGACCGGCACCGCGCCCTCGGCGGCGGCGCGGATGGCGGCGGCGGCGCGGTCGACCGCCGGTTTGGCTGCGCGGTCGAGCCTGACCGGCGCCTCGTCGAAATAGACGCGGGCGAGGTCGGCCAGCGTCACGGCGCCGGGGGTCAGGGTCAGGACGGTCATGCGCGGCCTCCGAGGATCAGTTGGTACAGGGGGTTGAAGCCGATGCGATAGGCGAGCTCGGCGGGGGTTTCGGCGTTCCAGACGGCAAGGTCGGCGAGAAGGCCGGGGGCGAGGGCGCCGCGGTCGGTCAGCCCGAGGGCGCGGGCGGCGTGTTGGGTGGCGCCGCGCAGCGCCTCCTCGGGCGTCATGCGGAAGAGCGTGCAGGCCATGTTCATGGTCAGGAGCAGCGAGCACATCGGCGAGGAACCGGGGTTCATGTCGGTCGAGACCGCCATCGGCACCTTGTGCTTGCGGAAAAGGGCGACGGGCGGCGCCTGGGTTTCGCGGAGCGTGTAGAAGGCGCCGGGCAGGATCACCGCGACGGTGCCTGCCGCCGCCATTGCCTGCACGCCGGCTTCGTCGAGATATTCCAGATGGTCGGCCGAGAGCGCCCCGTAGCGGGCGGCCAGCGCCGCGCCGCCGAGGTTCGAGAGCTGTTCGGCATGGAGCTTGACCGGCAGGCCGAGTGCGCGGGACGCGTCGAACACCCGGGCGATCTGGGCGGGGGAAAAGGCGATGCCCTCGCAGAAGCCGTCGACCGCATCGACCAGCCCGTCGGCTTGGGCGGCGCGCAGCGTCGGGATGCAGATGTCGTCGATATAGGCGTCGGCGCGGTCCTTGTATTCCACCGGCACCGCGTGGGCGCCGAGGAACGAGGTGCGGATGGTGACGGGCCTGATCGCGGCGATGGCGCGCGCGGCGCGCAGCATGTTCAGCTCGCTGTCGCGGTCGAGCCCATAGCCAGACTTGATCTCGATGGTGGCGACGCCTTCGGCGATCATCGCGTCGACGCGGGGAAGGGCGGCGGCAACCAGATCCTCGACCGAGGCGGCGCGGGTGGCGCGCACGGTCGAGACGATGCCGCCGCCGGCGCGGGCCACCTCCTCGTAGCTGGCACCGTTCAGGCGCAGCTCGAACTCGCCGGCGCGATGGCCGCCGTGGACGACATGGGTGTGGCAGTCGATCAGCGCCGGGGTGACGAGACGGCCGCCGAGGTCATGCGGCTGGCCGCCCGCCGGGGCCTGGCTGCGCGGGCCGATCCAGCGGATCAGGCCGCCTTCGGCCAGGATCGCCGCATCCTCGATCAGGCCATAGGGCGCGGTCCCGGTCATCGTTGCGGCGCGGCAGTTGACGAACAGGCGGGCGGCGGCGGTCATGGGAAGGATCCGGAGTGATTTCGGTTGCCGAGTCGGGTTCTATGCGATTATAGCAATTATGTCTAGACATAATGGAGTCGACCATGATCTTTGCCAGACAGGCGCTGCTGCCGGACGGATGGGCCGGGGACGTGCGGATCACCCTGACGGGCGGGCGCATCGCTGGGGTGGAGAAGGGCGCGCAGGCTGCGGCGGGGGATGTGCGGGTGGACGTACTCTTGCCGGCGCTGTCGAACCTGCATTCCCATGCCTTTCAGCGGGCGATGGCGGGGATGACCGAATATCGCGCCAAGGGGCGTGAAAGCTTCTGGACCTGGCGCGAGCTGATGTACCGTTTCCTCGACCGGCTGACGCCCGGCCAGATGCAGGCGATCGCGGCGCAGGTCTATCTCGAGATGCAGGAGGCGGGCTATGCCGCAGTGGGCGAGTTCCACTATGTCCACCATCAGCCGGGCGGCGCGCCCTATGCCGACATCGCCGAACTGTCGGCGCGGATCATGGCGGCGGCGGCCGAGACCGGGATCGGCCTGACCCATCTGCCGGTGCTTTATAGCTATGGCGGCGCCGGGCAGATGGCACTGGCGGGCGGGCAGCTGCGGTTTGGCAATGATGTCAGCCGCTTCGCCCGGCTTCTTGAGGCGGCGCGGGCGGCGGCGAAGGCGCTCCCCACCGACACGGTGGTCGGGATCGCGCCCCATTCGCTGCGCGCGACCTGCCCCGAGGATCTGGCGCGGGCGCTGCCGCTGGCCGGAGCGGCGCCGGTCCACATCCATGTCGCCGAACAGCCGAAGGAGGTCGAGGACATTTCCGCCTGGCTGGGGGCGCGGCCGGTGGAATGGCTGCTGGCGCACGCGCCGGTCGACGGGCGCTGGTGCCCGATCCATGCTACCCACATGACGCCGGAGGAAACCGCCGGGCTGGCGCGGTCGGGGGCGGTGGCGGGGCTTTGTCCGATCACCGAGGCGAACCTTGGTGACGGGCCGTTCAACGGGCCGGGCTGGATCGCGGCTGACGGGGCCTTTGGCCTGGGCTCGGATTCGAACGTGCGGATCTCGCTGACCGAGGAGCTCAGGACGCTGGAATATTCGCAGCGCCTGCGCGATGTCGAGCGCAACGTGCTGGTACCGGGCGAGGGCTCGGTCGGCGCGTTCCTCTACAAGGGCGCGGCGGCGGGCGGGGCGCGGGCCCTGGGCCGCGACGCGGGCCGGGTCGAGGCGGGGCGGCTGGCCGATCTGGTGGCGGTCGATGGCGGCCATCCGGCCTTGTGCGCGCTGACCGGCGATCAGCTTCTGGACGGGCTGTGCTTTGCCGCGCCGGACGGGGTGGTCACCGACCTCTGGTCGGCGGGGCGCCATCAGGTGCGTGGCGGGCGACATGTCGCGCGCGAGCGGGTGGTGCCGGCCTACCGCAAGGCGGTGGCGGAACTGTTGGCCTCGGTCTGAAAGGGGGCTCTGCCCCCATCGCCGCCGGACGGCGATCCGCCTAGGACATTTGCGGACAGAAAATGGCGGCGGTCAGAGTGTTTGTGTGAAAGTGACAAGAAGCCCGGCGAAACCGGCGCTGGCACAGGCTTCGAAATGTCGGGAGAGTGCAAGCGCGCCTGCGGGGAGGCCGATGGTCTCGGCCGGGGCAAGGGCGAGCAGCGCATAGGACTTGCCTGGCGCGGACGGGCAGGCGGGCAGGCTGTCGCGCAGCGTTTGAACCGAGGCCCGCAGACGGCTGCCGTCATAGATCACGTTGAAGTCGCGGATCGGGCCGCCGATCATCCGGCTGTCCACGGCGAGGTCGCCGGAGAAGGCGAGGGGCGCCAGCGGCAGCGCGTCGAGCCGGCCTTCGGGGGTGTGCAGATGGAGGCCCGCGCCCTCGATCACGGTCAGGATGCGGCTGAGGCCGGGGAAGGCCGAGAAGGGGCCGTCCGAGGCGACCTCGGCGATCGACAGGCGCCAGAGAAGCGCTCCGCCCCGGTCCTCGCGGGCGATCTCGTGGGTGATGCCGCCGCCGTTCTTCCAGGGCTGGGTGCGGAATTCCTCGGGGCGGATGATGCGCATGATCGGCCTTTGAGTCGCGGGGCTTCGACGATATGGTCAGACAAATAGCAGCTTTGGCGGCGCGGTCCATGAACGATGTGCAGGCAGACAAGGTGAGTTTCCGCGACGTGAAGGCCGAGCTTCTGCGCCGCATCACCGAGCGCGAATGGGGGCCGGGGGCGCTTCTGCCCGGCGAGGTCGAGCTGGCGGCCGAGTTCCAGGTGGCGCGCGCGACCGTCAACCGGGCGATGCGCGAGCTGACCGAGGAGGGAATCGTCGAGCGGCGGCGCAAGGCGGGCACCCGGGTGCGCCCTTCGCCGCTTCGCGCCGCGCGCTTCGAGATCCCGCTGGTCAGGGCCGAGATCGAGGCGACCGGGGCGGCCTACGGCTACCGGCTGCTCGAGCGCAGGGTGGTGGTGGCGCCGGACTGGCTGGCGGCGCGCCTGGCACTGGCCGCCGGGGTGCGCCTTCTCTACCTGCGCTGTCTGCATGTGGCGGGGGCGGCGCCCTACCAGCATGAGGAGCGCTGGATCAGCCTTGCCGCCCAGCCCGCCGCCGAGGCCGAGGATTTCGCCGAAAGCGGCCCGAACGAATGGCTGATCCGAGCGGTGCCCTTCTCCGAGGTCGAGATCAGCTTTCTGGCCACGGCGGCGGAGGGCGGGGTGGCCTGGGCACTGGCGATGGCCGAGGGCGAGCCGGTCTTTACCGTCGAGCGCACGACCTGGTGGCAGGGCCAGGCGGTCACCCATGTGCGCCTCTCGTTCGGGCGCGGCCACCGGATCACGACCCGCTACTGAAGCGGCAGCCGCGCGCCGGCGATGAGCGCCGCCAGCCGTTCGGCCGACTGCCCGAGCGGGTTGCCCCGCCGCCGGGCCAGGAGGATCGGCTCGCCCGGGCCCGCACCGGCGAGCGGGCGGGTGGCAAGCGGCTGGCCGTCGTAGCTGAGGCCCGGCGCGGGGCGGGTGTAGCTGATGCCGACGCCGAGCCCGTTGGCGGCAAACGAGCGCATCAGTTCCAGCGAGGCGGCGCGGTGGGCGATCTGCGGGACGAGGCCGGCGCGGGTGAAGAGCGCGCGCATGTGGCCGACCGACAGGCCCTGGTCGGCGAGGATCAGCGGCTCGCCGGCCAGATCGGCCAGGGTCAGGCGGTCGCGCGCCGCAAGCGGGTGGCTGGCGGCGAGGATCGCATGGGGACCGAGGCGGGCGATTTCCTGCCGCTCGACCTCTGCGCTCAGACCGAGGTCGTAGGTGATCGCGAGGTCGGCGCGGCCGCGCGCCAGGTGGTCGGCCAGGGCCTCGAAGCCCGCGACCAGAGGCGTCACGCGGATCGCGGGGCTGACCTGTCGTGCAAGCGCCATCAGCGGCGCGAGGATCAGGGGGGCGAGATCCTCAAAGCAGGCCAGCGTCACCGGGGCGGCTTCGTCGGCCGTCTCGGTCAGGCGCGCCACCTCGGCGAGGACCGCCTCGGCCCGCTCGAGAAAGCCGCGCCCGAAGCCGGTGGCCAGCATCGGCCCGCCGGGGCGGCGCAGGAAGAGCGCCTTGCCCAGCTGCGCCTCGAGCTGGCCAAGCGCCACCGACAGCGCCGGCTGCGAGACATGGAGCCGCTCGGCCGCGAGCGTGACGCTTTCGGCGCGGACGACGGCGACGGCATATTCAAGCTGGCGCAGGGTGATGGATAGCATGAGGCTATTCGTAACATTGATATTTATTATTGGAAACTATGCATGGTCTGCGCCATCCTTCCGGCAAGCGAAAACAGGAGAAATGCGCATGACCATCGTCACTGACGAGATGATCGAAACCTATCAGCGCGACGGCGTCGTGCTGGTGAAGGGGCTGTGGAAGGACTGGGTCGAGGTGATCCGCGCCGGAATCGAGCGCAACATGACCGAGCCCGGCCCCTATGCCGCCGAGAACCTGAAGCCGGGCGAGGGCGGGCGGTTCTTCGACGATTACTGCAACTGGACCCGCATCCCCGAGTTCGAGCGGGTGATCCGCGAATCGGACGCGGCCGAGGTGGCGGCAAAGCTGATGGGCTCGCCCACGGTGCAGATGTTCCACGATCATGTGCTGGTCAAGGAGCCGGGCACCTCGAAGCCGACGCCCTGGCACCAGGACGGGCCCTATTACTTTGTCGAGGGCAGGCAAACCGTCAGCTTCTGGTCGCCGATGGACCCGGTCCGCGAGGCCAGCCTGCGCTGCGTCGCCGGCTCGCACATGTGGCCGAAGGAAGTGTTGCCGACTCGCTGGATGGCCGAGACCAACTTCTACCCGAACCCGGAAAAATACATGCCTGTCCCCGACCCCGACGCCGAGGGGATGGACGTGCGCGAATGGCAGATGGAGCCGGGCGATGCGGTCGCCTTCAACTACAAGACGCTCCACGGCGCGCGCGGCAACAATGCCGGCACCCGCCGCCGCGCCTTTTCGCTGCGCCTTGTCGGCGAGGACGCGCGCTATGTCGAGCGCCCCGGCCGCACCTCGCCGCCCTATCCGGGCCACGAGATGAAAGCGGGCCAGCGCCTGCGCGAGGACTGGTTCCCGATCCTGAAGCGCGCCTGAGGCGACGCAGCCGGCGGAAAACAAGAGCCGGGGGCTGATCGCCTCCGGCCTTTTCCTTGTCCGAATACTCCGGTGGAGGCCCCGGAGGGGACGGGGGCGGCGGCGCCCCCTTTCAGCCGCCCGACCCGGTGGCGGCGCGGAACCAGGCGACGATCCTGTCGCGTTCCTGCGGTTCGATGAACGAGGCGTTGGCCGGCGGCATCGCCTGGCTGAGGCCGGCCTGGAGATAGATGCGCGGGGCCTCGGCGGCGATTTCCTCGGGGGTTTCGAGAAGCACGCCCTTCGGCGCCCAGTGGATGCCGTCGAACGACGGCTCCTTGGCGTGGCACATCGAGCAGCGGCCCTGGACGATCTGGGTCACGTCCTCGAAGCCGGGGGCGGCGGCGAACCGCGCGGCCTCGGGCGGGGGCGGCAGGGCGCTCTGGCCTTCGGGCGCGACGGGCCGGCCCGCCACCGACAGCCAGGCCACGACCAGGAACAGGATCGCGGTCGCCGCCCAGGTCCAGGTCGGGCTGCCGGTGCGGCTGTGGCGGCTGTTGAACCAGTGGCGGATGGTGACGCCCATCAGGAACACGAGGCTGGCGATGATCCAGTTGTATTGCGTGGCGAAGGCCAGCGGATAGTGGTTCGACAGCATCATGAAGATGACCGGCAGCGTCAGGTAGTTGTTGTGGGTCGAGCGCTGCTTGGCGATCTTGCCGTACTTGGCGTCGGGGGTGCGGCCGGCGATCAGGTCGGCGACCACGATCTTCTGGTTGGGAATGATGACCATGAAGACGTTGGCGGACATGATCGTGGCGGTGAAGGCGCCGAGATGGAGAAGCGCGGCGCGGCCCGAAAAGACATGGGTGTAGAAGTACGCCATGCCCACCAGGATCACATAGAGGCCGATCATCAGGCGGGTGTTGTCGTCGCCGAAGCGCGACTTGCAGATCAGGTCATAGGCGACCCAGCCGAAGCCGAGCGAGCCGAGCGAGATCAGGATCGCCTGCCAGACCGGAATGTCCAGAACCTGCGGATCGACCAGGAAGAGGTTGGCGCCCAGGTAATAGACGAGGATCAGCATGGCAAAGCCCGACAGCCAGGTGGCGTAGCTTTCCCACTTGAACCACACGAGATCGCCCGGCATCCGCTCGGGCGCCACCAGGTACTTCTGGATATGGTAGAAGCCGCCGCCGTGGACCTGCCATTCCTCGCCGTCGGCTCCGCTGGCCAGGTTGCGGTCGCGGTGCAGCCCGAGGTCGAGCGCGATGAAGTAGAAGGACGAGCCGATCCAGGCGATGCCGGTGATGACGTGGAGCCAGCGCACCGCGAATTGCAGCCAGTCGCCCAGGACGTAGAAATCATACATGGCCGGTTCCTCCCTGTGCAAAGAGCCTATACCCGCGGCCATCTTCCTGATAATTCTTTTAATGACTGATGACTTTCAAATATAACATGACAATGCGGCGCTGGCCGCGCAGGGTTCGCGGCCGGGGAGGGCGGCGATGTCTTATGTCAACAATCTCAAGATGTTCGTGCGGGTTCTGGAACTGGGCTCGATGTCGGCGGCGGCGCGCGACCAGCGCACCTCGCCCGCCGTCGCCTCGGCGCGGGTGGCCGAGCTGGAAAAGCACCTGGGGATAAGGCTGTTCAACCGCACCACGCGGCGCCTGCAACCCACCGAGAACGGGCGGCTCTTCTACGAGGGGGCGCGCAAGGTGCTGGAGGCGATCGACGATGCCGAGGCGGCGGTCATGGCCTCGACCCTCAATCTGCGCGGCTCGATCTTCGTGGCGGCCCCCCTGGGCGTCGGGCGGCGCTTCATCGCGCCCCATGTGCCGGCCTTCAAGGACGACTACCCGCAGATCGACGTGCGGATGCGCCTGTCGGACCGCAAGATCGACGTGGTGGGCGAGGGGCTGGACATGGCCTTTCACATGGGCGCGCTCGAGGACAGCACCCTGAAGCTGCGGGTCGTGGCCGAGTGTCCGCGCCTGCTGTGCGCGGCCCCCGCCTATGTCGCCCGGCGCGGCGATCCGGCCGACGGCGAGGCGCTTGTGCGCGACCGCCATGACTGCCTGAACCTGCGCTTTCCCGGTGCGCGCGAGTTCCAGTGGACGCTGGTCGCGCCCGAAGGGCCGCGCCGGTTCGAGGTCGCAGGCCCGTTCGAGACCGACGACGGCGATGTGCTGACCACCTGGGCGCTGGACGGGCGCGGGATCATCCTCAAGCCGGTGTTCGAGGTGGCCGAGCATCTGAAGTCCGGGGCGCTGGTGGCGGTGGCGCGCGCCACTCCGCCCTTGCCGGTGCAACTGTCGTGCCTGACCCAGCACCGGCGGCTGCGCGATCCGAAGATCCGCACCTTCACCGATTTCATCGTCGCCCGCTGCCGCGCCGACCTGATGCGGGCCGGCGACGGGCTGCCCGCGGCCTTCGGCACCGTCCTGGTCTGACGGCGCCGCATGACCCACAGCAATTTCCAGAAGAACCTCAGGCTTCTGACCAACTATTCGGTCTCGGTCGCCGAGGTCTGCCGCCGCCTGCAGATCAACCGCCAGCAGTTCCACCGCTATCTCAGCGGCGCCGCCCGCCCCTCGCCGCGCAAGATGCAGAAGATCTGCGACCATTTCGGCGTGGACGAATCCGAGATCCTGATGGAGCACGCCCAGTTCCGCGAGATCGTCGCCATCCGCCGCCACAGCGGCGCGGCCGCCGATCCGCTGGGCGGGTTCGTCGCCGCGCTTGCGCAGATCAACCCGCGCTCGACCCGCCAGCTCGAAAGCTGCCTGGGGTTCTACTACAGCTATCTCCGGCCCGTCGAATTTCCCGACATGGTGCTGCGGTCGCTGGTCAGCGTCTTTTCCCGCGCGGGCTTCGTCTATGTCAAGACGATCGAGAATTACTCCGCGGTCAAGCGCCGGACGCGCCGGATCCTCAAGCACACGGGGGTGATGTACCACACCGGCGAGCGGATCATCGTCCACGAGCGCGAGCAGATCGTCGGGCAGATGATGTGGACGACGGTCCTGGTGCCGTCGCGGCCCGACCAGTCGTCGGTCATGTCCGGCCTGACGCTTGGCGTGAGTTCCGGGGCCAAGCGCGAGGTGGCCTGCTACCGGGTGATCTGGGAGGCGCTCGGCGATCAGGTGAACATCCGCGAGGCGCTGTCCGGCGCCGGTCTTTACGATCTGTCCAGCCCGGTGATCCCACGCGACATCCGGGCGGCTATCGCCAACGACGTCGGGCCGGGCGAGGGGGCCTTCGTCGCCCGCGACTGGGTCAACGCGGCGGGATAGGCGCGAAGGGAAGCGGGCCGCGCAGCGCCTCGGCCCGGGCCAGCGCCGCCAGGAGAAGCTCGTCGCAGCCGGGCTTTGCAAAGACCAGCGCGCCGACCGGCAGGCGGTCCGGCGTCAGTCCGACAGGCAGGGTCGCGACCGGGCAGCCGGTCAGGTTGGCCAGCATGTTGAAGGGGGCATAGGTGGGCCAGTCGGGTCTGACCGCGCGCCCGCCGATGCTGGCGGGGGGGCGGCGCAGCGGAAAGGCGGCGCAGGCGGTGGCAGGGACCACCAGAAGGTCGCGCCCGGCCATGAAGGTGGCGAAGAGGCCCGTCAGCCGCCGCCAGGCGCAACGGGCGGCCTCGACCGCGTCCGGGTCGGCGGCGCGGCCCTGTTCGAGGATGGCGCGGGTTTCGGGTTCCAGAAGATCGGGTGCGCTGTCCAGGAGATGGCCGCGCGCGCGGTGCTCCTCGACCGCGCCGAGGAGGTCCAGCACCGGGCCGGGATCGGGCAGGGGCGGCGCGGCGCGGCGGACCTCGTGCCCGGCCTCGGCGAGGAGACGGGCGAGGGTCTCGGCCGCCCCCGCGCAGGCGGGGTCGACCGGCAGCCCGGCGAGGGTCGCCGACCAGGCGACGCGCAGGCGGGCGGGCGCCGGAGTGGCGGGTGGCGGGGCCGCGGCACAGGGGTCGCGCGGATCGGGCCCGGCGGCGGCGGCGAACATCAGCGCGAGGTCGGCCACCGTGCGCGCCATCGGGCCGACATCGGAAAAGGGCTGCCAGTCCTCGGACCCCGGCCAGAGGGGAATGCGGCGGTGGCTGGGCTTCAGCCCGACCAGCCCGCAGAAGGCCGCCGGAACCGTGATCGAGCCCGCCGTGTCGCTGCCGGTGGCCAGGGGCACCATGCCCGCCGCCAGCGCCGCCGCCGACCCGCCGGACGAGCCGCCGGGGGTGCGGGTCCGGTCCCAGGGGTTGCGGGTATCGGGGCCAAGCCCGTTGCGGGTTTCGCCCAGCAGGGTGAACTCGGGGGTATTGGTCTTGCCGACCACGATTGCCCCGGCGGCCCGCAGCCGCGCGACATGGATCGAATCCTCGGGCGCGACCCCTGCCGCGAGCGTGCGCGAGCCGCAGCCCATCGGCAGGCCCGCCACCGGCTCTGAATCCTTGACCGCGAGCGGCAGGCCGAAGAGGGGGGGCAGCGGCTCGCCCCTGCGAAGCCGCGCCTGGGCGGCGCCGGCCTCGCGCAGGGCCCGGTCGGGGCAGGTGATCACGAAGGCGTGGAAATGGCGGTCCTGCGCCTCGATCGCGGCGAGGCTGTCGGCGACCAGTTCGGGAACCGAGACCTCGCCCCGCCCGACCAGCCGGCGCAACTCGTGCCCCGGCAGGGCCGACAGCCGCGGCCTGGGCGGCGCCGAGGAGGTGCGGTCCATCGTCAACCCGTCCCCGCCTGCTCAGCCCTGGCCGAGGCGGCGGCGCAGGCGGGCGCTGCCGTGTGTGATCAGCCGGTCCGCCATGATCGACAGGAACGAGATGCCGAGGCCGGCGATCAGCCCCTCGCCGACGCGGGCCTTGCTGACCGCGACCAGGGTTTCCTGCTCAAGCCCCCTTGTGCCGACCAGCGCGGTGATGACCAGCATCCCGAAGGCCATCAGGATCGTCTGCGAGAGGCCGAGCATGATCTCGGGGAGTGCCTGGGGTATCTGGACGAGGGCCAGCCGCTGAAGCCGGGTGCAGCCCGCCATGTCCGCGGCCTCGACCAGCGACTTCGGAACCCGGGCGATCCCGTCCATCGGATAGCGGATCGCCGGCGGCAGGGCGAACAGCACGATCGCCACCATCGCCGGAAAGTCGCCAAGGCCGAAAAGCATGACCACCGGGATCAGATAGACGAAGGTGGGCAGGGTCTGGAGCGTGTCGATGACAAGGGCGGTGATGCGGCCCAGCCGCGGCCCCTGGGCGGCGAGGACGCCGATGGGAAAGCCGATCAGCGTGGCGATCAGGGTCGAGATCCCCACCAGATAGAGCGAGGTCATCGCCAGATCCCAATAGCCGGTGAGCGCGATGAAGCCCAGCATCGCCGTGCAGGCAAGTGCGAGGGCCGCGCCGCTCGCCGCATAGGCCAGCACCGCGACCAGCCCCGCCATCGCCAGCCAGGGCAGCGCCAGAAGCGCCTCTTTCGCCGGGCGGAACAGGTGACGGACGACCCCGTCGCGGACCGCGCCGATCGGCGCCTCGAGCGCCACGTTCGCCCAGGCGAAGAAATTGTCGAGGGTCCGGCCGCTCGATCCGGTCAGCGCCTCGGGGAAGTCGCGCAGGGCCGGCACCGTCTGCGCCGCGGCCAGCCCGGCCACGAGGATCGCCAGCGCGCCGTAAAGGGCCGGGTGGCGGCGCAGCCCCGCCCGCTGGTTGCCGTGGGCCGGCCGGCGCAGCGCCACGGCGTGCGACAGCCGGTCGAGCACGATGGCCATGAGGGTGATGCCGAGCCCGGCCTCGAAGGCGCGGCCGAGCTGCATGGACTTCAACCCCTGGAGGACCACATTGCCCAGCCCGCCCGCGCCGATGACCGAGGCGATGATGACGGCAGAAAGCGACAGCATGACCAGCTGGTTGAAGCCGGTCAGCAGCCCCTGGCGCGCGGCGGGCAACAGCACCAGGAACAGGCGCTGGCGGGGCGAGCAGCCGGCCATGCTGGCCAGTTCCATGACCGAGGCGGGCAGGCGGCGGAGCGCCAGCGTGGTGTTGCGGGCCATCGGCGGCATGGCGTAGATCACCGTGGCAATCAGCGCCGCCACCGGGCCGAAGCCGAAGAACAGGAGGATCGGCACCAGGTAGGAAAAGACCGGCAGGGTCTGCATCACGTCATAGACGAGGTTCAGCCCGGCATCGAGGCGCGGCCAGCGATGGGCGGCGGCACCAAGGGCGATGCCGAGGATGGCGCCCACCACCACCGCCACGGCGACCGAGGCCAGCGTCTGCATCGCCGCCTCCCACAGGCCGAGGACGAGGAAATAGCCGCAGGTGGCCAGGACCAGCCCGGCGGCCCGCCGCCCCGCCACCCAGTGCCCGAAGATCGCCGCGGCCGCCGCCAGCGCCCACCAGGGCAACGCCGCGAGGCGGAGGGTGCCGCCGGGCAGCGGCAGGTCGATGCCCTTGACCAGCAGCCCCTGCAGCAGATCGAGCGGCAGCGCGAAGCCCGAGGCGATGCCGCGGGTGAGGCCCTTGACCGTCACCGGGCCGATCGCGGCCTCCTGCGACAGCCATGCCAGGAAGCGGTTGACCGGCCCGGCCAGGTCGAACAGCCAGCCCTTGGGCGGGCGCACCACCCAGGCGGGAAGCGCGTCGCGCCAGAGCGCGGCCAGGACGAGGGCGAGGATCAGGCCGAGCACGGCGGCGGCGGCCTGCATCCTGGCGCGGCCGGCGGCGGAGGCCGCCGGCGGCGGTCTGCGGATCAGCGCGGCCATCATCATGCCGCGTCCGTGCCGCAGATGGCGGCGATGACCCGGTCGCGGTCCACCGCGCCGATGATCGCGCCCTTCTCGTCGGCGACCGGCACCGGCCGGTCCGAGGCGAGCACGCGCGCCGCGATGTCGGCCACCAGCGCCGTTGCCGGCACCGGCGTTCCCTCGGTCTGCGCCGGCGCCGGGCGGGTCAGCGAACCGGCCCGCATCACCCGGTGGCGCGGGATCTTGCGGGTGAATTCGGCGACATAGGCATCGGCGGGGTTCAGGATCAGCCCCTCGGGCGTGTCGACCTGCACCACGCGGCCGTCGTGCATGATGGCGATGCGGTCGGCGATGCGGATCGCCTCTTCGAAATCGTGGGTGATGAAGACGATGGTCTTGTGCAGAGTGCCCTGAAGCCGCAGGAATTCGTCCTGCATCTCGTGCCGGATCAGGGGATCGAGGGCCGAGAAGGGCTCGTCCAGGAACCAGATCTCGGGGTCGGTGGTCAGGCTTCGGGCGATGCCCACCCTTTGCTGCTGGCCGCCCGACAGTTCATGCGGGAAACGGTCCTCGCGCCCCGTCAGCGCCACCAGTTCGGCCAGTTCGCGCGCCCGCTTGAGCCGCGCCTCGCGGCCCATGCCCTGGACGCGGAGGGGAAAGGCGATGTTGTCGAGGACGGTCAGGTGCGGCAGGAGCGCGAAATCCTGGAACACCATGCTGATCCTGCGCCGGCGGATGTCGACCAGCCGCTTCGCCTCGATGCCGCGCAGGTTGTCCGCGCCGATCCAGAGATCGCCGAGCGTCGTGTCCACCAGCCCGGTCATGCAGCGCACCAGCGTCGACTTGCCCGAACCCGACAGGCCCATGATCACGAAGATCTCGCCCTGGCGGATGTCGAGCGTCACGTCGCGCACCGCCGGCACCAGCCCGCGCGCCGCAAGGAAGGCGTCGTCCAGCCGGCTGGCGGACTGGCCGCTCAGCGCCTCGGCGCCGGGGCCGTAGAGTTTCCAGACATTCTGGCAGCGGATGATCGGTGAGGTGTCGGACATGGGCGGGTCTTCTCGTGTGCGGCGGCGAGGGGGCGGGGGGGCGGGGGGCGGACAGGAAAGAACGGACGGGCGAGGATCGCCCGCCGTCCTTCCTGCCGCCAGGGAGCGTGCGGCGGTTACTTCAGCCAGGCGCGCCAGACGGACTCGTTGGCGTTCACCCAGTCCTCGGCCATCTTGTCGTAGCTTTCGCCCTTGACGTCGATCTTTTCCATCCCGTCGGCGACGGTCTTGGCGTCGAGGGTGAAGAGATAGAGGATGCGCGCCGCCGCCGGGGCCTTGAGCGAGATGTCGCGGTTCATCAGCTTCCACAGGAAGCCCGAGGGGGTCTTGCAGTCATGGGTCTTGTCGGGGACCGGACCCCACTTCGGATCGGTGAAGCAGGCGGGTTCGTAGTCGGGGAACTGGACGAAGCCGCCGTCCGCCTTGTCGAAGAACCAGTGGGGGCTGTAGCCCCAGCCCATGATCGGCTCCTTGCGGTCATAGGCGCCCTTCAGAGTGGCGATCAGCGCGCCGGAACTCCCTGAGGTGATCGGCTGGAACTGCAACCCGAAGGCGTCGATGGTTTCGTCGACATAGGTGGTCCAGTCGGCGGGCGCGCCGACGAACTGGGCCTTGGGCTCGGTCTCGGCGGTGGCCAGCGCCTTGACGCAGCCCTCTTGCAGCAGCGCCTTGTAGTCGGGCAGGCCGGGGCAGGACTGTTCGAGGTATTTCGGATACCACCAGCCCTCGTGCACGGCGATGCCCGATGAGCCGGCATTGATGACGCTGCCCGAGGCGACGGCCTCCTGGCAGGCGTCCCAGGTCGTGTCCCAGCAGAAGAAGGTGTGCAGGTCGCCCTGCTTCAGTCCGGTCAGGCCGGCGGTATAGTCGGCCGAGACGTAATCGACGTTGAAGCCCGCCTTTTGCAGCACATGGCCGAGGATGTAGGTCGGCACGTCGGTGTCGGACGAATTGATCACCGTCAGCTTGATGGTCTCGTCGGCATTGGCGGCAAAGCCCGCCGCGGGCATCGCTGCCAGTGCGGCCGCCATGAGAATGCGGGCGAGCCCGCCGGTGAAGGGCGCTTTCATTCCTGTCTCCCTGTTGCGTCTTTGGCGCCGCAAGGCGCGCATTTCCCGATGCTGACGATACCGCAATCGCGGGGCTTGGCGAGATCGCCCGGGTTAGCGCCCTGTCGGGTAAAAAGCGACAGTTTGCTACAGATCGGGCGGCGTTCCGGGGGCCATGCCCGGCATGGCGGCGAATCGCCGCGGCCGGCGGCGCCCGTACCTTGGCCATTCGACATACCATCATACAGTATGCCGTATCGCTTGAAACGCGGCGGGGGCGCCGGTATGGTCGGCGCATGGAGAATGCCGCGCACGACGACCTGAAGATCGACCATCTGCCGCAGACCCTGCGCGAGATCGCGGTCGAGCGGCTGCGCACGGCGATCATCCTCGGCCGGTTCCGCTCGGGCGAGCGTCTGGTCGAGCGGACGCTGTGCGACCAACTGGGCGTCTCGCGCTCGGTGGTGCGCGAGGCGATCCGCTATCTCGAGGCCGAGGGGCTGGTCGAGGTCGCGCCCCGCAGCGGCCCGGTGGTGGCAAGGCTGGACTGGGCGCAGGCCGCACAGATCTACGCGATCCGGGTCCTGCTGGAGTCCGAGGCCGCCGCCGACTGCGCGCGCCGGGCCGACGGGCAGGTCAAGGCCGACCTCCGCGCCGCCCATGCCGCCCTGGCCGCCGCCGCCGCCGAGGCCGATCCGCAGCGCCTCTATCTTGCGACGACGCGCTTCTACGAGGTGATCTTCAGCGCGGCCGGCCACCAGATCGCCTGGGACATCGTCCAGCGCCTGAACGGCCGCATCTCGCGGCTGCGCGCCCTGACGCTGGCCACGACCGAGCGGCGGGCCTCGGGCCCCGAGCGCATGGCGCGCATCTGCGAGGCGGTCTGCGCCAACGACGCGAAGGCGGCGGCCCAGGCGGTGCGCGTCCACCTGGGCGAGGCGGCCGGGATCGCCCGCCGGCTTCTGGAGGGCGAGGGTGGCGACGGAGGGGGCGGCCCGCGATGACCGCCTACTGGATCGCCCATGTCACCGTCACCGACCCCGCCGCCTATGCCGGCTATCAGGCGCTGGCGCCCGCCGCCTTCACCCGCCACGGCGCCCGCTTCCTCGCGCGTGGCGGCGCGTCCGAGGTGCTTGAGGGGCCTGCCCTCGACCGCCATGTGCTGATCGAGTTTCCCAGCCTTCAGGCGGCGCGCGACTGCTATCACTCGCCCGAATACCGCGCCGCCCGCGCCCGGCGCGAGGGCGCCTGCATCGCCCATGTGGTGATCGTGGAGGGGCTTTCGGGGGTGTGACGGGACGGTCGCGCGCGGCGGCGAGTCGCCCAGGCTGGCGATATGGCGGGGTCTGGTCCCGGACTCGGCTGTGTTGGGTCGCGGCAGGGGCCGGATTGGCATCTGCCACATTGCCGTCAGGCGCGGAGCGAACGGCGGGCACAACCAGAACCGTGGCGACCCGGGTGCTCGGGTCGCCCCGCCAGCGAAGCTATCAGGGCACACACCGCCACACCGCGCTGACCCCTGGATCCTGACGGAAAACTGTGGAGAAAGCCAGCTTCCTGCCGGCTCTTCCGTCTGGCAATGACGCCGGATACGGCCAAAGGGCGCAATTGGTGGGCCGACCAGCGCGGCCGCGCAGGGCAGCAGGGCCGGCGTCACGACACTCCGGTTCTCGATTTGAATGGCCGCGCCATCCGCAAGGCCATAGTGTAGCACTCCGGTGTAGCACCGAAGTCAATCTAAGCCCTTGATAGCGCCTATCTTCTTGATCCGAAAGGGAGAAAGATGGTGCTGTGAGAGAGGATTGAACTCTCGACCTCTCCCTTACCAAGGGAGTGCTCTACCACTGAGCTACCACAGCGTCCGTCTGGTGGTCCGTTTCGTGGGGCGCGTTTAGTCGCAAATTCCGCCCCGCGCAAGGGCAATCTGGACCCCCGGTCCGTTCCGGGGTAGGAAGTCGCGGATGGACAGGAAACCGGCAAAACCCGATGCCCGGGCGACGCGGGACGAGCGGCTGAAGGCGGCCTTGCGGGCCAACCTTCAGCGCCGCAAGGCGCAGGCGCGGGCAAGGGAAGACGGTGCGCTTGACGATCGCGAAGGCGGGGCGGCGGGCGGGTCCGGCAACGAAGAACAGAACAGCTGAGGCAGGCGGATGGATTCGATTCTGGTCAGGGGCAACGGCCCGCTCAATGGCGTCATCCCGATTGCAGGCGCCAAGAACGCCTGTCTCACGCTGATGCCGGCGACGCTTCTGTCGGACGAGCCCCTGACGCTGACCAATGCGCCGCGGCTGTCCGACATCCGCACCATGACCCAGCTTCTGCAATCGCTGGGGGCGGAGGTCACCTCGATGCAGTCCGGCCAGGTGCTGGCCATGTCCAGCCACGACCTGACCAACCTGACCGCCGACTATGACATCGTGCGCAAGATGCGCGCCTCGAACCTCGTGCTCGGACCCTTGCTGGCGCGGGCGGGGCAGGCAATCGTGTCGCTGCCCGGCGGCTGCGCCATCGGCGCGCGGCCGATGGACCTTCACATCGCCGGGCTTGAGGCGCTCGGCGCCGAGATCGAGCTTCGCGACGGCTACCTGCACGCTCGCACACCGGGCCGGCTGAAAGGCGCGGTGATCGACCAGCGCTTCGCCAGCGTCGGGGCGACCGAGAACATCGTCATGGCGGCGACGCTCGCCAAGGGCACGACCGTCCTCAAGAACGCGGCGCGCGAGCCCGAGATCGTCGATCTGGTGAAGTGCCTGCGCGCCATGGGCGCGCAGATCGAGGGCGAGGGCACCGCGACCATCACCATCGAAGGGGTCGACCGGCTGCATGGCGCAACCCATCCGGTCGTCACCGACCGGATCGAACTTGGCACCTACATGATCGCGCCGGCCATCGCCGGCGGCGATGTCGAGCTGCTGGGAGGGCGGCGCGACCTGCTCGGCGGCTTCTGCGACAAGCTCGAGGAGGCCGGCGTTCATGTCGAGGAGACCGCGCGCGGGCTGAGGGTTGCCCATGCCACCGGCCGGGTGCAGCCGGTGGATGTCAAGACCGAGGTTTTCCCCGGCTTCCCGACCGACCTGCAGGCGCAGATGATGGCGCTTCTGACGACGGCGCACGGCACCTCGGTTCTGGAAGAGACGATTTTCGAGAACCGATTCATGCACGCGCCCGAGCTGATGCGCATGGGCGGCCGGATCGACGTGCACGGCGGCCATGCCACCGTGACCGGGGTGGAAAAACTGAAAGGCGCGCCGGTGATGGCCACCGACCTGCGCGCCTCGGTGTCGCTGATCCTGGCAGGGCTGGCGGCCGAAGGCGAAACCCTGGTGCGCCGGGTCTACCACCTCGACCGCGGCTACGAGCGGGTCGAGGAGAAACTGTCGGCGGTGGGCGCGAAGATCGAACGGATCAAGGGCGAATGATGGCGGACGCGCGGTTCGAGGACGGGGCAGAGACGGCGCTGACCCTGCGCGCGGAAGGGCCCGAGGATCTGGCGGTCCTGTCGGCGCTGGTCCAGGACGCGGTGCTGGCCGCAACCGACATCCTCTGGGACCGCCGGGCGCGCACGCTGTCGCTGCTCCTGAACCGCTTCCGCTGGGAAGACCGCGCCGCCGCCGAAGCGGCGGGCCGGCCCTACGAGAGGGTGCGCGCGCTTCTGGTCGCGGCCGATGTCGGCGGGGTCTCCAGCCAGGGTTTCGATCGGCATGACAAGGACCTGATCCTGTCGGTCCTGTCGCTGGCCTGGGAGGCGGGGGCCGATGGCGCCGGGCGGCTGGTCCTGACGCTGGCCGGCGACGGGGCGATCGCCGCCGAGGCCGAGTGCCTGGACGTGACGCTGAAGGACGTGACGCGCCCCTACAGGGCGCCATCCGGGCATCTGCCCCGGCATCCCGACTGACCGGACCTTTCTACGGGAATTGACGGGAAATCCCCGCCGCCGCTGGTGGCGCATCGAATCATTCTGCCGAATTTTCGTGGACGGGTGCATTTTTTGCTGAACCTGTGACCGAATTCCCATACTCCGCCCTGCTCTGCCGGGATGGCATGGGAACGCGCCGGGTGGCGCATCAGGTCAACATGTTGTGGTTATGGTTATAGAAGTAACAATTTGCAGGGGAATCTTGCTGAATTACGGCTCCGCTGCCCCGAGTCGAGATGAACGGGCCGCGATGAATGTGCGCTCGTCCCAAATATTCCAGTTGATTCCCATGAAATCCCGTGGCATCCCTTGTCTCACCGGCGAGGACGGGACAAGGACTTGGGGCAGCAAGACCCCGAACGGCAAAAGTCAGGTTTCATACAGGCACCCGCCTTCACCGAACCGAAGATCCGGCGCGACGACGAGCAGACATCCCCCCAGGTGGTCGCGCAGCCGGACGGAACCCCAGCGATGGGGCCCAGAAATGGGAACGAGGGCGGCGGATCGGGCAGTGGCAGCAGCCCGATCCGCCGTTGTCGTTCTGGCACCAGCCACGGCGCCGGGCGGCAGGGCAGGCAAGAGGAGCGCGGGCCGGTGGCACGCAGGTTCAGAGGTTCGGAGACATTCAAGGTGGACGCGAAGGGCCGCGTCTCCATCCCCGCCCCGTTCCGCCGCGTGATCGAGGCCTCGGACCCCGACTGGCGCGAAGGACTGCGCCCCAACATCATCATCGTCTATGGCGGCGACCGGCAGGACTGGCTCGAGGTCTACACGATGCGCGCCATCGAGGAGATCGACGAGCAGATCGAACTGATGCAGCGCGGCTCGCCCGAACGGCTGATGCTGGAAGAGCGCATGTATGGCCAGTCGATCGAGACCCATATCGACGACGATGGCCGGCTGGTGCTGCCTCAGCGCCTGCGCGAGAAGATCGGCCTGATCTCCGAAGCCTTCTTCATCTCGGCCGGCGACTATTTCAAGATCTGGAGACCCGAGGCCTACGAGGCGCGCGCCGGGGTGCGGGCGCGCAAGCTGGCCGACCAGTATCCCGAGGATTTCGACCCGCGCAGCCTGCTGCCACCCCTGCCGAGAGGCTGAGCCGGTGCCGCCGCCGCCCGCGCCCCCCGCCAGACCCGCCCACATCCCGGTCCTGTTGCGTCCCCTTCTGGCCGCCGTCGCGCCGGTCGAAGGCACCTGGGTCGATGGCACCTTCGGGGCCGGCGGCTACACGCGCGGGCTGCTGGAGGCCGGGGCGGGGCAGGTCATCGCCATCGACCGCGATCCCCTGGTCTTCCGCATGGCCGAAGAATGGGCGGGGGAGTATGGCGCGCGGCTGCGGCTGGTGGCGGGAACCTTCTCGGACATGGACCGGCTGGCCGGCGGCCCGGTCGAGGGCGTGGTGCTGGACCTTGGCGTGTCCTCGATGCAGATCGACGAGGCCGCGCGCGGCTTTTCCTTCCAGAAGGACGGCCCCCTGGACATGCGCATGGGCGGCGAGGGGCCGACCGCTGCCGACCTGGTGAACGGCGCCTCCGAGGGCGAACTGGCCGACATCCTGTATCATTATGGCGAGGAGCGCGCCGCGCGCCGGATCGCCCGCGCCATCGCCGCCGCCCGCCCGCTTGCCACGACGCTGCAACTGGCCGGCGTCATCGAGCGCTGTCTGCCGCGGCAAAAGCCCGGCCAGGCCCATCCGGCTACCCGCAGCTTCCAGGCGCTGCGCATCGCGGTGAACGACGAGTTCGGCCAGCTTGAGGCCGGCCTCGCCGCCGCCGAGCGGGCGCTGGTCCCCGGCGGCAGGCTGGCGGTCGTCACCTTCCATTCGCTCGAGGACCGGGTGGTGAAGCGCTTTTTCCAGATTCGCTCGGGGGCCGAGGGGCAAGGCAGCCGCCACGCGCCAGCGCGCGCCCTGCGCCAGCCGGCCTTCACGCTGGCCACCCGCCGCGCCATCGCGCCCGACGCGGCGGAACTGGCCGCCAACCCGCGGGCGCGCTCGGCCAAGCTGCGGGTGGGCGTGCGGACCGCGGCGCCCGCCCTCCCGGTCGAGGGACTGGATCTCGGCCTGCCAAGGCTGCCGGCAAGGAAAGGACACTAGGACATGCGCAATTTCCTGCTTCTTCTGTCGTTGCCGGCGCTGATGGGCCTGATCTTCTGGGCCTACCGCGAGAACTACAGCACCCAGGCCGAGGTGGGGCAGCTGCGCGACCTGCAGACCGAGGTCGGCCAGCTGAAGGAAAGCCTGGGTGTGCTGAACGCGGAATGGGCCTATCTGAACCGGCCCGACCGGCTGCGCGGGCTGGCCGACATCAACTTCGCCCGCCTCGGCCTTCTGCCGCTGACGCCCGAGCAGTTCGGCGAGGTGGCGCAGGTGTCCTACCCGGTCGCGCAGACCCCGGGGCTTGCGCCGGACGGGACCGGCACCACCATCGCCGCGCTGGAGGCCGCGCCATGATCCGCACGCCGCTTCGCCCGCTTGCCCGCATCCTGTCCGCCCGCGCCAAGGGCGAGAATCCCGACGTGATCGAGCGCGAGAACCTGCGCCTGCGCCACGAGGAGATACGCGACCAGGCGCGTTCGAAGGCCGAGGGGCGGCTGCTTCTGGTCGGCATGGCCTTCATCCTGGGCTTCGGCGCCGTGGGCGTCCGCATGGGCGTGATGGCCGCCGCCGAACCGTCCGAGCCGCAATCCTCCTACGCCGGCCCCGCCATCGCCGCGCAGCGCGCCGACATCGTCGACCGCCAGGGCCGCATCCTCGCCACCAACCTTGTGACCCACGCGCTTTACGCCCAGCCGAAGATGATGATCGACCCGGCGGGCGCGGCCGAGAAGCTGGCGAAGATCTTTCCCGACCTGAATGCCGATCAGTTGAAAAAGGACTTCACCGGATCGCGCAAGTTCCTGTGGATAAAGAAGAAGATTTCGCCGGAACAGATGCAGCAGGTCCACGAGATCGGCGATCCCGGCCTTCTGTTCGGGCCCCGCGAGATGCGCCTTTATCCCAACGGCGCGCTGGCCGCGCATGTCCTTGGCGGGGCGGCGTTCGGCCGCGAGGGCGTGGACAGCGCCGAGGTGATCGGCACCGCCGGGGTCGAAAAGACCTTCGACACCTGGCTGCGCGATCCGGCCAACGGCGGCGCGCCGCTGCAACTGTCGCTGGACCTGACCGTGCAGTCCACCATCGAGGATGTCCTGGACGGCGGCATGAAGCTGATGAACGCGAAGGGGGCGGCGGCGGTGCTGATGGACGTGCACACCGGCGAGGTGATCGCGCTGGCCTCGCTGCCCGACTTCGATCCGAACGACCGGCCGGCGCCCCTGGTCAGCGGCAACCCCTCCGACAGCCCGCTCTTCAACCGCGTGGTGCAGGGCGTCTACGAACTGGGCTCGACCTACAAGCTCTTCGCGCTGTCGCAGGCGCTCGACCTGGGGCTGGTCACGCCGACGACCGTGGTCGACACGCAAAGCCCGCTGGTCTGGGGCAAGTTCCGCATCCATGACTTCCACAACTACGGCCCGCGCAACACGGTGACGGACGTGATCGTCAAGTCGTCGAACATCGGCACCGCGCACATCGCCCAGATGATCGGCGGCGACCGGCAGCAGACATTCCTCAAGTCGCTCGGCCTGTTCGCCCCGACCCCGATCGAGCTGGTCGAGGCCCCGACGGGCAAGCCGCTTCTGCCGAAGAAGTGGAGCGACCTGTCGACCCTGACCGTCTCGTACGGCCACGGCATCTCGGACAGTCCGCTGCACCTGGCCGCCGCCTATGCCTCGATCGTGAACGGCGGCACCAGAGTCTCGCCCACCATCCTCAAGACCTCGAAGGTGCAGCAGGGCGCGCGGGTCATCAGCGAAAAGACCTCGGCCACGGTGCGCGGGATCCTGCGCCAGGTGGTGGTGCGCGGCACGGCCAGCTTCGGCGATGTGCCGGGCTATTCGGTCGCGGGCAAGACCGGCACCGCCGACAAGCCGATGCCGAGGGGGGGCTATTACAAGGACAAGGTCATCGCCACCTTCGCCTCGTTCTTCCCCTCCTACGATCCGAAGTACGTCCTGATCGTCACCCTCGACGAGCCGGTCGAGGCCTCGGGCACCGAGCCGCGCCGCACTGCCGGCTGGACCTCGGTTCCGGTCGCCGCCGAGATCATCCGCCGCGTCGGCCCGCTTCTGGGCCTGCGGCCCGAGGTTGAACCTGCCCCCGATCCTACGCTAACACTCGCCACGAACTGACGTGCGATGCATTGGGCCTACAAGATATGGTGGTTGCGGCGAAGACTCTGGCAGAACTTGGGCTTCATGCCCAGGGCGGGCGCGAGGCGCGCATCACCGGGCTGGCGATTGACAGCCGCCAGGTGAAGGCGGGGTTCCTCTTTGCGGCGCTGCCCGGCGAAAAGGTGCACGGGGCCGAATTCATTCCCTTCGCGCTTCGGCAGAAAGCCGCCGCCGTCCTGACCGACCGCGACGGGGCCGAACTGGCGCGCGGGGCGCTGGCAAGCGCCGGCGCGGCGCTGATCGTCGCCGAGGATCCGCGCCAGACGCTGGCCTATTCGGCGGCGCTGTGGTTCGCCCGCCAGCCCGAGACGATGGTGGCCGTCACCGGCACCAACGGCAAGACCTCGGTCGCGACCTTCGCCCGCGCCATCTGGACCGAGCTGGGGCTGGCCGCCTGCAATATCGGCACCACCGGGATCGAGGGCGCGTGGACAGCGCCCTCGGCCCACACGACGCCCGAGCCGGTCACCCTGCACCGGATGCTGGCCGCGATGGCCGACGCCGGCGTGACCCATGCCGCGATGGAGGCGTCGAGCCACGGGCTTGACCAGCGGCGGCTGGACGGGGTGCGGCTGAAGGCTGCCGCCTTCACCAACTTCACCCAGGACCATCTCGACTATCACCAGACCTTCGACGCCTATTTCTTTGCCAAGGCCGGACTGTTCGCCCGCATCCTGCCCGAGGACGGAACCGCGGTCCTGAACATGGACGATCCCCGCGCCGCCGACATGGCCCTGATCGCCCGCGACCGGGGGCAAAGGATACTGACCGTGGGGCGGGGTGAGGGCAGCGACCTGCGCATCCTCGGCCAGCGGTTCGACGCCACCGGGCAGGATCTGCGCTATGCCTGGAAGGGATCGCCGCGCATGGCCCGGCTGGCGCTGATCGGCGGTTTTCAGGCGGCGAACGTTCTGACCGCGGCCGGCCTCGCCATCGGCTCGGGGTCCGACCCCGAGGCGGTCCTGGCCACGCTGCCGCGCCTTGCGACCGTGCGCGGACGGATGCAGCTGGCCGCCACCCGCACCAACGGCGCCACGGTCTTTGTCGATTATGCCCATACGCCCGACGCGGTGGAGACCGCGCTGAAGGCGCTTCGCCCGCATGTGATGGGACGGCTGATCGTGGTCATGGGCGCGGGCGGCGACCGCGACCGGGGCAAGAGGCCGCTGATGGGGGCGGCGGCGGCGGCCAATGCCGACATGGTGTTCGTCACCGACGACAACCCGAGAACCGAGGATCCGGCCAGCATCCGCGCCGCGATCCTGGCTGCCTGCCCCGAGGCCACCGAGGTCGGCGACCGGGCCGAGGCGATCCTGCGCGGGGTCGATGCGCTCGGGCCGGGGGATGCGCTGCTGATCGCCGGCAAGGGCCATGAAAGCGGCCAGATCGTCGGGACGGACATCTATCCGTTCGACGATGCCGAGCAGGCCAGCGTGTCGGTCGCGGCGCTGGACGGGCTGATCTGATGGCCCCGCTCTGGACCTCGCACGAGGCTGCCCGCGCCACCCTGGGCCGCGCCACCCGCGCCTTTGCCGCGTCCGGCGTGTCGATCGACAGCCGCACGCTCGCGCCCGGCGATCTGTTCGTCGCCCTGACCGATGCCCGCGACGGCCACGCCTTCGTCCGCGCGGCGCTGGACAAGGGGGCGGCGGCGGCCCTCGTCTCGCGCATCCCCGAGGGCTGTTCCGAGGCCGATCCCCTGCTTGTCGTGCCCGAGGTCCTGGCCGCGCTCGCCGCTCTCGGGCGGGCGGGGCGGGCGCGGGCCGGGGCCAGGGTGATCGCCGTGACCGGTTCGGTCGGCAAGACCTCGACCAAGGAGATGCTGCGCGCCGTTCTCGGGGCGCACGGCACGGTCCACGCGGCCGAAGCCAGCTACAACAACCACTGGGGCGTGCCGCTGACCCTGGCGCGGCTGCCCGCCGACGCCGCTTTCGCCGTCATCGAGATCGGCATGAACCACCCCGGCGAGATCGAGCCGCTGGCGCGGCTGGCCCGGCCCCATGCCGCGCTCATCACCACCGTCGGGACCGCCCATCTCGAGGCGTTCGCCGGTATCGAGGGGATCGCCGCCGAAAAGGCCGCGATCTTTGCCGGGCTGGAGCCGGGGGGCATCGCGATCCTGCCCGGCGACCTGCCCACATCGCCGATCCTGCACGCCGCGGCGCGCACCCACGCCGCCCGCGTCTTGACCTTCGGGGCGGCCGAAGGCTGCGACTACCGCCTGATCGAGGCGCGGCTGGCGCAGGATGCGACCGTGGTCCGGGCCAGCCGCGCGGACGCGCCCATCCTGTTCAAGGTCCGCTCGCCCGGGCGCCATTTCGCGATGAACGCCCTGGGGGTGATCGCCGCCGCCGAGGCGCTTGGCTGCGATCCCGCCGTGGTGGCCTGCGATCTCGGCCTCTGGCAACCGCCGCCGGGACGGGGTCAGCGCGAAAGGGTGGCCCTCGACCCGGTCGAGAGCGAGCAGAGCTTCGAGCTGATCGACGATGCCTTCAACGCCAACCCCGACAGCCTTGCGGCGGCGCTCGAGGTCATCGCCGCCGCCGGTCCGCGCGACGGGGTAGGGCGCCTGCACCGGGGCCGCAGGATCGCGATCCTCGGCGACATGCTGGAACTCGGCCCGGACGAACGCGCCCTGCACGAGGCTGTCGCCACCCATCCGGCGATGGCCACGCTCACCCTCGTCCATTGCGTCGGACCGCGGATGCGCTGGCTGTGGGAGCGGCTGCCCGTCCGCCAGCGCGGCGAATGGCACGAGACGGCGGCCGCCCTTGCCGCCAGCGTCCGCCATCTGGCCGATGCCGGCGACGTGATCCTGGTCAAGGGCTCGAAAGGGTCGAAAGTCAGCCTGGTGGTTGACGCGCTGCGCAAACTGCGGCACCCGGACGCACCCGGGACGGGCGGAGCCGAATGAAGCGGCCGGGGGCCGCGGACGGTTTGGAAGGGGACAGGTGAATGCTTTTCTGGCTGGCCGATTTCGCGCATGGCGGCGATTTCTTCAACCTCTTCCGCTATATCACCTTCCGCGCCGGAGGCGCCTTCTTCACGGCCCTGATGTTCGGCTTCCTGTTCGGCCGGCCGCTGATCGACCTCTTGCGGCGCAAGCAGAAGAAGGGCCAGCCGATTCGCGATGACGGGCCGCAGACCCATTTCGTCAAGGCGGGGACGCCGACGATGGGCGGGCTTCTGATCCTGTCGGCGCTGGTGTTCTCGACACTCCTCTGGGCGCGGCTCGACAATCCCTATGTCTGGATCGTGCTTCTGGTGACGCTGGCCTTCGGCACCATCGGCTTTGCCGACGATTACGCCAAGGTGACGAAACAGAACACCAAGGGCGTCTCGTCGCGGGTCCGCATGCTGATCGGGCTTGCCGTAGCGGCGCTGGCGGCCTGGGTGTCGGCCAGCGTCCACCCGGCGCCGCTGGCCTGGACCCTGGCCTTCCCGGTCTTCAAGAACGCGCTGTTCAACCTCGGCTACCTGTTCGTGCCCTTCGCCATGCTGGTCATCGTCGGGGCGGCCAATGCCGTCAACCTGACCGACGGGCTGGACGGACTGGCCGCCATGCCGGTGATGATCGCCGCCGGCACCTTCGGCATCATCGCCTATTTCGTCGGCCACGCGACCTTCTCGACCTATCTCGGGCTGCATTTCGTGCCCGGCACCGGCGAGATCGCGGTCTTCTGCGCGGCGCTGATCGGCGGGGGGCTGGGGTTCCTGTGGTACAACGCGCCCCCGGCGGCGGTGTTCATGGGCGACACCGGATCGCTGGCACTTGGCGGCGCGCTCGGCGCCATCGCGGTCGTGACCAAGCATGAGATCGTCCTTGCCATCGTCGGCGGCCTCTTCGTGGTCGAGGCCCTGTCGGTCATCATCCAGGTCGCCTATTTCAAGCGCACCGGCAAGCGGGTGTTCCTGATGGCGCCGATCCACCACCATTTCGAGAAGAAGGGCTGGGCCGAGCCGCAGATCGTCATCCGCTTCTGGATCATCTCGCTGATCCTGGCGCTGATCGGCCTGGCGACGCTGAAGCTGCGCTAGGGGGCGGAGGCCGGCCGTGACGCTCGAGCATCTGCTGGAGACCTGGGGGCTCCCGGCGCTTTTCTGCGGTTCGATTGTCGAGGGCGACGGTGTCGCGCTTCTGGGCGGCGTCCTTGCCCACCGCGGGATATTCCCGTTCGAGGCGGCCGCCCTGGTTCTCGCGGCCGGAGCGTTTGCTGTCGATCAGTCGATGTATTTTCTGGGGAGGCACGGCGCCCGGCTGGGCTTCGTGCGCCGCCTTGTCGCCCGGCCCGCGACGCGCGGTCTCCTCGACCGGATCGGCCGCAGGCCGGTGGCATTCTGCCTCGTCTTCCGCTTTCTTTATGGCCTCAAGACCCTCGGCGCGCTCGCCATCGGGGCGGCCGGTGTCCCCGCGCTTACCTTCCTGGCCCTTGATGTCGTCGTGTGCCTCGCATGGGCGCATCTCCTGGCGGCGATCGGCTTCGGCGCCGGACATGCGATCGAGGCGACCTTCGGCCGCCTGCCGCTTCACAGACACCTGACGGTCGCGCTCGGGGCTCTGCTCCTTTTCGGGGGCATGTTCCTGATGATCCGGCGCAGGTGCCGCGGCTGAGTCCAGATGCAGTCGCCGGGCAAGCATCGGCACTCCACCGGCCGTGCAGCGCAGGGCAGGGCGCTTCGAGGGGCGACGATGGCGTCTTGCTGCCGCCGCCATCTCCCCCTTCCCGAGCCGGGCCATCTCACCTATCCCTGCCGGAAAGCCTGAGCGCGGAGGGGTCATGATTCCGGTCACCGGATACAAGGGGCAGAAGGTCGCGGTCCTGGGGCTGGGCCGGTCGGGGCTGGCCGCGGCGCGGGCGCTGGCGGCGGGCGGGGCCGAGCCGCTCCTCTGGGACGACGCGCCCGAGGCCCGCGCCAAGGCCGAGGCCGAGGGTTTTGCCATGACCGACCTTGGCCGCGACGCCGCCTGGGCCGACATCGCCCTTCTCGTCACCTCGCCCGGCATTCCCCATCTCTACCCCGCGCCCAACCGCCACATCGCCCGGGCGCTGGCCCTGGGAGTGCCGGTCGACAACGACATCGGCCTCTTCTTCCGCTCCTGGGCGACACCCGACTGGGACCGGATGGACATGACGCCCAAGGTCGTCGCCGTCACCGGCTCGAACGGCAAGTCGACGACGACGGCGCTGATCCACCATATCCTGAAATCGTCCGGCCGGCCCTCGCAGATGGCGGGCAACATCGGCCGGGGCGTCCTCGACATCGACCCGGCGGCGGACGGCGAGGTCGTGGTCCTCGAACTCTCCTCCTACCAGACCGAACTGGCCCGCGCCCTGACCCCCGACATCGCGATCTTCACCAACCTCTCGCCCGACCACCTCGACCGCCACGGCGGCAGGGGCGGCTATTTCGCCGCCAAGGCGCGGCTCTTCACCCAAGGGGGGCCGGACCGGGCGGTGATCGGCATCGACGAGGTCGAGGGCGAGTTCCTGGCCAACCAGCTTTCCCAAGGGCCGGCGGATGACCGGGTGATCCGCATATCCTCGGGGCGGAAGCTCGAGACCCAGGGCTGGACGGTCTTTGCCCGCAAGGGGTTCCTGGCCGAATGGCGCAAGGGCCGGCAGGTGGCCTCGATCGACCTGAGGGGCGTCAAGGGCCTGCCGGGCGCGCACAACCACCAGAACGCCTGCGCCGCCTATGCGGCGGTCCGCGCGCTCGGCCTCGGCCCGAAGGAGATCGAGGCGGCGCTTCATTCGTTCGAGGGCCTGCCCCACCGCAGCCAGACCGTCGGCGAGAAGGGCGGGGTGCGCTTTGTCAATGACAGCAAGGCCACCAACGCCGACAGCGCCGCCAAGGCGCTCCAGGCCTTCGAGCGCGTCCGCTGGATCGCCGGGGGGCTGGGCAAGGAAGGCGGCATCGCGGCCCTGGCGCCGGTGCTGGGCTCGGTGGTCAAGGCCTATCTGATCGGCCATTCCGCCCGCGAGTTCGCGCTCCAGCTGGGCGAGACCCCGCACGAGATCTGCGAGACGATGGAGCGCGCCATCGCCCGCGCCGCCGCCGATGCCCAACCAGGCGAGACGGTCCTGCTCGCCCCCGCCGCCGCCTCGTTCGACCAGTATCCGAACTTCGAGAAGCGCGGCGAGGATTTCACCGCCCGCGTCCGTGCATTGATCGGATAGGAGCCAAAGCCTCAGCGGGCGCTTTCCGGGAAGGCCGGCAGAAGGGCTATGTCGGCCGGATCGTGCTGGATCACGAGCCGCGCCTTGAGGTTGCGGGCGATCTCCTCGATCCGCGAAACCGAGGCAAGGCTGTCGGCGCGGCTTTCGTTGAAGGGCGGCACGCTGCCGGCCTTGATCTGGTCGCGGAAATGCACCACGTCGCCCGACAGAAGCACCGGGCCGGTCTTTTCCAGCCGGACGAGCAGTGCCATCTCGCCCGCCGTATGGCCGGGCGCCGACAGCATCACCACGCTGCCGTCGCCAAAGACATCCCGGTCGCCCCGGACCGGGTCCACCTTGCCGCCGCCGGTGCGCCAATGGTCAAGCGCCGCGGGATCGAAGCCGAAGGGCGGCGGGGTCTGGCCCATCCCCTCCCAGTCCGCCGCGCCGATCAGAAGCGTCGCCTGCGGGAAGTCCGCCGCCTGCCCGGTGTGGTCGAAGTGGCCGTGGCTGATGCCGATCCGCCCGATCTGGCCGGGGGTGATGCCGATTTCCGCCAGTTGGGCCGGCAGAACCTGTCCGAGGCTGGGCGACATGGCCGCTGCAGGATCGGTCGGCGCCTTCAGGAGCGCAGCCGGCAGGCCGGTGTCCCAGAGAAGATAGTCCTTGTCATGGCGGACCAGATAGCAACTGTCGGTCAGGGTGCGGGGCCCGGGCGAATAGGCGAAATTGTCCGAGAACGCATTGATGTCGCGGACGGCGATTTGGCCGCAGTCCAGCCGCCAGAGTTCGGTCTCGGCGCCGCCGGCGCCGCCGGCCACAAGGGCAAGCGCGAGGGTGAGGGAAAGCCTGTTCATGTCCGTCTCCTGTCAAATGGCCCGGACAGTCATCGCACGGCGGGTGCGGTATTGCGGACCGCGCGCGGTCACTTCTGCGCCCGAAACGCTCGCCTTTGCTCTTTTGGGCCGGATGGGCATTGGCTAGAGTGGGCACATGAACGACCGCCCCCAGTTCGAGGCCGAGGGTCTGCGCCGCCGCCTGCTCGACCGGCTGTTCGAGAGTCTTGCGGGCCTGCGCGACCCGCGCCCGGCAGGGACGCATCCGCATGGCGCGGGGCTTTTCACCTATGGCGCGGTCTCGCGCGAGCGGATCGCGGCGATCACGCTGGCCCACCCGCTGATCGGCGTGGTCCTGCGCGGGCGCAAGGAGGTGTGGTTCGGCGGCGACATGGCCGGGCGGCTTTCGCCAGGCATGGTCTTTGCGCTTCCCGCCGGGGTGCCGCTCGACGTGGTGAACGTGCCTTGCGAGCGGACGGGCCTCTATGAATCGCTGATCTTCGAGATCGCCGCGCTGCCTGCTTCCGTCGCGGCGTTGCCCCAGCCGCCGGCGATGGGCTGGACAGGCCCGAAGGTCCGGCTAAGGCTGACGGCGGATCTGGTCGAGGCCGTGGCCCACGCCGCCACCGCGATCGCCGATGGCGGGGCGCGCGAGCGCGTCAGGGATCTGCGGCTGGCCGAGATGCTGTCGCTGGCTGCGAGCGATCCGGCTGCCCGGCACCTGTTCGCGCGGCGCCTGTCGGACGACCTTGCCCTGCGGATGGCGGCGCGGCCCGACGAGGGCTGGAGCGTCGAGGTGGTGGCGGCCGCCCTCGGCCTTGGCGGCTCGACGCTGCGGCGCCGGTTGGCGCGCGAGGGGACGGGCTTTCGTGCCATCCTGACGCGGGTGCGGATGGAGGCGGCCCGCCGGCTTCTGTCGGCGGGCGCGGCCTCGGGCGATGCCGCTCTTGCGTCGGGCTATGCCTCGCGGTCGCATTTCGCCCGGCGCTACCGGGCGGCCTTCGGCACTCTGCCAAGCGGCGGGGCGGAAGGGGGTGGGCCCGATCTCGGCCCGCGCGGCGAGGATTTGACGCCGCGCGATGCAGCAAAGGTCCGACAGGAGTCTCCCGATGCGTGACGGCGATCTGCAACAGTTTCTCGACGTGACCGCCTCGGCCTTTGCGACACGGGCGGCGCCGGGGTCGGATCCGGCGCGGGTGGTGGCCGAGGTCTTCGGCCGCTGCGCGCAGCCCGCCCCGCCCGCCGGCGAAGCGAGGGCGGCGCGGATGGCGGCCTGCGGCTGGTTCGATGCGGCGCTGGCGCTGGCGCGCGCGGGCGGCCCCGCGGCGGTGGCCGATGCCCTTGCCCGGCTGGGCCCGCGCCTTCCCTGGGCGCGGCGTGCCTCGGCCGACCCGGCGGACCGCAGCTTCTACGACGGCCATGCCAACGCCATGATCCTCGGGCCGGGCGGGATCGAGCCGCGCGCGGATCTGTGGATCGGCCTGTCGCTGATCGCCCCCGGCGTCACCTATCCCTTCCACAGCCACCCGCCCGAAGAGGTCTATCTGCCGCTGGCGCCCGGCGAATGGTGGAACGAGCGGATGGACTGGACCGATCCGGGGCCGGCGGGGCTGATCTACAATCCGCCCGGCATCCGCCACGCGATGCGCGCCGGCAAGACGCCGTTCCTGGCGTTGTGGATCCTGCCGCTCTGACCGCGCGGCGGCAGGCCGCGCGCAGGGCGCGGGGGTGTGATCTTCCCCTAGCGCGGCAGCGACTTATTCGCTAGACTCGCGGCCAGACCCGGCCAAACCGGGCGCTTAGGCAGTGAGAGCGGCAACATGACAGAAATGGTGTTCGGCAGCGCCCCGGTGCGCGCGGGCGACCCCGTGATTCCGCGCTGGTGGCGGACCATCGACAGGGTATCGCTGGGGTTGGTCATCGCCCTGTTCGGCCTGGGCATCCTGCTCGGCCTCGCGGCCTCGGTGCCCCTGGCCGAGAAGAACCACCTGCCGCCCTATTACTACGTCACCCGCCAGGCGCTGTTCGGCGGGCTGGCCTTCGTGGTGATGATCCTCTGTTCGATGATGCCGGTCGGCATGGTCCGGCGCGTGGGGATTCTCGGGTTCGCCGCCGCCGCCCTGTCCCTGGTCCTGCTGCCGCTTCTGGGGACCGACTTCGGCAAGGGCGCGGTGCGCTGGTATTCGCTGGGCTTCGTCTCGGTTCAGCCCTCGGAGTTCCTCAAGCCCGGCTTCGTCGTCGTCTCGGCCTGGCTGATGGCCGCCGCGCAGGACATCGGCGGCCCGCCCGGGCGCCTCTATTCCTTCGTGATCGCGCTCGTCATGGCGGGCTTTCTGGCCATGCAGCCGGACTTCGGCCAGGCCTGCCTCGTGCTCTTTTCGTGGGCGGTGATGTATTTCGTGGCCGGCGCGCCGATGGCGCTGGTCGCGCTGGTCATTTCGCTGGCCATCGGCGGCGGGTTCGGCGCCTACAACATGTCCGAGCATTTCGCCCGCCGGATCGACGGCTATCTTGCGGCCGATGTCGATCCGCGCACCCAGATCGGCTATGCGACGAACGCCATCCAGGATGGCGGCTTCTTCGGGGTGGGGGTCGGCGAGGGGACGGTGAAGTGGACGCTGCCGGATGCGCACACCGACTTCATCATCGCGGTCGCCGCCGAAGAGTTCGGCCTGGTGCTGGTCGTCGGCATCATCCTCCTCTACGGGTCGATCACCGTGCGCTCGCTCTGGCGCCTGACCAAGGAGCGCGATCCCTTCACCCGGCTTGCGGGAACCGGCCTCGCCTGCGCCTTCGGCGTGCAGGCCATGATCAACATGGGGGTGGCGGTGCGGCTTCTGCCCGCCAAGGGCATGACGCTGCCCTTCATCAGCTATGGCGGCTCGTCGGTCATCGCCTCGGGCATCCTGGTGGGGATGCTTCTCGCGCTGACGCGGCGCCGGCCGCAGGGGGGGATCGGCGACATCCTGCGGAAGCGGGGCCGCTGATGGCGGCGGCGCCGCTTCTTCTGATCGCGGCGGGCGGGACCGGGGGCCACATGTTTCCGGCCCAGGCGCTGGCCGAGGCCATGCTGGCCGAGGGCTGGCGAGTGAAGCTGTCGACCGACGACCGGGGCGCGCGCTATACCCAGGGTTTCCCCTCCGCCGTCGCCATCGAAAGGGTGGCCTCGGCCACCTTCGCGCGCGGCGGGGGGCTGGCGAAGCTGGCGGTGCCCCTGCGGGTGGCGCGCGGCATCCTGGGCGCGGTGCGCAGCCTGCGCGCCGACCGGCCGGCGGCGGTGGTGGGCTTCGGCGGCTACCCCTCGATCCCGGCCCTGGCGGCGGCGGCGATCCTGCGCCTGCCGCGCGGCATCCACGAGCAGAACGGCGTCCTCGGGCGGGTGAACCGGCTCTTTGCCCGCCATGTCGATTTCGTCGCCTGCGGCACCTGGCCCACTCCACTGCCCGCCGGGGTCATCGGGCACCACACCGGCAATCCGGTGCGCGCCTCCGTCCTCGACCTGGCTGGTGCCCCCTACGTCCCGCCTGGAGGCGAGGCGCTGAGCCTTGCCGTCTTCGGCGGCAGCCAGGGCGCGCGCGTCATCTCGGATACGGTGCCGGGGGCGGTGGCGCTTCTTCCCGAGGCCCTGCGCCGGCGCCTTCGCGTCTCGCACCAGGCGCGGGCCGAGGACCATCAGCGGGTTCTCGCCGCCTATGCCGCCGCCGGGGTTGCCGCCGAGGTCGCGCCCTTCTTCGCCGACCTGCCCCGGCGTCTGGCCGGGGCGCAGCTGGTCATCTGCCGGTCCGGCGCCTCGAGCGTCGCCGACCTCAGCGTCATCGGTCGCCCGTCGATCCTCATTCCCTTCGCCGCCGCCACCGCCGACCACCAGACCGCCAACGCCCGGGCGCTGGCGGAAAGCGGCGCGGCGATCGTGATCCCGGAATCGGCGCTTGACAGCCGGTCGCTGTCGGCGCAGATCGCCGCGGTCCTGGGCCAGCCCGCCCTGGCCGAACGCATGGCCCGGGCGGCGCTCGCCCAGGGCATCCCCGACGCCACCCTGCGCCTCGCGGCCCTCGTGACCGCGCTGGCTGCCCCACCGAACGGAAAGACCGAGCGATGAACGCAGCGACCAAACTTCCCGGCGAGCTTGGCCCCATCCATTTCGTCGGCATCGGCGGGATCGGCATGTCGGGGATCGCCGAAGTCCTGATGACGCTCGGCTACCCGGTCCAGGGATCGGACGCCAAGGCGTCGAAGATCACCGACCGGCTGGTCAGGCTGGGCGCCACCTTCTTCGAGGGACAGCGCGCCGGAAACATCGGCGAGGCCGCGGTGGTGGTGATCTCGTCAGCGATCAAGAAGGGCAACCCCGAACTCGAGGAGGCGCGCCGCCGCGGCCTGCCGGTGGTGCGGCGTGCCGAGATGCTGGCCGAACTCATGCGGCTGCGCTCGAACGTCGCTGTCGCCGGAACCCACGGCAAGACCACGACGACGACGATGGTGGCGACGCTTCTCGACAAGGGCGGCTTCGACCCGACCGTCATCAACGGCGGTATCATCCATGCCTACGGGTCGAACGCTCGGGCCGGGGCCGGCGAATGGATGGTGGTCGAGGCCGACGAGAGCGACGGGTCGTTCAACCGCCTGCCCGCCACCATCGCCATCGTGACGAACATCGACCCCGAGCACATGGAGCACTGGGGCACCATCGAGGCGCTGAGGAAGGGCTTCTACGATTTCGTCTCGAACATCCCCTTCTACGGGATCGCCGTCTGCTGCACCGACCACCCCGAGGTGCAGGCGCTGGTCGGGCGCGTCACCGACCGCCGCATCGTGACCTTCGGCTTCAATGCCCAGGCCGACGTGCGTGCGGTCGACCTGCGCTATGAGGGCGGCACGGCACAGTTCGACATCCTGCTTCAGGGCGAGGAGGGCGACTCGCGGATCGAGGGCTGCACCCTGCCGATGCCGGGCGACCACAATGTCTCGAACGCGCTCGCCGCCGTCGCGGTCGCCCGCCATCTCGGCATGAAGAAGGACGAGATCCGCGCCGCGCTGGCCGGGTTCGCCGGGGTCAACCGGCGCTTCACCAAGGTGGGCGAGGTTCTGGGCGGCGTGACCGTGATCGACGACTACGGCCACCATCCCGTCGAGATCGCGGCAGTTCTGAAGGCGGCGCGGCAGGCGATTGCCTCCACCCCGGGGGCCCGGGTCATCGCCATCCACCAGCCCCACCGCTACAGCCGCCTGTCGAACCTGTTCGAGGAATTCTGCACCTGCTTCAACGAGGCCGACGTGGTGGCCATCGCCGATGTCTATGCGGCGGGCGAGGAGCCGATCCCCGGTGCCAGCCGCGACGATCTGGTCGCGGGCCTCATCGCCCACGGCCACCGCCACGCCCGCGCGGTGATTGGCGAGGAGGACCTGGCGCGGCTGGTCCGCGAACAGGCCCGCCCCGGCGACCTGGTGGTCTGCCTCGGCGCCGGCTCGATCTCGGCCTGGGCCAATGCGCTGCCCGCGCGGCTGGCCGAAAAGGCGGCGTAGGGGGGCCGCCGAAGAGCTTGGCAAGACTGGCACGAACGTGATGATCGGGGTCGCCGGTTGCTGCCTTTGTCCGCGCCACCCCGGCCCCGAGTCGGGGCCGCGATCCCCGCGCGAAATCCGGCCTCGCGCGAAATCCGGCGAGGCCCCGGCCTTCGCCGGGGCGGGCGAAGACATGCGAGGCGCGGAGTCAGGCGCAATTCGCTCTGGCCTGGCGCCCGCCATCGAAAGACCCGCAATTGCGCGAATGATTCTTGCACCATCCCCCGGCCTTCGGCATGAACGCCCCCATGACCCAGCCCCTCCCCCCCGTGCGCGGCACCCTGACACCCGACCGCCCTCTTGCTGACCTCACCTGGCTGCGCGTCGGGGGGCCGGCGGACTGGCTGTTCCAGCCGGCGGACGAGGCGGACCTGGCGCAGTTCCTGGGGGCGCTCGATCCGGGGGTGGCGGTTTTTCCGATGGGGGTGGGGTCGAACCTGATCGTGCGGGATGGCGGCCTCCGGGCGGTGGTGATCCGGCTGGGGCGCGGGTTCAATGCCATTGAAACCGCAGGAAATCGCGTTACCGCCGGGGCGGCGGCGCTGGATGCCCATGTGGCGCGGCGGGCCGCCGAGGCGGGGTGTGACCTGACCTTCCTGCGCACCATCCCCGGCAGCATCGGCGGCGCGGTCAGGATGAACGCGGGCTGCTATGGTTCTTACGTTGCGGACGTGCTGGACAGCGTCAGGATCGTGACGCGGACGGGCGAGGTCATGGACCTTCCGGCCGGGGCCTTGAACCTGCACTACCGCCAGTCGGACCTGCCCGAGGGCGCGGTGATCGTCGCGGCCACATTCCGCGCGCCCTCCGGCGATCGGGCGGCGCTGGCGGCGCGGATGGAGGAACAGCTGGCCCGGCGCGATGCCAGCCAGCCGACCAGGGAACGCTCGGCCGGATCGACCTTTCGCAACCCGGCCGGCTTTTCCTCGACCGGACGGGCGGATGATGTGCACGACCTCAAGGCCTGGAAGCTGATTGCCGACGCCGGGATGCGCGGGGCGCGGCGCGGCGGGGCGCAGATGAGCGAGATGCACGCCAACTTCCTTCTGAACGCCGGGGGGGCGAGCGCGGCCGATCTGGAGGGATTGGGCGAGGAAGTGAGAAAAAGGGTTTTCCAATCCAGCGGAATGACGTTAGAGTGGGAAATCATGCGCGTCGGCGAACCGGCGCCTGAAAAATGAACGATAAGAACGACTAAGCCGGGTATAACCCGGTGGATAACAGGGGCACAAAGCCCCGGAGATGGCGGACGTGGCGGGCAGGTCGAGCAGGCAAGCCCCCAAGGTGGCAGTACTGATGGGTGGGCTTTCCGCTGAGCGGGAGGTCTCGCTTGTCAGCGGGCGCGGTTGTGCCCAGGCCCTGCGGGAGGCGGGATACGAGGTGGTCGAGGTCGATGCCGGCCGCGACCTTGTCGCGCGCCTGTGCGAAATCGCTCCCGATGTCTGCTTCAACGCCCTGCATGGCCGCTGGGGCGAGGATGGCTGCGTCCAGGGCCTGCTGGAATGGCTGGCTGTCCCCTATACGCATTCGGGGGTGCTGGCCTCGGCGCTGGCGATGGACAAGGCGCGGGCCAAGGATGTCTATCGCGCCCAGGGGATTCCGGTCGCGGCCAGCCTGATCGCCGATGTGGACGAGGTGCGGGCGCGGCATGTGATGGCGCCGCCCTATGTGGTCAAGCCCAACAACGAAGGCTCGTCGGTCGGCATCTACATTGTGCACGAGGCGGCGAACGGCCCGCCGGTTCTGGCGCCCGACATGCCCGCCCGCGTGATGGTCGAGGAATATGTGCCGGGGCGCGAGCTGACGGTGTCGGTGCTGGGCGATCGCGCCCTGTCCGTGACCGAGATCGTGACCGACGGCTGGTATGACTATCACGCCAAATATGCGCCGGGGGGCTCGCGCCATGTCTGTCCGGCGGTGCTGCCCGACGAGATCGGCGCGGCCTGCCGCGATCATGCGCTGCGTGCCCACCGCGCCCTGGGCTGCCGGGGCCTGTCGCGCAGCGATTTCCGCTGGGACGAGGCGCGGGGGCTGGCGGGGCTCTATATTCTCGAGACGAACACCCAGCCGGGAATGACGCCCACGTCGCTGTCGCCCGAGCAGGCGGCGGCCGAGGGGATGAGCTTTGCCGATCTCTGCGCCTGGCTGGTGGAGGACGCCTCATGCAACCGCTGAGAGCGCCAGAACGCCCGGTGTCGCACTACCGCAACGGCCGCCTGCGCGGCGAGGCCGATATCCGCGAAGGCGGGCAGCCGGATGCCGGTGGGGGTGCGCCGGCGACGGCCTTCGACCGGCTGGCGGCCCTGATGCGCGGCCAACCTGCACCCCCGGCCGCGCCCCCGGCCGCACCCTTGGCCGCGCCCGTGCCGCCGCGCCGGACTGACGGCGACGAGGCGCAGGTTGCATTGCGGGCCGGACCGCCGGTCGAGCCGCAGCCGGCGCCTCGGGGCGATCCCGCCCCGGCCTTCGTCTCGGTGCGGCGGACCCAGCCTCCGCCGGTCCAGCCTCCGCCGACCCGGCCCGCACCGCCGCAAGTGACCGCGAAACCCGCGGTCTTCGCGCCGCGCGCCGCCGCCCCGCGCCGCGCCCAGGGGGGTGATCCTTCGCCCTCGCGCCTCGCCTACCGGATGGAAAGGCTGTGGCTGACGCCGGGGTTCCGCATCTTCATGCGCTATGGTCTGCCGGTGCTGGTGGTGCTGGCGCTGGCGGGCGGCTACCTTGCCAGCGACAGCCGCCGCGCGGCGCTGGCCGGCCAGTTCACCGCGCTCCGCGACCGGATCGAGAACCGGCCGGAATTCATGGTCAAGATGATGTCGATCGACGGCGCCTCGGCGCCGGTGGCCGACGCGATCCGCGCGATGGTGCCGGCAGAACTGCCGGTCTCGTCCTTCAAGCTCGACCTCGACGGGTTCCGCGACACGATCGCGGGCATGGACGCCGTGGCCGATGTGTCCGTCAAGCTGAAGGCGGGCGGTGTCCTCGGGGTGACGGTGACCGAAAGGAAGCCCGCGATCCTGTGGCGGACCGAGACGGGACTCGAGATGCTCGACGCAACCGGGCACCGGGTGGCGACCCTCCTGGAACGGGGTGCGCGCCCCGACCTGCCGGTGGTCGCCGGGGCAGGGGCCCCCGACGCGGTGCCCGAGGCGCTTGCGATCCTTGCCGCGGCGCGGCCGATCCTGCCGCATGTGCGCGGCATGGTGCGGATGGGCGGGCGCCGCTGGGACATCGTGCTGGACCGCGGCCAGCGCATCCTGCTGCCCGAGGATCATGCCGTCGAGGCCGTCGAGGAGGTGATCGCGCTGGACAAGGCCGAAGACCTGCTGGCGCGCGACCTGACCGCGATCGACCTGAGAAATTCCGAAAGACCCACGTTGCGCCTGACCGCCGCTGCCGAGGCGGTCCTGCGCGGCGCAACCCAAACCGAGGCGAAGGTGACAGGCCAATGACCGATCTCTATCAGATGCAGCGGGCGATGCGGCACATGCGCAAGGCGGCAATGCAGCGGGGCGTCGTCGCGATCCTGGATGTCGGCACATCGAAGATCGCCTGCCTGGTCCTGCGCTTCGACGGCGAGGCCGCGGCGCGCGAGGACGGGATGGGCTCGCTCGCCGGCCAGTCGCAGTTCCGGGTGATCGGGGCGGCGACGACGCGGGCGCGGGGCGTCCGTTTTGGCGAGATCGACGCCATCCCCGAGACCGAGCGGGCGATCCGCACCGCGGTGCAGGCGGCGCAGAAGATGGCCAACGTCCGCGTCGATCATGTCATCGCCTGCCTGTCGGGGGCGCGGCCGCGCAGCTATGGCCTCGCGGGCGAGATCATGCTGGCCTCGGGCCAGGTCAGCGAGCAGGACGTGGGCCGGGTGCTGGCCGCCTGCGACGTGCCGGACTTCGGCGAGAACCGCGAGGTGCTCCATGCCCATCCGGTGAATTTCGCCATCGACCACCGCAGTGGCATGGCCGACCCGCGCGGCCATGTCGGCAACCGTCTGGCGGCCGACATGCACCTGGTGACGATCGACATGAACGCGGTGCAGAACCTTCTCTACTGCATCAAGCGCTGCGACCTGGAACTGGCCGGCATCGCCTCGTCCGCCTATGTCTCGGGCGTCGCAAGCCTCGTCGAGGACGAGCAGGAGCTGGGCGCGGCCTGCATCGACATGGGCGGCGGCGCCACCGGCCTGTCGGTGTTCATCAAGAAACACATGATCTTCACCGACAGCGTCCGGCTGGGCGGCGATCATGTCACCAGCGACATCGCCAAGGGCCTCCAGGTGTCGGCGTCGGTGGCCGAGCGCATCAAGACCATGCACGGCGGCGTCTATGCGACCGGCATGGACGACCGCGAGATGATCGAGATCGGCGGCGACAGCGGCGACTGGGAGCGCGACCGCCGGTCGGTCAGCCGCACCGAGCTGATCGGGATCATGCGCCCGCGGGTCGAGGAGATTCTCGAGGACGCCCGCGCCATGCTGGATGCGGCCGGATTCGACCAGTTGCCCAGCCAGCAGATCGTGCTGACCGGCGGCGCCAGCCAGATCCCCGGACTGGACGGGCTGGCGGCGCGCATCCTTGGCCAGAACGTGCGGCTTGGCCGGCCGCTTCGTGTCCAGGGCCTGCCGCAGGCGGCGACCGGGCCGGCCTTCTCGTCGATCGTCGGCCTGTCGCTGTTCGCCGCGCACCCGCAGGACGAATGGTGGGATTTCGAGATTCCCGCCGAACGCTATCCCGCCCGCTCGCTGAGGCGGGCCGTCAAGTGGTTCAGGGATAACTGGTAACCACAATATCCTGCGCCCTAGGCGAAATGCCGCCGAAATTCTACAATTAATCCCCCACATTTTGTGGGCAGAGAGCGTTTTTCGCGTGACCTGAAGCGATTCTGTCACTAAAATCCGTCCAATTCGGGGGACTTAGGCCGGCAGTGGCCCAACGACAGGCAGGCGGATACCAATGGCATTGAATCTGACGATGAACGACCGTGAGGACCTGAAGCCGCGGATCACCGTGTTCGGTGTGGGCGGCGCCGGCGGCAACGCGGTCAACAACATGATCACCAAGCAACTCGATGGGGTCGAGTTCGTCGTCGCCAACACCGATGCCCAGGCGCTGGCCCAGAGCCATGCCCAGGCCAAGATCCAGATCGGCGTGAAGGTGACCGAAGGTCTCGGCGCGGGCGCGCGCCCGTCGGTGGGCGCAGCGGCGGCGGAAGAGACGATCGAGGAGATCGTCGATCACCTTGCTGGGGCGCACATGTGCTTCATCACCGCGGGGATGGGCGGCGGCACCGGCACCGGCGCCGCGCCGATCATCGCCCAGGCCGCGCGCGAGCTGGGGGTGCTGACCGTCGGCGTCGTCACCAAGCCCTTCCAGTTCGAGGGCGCCAAGCGGATGCGCCAGGCGAACGAGGGGATCGAGGCCCTGCAGAAGGTCGTCGATACGCTGATCATCATCCCCAACCAGAACCTGTTCCGGCTGGCCAACGAAAAGACCACCTTCACCGAGGCCTTCGCGATGGCCGACGACGTTCTCTATCAGGGCGTCAAGGGCGTGACCGACCTGATGGTGCGGCCGGGCCTCATCAACCTCGACTTCGCCGACGTGCGCGCGGTGATGGACGAGATGGGCAAGGCGATGATGGGCACCGGCGAGGCCTCGGGCGAGGACCGCGCCATCCAGGCCGCGGAAAAGGCGATCGCCAACCCGCTCCTCGACGAGATCAGCCTGCGCGGCGCCAAGGGGGTGCTCATCAACATCACCGGCGGCGAGGATCTGACCCTGTTCGAGCTGGACGAGGCCGCGAACCGCATCCGCGAAGAGGTCGATCCCGACGCCAACATCATCGTCGGCTCGACGCTGGACGAAACGCTGCAAGGCATGATCCGCGTCTCGGTGGTCGCCACCGGGATCGACGCCAACCAGTCGCAGGTCGATGTTCCGGTCGCGCGCCGGCCGATGGCCGAGCCGCTGGTGCGCCAGCCCGCGCCGCCGCAGCCCGCCTATCAGTCTGCCGCCGCCGCGCCGGTGGCGCCGGCCGCGGTCGCCGTGCCGCAGCCGGCCCCGATCCCGCAGCCGGCCCCACAACCGGTGCGCATGGCCGAGCCGCAGCCCGTCTATCGTGACGAGCAGTTCCAGCAGGCCCCGGTCGCCGCCCAAGCCGCCGCCCAGCCCGTCGCGGCCGAGCCGTCGCTGTTTGACGGGGCGCAGCAGTTCGACGCGGCCCGCGCCGGGGACGACCTGCCGCCGCCGGCCTACCGTCCGCAACCCGCCGCCCAACAGGCCGCGCGCAGCCTGCATGTCGAGGACGAGGCCGCCTTTGTCGCGCCGCGCCCGCGTCCGGCCGGAACGCCCTCGCCCGAGGCGCTCGCCCGCCTGCAGGCAGCGGTCAGCCGTGCCCCGCAGGCAGGACAGCCGCGCGCCGCCACTCCGGCGGCCCAGCCCGCCGCCGAACGGCCGCGTTTCGGGATCAACTCGCTCATCAACCGGATGACCGGGGGCCATCCGCCTGCGGCCCAGCCGGTCGAGCGCGCGGCCCCGGCGATGCGCGCCCAGCCCCGCCTCTCGGCCGAGTTCGAGGACGAGGCGCCGCCCGCCGATCCCGACCAGGAGCGCGTCGAGATCCCGGCCTTCCTGCGCCGCCAGGCCAACTGAGACGCGACGTCATCGTGAAGGGAAAAGCCGGGCCTGCCCGGCTTTTTCGTTTTTGACCAATGGGTTGCGCATGACCTGTCGGAAATGTTTCAGGGGCGCCTGCTTTGTTTCATTCCGTTGCAAAGAGTGAATTGAGCTTGGCGGGGCGCGGGATTACCTCATGCCTGCAAAAGACGGCCCGGGGATGGGCCGCCGAATGGGGCTGACCTGTGCAGACGACGATCCGATCCGCGGCGACCTTTCAGGGTGTCGGTCTCCATACCGGCGCGCGGGTCCGCATGACCGTGCGGCCGGCCTCGGTCAACTACGGCATCTGGTTCCGCCGCACCGACGTGATCGGCCGCGACGCGATGGTTCCGGCGATCTGGGACGCGGTGACGCCTTCGCGGCTGTGCACCGTGGTCGAGAATGGCGCCGGGGTCAGCGTCTCGACCATCGAGCATATCATGGCGGCCCTGGCGGGCTGCGGCATCCACAATGCGCTGATCGAGATCAACGGACCGGAAGTGCCGATCCTCGACGGTTCGGCGCAACCGTTCGTCACGGCGATCCTCGGGCGCGGCCTGCGCACCCTTGACGAACCGGTGCGCTGCATCGAGATCCTTGCCCCGGTCGAGGTGCGCGAGGGCGAGGCCTGGGCGCGGCTCGAACCGGCCGGCGCGCTCGAGATCGACTTCTCGATCGACTTCACCGATGCCGCGATCGGCCGCCAGCACCAGCGGCTGTCGATGGCCAACGGCAGCTTCGTGCGCGAACTTTCCGATTGCCGGACCTTCTGCCGCCAGTCCGATGTCGAACTGATGCGCGCCAGCGGCCTGGCCCTGGGCGGCACCTACGACAATGCCGTGGTGGTCGAGGGCGAGCGCATCCTGACGCCCGGCGGCTTCCGCCGCGCCGACGAGGCTGTGCGCCACAAGATGCTGGACGCGGTGGGCGACCTGTCGCTGGCCGGTGCGCCGGTCCTTGGCCGCTATGTCGGGAACCGGGCGGGCCATGCGATGACCAACCGGCTTCTGCGGGCCCTGTTCGCGCGCCCGGATGCCTTCCGCATCCGCGACTGCGATGCGGCCACGCGCGCGCGCCTGCCGGGCGCAGGCGTCGACAGCCGCGACATACCGGCTGTCGCCTGACCCCGCCCATCCAGCCGATCCAGCCCGCGATTTCGCCCCGTCTGACCAGCGAAAGGCGTTTTGCGCGTCGGTTTTTTCTGTGCTAGGACAGGCCACACGCCGGCGCGGTACGGACCGCGGCGGGGAAGAAGAAGATCAAGACGAGGTAGGCGGGACATGGGTCGGGGCACTAGAGCGGCAGCGCTTGTCGGGAAGCTTGCCATACTGGCCGTCCTGGCCGCCTGCGGACGCGGCGCCGACACGACCCAGCCGCTCGATACATTGACCGCCGAACAGATTTTCCAGAAGGGCGAGGATGCCCTGGCCGCGCAGCGCAAGGCCAAGACGGCGGTCCATTACTTCAGCGAGGTCGAGCGGCTTTACCCCTATTCCGAATGGGCCAAGCGCGCGCTGATCATGGAGGCCTACGGCTATCACAAGGACCGCGACTACGAAAACAGCCGCTCGGCCGCGCAGCGCTACATCGACACCTATCCCGCCGAGGAGGATGCGGCCTACGCCAAGTATCTGCTGGCCCTGTCCTACTACGACCAGATCGAGGAGGTGGGCCGCGACCAGGGCCTGACCTTCCAGGCGCTTCAGGCGCTCAGGGCGGTGATCGAGGAATATCCCAACAGCGAATACGCCAAGTCGGCGATCCTCAAGTTCGACCTCGCCTTCGACCATCTGGCGGCCAAGGAAATGGAAATCGGCCGCTACTACCTGAAGCAGGACAACTACACCGCGGCGATCAACCGCTTCCGCATCGTGGTCGAGCAGTATCAGACCACGACCCAGACGCCCGAGGCGCTCTACCGGCTGATCGAATGCTACCTGTCCCTGGGCCTGACCGACGAGGCGCAGACGGCGGGCGCGATCCTTGGCCACAACTTCCAGTCGACCGACTGGTATCAGGACGGCTTCAAGCTCCTGACCCGGCAAGGGCTCGAGGCCAAGCCCAAGGGGTCGGGCTGGCTGGCCTCGATCTATCGCCAGACGATCAAGGGCGAATGGATGTGACGGTGCGCTGAGGCGCACCCTGCGGGGACAAGGATGCTTCGGTCGCTGGACATCCGCGACATGCTGCTGATCGACCGGCTGGAACTGGCCTTCCAGCCCGGCCTCAACGTGCTGACCGGCGAGACAGGCGCGGGCAAGTCGATCCTTCTCGATTGCCTGGGCTTCGTCCTTGGCTGGCGCAGCCGTGCCGGACTGGTGCGTTCGGGCGCGGCGCTGGGCGAGGTGACGGCGGTGTTCGACCTGCCGGCGGACCATGCCGGGCGCGCCGTTCTGGCCGAGGCCGGGATCGAGGGCGGCGACGAGCTGATCCTGCGCCGGAGCGTGACCGCCGACGGCCGCAAGACCGCCTGGGTCAATGACCGGCGGGTGTCGGGCGAGGTGCTGCGCGACCTGTCCGACCGTCTGATCGAACTGCATGGCCAGCACGACGATCGCGGACTTCTCGATGCGCGCGGGCACCGCCAGATGCTCGATGCCTTCGCCGGCGCCGACACGGGCGCCACACGCGCGGCCTGGGCGGCGCTGGCCGCGGCCCGCCGGGCGCTGGCGGCGGCCGAGGCAGACGAGGCGCGGCTCAGGGCCGACGAGGAGTTCCTGCGCCATGCCGTGGGCGAACTCGACCGCCTGGACCCGCAGCCCGGCGAGGAGGCGCTTTTGGACGGGCGGCGGCGGGCGATGCAGGCCGGCGCGCGCATTCAGGGCGACATCGCCCGCGCCCTGCAGGCGCTCGGTCCCGAGGGGGCCGAAGGGCAGATGGCGGACGCGGCGCGCTGGCTCGAAGGGGTGGCCGATCGGGCCGAAGGGCGGCTCGAGGCGCCGCTGGCCGCGCTCGGGCGCGCACTGACCGAACTCGGGGAAGCGGCGCAGGGCGCCGAGGACTGCCTCGAGGCGCTGGCCTTCGACCCGGGCGAGCTGGAGCGGATCGAGGAGCGGCTGTTCGCGATCCGGGCGCTGGCGCGCAAGCATGGCGTCCTTGCCGACGATCTCGGCGCCTTCGCCGATGACCTGCGGGCGCGGCTTGCGGCACTCGACGGGGCGGCGGGGAACCTCAGGGGCCTCGGGGCGGCGGTGGCGGCGGCCGGGGCGGCCTATCAGGCGGCGGCGGCCGATCTTTCCGAGGCGCGGGCGCGGGCCGCCGGCGCGCTCGACCGGGCGATCGCGGCCGAACTCGCGCCCCTGAAGATGGAGAAGGCCCATTTCGCCACGGTCCTGTCGCCGGCAGATCCCGGCCCCGAGGGCCGCGATCAGGTGGAGTTCACCGTCGCCACCAACCCCGGCGCCCCGACCGGACCGCTCAGCAAGATCGCCTCGGGGGGCGAACTGTCGCGGTTTCTGCTGGCGCTCAAGGTCTGTCTTGCCCGGGGCGGCGAGGCGCTGACCATGATCTTCGACGAGATCGACCGCGGCGTCGGCGGCGCCACCGCCGATGCGGTCGGGCGGCGGCTGGCGCGGCTGGCCGAGACCGCGCAGATCCTGGTCGTCACCCATTCGCCGCAGGTCGCGGCGCAGGGGGCCCATCACTGGCGCGTGGAAAAGCGCGTGGCCGGGGGCCAGACCCGCTCGACCGTGCAGCCGCTCGACCCCGCTCAGCGGGTGGACGAACTGGCGCGGATGCTGGCTGGCGAGACCGTCACCGACGCCGCGCGCGCCGCCGCCGAGGCCCTGCTGGCCGGCTGACCCTCAGAGGGGTGCGCAGGCCGCCGCGAGCCAGGCGCGGGTGCCGTCCGAAACCCGAGGGCCGATCCTTTCCAGCACCTGGGCATGATAGGCGTCTAGCCATCCGATCTCGTCTTGCGACAGCATCCCCCGGTCGATCAGCCGCCGGTCGAGGGGCACGAAGGTCAGGGTGCGGAAGGCCAGCATCTCCCGCTCGCCGTCACCGCCGAGCGGGACATCGGCCGCCGCGACCAGGACCAGGTTCTCGATGCGGATGCCGAAGGCGCCTTCGCGGTAATAGCCCGGCTCGTTCGACAGGACCATGCCGGGTTCGAGCGGCACATCATGGCGCCGCGACAGGCCGGCCGGCCCCTCGTGCACGGAAAGATAGGCGCCGACCCCGTGCCCGGTGCCGTGGTTGTAGTCCTGATGGGCCAGCCACAGCGGATAGCGGGCGATGGCGTCGAGATGGCAGCCCGCCAGCCCCCTGGGCCAGCGCAGCCGCGAGACGGCGATCATGCCCTGCAACACCCGGGTGAAGGCGGCGCGCTCGTCGGGGCCGGGGCTGCCGATGGCGATGGTGCGGGTGATGTCGGTGGTTCCATCGACATACTGGCCGCCGGAATCGATGACCACGATCTCGCCCGGCCGGAAGGTGCGGTCGGTGGCGCGGTTGACCCGGTAGTGCATGATCGCGCCGTTCGGACCCGAGCCGCAGATCGTGTCGAAGCTGATCTCCTTCAGCGCGTTGGTGGCGCGGCGGAACCCTTCGAGCGCTGTGACCGCCGCGATCTCGGTCATCGCGCCCTTCGGCAGTTCGGCCTCCAGCCAGGCGAGGAACCCGGCCATCGCCGCCCCGTCGCGCAGGTGCGCCTCTTCCATTCCCGCGATTTCGGCGGCGTTCTTGCGCGCTTTCGGCAACAGGCAGGGGTCGGCGTCCCAGGCGATCTGGACGCCGGCCGCCTCCAGGAGCTGCGTCACCGCGACCGGCGCGCTGGCGCGATCGACGCGCACCGGGGCGGCAAGCGCGCCCAGGGCGCCGGCGAAGTCCTCGGGCGGATGGGGGCGCACCTCGGTTCCCAGATGGGCGCGCAGGCCGGGCGACAGTTTCGCCGCATTGATGAAGAGGTCGAGCCCGCCATCGGCATGCAGAATCCCCAGGCACTGCACCACCGGGTTGCGGGGAATGTCGCTGCCGCGGATGTTCAACAGCCAGGACAGGCTGTCGGGCAAGGTCAGGACCGCCGCCGCCTGGCCTGCACGAGCCAGATCGGCGGCGATGCGGGCGCGCTTGGCCGCCGACGCTTCCCCGGCGAGGCCGGCGGGCTGGATCGTGGCGGGGCCGGCGGGGGGCAGGGGCCGGTCGGCCCAGATGCGGTCGACGAAATTCGCCGCCGCCTCGAGCGCGATCCCGGTGGCTGACAACCGCGCGGCAATCTCGGCGATCTCGCGGGTGGTGTGCAGCCACGGATCATAGGCCACCCGACCGCCGCCGGGCAGATGCTCGGCCAGCCAGTCGCCGGCGCGAACATCCGGCCAGGGGACGGGGGTGAACGCGGCCAGATCGACCTCGCCCTTCACCTGGGTGCGGTAGCGGCCATCGACGAAGACGCCGGCCAGATCGGGCAGGATAATGCAGAACCCCGCCGATCCGGTGAACCCGGTCAGCCATCTCAGCCGCGCGTCCGAGGCGGCGACATATTCGCCCTGATGGATGTCGGCGCGCGGCACGATGCAGCCGGTGAATCCCGCCTCGGACAGGGCCGTGCGCAGCCGCGCCAGCCGTGGGGCGCCAAGTTCGGGATGGGCGGTCTCGTCGAATGACTGGAACATGGTCGCCCTTTCACCCCGGCGCAGATATCGTCAGGCGGCCCCGTTGCCCGCCCTGGCTCAGGCCACCCGTTTCACGCCCATCGCGCGGGCCCGCGCCCGGGGATCGGACTCGAACAGGCCGGCAAGCTGCTCGGTCATCGCGCCCGCCAGCTGCTCGACATCGGTGATCGTCACCGCACGCTGGTAATAGCGGGTCACGTCATGGCCGATGCCAATGGCGATCAGCTCGACGATCTTGCGCCGCTCGACCATCGCGATCACGTCGCGCAGGTGCTTTTCCAGATAGTTCGCCGGGTTGACCGACAGGGTCGAATCGTCCACCGGCGCGCCGTCGGATATCACCATCAGGATCTTGCGCGCCTCGCGACGGTGCAGCATCCGCCGGTGGGCCCATTCCAGGGCCTCGCCGTCGATGTTCTCTTTCAGCAGGCCCTCCTTCATCATCAGCCCGAGGTTCGGCCGCGACCGCCGCCAGGGGGCGTCGGCCGACTTGTAGATGATGTGGCGCAGGTCGTTCAGGCGTCCGGGGTGGGGCGGGCGCCCCGAGGCCAGCCACCGCTCGCGCGCCTGCCCGCCCTTCCAGGCGCGGGTGGTGAAGCCAAGGATCTCGACCTTGACCTGGCAGCGCTCGAGCGTGCGTGCCAGAACGTCGGCGCAGATCGCCGCGATCGAGATCGGGCGTCCGCGCATCGAGCCGGAATTGTCCAGAAGCAGCGTCACCACCGTGTCGCGGAACTCGGTGTCCTTCTCGACCTTGAACGACAGGGGCGTCGTCGGGTTGGCAACCACCCGCGCCAGACGGCCGGCGTCGAGGATGCCTTCCTCGCGGTCGAACTCCCAGCTGCGGTTCTGCTGGGCCTGAAGCCGCCTCTGCAGCTTGTTGGCCAGCCGCGAGACCGCGCCCTTCAGGGGTTCGAGCTGCTGGTCGAGATAGGCGCGCAGGCGTTCCAGCTCGGCCGGTTCGGCCAGATCCTCGGCCCGGACCTCCTCGTCGAATTCGGTCAGATAGGCGGTGTAGTTCGGATCGGCGTCCGAGTGGGGCGCGAACGGCGGCGGCTCGAGCGGCGCGTCGCTTTCGGGCTGATCGGCCTCCTCGCCTTCCTCCATCTCGGCCAGCGCCTCCATCGACACCTTGGATTGGCTGGCGTCGTCCTCGGGCTCGTCGCTGCTTTCCGGGCTGGCTTCCTCTTCCTCGCTCTCGCTCTGGTCCTGGCTGGCTGCGGATTCGGGCTGGTCCTCGGCGCTTTCGCCCTCGCTGTCGTCCTCGGACTCGTCGGGATCGTCGCCCAGCTGGTCGCCGTAGCCGAGGTCGCGGATGATCTGGCGCGACAGGCGGGCGAAGGCCGCCTGGTCGGCCAGCGCCTCGCGAACATGGTCGAGCGAGCCGCCGGCCTGGCTTTCAAGGAAGGGCCGCCACAGTTCCATGACGTGCCCCGCGCCGCCCGGCATCGGCCGGCCGGTCGCGATGTGGCGCACCAGATAGCCGGCGGCCTGGGCCAGCGGCGCCTCCTGCGCGGTGCGGATCTGGCTATAGCCGCGCCGCTCGGCCTCGCTGGCGATCCTGGCGTCGATGTTGCCCAGCGTGCCGGGCATGTCGCGGGCACCGACCGCCTCGCAGCGGGCGGTTTCCATCGCATCGTAGAGGTCGCGCGCCATCTGCCCCTGCGGCAGGTATTTCGCCGCGACGGCATTGTCGTGATAGCGGTGGCGGAGCGCGAAGGCGTCGGCGGTGCCGCGGGCGATCAGCACTTCGTCGCGCGTCAGGCGGCGCGAGACCTGCGGCAGGCGCATGGTGTCGCCGGTCATGCCGGGCGGGTCGACCGAATAGGTGACGGTCAGCTCGGGTTCATCGGCCATCGTGCGGGTGGCTTCGGCGAGCGCCTTCTTGAACGGGTCGGCGGGGTTGTCGGAGCGTTGGGTCATGGGGTTTCCCGCGTCGGCTTGACATTCTGGTGGTTTTCGCCATTTATATACACAAAAATTTGGACCGAATGGCGATTCTGACCAACAGCAAGGACATCATCCGCAGGCTTGAGGCCGAAGGCTGGCTGTTGGTTTCGTCCAGGGGTTCGCATCACAAGTTCCGTAGGGGCGGGCAGACGCTGGTCGTTCCGCATCCGAAGAAAGACCTGCCGACCGGCACCGCGCGCAGCATCGCCCGCGCCGCCGGCTGGCTGAAGGAGACGCCATGAAAACCTATCTCGCGCTGGTCCACAAGGAGGAAGGCACGGCCTATGGGCTGAGCTTTCCCGATATGCCCGGATGTTTTGCCGCAGCCGACCGCGAGGGCGATATCCTGCGCAAGGCGGTCGAGGCGCTGGAACTGTGGTTCGAGGACGAACCTGCCGTCGCCCCGCGCGGGCTTGCGGCGATTGCCGCCGAGGTGGCCGGCGATCTGGCCGCCGGGGCGTTCCTGATCGCGGTGCCGCTGGTGCAGCCGTCGAGCCGGCAGAAACGGGTGAACATCAGCCTGGACGCCGGCACGCTGGAGGCCATCGACACGGCGGCGGACGGGCTGGGCCTGACCCGCTCGGGGTTCCTGGCGATGGCGGCGCTGAATGAGATCAGGGGCGGGCACTAGGGGGGCGGGCGCGTCGGTGGTCTGGGTCACGGGGCGCGTTCCCTCAACAAGTCCATGCAGCGAAGGCAGACGGCGTCCTCCATGCAGGTCGGCAGCCCCGCTTTGCCATAGCCTTGAAGGGTAAAAGCCGTCAGGATTTCGGTCGCCGTTTCATTGCGTTTGCCAATGATGCGACCAGGATCGCATTCCCCTTGGTCCTGCATCACAAGCATCGCGCAATCGGCTGCGTCGGGTGTGCTCGCCACCGCATCCGCCAGAAGGCGCTCAGAATAGCGGTAGAACATCCCGGCGGCCGTTTCGTTCCTGTTCAGGCTGGTCAGCCAGTCGGCGCGGGCCTTGAAATGGGCCGAGCAGATATTCAGTTGTTCAAGGCTCTGCCATGTGTCGGCTTGCCCGGCTTCGCCCCCCAGTAGCGCCACGCAAATCAGGATGGCGCGCCCGGTGCGTGTCATCACCTGATGCTCTGGCTCGCCGCACTCTCCGGCAGTTCCTCGTCGAAGCAGCGCTGGTAGAATTCGGCCACCGTCTGCCGTTCCAGCTCGTCGCACTTGTTGAGGAAGGTCAGGCGGAAGGCGTAGCCGATATTGCGGAAGATCTCGGCGTTCGCCGCCCAGTTCAGGACGGTGCGCGGGCTCATGACGGTCGACAGGTCGCCGTTCATGAAGGCGGTGCGGGTCAGGTCGGCGACCGTCACCATCTGGCCGATGGTCTTGCGGCCCTTCTCGGTGTTGTAGTGCGGCGACTTGGCCAGCACGATCGCGGCCTCGGCGTCGTGGGAAAGGTAGTTCAGCGTGGCGACCAGGCTCCAGCGGTCCATCTGCGCCTGGTTGATCTGCTGGACGCCGTGGTACAGCCCGGTGGTGTCGCCGAGGCCCACGGTGTTCGAGGTGGCGAACAGGCGGAAGGACGGGTGGGGGGTGATGATCTCGTTCTGATCAAGCAGCGTCAGCTTGCCGTCATGTTCGAGGACGCGCTGGATCACGAACATCACGTCGGCCCGGCCTGCGTCATATTCGTCGAAGACGATGGCGACGGGATTGCGCAGCGCCCAGGGCAGGATGCCTTCGTGGAACTCGGTCACCTGCTTGCCGTCGCGGAGCTTGATCGCGTCCTTGCCGATCAGGTCGATCCGGCTGATGTGGCTGTCGAGGTTGACGCGCACGCAGGGCCAGTTCAGGTGCGCGGCGACCTGTTCGATATGGGTCGATTTCCCGGTGCCGTGGTAGCCCTGGATCATCACCCGGCGGTTGTAGGCGAAGCCTGCCAGGATGGCCAGCGTGGTGTCTGGGTCGAACTTGTAGGTCGGGTCGATCTCGGGCACGCGGTCGCTGCGGTCGGCAAAGCCCCTGACCTTCATGTCGGTGTCGATGCCGAAGACCTCGCGCACAGAGACTTCTTCGGTGGGTTTCGCGTTCTGATCCAGCATTCCGTCCGCCATGAGAAAGGCCGGGGCCGCCCCCGGATGTCCAACCCTTGTGTGATGAACCAAACTCTTGGGGGGTGCAAGGCCACGGGCGGCGGCAGGAAGCGGAATCCGACATTCCGTGCCGGAAGCCGCTGATGCGATTTTTGTCGTTCTGGTGCAGCGGGCGCCCGACCACAAGTGTGTCAGGGTGGCAAACAATCCCCGCTCCGGGCTGCGACTGTGGCAGGGGCCGCCGGGATCTGCCTCGTCCAACTTTGGTTCATTTGCCGCGGTCCAGCCGGAATCATAGACATTCGCGGGCAGGTCCGATCGGGGCTTGCAATATGTGAGTATTTTTGTAAGGAAATTGCGCGGCCGGATGCCGCCCGCCATGCCAGGAGTTCCTTGATGAGAGTTGCCCGCACTGTTGCCTGGGCCATCGCCCCGCTCGCAGCACTTGCCCAGCCATCGCTCGCCGAGGGGCTGTCCCCGGTCGAGCAGCTGGGCAAGTCGCTGTTCTTCGACGGAAACCTGTCGGCCAACGGGGTGCAGTCCTGTTCGTTCTGCCACGATCCGGGTCAGGGCTTCACCAGCGCCCACGGCCAGTTCAACGCGGCGGGCGCGGTCGTCGAGGGCGCGGTGCCCGGCCGGTTCGGCAACCGCAAGCCGCCGTCGGCGGCCTATGCCTCGTTCTCGCCCGTGCTCAGCCACATCATCGACGATGGCGACGTGACCTTTGTCGGCGGCGATTTCCTTGACGGGCGCGCCACGGGCGGCAAGCTGGGGATGCCGATCGCCGATCAGGCGCAGGGGCCGTTCCTGAACCCCGCCGAAATGGCGATGCCGGCGGCGGCCTGCGTTGTCTGGCGCGTGATGCACCCGAAAGACCCGGCGGCTTATCCGGTGACGCTGGCCCAGGTCTGGGGCAAGGATGTCGCGGGTGTGGCCTTCCCCGAGGGGCTCGAAGCGTCCTGCGCCGATCCCGACGCGAAGATCGACATTCCCGAAGGCGAGATGGCCGACGGCATCGACGCGGCCTTCGACCGGATTGCCCTGTCAATCGCGGCCTATGAGAAATCGGCCGAGGTCAACCGTTTCAGCTCGCGCTATGACAAGTGGACGCGGGGCGAGGGCAAGCTGAGCGACGAGGAGCTGGCGGGGCTGGAACTGTTCAAGGCCGAGGACAAGGGCAACTGCGCCGCCTGCCACGTCCTTGGCCCGAACACCCAGGGCGGGCCTGCGGTGTTCACCGACTGGACCTTTGACAATCTGGGCGTCCCCAGGAACCGCGACAATCCCTATTACACCCAGGCCGCCAACAAGGAGGGCAAGGATTGGGTCGATCCCGGCCTTGGCGGCTACCTGAAGACCGATCCCGTCTTTGCCCCCTATGCCGAGGCCAACATGGCCCGCCAGCAGGTGCCGACCCTGCGCAACCTGACCCTGCGCACCGGCGCCGACATGCCCAAGGCCTACATGCACAACGGCTATTTCAAGACCCTCGAAGGGGTCGTGCACTTCTACAACACCCGCGACGTGCTGCCTGCCTGCGCCGATCCGGCGGCGAGCGAGGCCGAGGCACTGGCCGCCAACTGCTGGCCGGCGCCGGAATATGCCGCGACCATGAACAAGGACGAGCTGGGCAACCTGAAGCTGACCGCGAAGGAAGAGGCCGAACTCGTCGCCTTCCTCAGGACGCTCGACGACGAGTGAGGCGTTGATGGACAGGTGCGCGAAAGGCCGGTAAGCAGCAAAGCAGGGGCGGTTCGGTCCCCGGCATCCGAGGTTTGCCGATGGTCGCGCCGGCCTCTTCCCTGACCGAAAGAGTGACCGCCGACCTGCGGGACCTGCTGGCGGGCCAGCCCGACGCGGCGACGCTTGCGCGCGCGCTCCGGCTTCTGGCGAAATGGCGGGCGCATCTGGTCGAGAACACCCTGCGGGCGCGGTCGGGCAGCCGCGTTCTTGCCGGGCCGTTCGAGGGCATGGCCTACCCGGTTGCCGCCAGCGAAGGGGCGGGCGCCGCGCGGCTTCTGGGCAGCTACGAGGCCGGCCTGCATCCGGTGATCGAGCGGATCGTGGCGCGCGGCCCGGACCTTGTCATCGACGTGGGCGCGGCCGAGGGCTATTACGCGGTGGGCCTCGCGCTGCGCCTGCCGGAGGCCGAGGTTCGGGCCCATGACACCGACGCCCGTGCCCGCGATGCCTGCCGGGCGCTGGCCGGGGCGAACGGCGTGGGCCAAAGGGTTGCGGTCGCGGGCGAGGCGACGCATGCGGATTTCGCCGCCTGCAACGGGCGGCACGCGCTGGTCCTGTGCGACATCGAGGGGGCCGAGGAGGCATTGCTCGATCCGGCCGCCGCGCCGGGACTGCTTGGCGCCGATATCCTGGTCGAGGTGCACGACCTGCTGAGGCCCGGCCTGTCGGACCGGATCGCGGCGCGCTTTGCGCCCACCCACCTTGTCACGCGGATCGGGCGGCGTCTCGACGACAGCGCCCTTCCCGAGTGGATGGAGGGCCTCGGCGACATGGACCGGCTGCTCGCGCTGTGGGAGTGGCGGAGCGGGCCGACTCCCTGGCTGTGGATGGAGCGGCGATGAGCGGGCCCGGGGCGGCGGCGGCCGCGTCCGACCGCAATGCGGCGATCTGGTATGCCGCCGACGGGTTCGACCCGGCCGCGCGCGGGATCAACGGCCGCCGGGTGGCGGGCGCGTCCTTTCTGAAGGGCTATGCCGCCCACGCCGAGGCCGACGAGATCGTGGGGCTGGTCGGCAACGACGCCGACCGCGCCGCCTTCGCGGCCTTCGTGGCCGAACATGGCGGGGCGCGCACGGTGCGGACGGTGTCGCGCTTTTTCCCGCGCAAGATGGCGCCCCTGGGCACCTTCCACTATCCAAGCCCCAACTTCGCCGCCGAAGTCTGGGGGCGGGCACGGCACGGGCAGGCCGCCTATTCGATCTGCGGGATCACCCACACGACCGCCTCTGCTGCGGTGATGCAGGGCTTCTACGATCTCCGGATGGCGCCACAGGCCGACTGGGACGCGGTAATCTGCACCTCGCAGGCGGTGCGGGCCTCGGTCCTTTTCCAGATGGAGCTGGTCGAGGATCATCTGAAAAGCCAGTTCGCCGCCACCCTGCCCGCGCGCCTTCAGTTGCCGGTGATTCCGCTGGGGGTGACCTGCGACGACTTCCTGCCCGATCCCCCGGCCGGCGCGGCCTTGCGCGCCCGGTTGGGTCTCGGGCCGCAGGACGTGCTGTTCGCCACCATTGCCCGGCTGAACCCGAACGTGAAGTTTGATCCGCTGCCCGCCTATCTGGCGCTGAAGGCGGCGCAGGCGCGGGTGCCCGGGCGGCGGCTGCACCTGGTGCTGTGCGGGGTCTTCACCGAGGATCATGGCCGCGAGGTCTTTCACAAGGCGGCGGTCGCCGTCCTCGGCGAGGGGCATGTCAGCTTCCTCGACGGGGCCGATGCCGCCGAACGCCGCGCCACCCTGTCGGGCGCCGATGTGTTCCTGTTTCCGATCGACAATGTCCAGGAGACCTATGGCCTCGCCCCGGTCGAGGCGATGGCGGCGGGGCTGCCGGTGATCGTCTCGGACTGGGACGGGATGAAGGACACGGTGACGCCCGAGGTCGGGTTCCGCGTCGCCACCCGCACGCTGACCGCCGACATGACCGTGGAGGAGGCGCTGCGCTATCACGCCGGGCTGGACGGCTATGCGCACTATTGCGGCACCGTCGCCACGATGACCGAGATCGACCTTGGCGAACTGGCAGCGCGGATGGCACTGCTGGCGGGCGACGCCGGCTTGCGGGCGCGCATGGGGAAGGCCGGGCAGGCGCGGGCCCGGGCGCTGTACGACTGGCGCGCGGTGGTGCCGCAGATGCAGGATCTCTGGGCCGATCTCGCCGCGCGCCGGCGGGCCGGGGCGGCAGGGGCGCGGCGCTACCCGGCCGGGGCCTTGCCGATGGCGCCGTCGCCGATGGCGCTCTTCGCCGCCTATCCGACCGCGCAGGTCCGCTTCGGGGACGAGCGGTTCGCCGCCACCGATCCGGCCTCGCGCCTGGCGCTCGGCGCGCTGATCGAGGTGCGGGGCTTTGCCACGCTGAAGCGGATGGCCCAGACCGAGGCGCATCTCGGGGCGGTGCTGGCGGCGATCGAGGGCGCAGGCCCCGCCGGGATCGCGGCCGCTGCGCTTGCCCAGGCGACCGGCCTCCACCCGACCCAGGCGGCACGCTGCCTGATCTGGCTGCGGAAGTACGGGATGATCCGCCCCGCAGACCGGGGGGCCGTCACTCCTTGAAGTTGCGGCTGTCCTTGATCTGGTCCCAGGCCCAGACCACCTCTTGCAGGCGATCCTCGTCGGACCGGTCGCCGCCGTTCATGTCAGGATGCAGATCCTTGACCAGAGACTTGTATTGCCTGCGGATTTCCGGCTTGGTCCAGCTGTCCTTCGCCTCGAGGATGTCAAGGGCGCGGCGCTCGGTCGGCGGCAGCTTGCGGCCGGTCACGCGGCCCGGGTTGAGGGTCGCGTTCGCCCCGAGAATCTCCATCGGGTCCGAGACGCCATGCCGCTGCCAGGCCCGGTCCTCGACCCCGCGCTGGCCGAAGGGCTTGGTCTCGCGCCCCCAGACGCGATCCTTGTCGATGAACTTCTCGAACTCCTCTTCGGTCGCGCCCTGGAAGAAGTTCCATTTCAGATTGTATTCGCGCGCATGGTCGCGGCAGAACCAGAAGTAATCGTCCAGCGTGTCGGGCGATTTCGGCGCGCGATACTGGCCGGCCTGATCGCAGCCCCGGTGATCGCAGGCGCGGGTCGAGGTGTCGGAGGCCCCCGACATGCCGCGCTTGCCCTTCAGGCGGCGCTTCTTGTCCGAAGCGGCGGAAATGTCGAAACCGAACGGGTCATTCTTGGTCATCGGGTTCTCGGGCTGTGGCCTGCGGGCAGGCTTTTCGACTCGGGCGACCAAGTTTAGGGATTTTGCCGGGGCTTTGAAGAGGGTGGGGGCAAAAAATGAGCATAGCGGCGGAAATGGAGCGGGCGTTGGCCGGGCGCTTCGCGCCCACCCTTCTGCGGGTGATCGACGAAAGCGAAGCCCACCGCGGCCATGCCGGCTGGCGCGAGGGCGGCGAGACGCATTTCCGCGTGGTCATCCGCGCGGCCGCCTTCGGCCCCATGAGCCGGCTTGACCGCCAGCGGGCGGTGCTCGCCGCGCTTGGCCCCGACCTTACCGGGCGGGTTCACGCGCTGGCGCTGGATGTGGCGGGGGATTAGGGCGGCCTGCGCCCGGCCTGAATCGGTCGCGGCCTTTCCCCGCTCTGCTCCGCGCGCCCCTGCGAAAGCCGGGGCGAGGGAAAACCCGCAATGCTCCGGATCAAACCCGAACCGCCCTGGCGGGCCGCCCTGATCAGGAGCGCCGCGCCCGAAGCCGGGTCCGCCGGAAACCGGGATCGGACAGGCCGAGATCGGGAAAGCAGTTCCGCAAGACGCGGCGCGGCCGGATCGCGGACTCGGGCGAGCCTTCGGGCGCTGGCTGCACGACCCGCTCCGGCTCGGCGATCGCCCGGCGGAAGACGAGGAATTCCTCGCTCGCGCTCTGGCGCAGGATCAGCCAGCGGCGGCGCTCGACCGGCACTTCCTTTCGCCCGACGAGTTCCCAGCCGGTGGCGGATGCCCCGGCCGAACGGCTCCGGTCGGCAGGCTCATCGCCCGCGCCGGCGGGCGGCATCCCGCCCCGGCCGTCTGTCCCGCCAAGCGCGGGAAGGATCTTGTATTCGAACCTGGTCATGGCTTCCCCCAACCACCCGCATTCAGGGTCGGCAGGGCGGGGGTGCGGCGCAAGCCAAATGTGGCGGGAATGGGGCGAAAATCCGCCAATTCCAAGGCTTCCGCGCGCCGATTCCGACGCAAGGCATTGAATTTACTTAATGATGTCCCGCACCACCCGTGGCGGCGCTGGTTGGCGCGAGCGGCCGTGTCTCGCCGACAGTCAGAGGCGGAGCGGGGATTGTCGCCGCCCAGTCACAGGTCGGTTGCGTCGCTTCCCGTCGCCGGACCGAGTCTCGGCGCCTTGCCCTCGGCCAGGGGGGCGATACGGGGTGCCGCCGGGCGGCCGGCGGCTGGCTGATCGGCGCGGGCCTCCTCGTCGACGGGGCGGCGAAAGACCAGCAGGTTCAGATAGACCGTCCGCCGCCCGGTAAAGCCCGTCCGCTCCTCGGCGGGCAGCGTCTCGGCGCGCAGGAACTCCCACCCGTCGCGGGCCTGGGCGTTCAGCGCCGCCGACAGGGCATGGGCAAAGCGGTCCTCGGTGGTCTTGACGCCGCGCACCTTGTCGCCGCGGGCGGGGGCGGGAAGCACCTTGTATTCGTAACTGTTCATCAAACCCCCGGGGATTGCGGCCTGTGCGGCGCCCGCACCTTATCGCAGGCGCGCGGCGACCCCAAGGGGGCTGCGCGCCGGGCGGCACCCGCAGGCGGACAATTTCCGGCGAGGAAACGGCTTGTCCCCGGCGCGGACCCTCGCGTGCGGGCGGCGGATCGGGTTAGAGTGGGGCAACTGCAGTTGGGGGCATCTGCGGAACGACGTGTGACTCCCCCCTGCGGACCCAGGTCCGCGCATTGCAGGTTTGCCGCTGTGAAACCAGGTTTGCTTCTTGCCGGTCTTTGGCTGTTCATCGACTCGTTCTTCATCGTAAGCGCGGTCGGGCATGGCAGCCTGTCCGGCCCTGCCGGCAGTGCGATGCCCGATCTGCAGGCGCGGGCCTATCCCTTGCCGCCGATCGCGCCGCCGCCGTCTCCGGGCGGCACCGGCGTGCTGCTCAAGCCGCCGGCGCTCGGGGGCTTCCTGCCCGCGCTGGCATCTCCCGGAAACAGGATCACCGTCGCCGGCCCGACCCCGGTTCCCTGGCCCGCCTTGTCCGCACAGCCGCTGCAGGCCGCGGGCGTGGTCAAGCCGATCCTGCCCGGCGCGGGCGGGTTCATGCTGGGCCAGTGGGGCGGGGGCGGCGGCACCGGTGCCGGCAGCCCGGCGCTGCCGCCCGTGCAACTGGCGGCGGCGGGCAACCCGCCGGGGGGTGGCGCGGGCGGTAACGGATCGCAGGGTGGCAACGGCGGCGCGGGGGGCAACGGCAACGGCAACGCGGGCGGCGGCAACCAGGGCAACGGCAACACGGGCGGCGGAAATCCCGGTGGTGGCAACCCGGGCGGCGGAAATCCCGGTGGTGGCAACCCGGGCGGAAATCCCGGTGGCGGCAATGTTGGCGGCAATCCCGGCGGCTCGCCGCCCGTGACGCTCGGTCAGGCCAACGGCCTGCCGATTCTGGTGCCGACCGGCCAGGGCGGCCCCGGCAATCCCGGTGGCCCAAGCGTGGCGGCGGCGCTGCCGACGGTCGCGCCGGTGCCCTTGCCCGCCGCGGGTCTGGTCCTGATCGGTGCGATCGGCGCGCTGGCTGGCGCCAGCCGCCGGCGCTGGGGCTGATCCGGCCGGGGCCCTGCCGCCCGATCACAGCCCCAGCTTCTGCGCCACCATCTGGTTGACCACGGCCGGGTTGGCCTTGCCTCCGGTGGCCTTCAGCACCTGACCGGTGAACCAGCCGGCGAGCTTGGCGTTGACCTTGGCCTTTTCCACCTGCTCGGGGTTGGCGGCGATCAGGTCGTCCAGCGCCTTTTCGATGGCGGCGGTGTCGGTGACCTGCTTCATCCCGCGCGCGGCCGCGACTTCGGCCGGATCGCCGCCCTCGGTCCACAGGATCTCGAACAGGTCCTTGGCCATCTTGCCGGTGATCTCGCCCGAGGCCAGAAGGTCGAGGACGCCGCCCAGTTGCCTGGCGGACACCGGGGTCTCGCCGATCGTCTTGCCTTCCTTGTTCAGCCGCCCGAACAGTTCGTTGATGACCCAGTTCGCCGCCTGCTTGCCGTCGCGACCCTTGGCCGCCTCTTCGAAGAAGGCGGCATTCTCGGCCTCGGCGGTCAGGACGCCCGCGTCATATTCGGTCACGCCGTAGCCTTCGACGAACCGCGCCTTCTTCGCGTCGGGCAGTTCGGGCATGGAGGCCGCGATATCGTCGACCCAGGCCTGCTCGATCTCAAGCGGCAGAAGGTCCGGGCAGGGGAAATAGCGGTAGTCGTGCGCCTCTTCCTTGGACCGCATCGACCGAGTTTCACCCTTGTCCGGGTCGTAGAGGCGGGTTTCCTGTTCGATCCGGCCGCCATCCTCGAGAATGGCGATCTGGCGGCGGGCCTCGTAGTCGATGGCCTGTTGGATGAAGCGCAGCGAGTTCATGTTCTTGATCTCGCAGCGGGTGCCGAGGACGGAATGATCGCCGGTCGCCTGATAGCGTTCATAGTCTCCAGGCCGGCAGACCGACACGTTCACGTCGGCGCGCAGGTTGCCGTTCTGCATGTTGCCGTCGCAGGTGCCGAGATAGCGCATGATCTGGCGGAGTTTCGCCACATAGGCCGCCGCTTCCTCCGGCCCCCGGATGTCGGGGCGGGACACGATCTCCATCAGCGCCACGCCGGTGCGGTTCAGATCGACGAAGGACATGGTTGGATCGAGGTCGTGGATCGACTTGCCGGCGTCCTGTTCCAGATGGATGCGCTCGATCCTGACGCGCCGCGCGATGCCGGGGCCCATGTCGACGATCACCTCGCCCTCGCCGACGATCGGATGGTAAAGCTGCGAAATCTGATAGCCCTGCGGCAGGTCGGGGTAGAAATAGTTCTTGCGGTCGAAGGCCGAGGTCAGGTTGATCTGCGCCTTGAGCCCCAGCCCGGTGCGCACCGCTTGGGCCACGCAGAATTCGTTGATGACCGGCAGCATCCCCGGCATGGCCGCATCGACGAAGGCGACGTTGGAGTTGGGTTCGGCGCCGAACAGCGTCGAGGCGCCGGAAAAGAGCTTGGCGTTCGAGGCGACCTGGGCGTGGACCTCGAGCCCGATCACCAGTTCCCAGTCGGACTTGGCGCCGGGGATGACCTTCGGCTTGGGAGAGTCATGGGCGAGATCGGGCATGGCGGCGTCCTTCCGTTACCGGCCCGCTTTTAGGCGAGGGGCGCGTCTGGGGCAAGCGGCGGGGTGCCGGTGGGGGCAGGCGGACCGCGGGCTTTCACGCGGCGGGATTGCGCGCTATGGGCGGGGCGGAAACCTGGCGGCGCGGCAAGGGGGCGGGCGGATGCGGATGTGCGGGACATGGCGGGCGATGGCGGTGTTTCTTGCCCTGGCGGTGGCCGGCTGCGTCGGATCGGACCGCCGGACGCCGGGCTTCAGCGCGGACGATGAGGGAACCGCCGGGGCGCCGGCCAGCGCCTGGGAGGCGATGGTGGCCGCCGCGCTGCAAAGCGAGGGGGCCGAACTGGTTGGCACCGTGCCCTCGGACATCGGCGCCTATTGTCCGGCCTATGCGCAGGCCGGCCCGGAGCAGCGGCGCAGCTTCTGGAGCGGGGTGTTGGCGCGGCTGTGGCAGGCGGATGCGGGCGGAACCCCGCCGGTCGCGGGCTGTGCGGCGGCAGGGGGCGAGGCCGGGGTGCTGGCCTGCGCGGTGCGGCAGGCGGGCGCGCGGGTCAGCGCCGATGGCGCGCTCTTCGGCGGCGGGGCGCGCGGCTGGCTGGGGCTGGCGCGCGACTGGCTGCCGTTCCGCCGGGCGGGCGTTCGGGCCGAGATCTCGTCCTGGGGCGAGCGCCAGAGCTTCTGCCGGTAGAGCCTGTCCGGCAAAGGCGGACTCCGGTCTTGTCGAACGACAGCCGGCCGTCAGGAAGCCAGAGCCTGTCCGGCGCTTCTGACTGCGCCGGACCGGCTTCAGGGAGCCCGCTGTCAGGCGGGCAGGGCGGTGCCGCGCCAGACCGGCACACCGCGCAGGCGGAACTCTTGCGCCAGCCGTTCTGGCGCGAAGGCGCCGGTGGCGGGCAAAAGCTCGGTCCGGCCGCCGTCGAGGTGCAGAAGGCAGCGCGCCCCGCCGCTGCCGTCGCCGCTGAGCGTGACCGCCTGGAGGTCGAGCCAGTCGATGGTGCCGTCGATCCTGTCGCCGTAGAAATCCAGCGCCTCTTCGGTCATGCGAAAGCCTTCGGCCTGGTTCAGCACCAGACGGACCAGCACCAGCGCCAGCGCAGGCCCGCACAGAAGCCCGGCCACCAGCCCCCAGCCCTGGGCCCAGCCGGCATAGTGAAGGAAGCCGACCAGACCGAGCGCCAAATAGTTGCGTGGCGCGCGCGCCTGGCGGCGGTATTCGAAAATTTCCGGCGTCATCCAGAACACAAGGCAGCAATCCCCATCGCCCCGGGTCTAGCACGGGCCGGTTGCCAAAGGATTGAGATTGTGGCGGCGACATGGCCGCCACAGGCGGCGGGGAAACGATTCACCGCGCCTTCACCGATTGTCGGCGCCGAGGCTTGCCTCAGCGCCCGAGCAGCCGGCCGATCATCTCGCCCGAGTCGCGGCTGAGGCCGGGGGCGGCGAGGATGCGCTCCATCGCGGCGCGGGCCCTGGTCTGCCGGGCGGGGTCATAGCGCGCCCATGTCTCGAAGGCGGTGGACATGCGGGCGGTGGTCTGCGGGTTCACCGGGTCAAGCCGGATCAGCCAGTCGGCATAGAGATCGTAGCCGGCGCCGCTGGCGTCGTGGAAACCGGCGTGGTTGGCGGCCAGCCCGCCCAATAGCGCCCGGAAGCGGTTGGGATTCTTCCAGTCGAAATCGGGATGGCGCGACAGGTCGCGTGCCACCGTGACGGCACGGCCCGGCGGGGCGCAAAGCGCCTGGAGGCTGAACCATTTGTCGATGACCAGCCGGTTGGCGCGGAACCTGCCGTAAAAGGCGGCCAGCTCGCCCTCGCCCCGCCCGGCCTCGATCAGGCAGGCCAGCGCGCCCTGCATTTCGCTCATGTTGGTGGCCGCGGCGAACAGCGCGGTGGCGCGCGCCCCGCCGTCGCCCCGGTTCAGAAGGCCAAGGCAGGCCAGCCGCAGCGACCGGCGCCCCGCTTGCGCTGCGTCGGGCGCAAAGGGGCCGGTGGCGGCGAGGCGGTCGTAGGCGGCGGCGAGCGGCCTATCCAGCCGCTCGGCGATCGCTTCGGCCAGGCGGCGGGTCTCGGCGTGGATGCGGTCGGGGTCGGGGGTGTGGCCTTCGCCCCCCAGGGCCTGGGCCAGGTCATCGGCCGAGGGCAGGCGCAGGCAGAGCGCGCGGAAGGCCGGATCGAGGCTTTCGTCGGACAAGAGCGATTCCAGTCCCGACAGAAGCTGCGGCGACGGATCGTCGCCGGACAGGATCATGCGCATCAGCACGTCGCGGGCCAGCGAGCGGCCGGCCTCCCATCGGTTGAACGGGTCGGTGTCGTGGGCGAGAAGGAAGGCGCGCTCGGCCGGGTCGGCCTTGCGGTCGAGGACGACGGGGGCGGAGAAGCCGCGCAGGATCGAGGGCACCGGGCGGCTGGCGAGGCCGTCGAAGGTGAAGCTCTGGCTGGGCTCGGTCAGTTCGAGAACCGTGGTCGGCACCACCTCGTCGCCATTGGGGTTCAGGAGGCCGACGGCAATGGGGATGACGCGCGGCGGCTTGTCCTTCTGGCCGGGGGTGGGCGGGGTGTGCTGGTGGAACGTCAGCGCATAGGTGCCACCGGCTGCGCTGCCGGCCGGGGCGGGCGACCAGGCTTCCGCGACGGTCAGGCGCGGGGTGCCTGCGTCGGTGTACCAGCGCTTGAACTGGGTCAGGTCGCGGCCGGTCGCATCCTGGAATACCTTCAGCCAGTCCTCGATCGTCGCCGCCTGGCCGTCGTGGCGGTCGAAGTAGAGGTCGAGCGCCTTGCGATAGCCGTCGTCGCCGACCAGACGCTTCAGCATCCCGATCACCTCGGCGCCCTTTTCGTAGACGGTGGCGGTGTAGAAATTGTTGATCTCGACATAGCTGTCGGGACGCACCGGATGGGCCAGCGGTCCCTGATCCTCGCGGAATTGCCGCGCGCGCAGGGTCAGCACGTCGTCGATGCGCTTGACGGGTTCGGAGCGGGTGTCCTTGGTGAAGGACTGGTCGCGGAAGACGGTCAGCCCCTCTTTCAGGCAGAGCTGGAACCAGTCGCGGCAGGTGATGCGGTTGCCGGTCCAGTTGTGGAAATATTCGTGCGCGATGACGCCTTCGATGCGCTCGTAGTCCTGATCGGTGGCGGTTTCGGGGCTGGCGAGCACCAGCTTGGAGTTGAAGATGTTCAGCCCCTTGTTCTCCATCGCGCCCATGTTGAAGTCGTCGACCGCGACGATGTTGAACACGTCGAGGTCATATTCGCGGCCATAGGTGTCCTCGTCCCATCTCATCGCCCGTTTGAGCGCGTCCATCGCATAGGCGCAGCGGTCGAGGTCGCCCCGGCGCACCCAGATGTTCAGATCGACCTTGCGGCCCGAGCGGGTGGTGAAGGCGTCGGGCAGGTTCACCAGATCGCCCGCGACCAGCGCGAACAGATAGGCGGGCTTGGGCCAGGGATCGTCCCATTCCGCCCAGCCGGCGCCCGAGGCCGCCGGATTGCCGTTCGACAGAAGCACCGGCATGTCGCTTTCGATCCTGACCCGGAAGGGGGCCATCACGTCGGGGCGGTCGGGGTAGAAGGTGATGTGGCGGAAACCTTCGGCCTCGCACTGGGTGCAGTAGATGCCGCCAGACATGTAAAGCCCTTCCAGCGCGGTGTTGCACGCGGGGGCGATCTCGACCTCGGCCTCCCAGACGAAGGGCCTTTGCGGCAGGTGGGCGGCGGCGACGGTCAGCCCCTCTTCGGTCACGGTCAGCGCGGCGGCGGGCAGGGGCTGGCCGTCGATGGCCGCCGACATCAGGCGCAGGCCTTCGCCATGCAGGAAAAGGTCGTGGCGCCCCGGCCGCGCCGGGTTGGGTGCCAGCGTGATGCGCGAGGTGACGCGGGTCGCCGCGGGCGACAGGCGGAAGGTCAGCGCGACTGACCGCAGCAGGAAAGGAAAGGGCTGGTAGTCCTTCAGCAGGGTCTTGATCGGGTCGGGCATTGCGTCCTCCGGGGTTGGGCAGAGTTAGGCCCCATCGGCGGCAAAAGGAAAGGGCGCGCGCGATTTCCTTGCCGTCGCGAATTGTGATTTCGGCGTTTCCGGGTAATCGAGGGGCTTGGCGGCTTGCCTGCCGGGGCCGAACGGCCTATTCGTGTGCCATCGCATACAGACAGTGCCGGAGGCTGGAATGGCGGATCGGATCGTCCTGCACGGATTGCAGGTGGATGCGCGGCTGGCGAAGTTCGTGGACGGGCAGGCCCTTCCCGGAACCGGGGTCGAGCGTGACGCCTTCTGGTCCGGTTTTGCCCGGCTGGTGCGCGACCTCGCCCCGCGCAACCGCGACCTTCTCGCCCGGCGCGACGAGCTGCAACAGCGGATCGACGCCTGGCATGTCGCCCACCGCGACCGGCCTCATGATCATCACGCCTATCGCGCCTTTCTCGATGAAATCGGCTATCTTTTGCCCGAGGGCGAGGCCTTTTCCATCGACACCGCCAATGTCGATCCCGAGATCGCCTCGGTTCCCGGCCCGCAGCTGGTGGTGCCGGTGACGAACGCGCGCTATGTCCTGAACGCCGCGAATGCCCGCTGGGGCAGCCTTTACGATTGCCTCTACGGCACGGACGCGATGGGCAGCCCGCCGCCGGCGGGGGGCTATGACCGGGGCCGGGGCGCACGGGTCGTGACGCGGGTTAGGGTGTTCCTCGACGAGGCTTTTCCGATCCAGGGTGCCAGTCACGGCGATGTGCGGCGCTATTCGGTCAAGGACGGCGCGCTCATGGTCGACGACCTGCCGCTGGTCGATCCGGCGAAGTTCGCGGGCTACCGGGGCAACCCGCGCGCGCCGGATGCGGTCCTCTTGCGCAACAACGGCCTGCATGTCGAACTGGTCTTCGACCGCGCCCACCCGATCGGCAGCCGCGACCAGGCGCTTCTGGCCGACGTGGTGATCGAAAGCGCCATGTCGGCGATCATGGACTGCGAGGATTCGGTCGCCTGCGTCGATGCCGAGGACAAGGTGCAGGCCTACGCGAACTGGCTGGGCCTGATGAAGGGCGACCTGACCGAGACCTTCGACAAGGGCGGCCGCAGCCTGACCCGGCGGCTCAATCCCGACCGGGCCTACACCGCCCCCGACGGCAGCCCGCTGGTCCTGAAGGGGCGGGCGCTGATGTGGGTCAGGAATGTCGGCCACCTGATGACCACGCCGGCGATCCTCGATCCGGACGGGCGCGAGATCCCCGAGGGGCTGATGGATGCGATGGTGACGGTGATGATCGCCATGCACGACCTGAAAAAGACCGAAGGGGCGCGCAATTCGCACGCGGGCTCGGTCTATGTGGTCAAGCCCAAGATGCACGGCCCCGACGAGGTGGCCTTCGCCGACGAGATCTTCACCCGGGTCGAGGAGGTCCTGGGCCTGCCGCGCCACACGGTCAAGCTCGGCGTGATGGACGAGGAGCGGCGCACCTCGGTCAACCTCAAGGAATGCATCCGCGCCGCGCGGCACCGCGTCGCCTTCATCAACACCGGATTTCTCGACCGCACCGGCGACGAGATCCACACCTCGATGGAGGCGGGCCCCTTCAGCCGCAAGGACTTCATCAAGCGCAAGGGCTGGATCGGCGCCTACGAGAACCAGAATGTCGACATCGGCCTCGAATGCGGCCTGTCGGGCAAGGCCCAGATCGGCAAGGGCATGTGGGCGATGCCCGACCTGATGGCAGCGATGCTGGAACAGAAGATCGAGCATCCCAAGTCGGGTGCGAACACGGCCTGGGTGCCCAGCCCGACGGCGGCGACGCTCCACGCGCTGCATTACCACAAGATCGACGTGTTCGCGGTGCAGCGGCGGCTGGCGGCGGGCGGGCGGCGGGCCTATGTGGACGCGGTTCTCGACATCCCGCTGGCGACCTACCGCAAGTGGAGCGCCGACCAGATCAGGCGCGAGGTCGAGAACAACGTCCAGGGCATCCTCGGCTATGTCGTCCGCTGGATCGACCAGGGGGTCGGCTGCTCCAAGGTGCCCGACATCAACGACGTGGGCCTGATGGAGGACCGCGCAACCTGCCGGATCTCGGCCCAGCATGTCGCCAACTGGCTGCACCATGACATCGTCAGCGCCCAGGACGTGATGTCGGCGCTGCACAAGATGGCCGCGGTGGTCGATCGCCAGAACGCCGGCGATCCCGGCTACCGGCCGATGGCGCCGGGTTTCGACGGCATCGCCTTCCAGGCGGCCTGCGACCTGGTGTTCAAGGGCCGGATGCAGCCCTCGGGCTATACCGAGCCGATCCTCCACGCGCGCCGGCTCGAGGTGAAGGCGCTGGCCCGCTGACCGGGGCAGGTGCCGCACTTGTGCGCGAAAACGGGCGAAACTGTGCGCCCGCGGCCCTTTACGCGCCCTGATCGGCAGGTATGATCCTGCCCCAGGAAGGGCGAACATGTGCAGGACGCGGCCGGTTGTCGGCATCATCGGCAACATCAACATCATCGGCGATTATCCGGTGCATGCCGGGGGTCTGTCGAACTCCGCCGCGGTGGCCGAGGTCGCGGGTTGCCTGCCCCTGCTGATCCCCACCGATCCGCGCTTCGTCTCGGTTGCCGAACTGCTGGATGTCTGCGACGGGTTCCTGCTGACCGGCGGGCGGCCGAACGTCCACCCCGCCGAATATGGCGAGGAACCGACCGAAGCGCATGGCGCCTTCGACCGCGCCCGCGACGCGATCACGCTGCCCCTGATCCGCGCCTGCGTCGAGCGTGGCCAGCCCTTCCTCGGCATCTGCCGCGGATTCCAGGAGGTGAACGTGGCGATGGGCGGCACGCTTTATCCCGAGATCCGCGACCTGCCGGGGCGGATGAACCACCGGATGCCGCCCGACGGCACGCTCGAGGAGAAATTCGCCCTCCGCCATGCCGTCCGCTTCAGCAGCGACGGCCCCTTCCGGCGGCTGTTCGGCTCGGCCGAGGTGATGACCAACACGCTGCACGGCCAGGGCATCAAGTGCGAGGGCTGCCGGATCGTCATCGACGGCTGGGCCCCCGACGGCACGCCCGAGGCGCTCTATGTCAAGGACGCCAGCGGCTTCACCCTGTCGGTCCAGTGGCACCCCGAATGGAACGCCGCCAACGACCCGGTGTCGCGGCCGCTGTTCGGCGCCTTCGGCCAGGCGGTGGCGGCCTGGGCGCAGCATCGCTGAGGCGGGAATGAAACGCTCGCGCGTCAACCGGATCATGGCCGAGGCCGACGAGTTCATCCGCTCGTTCGGCTTCGTCCTGCCGCCCTTCGCCCGCTGGTCGCCCGGCGAGTTCCGCGCGCGGAAGGACAGCGCCGCAGGCCTGATCGCGGCACGGATGGGGTGGGACATCACCGACTACGGTCAGGGCGACTTCGACAGGCTGGGCCTCTTTCTCTTCACGCTGAGGAACGGCAGGCTTGCCGACCTCGGGACCGGAGGCGGCATGTGCTATGCCGAAAAGCTGCTGATCTCGCGCCAGGACCAGCTGTCGCCCTGCCACACCCATGTCGTCAAGGCCGAGGACATCATCAACCGGGGCGGCGCGACACTGGCGGTCCGGCTGCACGGATCGAACCCCGACGGTAGCCTTGACCCGGACAGGGGTGGCGTGGTGCGCTGCGACGCGATCACCCGCCTCTTCGCGCCCGGCGAGGTCCTGCGCCTTGCCCCGGGCGAAAGCGTGACGCTGATGCCCGGCGACTGGCATGCCTTCTGGGGCGAGGGCGGCGACGTGCTGATCGGCGAGGTCTCGACCGTCAACGACGATGTGACCGACAATGTCTTTGCCGATCCGATCGGCCGCTTCGCCACCATCGAGGAGGACGAACCGCCCCTGCACCTTCTGGTCAGCGATTACGACCGCTGGCTGGCCTGAACCCCGTCGTCATTTCATTCTGGCCCAAATATCCCGCGGGGGTCCGGGGGCGCGAAGCCCCCGGGCGCGCCCTCACAGGCTGGTGCGCAGGTGCCAGAGCTCGGGGAAGAGTTCGACCTCGAGCATCCGCTTCAGGTAGCTGACGCCGCCGGTGCCGCCGGTGCCGCGCTTCATCCCGATCACCCGCTCGACGGTGGTGACATGGTTGAAGCGCCAGCGGCGGAAGTAATCCTCGAAGTCCACCAGCTTCTCGGCCAGGTCGTAAAGCGGCCAGTGCCGTTCCGGCGCGGCATAGACCTGGCGCCAGGCGGCCTCGACCCGCGCGTCGGCCGCCCAGGGCCGGCTCACGTCGCGCCCCAGCACATCGTCGGGAACCGCGATGCCCGACCGGTGCAGCGCCGCCAGCGCCACATCGTAGAGCGATGGCGTCGCCAGTTCCTCGCGCAGGCGGGCCAGGATGTCGGGCCGGTGTTCGTGCGGCTTCAGCATCGCCGGGTTGCGGTTGCCGGCGGCAAACTCGATCAGCCGGTACTGCCAGGACTGGAAGCCCGAGGACTGGCCCAGGCTTTCGCGAAAGGTCGTGTAGTCGGCGGGCGTCATGGTGCGCAGCACGTCCCAGGCCGAGTTCAGCTGCTCCATGATCCGCGAGACACGCGCCAGCATCTTGAAGGCGGGTTCCAGCCGGCCCTCGGCGATCGAGGTCCGCGCCGCGCCGATCTCGTGCAGCGCGAGCTTCATCCACAGTTCCGAGGTCTGGTGCTGGATGATGAACAGCATCTCGTCATGGGCGCGGCTCAGCGGCTTCTGCGCGGTCAGGATCGCGTCGAGCGACAGGTAATCGCCATAAGACATGCGCCCGCCGAAGGACATCTGCGCGCCCTCGCGCGCGGGGTCGTAGCTCTGGGTCATCCTGGACTCCGTCGGACAGGGCTGGAAAGGACCGGGGCGCGCGGCCCCGGCGCGGTCCAGCCCCGGGGGGCTGTTGCTGGTCCCCGCAGGTTCAGGTCACGCGGGCGCGGGTCTTGAATTGGGGCTGGTCCCACAGGGTCTTCTCCATGACCTCCGACAGGACGGCCACCGCGCCGGCGACCTCATCCATCGTCGTGTAAAGGGGCGTGAAGCCGAAGCGCAGGATGTCGGGCGCGCGGAAGTCGCCGATGACGCCCCGGGCGATCAGCGCCTGCATGATCGCATAGCCCTCGGGGTGGCGGAAGCTCACCTGGCTGCCGCGCTGCGCCGGGTCGCGGGGCGAGGCGAGCGTCAGCGCCGGGCAGGCGCTCTCCACCCCCCTGATGAAGGCCTCGGTCAGGTCGATCGAGCGGGCGCGCACGTCGGCCATCTCGACCCGGTCCCAGATGTCGAGCGAGGCGGACAGTGCCGCCATCTGCAGGACCGGCGGGGTTCCGACGCGCATCCGCTCGATCCCGCGGCCGGGGCGGTAGCCGAGGTCGAACGCAAAGGGCGCCTCGTGCCCGAGCCAGCCCGACAGCGCCGGGCGCACACGGTCGGCAAGGCGCGGCGCGACATAGATGAAGGCGGGGCCGCCGGGACCGGAGTTCAGGTACTTGTAGGTGCAGCCCACCGCGAAATCGGCGTCGGCCCCGGCCAGATCGACCGGGATCGCGCCGGCCGAGTGGGCCAGATCCCAGACCACGAGGACGCCGGCCGCGTGGGCCCTGGCGATCAGTCGCGCCATGTCGTGCCTGCGCCCGGTGCGGTAGTCCACTTCGGTCAGCATCAGGACGGCGAGATCGGGGGTGATTGCCGCCTCGACGGCCTCGGGGGCCACGGTGCGAAGCTCGTATCCTTGGCCGAGTGTCCGCACCAGCCCGTCGGCCATGTAGAGGTCCGAGGGGAAGTTGCCGGTATCCGACAGGATCACCTTGCGGCCGGGGTTCAGCTCCAGCGCCGAAGCCAGCGCCTGATAGACCTTGATCGACAGCGTGTCGCCAAGGACCACGGTGCCAGGCGCCGCACCGATCAGCCGGCCGATCCGGTCGCCGAGGCGGGCGGGCAGGTCCATCCAGCCGGCGCGGTTCCAGCCGGTGATCAGCATCTGGCCCCACTCGTCCTGGACGCAGGCGCGGACCCGTTCGGCCGCGGCGCGCGGCAGCGGGCCGAGTGAGTTGCCGTCCAGATAGATGATCCCCTCGGGCAGGTCGAAGGCGGCGCGCGTGGCGGCGAAATCGCTGGTCATGGTGTCCTTCGTGCTTGCGGGCGGACTGGCGGGCGGGACCGCCCGGCCGATATTTTACATTTGAAATGGTTCCGCCTTCCCGGTCAAGGCAAACCGGCATCGGTGGCGCTCTGCCGAAATCGGCAGCGCGCACTTGCGGGCTGGCCGGCCATTTCCTAGGGTCGCATCAGATCAGCAGGAGCAATGGATGGTCGCCCGCGAAGTTGATTTACCCCCGGTCTGGCTGGCCGGATTCGCCGCCCTGGGGGCCGTGGCCAACCGGATATTTCCGACGGAACTGATGGGCGGCCATCTGGTCGGCGGAACGCTGGCGGCCTTTGCGCTGCTGCTGATGGTGGCGGCGGCGCTGCAGATGGCGCTGGCCGGCACCAGCGTGATTCCCGGCCGCGATCCGAAGCGGCTGATGACGGGCGGGCTGTTCCGGCTCAGCCGCAATCCGATCTACCTTGCCGACACGCTGCTCTTGACCGGCCTCTTCCTCTACTGGCACGCCCTGATCGCCCTGCCGCTGGTGCCCCTGTTCATGTACTTGATCCTCAAGCGTTTCATCCTGCCCGAGGAGGCGCGCCTGTCGCGGCTGTTCGGCGAAAGCTTCGAAGCCTACAAGAGGCAAACCCGGCGCTGGATTTGATCGCCGGTTTCGCCCATATTGCCGCAGCGCAGCGTGCCCGCGGCACACTTGCGGAAAGTTCGCCGGAAGGGGAGAAATCCGGTCAGAAAGACCGGGTCGGCCGGCAGAAGGAGGGGGACAGTTGAAGATCGGGGCACCGAAGGAAGTCGCGCCAGGCGAGAACCGCGTCGCCATGACGCCGGACTCGGCCGCGCAGTTGCAAAAGCTCGGGCATGAATGCCTGATCGAATCCGGCGCCGGCGCCGCGGCGGGCTTTTCCGACGCAGCCTATCAGGCGGCCGGGGTCAGCGTCGTCAAGACCGCCGCCGACCTCTTTGCCGGGGCCGACGTGGTGGCCAAGGTCCGCCCGCCGTCCGACGCCGAGGCCGCGCGTCTGCGCAAGGGCCAGACGCTGATCTCGTTCTTCTATCCGGCGCAGGGCAAGACCCTGCTCGAGGCCTGCAACGGGCAGGGCGCGACGGTGGTGGCGATGGACATGGTTCCGCGCATCAGCCGGGCGCAGAAGATGGACGCGCTGTCGTCGATGGCCAACATCGCCGGCTACCGCGCGGTGATCGAGGCCGGCAGCAACTTCGGCCGCTTCTTCACCGGGCAGGTGACGGCGGCGGGCAAGGTGCCGCCGGCCAAGGTGCTGGTGGTGGGCGCGGGCGTGGCCGGCCTTGCCGCCACCGGAACCGCGGTGTCGCTGGGGGCGATCGTCCATGCCTTCGACGTGCGGCCCGAAGTGGCCGAGCAGATCGAAAGCATGGGCGCGAATTTCGTCTTTCTCGATTTCGCCGAACAGCAGACCGATGGCGCGGCGACGGGCGGCTATGCGGCGCCCTCCAGCCCCGAATTCCGCGAGGCGCAACTGAAGAAGTTCCGCGAACTCGCGCCCGAGATGGACATCGTCATCACCACGGCGCTGATCCCCGGCCGCGATGCGCCAAAGCTGTGGCTGGCCGACATGGTCGCGGCGATGAAGCCCGGATCGGTGGTGGTCGACCTTGCCGCCGAGCGCGGCGGCAACTGCGACCTGACGGCGCCTGACCAGAAGGTGGTCAGCGACAATGGCGTGACGGTGATCGGCTATACCGATTTCCCCAGCCGGATGGCAGCGCAGGCCTCGACGCTTTACTCCAACAATATCCGCCACATGCTGGCCGACCTTACGCCGAAGAAGGACGGCGTCATCGACCACAACATGGAGGATGACGTGATCCGCGGGGCGACGGTGACGCACCAGGGCGCGATCACCTTTCCGCCGCCGCCGCCGAAGATCCAGGCGATCGCCGCCGCAAAGCCCAAGGAAAAGCCGCGCGAACTGACGCCCGAAGAGAAAAGGGCCGAGGAAATGGCCGCCTTCCGCGCCCAGACCCGCAGCCAGATCATCCTCCTGGCCGTCGGCGCGGTGCTGATGGCGCTGGTCGGGGCCTATGCGCCGACGGCGTTCATGCAGCATTTCATCGTCTTCGTGCTGGCGGTGTTCGTGGGCTTCCAGGTGATCTGGAACGTGGCGCATTCGCTGCACACGCCCTTGATGGCGATCACCAACGCGATCTCGGGGATCATCATCATCGGCGCGCTCTTGCAGATCGGATCGGGTGGGCTGGTGGCGGTCCTGGCCGCGGTCTCGGTGCTGATCGCGACCATCAACATTGTCGGGGGCTTCATGGTCACGCGCCGGATGCTCCAGATGTTCCAGAAATCGTAAGGGGGCGGGCATGTCGTTCGGAATCCAAACCGCCGCCTATATCGCGGCTTCGGTCCTGTTCATCCTCGCCCTCGGCGGGCTCTCGGGGCAGGAAAGCGCCAAGCGCGCCGTCTGGTACGGGATCGTCGGCATGGCGATCGCGGTCGCGGCCACGATCTTCGGCCCCGCGGTGCAGGTCAGCCTGCTGCTGATCGCGGCGCTGGTCGTGGGCGCCGGGATCGGCGTCGTCGTCGCCCAGCGGGTCGAGATGACCGGGATGCCGCAGCTGGTGGCGCTCCTCCATTCGTTCGTCGGCATGGCGGCGGTGCTGATCGGGCTGAACTCCGACCTGCACCCGGCCGCGCTGGAAGGGGCCGAGAAGATCATCCACGAGGTCGAGATCTTCCTTGGCGTCTTCATCGGTGCCGTCACCTTCACCGGCTCGATCATCGCCTATGGCAAGCTCGCCGGCCGCATCGGCGGCAAGGCGCTGATCCTGCCGGGGCGGCATCTGTGGAACATCGGCATGGCGGTGGCCTGCCTTGTGCTGATGGGTCTCTACATGCAGGGCGCCGGCAGCTGGACGCTCTATCTGATGACGCTGATCGCCTTCGTCCTCGGCGCGCATCTGGTGATGGCCATCGGCGGCGCCGACATGCCGGTGGTGGTGTCGATGCTGAACAGCTATTCCGGCTGGGCGGCGGCGGCGACCGGCTTCCTCCTCGGCAACGATCTCCTGATCGTCACCGGGGCGCTGGTCGGCTCGTCCGGTGCGATCCTGTCCTACATCATGTGCCGGGCGATGAACCGCCAGTTCCTCAGCGTGATCCTGGGCGGCTTCGGCACCGCGACCGGCCCGGCGATGGAGATCGCGGGCGAGCAGGTGGCGATCGACACCGACGGGGTGGCTGCGGTCCTGAACGATGCCGACAGCGTCATCATCATCCCCGGCTACGGCATGGCGGTGGCGCAGGCCCAGCAGTCGGTCAGCGAACTGACGCGCAAGCTGCGCGCCCGCGGCAAGGAGGTGCGCTTTGCCATCCACCCGGTCGCGGGGCGCCTTCCCGGCCACATGAACGTGCTTCTGGCCGAGGCCAAGGTGCCCTATGACATCGTGCTGGAGATGGACGAGATCAACGGCGACTTCGCCAGCACCGATGTCTCGATCGTCATCGGCTCGAACGACATCGTGAACCCCGCCGCGCAGGAAGACCCCAACAGCCCCATCGCCGGGATGCCGGTGCTTGAGTGCTGGAAGTCGAAGCTGGTGATCGTGTCCAAGCGCGGCCAGGGCACCGGCTATTCGGGGATCGAGAACCCGCTGTTCTACAAGGAGAACACCCGGATGTTCTACGGCGACGCCAAGAAGTCGCTCGATGCGCTGCTGCCGCTGATCGAATAGGCGCGCGGTCCTTTGCGGCCCCGGGTGGCCCCGCTTCGGCGGGGTCACTTTCTTTTGTGCCGTCCGGTCCGCCGATTCGTCCTATCCTTGCCGCCTTTCAGGAACGGAGGGACGGATGAACGCGCCCAAGGCACCCCGACCGCGCAAGAGCGCGCGCGACTTCGACCAGCGCATCCTCGAGATCTTCGACGGCTATGTGCATGGCCGCATCACCAAGCGCGAATTCATCGAACAGGCGGGTCAGCTCGCCGCCGCCGGCGTCACCGGTGCGATGATCCTGGCCGAGCTGCAACCCGACTATGCATTGGCCCAGCAGGTCGCCCCCGATGACCCGGCCATCGAGACCATGCGGATCGAATATCAGAGCCGCGAGGGCAACGGCACCATCAAGGGGCTGATGGCGCGCCCCGCAGGCGCCACCGGCAAGCGCCCGGCGGTGCTGGTCGTCCACGAGAACCGCGGCCTCAACCCCTATGTCGAGGACGTGGTGCGCCGCGTCGCCAAGGCGGGCTACATCGCCCTTGGCCCCGACGGGCTGTCGCCCCTGGGCGGCTATCCCGGCGACGACGACAAGGGACGCGAGATGCAGGCGACGCTCGACCCAGCCCGGCTCATGGCCGACTTCTTCGCGGGCTACGAATACCTGCGCGCCCATGACGGCGTCACCGGCAAGGTCGGCGCGGTCGGTTTCTGCTATGGCGGCGGGGTCTGCAACGCGCTGGCCGTCGCCTACCCCGACCTTGCGGCATCGGTCCCCTTCTATGGCCGCCAGCCGGCGACGGCGGACGTGCCGAAGATCGAGGCGCCGCTTCTGCTGCACTACGCGGGGCTTGACGACCGTATCAACGCCGGCTGGCCCGACTATGAGGCGGCGCTGAAGGCCAACCACAAGACCTACGCCGCCTGGTTCTATCCCGGTGTCAACCACGGGTTCCACAACGACACCACCCCGCGCTATGACAAGGCCGCCGCCGAACTGGCCTGGGGCCGGACGCTCGCCTTCTTCGCCAGGTATCTCGGCTGAGGCGGCAGGGCTCGGATCCTGGCCGCGGCGTGGCGCAGGGGGGCTTGCCAGCCGTCGGCAAAGGACCGAACGTGGCGCGCGGCCCGCGTTCCGGCCGCGCCCCGACCGAAGGTTTCGATGCCAGAACCCCTGCCGCGCGGCGTTGTCGCCCTGGGCCTTGTCAGCCTGTTCATGGATGTCTCGTCCGAGATGATCCATGCGCTGCTGCCCTTGTTCCTGACCACGACTCTGGGCGCTCCGGTCCTGGTCGTCGGCCTGATCGAGGGCGCGGGCGAGGCGACGGCGCAGGTGGTCAAGGTCTTTTCCGGCCTCTGGTCCGACCGGGCAGGGCGGCGCAAGCCGCTGCTGGTCGCCGGATATGGGCTGGCGGCGCTGACCAAGCCCGCCTTCGCGCTGGCGGGCGGGGCGGGACTGGTCATGGCGGCGCGGCTGGCCGACCGGTTCGGCAAGGGCATCAGGGGTGCGCCGCGCGATGCGATGGTCGCCGACATGGTGCCGCCCGAACGGCGTGGCGCCGCCTTTGGCCTGCGGCAGTCGCTGGACACGGTGGGGGCGGTGGCGGGGCCGCTGGCGGCCATCGCCATCATGGCCCTGTCGTCGGGCAACATAAGGCTGGTGTTCGCGCTGGCGGTGCTGCCGGCGCTGGTGGCGGTGGCGGTGCTGGCGCTAGGCGTTCGGGAACCGGCGCGCAGCGCCACCGCTCCGGCCGTGCGGCCAAAGTTCGACCGGGCCACGCCCGGTGCGCTCGGGGCGCCCTATTGGCGGGTGTGCCTGTTGGGAACGGTCCTGTCGGCGGCGCGGCTGTCCGAGGCGTTCCTCATCCTGCGGGTGACGGGAGAAGGGCTGCCCTTCGTGCTGGCGCCCCTGGCGCTCGCCTTGATGAGCCTGGTCTATGCCGCGACATCCTGGCCGGCCGGGCACCTGTCCGACCGGATCGGCAGCCGGGGTCTTCTGTCGCTGTCCCTGCTGGTTCTGGCCGCCGCGCACCTGCTTTTGGCCAGCGGCGCGGGGCTGGCGGCGGCATTTGCCGGGATCGCGCTTTGGGGCCTGCACATGGGGCTGAGTCAGGGGCTTTTGTCCGCTGCCGTGGCGCGGACCGTGCCTGCGGACCTGCGCGGCACCGGGTTCGGCCTGTTCAATCTTGCGGGCGGGCTGGCGACGCTGGTCGCCAATGGCCTTGCTGGCGCGGTCTGGGGCCTCTGGGGGGCGGGCGCCACCTACGCGCTCGGCGCGGTGGCGGCGCTGGCCGCGCTGGCCCTCGCGCGGTCGGACCGCGCGGGCGTCTGAGCGGGGCGTTGCAGAAAAGCCAGTATGCGCCGGTGTGCCGCGGCCGGGGGATGATTTCACGCGGCGGGCCGCTAGGCTCGCCACCGGCCCCAAGACCCGTGAAAAGCATGAACGCCTTCGACGATCACCCCCAGCGGTACGCCCTGGTGAACGAGCTGCACGCCCGCCCGTTTCCGGCGCTCGAGGTGCCCTGCCAGGCTGTCTATGTCGCGGTGAAGGAACCCTTCGACGCCGCCAATCGTGACCGGCGGGCCGACCGGGCGCACCTGATCGCGCTCCTCGACCGGCATGGCGCGGCCCATCCCGGACCGGGCGCCACCCATCTTGCCGCCGATCTGGGGCGGCACGCGCTGAAATGGGAAAGCCACACCGAATTCGTGACCTATTCCTCGTTCGTGCGGGGCGTGTCCGAACGGCCCTTCGATCCGCACGCGGCCGAGGTCTTTCCCGCCGCCTGGCTGGCCGCCGCCCCCGGCCGGCGGGTCGCGGCGGTGATGATCCGCGTCGAGTGGATGCCCGATGACCCGGCCGAGGTGACGCGCAAGCTGGAAAGCTGGTTCGTGCCGGAAAGCCTTGCCGCCTCGCGGGTGCTGGACGATGCCGCCGTGATTGCCGGCGACTTCCAGATCGACGCGGCCGGGCAGATGCGCTTTGCGGTTTTTGTCCGGCCCGGCACCGGCCCGCGCCGCATCGGCCGGATCGTCCAGCGCCTGTGCGAGATCGAGACCTACCGCGCCATGTCGATGCTGGGGCTGGGGCGGGCGCGCGAACTGACCGGACGGCTGAACGCACTCGACCCGCAGCTGGCCGGGCTGGTGGCGGCGATGGCCGACGACCACCGCGCCGCCGAGGCCACGCTGCACGACCTGCTGGCCATCGCCGCCGAACTGGAAAGCCTTGCCACCCGCCATTCCTTCCGCTTCGGGGCGACCGGCGCCTATGAGGCGATCGTGAACCAGCGCATCGAGGTCCTGCGCGAAACAAGGTTCATGGGCCGCCAGACCTTTGGCGAATTCATGCGCCGCCGCTACGATCCGGCGATGCGCACGGTCAAGTCGGCCGAACGGCGGCTCGAGCAGATGTCATCCCGCGCCGAGCGGGCGGGGGAACTTCTGTCCACCCGCGTCGATGTTGAACGCTCGGCCCAGAACCAGCGGCTTCTGGAAAGCATGGACCGCCGCGCCGACCTGGCGCTGCGCCTCCAGCACACGGTCGAGGGCCTGTCGGTGGTGGCCATCAGCTATTACGCGCTGAACCTTGCCGGCTATGTGCTGCTGCCCTTTGCCGAGGCGCTGCACTGGCCGAAGGCCTTGTTGATGGCGGCGCTGGTGCCGGTGATCCTCGGCCTGGTCTGGCTGATGATCCGCCGCATCCGCCGGGCGATGCGCTGACGGCCGCCTCAGCGCCCGCGGATGCGCGGGTCGAGCGCGTCCCTGAGTCCGTCGCCGATATAGTTGACCGACAGCACGGTCAGCGAGATCGCGAGGCCCGGCCAGAACACCCGTTCGGGATATTGCTGGAGATAGGGCAGGCCGTCGAAGAGAAGCCGCCCCCAGGTCGGGAAGTCGGGCGGGAAGCCGAGGCCCAGGAACGACAGTGCGCTTTCGGTGATGATCGCGTCGGCGATGTTCAGGGTCGCGGCCACCATCACCGGCGAGACGACGTTGGGCAGCACATGGCGCAGGATCAGCCGCCGCGAGGGCGTGCCGATCGAACGCGCGGCCAGCACGAACTCGCGCTCCTTCAGGGCCAGCACCTCGCCGCGCACGATCCGCGCCGACTGCATCCAGCTCGTCACGCCGATGGCGGTGACGATCAGGAGGAAGGTGCCAAGCGACGGCCCCATCACGCCCGCCAGCGCATCGCGGAAGAGCATGACCATGACGAGGAGAAGCGGCAGGAGCGGCAGCGCCAGGAACAGGTCGGTCAGCCGCATCAGGGGACCGTCAAGGCGGCGGAAGAAGCCGGCCATGACGCCCACGAAGGTGCCGAAGCAGATCGAGATGGTCATGGCGACGAAGCCCACCGAGATCGAGACCTTGCCGCCGGCGATCATCCGCGCCAGCATGTCGCGGCCCAGCTGGTCGGTGCCGATCGGATGGGCAAGGCTGGCCGGCTGGTTGCGGGACTTGATCATCTTCATCGCGTCGGGCTCGATGAAGTTCGGGTCGTAGCGCCACAGATGGGGGCCGAGCACCACCAGGGCCACGAGTGCGAAAAAGACCGCCATGCCGATCAGGGCGCCCTTGTGGGTGCGGAACTGGTCCCAGACATCGCGCCACTGGCTGCGCGGAGGGGCAAGGGTCAGGGGCGCGGAAGAGCCTGCGTCAAGCATAGCGGATCCTCGGGTCGAGAATGCCGTAGAGCACGTCGGCAATCAGGTTGAAGAGCACGATCAGCACCGCGAAGATGAAGGTCAGCGTCTGCACCATCGGCAGGTCGTTGGCATGGATCGCCCCGATCAGCGCCGCGCCGAGGCCGTTCACCTTGAACACCTGTTCGGTGATGATCGCGCCGCCGAAGATCGAGGGGATGCCGAGCGCGATCACCGTCACCACCGGGATCAGGGAATTGCGCAGGACGTGCTTCAGGACCACCGTGCCCTCGCCCATGCCCTTGGCGCGCGCCGTGCGCACATAGTCCTGCCCGAGGTTGTCGAGCATGGAGGAGCGCATGTAGCGGCTGATGGTGGCGGCGTTGAACATGGCCAGCACCGTGACCGGCAGCACCATCTGGCGCACCTGCTTGAGAAAGCTGGCCCAGTCCGTGACCTTCAGCGTCGTGTCGTAGACCGACGGGAACCATTGCAGTTTCGCGGCGAAGACGACGATCAGCAGGACGCCGGTGAAGAATGTCGGCACCGAAAAGCCGATCATGGCGAAGAAGGTTCCGGCCTGGTCGAACCAGGAATACTGACGATAGGCCGAATAGATGCCGATCGGCAGGGCGATCAGAACGCCGACGAGATAGGCCGAACCGATGACCGTCATGGTCTGGGGAATGCGCTGGCCGATGGTGATGAACACCGGGCTGCGGGTCTGGTAGCTGAGGATGCGTTGCGCATCGCCTGCCAGGTGCGTGCCGAAATGGCCGTCCAGCCAATAGGCGGGCTCGACCCAGAAGAACTGTCGCAGCCACAGGAGATAGCGCACGAACACCGGCTGGTCGGCGCCCATCGCCTCGATCATCTTCTTCTTGACCTCGGGGGGCACGGTCAGGGGAATCTCGCTCATCGGCGAGCCGGGGGCGAGATCGACGAGAAGGAAGATCACCAGGCTGATGAGCAGAAGCGTCGGCACCGCGATCAGAAGCCGTCGGAATATGTAGGTTAGCATGTGCCGGGCTCCATGCGGTCCGGGAAGGGACAGGGGCCGGGGCCGCGCGCATCGGCGCGGCCCCGCGTATCAGGCGCCTACTTGATGCGCGTCCAGTCCTGGACGTTCCACAGTTCGGAATCCCAGGTGTTCACCACCACGCCGCCGAGCGTGTTCGATGCCGCCGACAGGCGGCCGCGGTCGATCAGCGCCATGCTGTCCATGCCGACGGCCGACACCATGTCGTTCATCTTCTTCGCCAGGTCGCCGCGCTGCGTCATGTCGCTGGTCTTGGCCAGTTCGGCGACCAGCTTGTCATATTCCGGGTCGCAGTAGCGCGGGATGTTCTCGCCCTGCCACTGGTTGTCGGGCCCGGGGATCTTCGAGCAGAGATAGCCGGCCAGGTAGGCCTCGGGATTGGTGCCGTCGAAGTTGTTGGCATACATCTCGACGTCGGCATAGAACTTCTCGAACGTGTCGGGCGATCCGGCGTCGCCGCCGAAATAGACCGAGGCGTCGATGTTCTTCAGCTCGACCTCGACCCCGACCTCGTTCCACCAGCCCTTGACCAGTGCCTGCACGTCCTGGCGGACCGGGTTGGTCGAGGTCTGGAAGAGGATGTGCATCTTCTTGCCATCCTTGTCGCGAATGCCGTCGCCGTCGGTGTCCTTCCAGCCGGCCTCGTCCAGGAGCTTCTTGGCGCCGTCCAGATCCTGCTTGATGCAGTCGGTGTTGGTCGAGGCATAGGCCGCTGGCGCGGGCACGATGCTACAGGTCGGCCGTCCGGCCTCGCCATAGCCCACGTCGACCAGCGCCTGCCGGTCGATCGCCTTGGACAGGGCCAGGCGGACGTTGGGGTCGGTCAGGAACGGATGCGGATGCTTGACGGTCGAGCGTTCACCCTCGGCCAGGTCGGGCGAGGGGTCGGTCTGGTTCATCTCGATCCGCTCGACGAGCGTGCCGAAGGCGTTGACGAAATGGCCCTTGCCGGCGGCGGTCATCTGCGCCTGGAGGTCGGGGTTGATCTGGGTGTTCCAGGCATAGTCGAACTCGCCGGTCTCCATCACCGCGCGCGCCGCCGACTCGGCGTCGCCGCCGCCCTTCAGCGTCATGGTGGCGAAGGCGGGCTTGGCCGGGTCGCGGTAGTTCGGGTTGGCTTCCAGTTGCAGCACGTCACCGGTCTTGAAGTCCTTCACGACGAACGGGCCGGTGCCGATCGGATGGAAGTTCTGCTCGGTGCAGGTCGGGGCGGCGGCGCCGAGGCAGTCGGCGAACTGCGCCTTCTGCAGGATCGGCGACTGGCCGCCGACGAAGGCCAGGTAGGGGTTGGGCTTGGGCGCGGTGAAGGTGACCACGATGGTCTGCGGGTCGGGGGTTTCGACGCTCTTGATACCGTCGAAATGGGCGCCCTGGGCGCAGCCGCCGTCCGGGGCGGTGCAATACTGGTAGGTGAAGGCCACGTCGGCCGATGTCACCGGCGTGCCGTCGGACCATTTCAGATCCTTCTTCAGCTTCCAGGTGATCGAGGTCATGTCCTTGGAGACGCCGCCGTTCTCGACGGTCGGGATGTCTTCGGCCAGGCGGGGGAACAGGTCTCCCTTCTCGTCGAAACCGGCCAGCGGCTCGATGACGAGCGACGAGGACTCGATGTCCTTGGTGCCCGACGACAGGTAGGGGTTCAGGATCGAGGGCGCCTGCCAGTAGATGACATTGACATTGCCGTCCGACCCGCGTTCGGCCATCGCCGCCGGGGCTGTGGCGATCACGGCCGCCGCCCCCATCAGTATAGTTCTCAGCTTCATTTGCTTCTCCTTGTTGGATGCTCTTCGGCCTCGTCTGCCGCCGTTGGCCGGCGGTCGGATGGTGGTGGGTGCAGATGGCAGGCGACCAGCCGGCCGGGGCCGACCTCGGCCAGGGCGGGCTTGACCGTCCGGCAGATGTCCATGACCTTCGGGCAGCGGGTGCAGAAGTTGCAGCCCCTGGGCGGGTTGGCGGGCGAGGGCACGTCGCCCTTGAGGATGATCCTTTCGCGCGCGGCTTCCAGCCCGGGATCGGCCTCGGGGATCGCGGACAGGAGCGCCTCGGTATAGGGATGGAGCGGCTCGTCGAACAGGGCGTCGCGCCCGGCCAGTTCGACGATGCGCCCCAGATACATGACCGCCACCCGGTCGGCGATGTGGCGCACCATCGACAGGTCGTGGCTGATGAACAGGTAGGTCAGTCCCAGCCGGTCCTGCAATTCCTCGAGCAGGTTCACCACCTGGGCCTGGATCGACACGTCAAGCGCGGCGATCGGCTCGTCGCAGACGATGAAGCGCGGGTTCAGCGCCAGGGCGCGGGCGATCCCGATCCGCTGGCGCTGGCCGCCGGAGAAGGCATGGGGATAGCGGTTGGCGAAGGCACGGTTCAGCCCGACCGCGTCCATCAGTTCGTAGATGCGGGCAAGCTTCTCCTGCCGGGTCAGCCGGGTGTGTTCCTGAAGCGGCTCGCCGATGATGTCAGCCACGGTCATGCGCGGGTTGAGGCTGGCCTGCGGGTCCTGGAAGACCATCTGCATCATCGGTCGCATGGTGCGCAGCGCATCGCCGCTGGCGTTGGCCACGTCGTCGCCGCCGATGTGCACGCTGCCCGCCGTCGGGTCATAGAGCCGCAGAAGCGCCCGCCCGCAGGTGGACTTGCCGCAGCCGGATTCGCCCACCAGCCCCAGCGTCTCGCCCTCGTAGATGTCGAAGGAGAGATCGTCCACGGCCTTCACGTCGCCGACCTTGCGGCGCAGAAGCCCGGCGGTGATCGGGAAATACATCTTCAGCCCGCGCACCTCGACCAGAACCTTGGCCACTCCGTCAGCCATGACGCGGCCCTCCGGTCTCGGGGTTCCAGAAGCAGGCGACATCGTGGCCCTCGCCGACAGGGATGCGGACCGGGTTCTCGCGCGCGCAGCGGTCGAAGGCATGGGGGCAGCGGGCGCGGAAGGCGCAGGCGTCGGGCGGTGCGGTCAGGATCGGGGGCTGGCCCTCGATCACGTTCAGCTTCGCCGCGCGGGCGCCGCGGATCGAGGGGACGGTCTTCAGAAGCGCGCGGGTGTAGGGATGCTGGGGGCGGGCGAAGACATGGGCGACCGGACCCTGCTCGACGATCTGGCCGCCATACATGACAAGGATGCGGTCGGCGATGCCGGCAATGACGCCGAGGTCATGGGTGATCCAGACGATCGCCATGCCCAGCTTGCGGCGCAGGTCGCGCACCAGTTCGATGATCTGCGCCTGGATGGTCACGTCGAGCGCGGTGGTCGGCTCGTCGGCGATCAGCACCTTCGGGTCGCAGGCCAGCGCGATCGCGATCATCACCCGCTGGCGCATCCCGCCCGAGAACTGGTGGGGATAGTCGCGCAGCCGGTTGCCCGCATCGGGAATGCCGACCAGGTCCAGAAGCTCCTTCGCGCGCTGGCGGGCCCGGGCCTTGTCCATGCCTTTGTGGCGGCGCAAGGGCTCCATGATCTGGTAGCCCACGGTGAACACCGGATTGAGCGAGGTCATCGGATCCTGGAAGATGAAGCCGATGCCGCCGCCGCGCACGTCGCGCAGATGCTCGGCCGGGCATTTCAGCAGATCCTGGCCGTCGAAGAGGACGCTGCCCGACTGGACATCGGCAGGCGGAGAGGGCAGGAGGCCCAGGAGCGACATCATCGTCACCGACTTGCCCGAGCCGCTTTCGCCGACGACGCCCACAAGCTCGCCGGCGTGGATGTCGAATGTCACCTCATTGACCGCGTGGACCTCGCCCGCGCGCGTCCGGAAAACGGTCCGCAGGCCCTTGACGTCAAGGACAGGCTTGGCCCCGTCGGGCATGTGCGACTCCCCAGTCGGACTTTCTATTGGGTCCGGGGTTTTCCCCGTTGTGCGTTCAAGTCTTAGAGATTTTCACCCATCGGGCAACAGCGAATTATTCTCGGTTGTATCGGGTCGTTTTCGTGCAATCCGCAGACCGATTGGCATATCGGACCCCGGCGGACTTCGGCTAGGGTTCGGGCCGGCAAGGGCGGAATCGGGGAATACCATGACGAATCTTGACGAGGCGCGCGGCCTGCTTGCGCGGCTGGTGGCCTTTCCCACCGTCAGCCGGGACACGAACCTGCCGCTGATCGACTGGGTCGAGGGCTGGCTGGCCGGGCTGGGCATCCGCTCGCACCGGGTCTGGAACGCCGACCGGACCAAGGCCAACCTCTATGCCCAGGTCGGACCCGATGTGCCGGGGGGCGTGATCCTGTCGGGGCACACGGATGTGGTTCCGGTCGACGGGCAGGCCTGGACCTCGGACCCCTGGACGGTGACCGAGCGTGACGGGCGCCTTTACGGGCGCGGCACCTGCGACATGAAGGGTTTCGTGGCGCTCGCGCTGGCGGCGGTGCCGATGGCGCTGGCCGCCGGGGTGAAGCGGCCGTTGCAGATCGCCCTCTCCTACGACGAGGAACTGGGCTGCGACGGCTGCATCGGCATGGTCGAGGAGATGGCCCGGCTTCTGCCGCGCGCCGCGGCGGTGATCGTGGGCGAGCCCAGCCGGATGAAGGTCGTCACCGGCCACAAGGGCGGGATCGGCTACAAGGTCCATCTCAAGGGCTACGAGATGCACTCGTCCCGGATCGACCGGGGCGTGTCGGCGGTGATGGAGGCCGGGCGGCTGATCGGCTGGGTGAACGCGCGCAACGCCGAGAACCGGGCGCGGACGCCGGGCCCCCTGGCCGCGCCCTTCGATCCGCCCTGGACGACACTGCACGTCGGCCGCATCGCCGGCGGAACCGCCGACAACATCACGGCGGGGGACTGCGAGATGACCATCGACATGCGCCCGGTTCCCGGCGAAGCCTCGGCCGACTGGCAGGTGGCGTTCGAGGCCGAGGCGGCGCGGGTCGAGGCAGGGATGCGCGCCATTCATCCGGGCTGTTCGGTCACGCTCGACCGCTACTTCGACATGCCGATGCTGCGCCCCGAGACTGGCGGCGGCGCCGAGGCGCTGGCCCGACGCCTGACCGGCGACAATGCCAGCCATGTCGTCAGCTACGGAACCGAGGGCGGCCATTTCCAGCAGGCGGGCTATTCGGTGGTGGTCTGCGGGCCGGGCGACATCGCCCAGGCCCACCAGCCCGACGAATATCTCGAACTGTCGGAGTTCAGGGCCGGGGGGGACTTCATGGAGCGGCTGGTCGCGGACCTGGCGAAGTGAGCGGATTTCCGATCTCTCTCGCCGTCCCGGCCCGTCATCCCGGCCCGCCGCCACCGGCTGCGGATGTCGTCGTCATCGGCGGCGGCGTGGCGGGGGTGATGACCGCCTGGTTCCTCGCCAGGGTCGGCCAGAAGGTGGTCCTGTGCGAAAAGGGCCGCATCGCCGGCGAACAGTCCAGCCGCAACTGGGGCTGGATCAGGAAACAGGGGCGCGATCCGGCCGAACTGCCGATCATGATCGAAGCCCTGGACATATGGCGCGGGCTTGAGGCCGAGGCCCAGACCGATTTCGGTTTTCGCGAGGCCGGCGTCCTCTATATCGCCAACGGCGCGAAGGACATGGCCGATTACGAGGCGTGGCTGGCCCATGCCCGGACGCACGGGCTGGACACCCGGCTTCTGTCGCGGACCGAGCTGGAGGAGCGCCTGCCGAACAGCGCGGGCTGGGTCGGCGGGCTGCTGACACCTTCGGACGCGCGAGCCTATCCGTGGCTGGCGGTGCCCGCCCTCGCTGCCGCCGCAGCGCGCATGGGCGTGTCGGTGCACGAGGACTGTGCGGTGCGAAGGCTTGATGTCGCCGCCGGACGCATCGCCGGGGTGGTGACCGAGAAGGGCCGGATCAGGGCCGACCGGGTGGTGCTGGCCGGCGGGGCCTGGTCGTCGCTTCTGGCGCGGGCCGAGGGCGTGCACCTGCCGCAGCTGATGGTGCGGGCGACGGTCACCGCCACGGTGCCGCTGGACTTCCCCTTCGAGGGTGCCGCTGCCGACAATCACTTTGCCTTCCGCAAGCGCGGGGACGGCGGGCTGACGCTGACCCCGGGCGGCAGGCACGACTTCTGGCTCGGCCCCGACGCCTTCCGCCACATGCGCGCCTTCCTGCCGGTCCTGAAGAAGGACTGGCGTTCGACGCGCCTCCTGCCCGCCGCGCCCTCGGGCTATCCCGACGCCTGGGGGACGCCGCGCCGCTGGGACGGCGACCGCGAAAGCCCGTTCGAGCGGATGCGAATCCTGAACCCCGCGCCGAACCTGGCCTTCATCGAACGCATACGCGACCAGTTCGCCGCGGCCTTTCCTCAGGTGGGCCGGCCGGCGATCGCCACGGCCTGGGCGGGGATGATCGACACCATGCCCGACGTGGTTCCGGTCATTGACCATGCGGCGGCGCTGCCGGGGCTGACCGTCGTCACCGGCCTTTCCGGCCACGGGTTCGGGATCGGCCCCGGCGTCGGGCGGGTGGCGGCCGATCTGGTGATGGGCCGCGATCCCGGCCATGATCTGACGCGCTTTCGCCTGCCGCGCTTCACCGACGGATCGGAAATCGTCATCGGCCCATCGCTCTGAGCCTTGAACATGGCCCGAAATCGGCAGAACCTTTGGCCGGCATTCCCTTTCAGCCGCAGGAGACCGCCATGCCCGTCAAGAACCGCTTCGCCGAACTGCTGCCGGAAATCACTGCCTGGCGGCGCGACATCCACGAAAACCCCGAGCTTCTCTTCGATGTCCACCGCACCGCCGGCAAGGTCGCGGGGCTGCTGAAGGACTTCGGCTGCGACGAGGTGGTCGAGGGGATCGGGCGGACCGGCGTCGTCGGGGTCATCAAGGGCCGAAGCGACCGCAGGGGCCGCGTGGTCGGCCTGCGCGCCGACATGGACGCGCTGCCGATCATCGAGCAGACCGGGGCGGCCTATGCCTCGAAGGTCAAGGGAAGGATGCATGCCTGCGGCCATGACGGCCATACGGCGATGCTGCTGGGCGCGGCCAAATACCTGGCCGAGACGCGCAACTTCGACGGAACCGCGGTGGTGATCTTCCAGCCTGCCGAAGAGGGCGGCGGCGGCGGGCGCGAGATGGTGGCCGAAGGGATGATGGAGACGTTCGGCATCCAGGAGGTCTACGGGATGCACAACATGCCGGGGATACCCGTCGGCCACTTCGCCGTGCGCCCCGGCGCGATGATGGCGGCGGCCGACCAGTTCGACCTGACGGTGACCGGCAAGGGCGGCCATGCAGCCAAGCCGCACGACTGTATCGACACGACGGTGGTGGCCGCGCACATCATCGTGGCCCTGCAGACCATCGCCAGCCGCAACGTCGATCCGCTGAAGCAGGTGGTGGTGTCGGTCTGCGCGATCGAGGCCGACACGCCGGCCTACAATGTCATCCCGCAGGTGGTGAAGATGAAGGGGACGGTGCGCACCCTCGACCCGGCGGTGCAGGACTTCGTCGAGCGCCGGGTGCGCGAGGTGGCCGAGGGCACGGCCACGGCCCTCGGGGCGAAGGCCGAGGTCAACTACATGCGCGGCTATCCGGTGACGATGAACACGCCGGAACACACCGGCTTCGCCGTCGATGTCGCCCGCTCGGTCTCGGGCAACTGCGATGCCGAGTGCGCGCCCCTGATGGGGGCCGAGGATTTCAGCTACATGCTGAACGAACGCCCCGGCGCCTACATCTTTCTCGGCAACGGCGACACGGCGATGGTTCACCATCCGGCCTACAACTTCGACGACGACGCCATCCCCTTCGGGTCAAGCTGGTATGCCGGCATGGTCGAAAGCCGGATGCCCGCCGCCTGAGGCGCGCCCTCAGGCCGCCCGGCCGTAGAAGCCCAGCCGTTCCTCGGCCGAAAAGCTGACGCCGGGCCGGTCGTAGAAGGAAAAGACCGTGACCATCCGCGGCCGCGCCCCCTTGGCGGGGGTGACGCGGTGTGCGGTGTTCTTGCCGCGAAACACGTTCAGGGTGCCCGGCGTCAGGACCAGCGCCTTCAAGGCCGGATCCTCGCCGCGCAGAAGCCGGGCAACGCCCTCGTAGTTCGGATCCTCGTCGCTGCGCAGGTCGCTGCGGTATTCGAAGGCCGATCCCGCCTGCGGCGCCTGCAAGAGTAGCGTCGTGGTGAATTCGGACCGGTCGAAATGCCAGTTCAGCCCCTCGCCCTCGCCGTAGGCCATCGCGTTCAGCCGCGCCAGGGGATCGGCCATCGGGTAAAGCGCCTCCTTCCCCATCGTCGCGGCAAGGAAGCGGGCGAAGGGCGCCCATTCGTACAGCCGCATGACCGCGGTCCCGCCCAGCTGGTCGGCGCACAGCGTGTGGCTTTGCGTGTCGAACAGGCTCAGCGCCGGATGGCCGTGCGCAAGCCCCGGAATCTCCTTGCGGAAATAGATGTTGTGGCGGCGGGCATGGGTGTAGGCGCCGGTCGCGAACCGGGGCGTGAGAAGCGCGATGTCGCCGGCGATCGCCTGGGGCCTGAGGAAGCCCTCGAGGTTGAACATGCCGTCGCGGGCGAGATCGGCCGACGCGCCGGCGACCAGCGCCCGCCATTCGGGGCTGTCCGGCCGGTCGAGCGGATAGCGGTCAAGGTCGATGAGTTCGCGCATGTGATGTCCTCCCTGTCCCGCGCAGGTTCGGGTGGAACGGTTCGCCTTGCAACGGGAAGAAATTTTGCGGAGCATAAGAAAAACTATGCGATCGCCATGCCCGACCTGCCACTCAACGCCCTTCGCGCCTTCGAGGCCGCCGCCCGCGCCGCGTCCTTCACGCTGGCGGCGGCGGAGCTGGGCGTGACCTCGGCCGCCGTCAGCCAGCAGGTCAGGGCGCTGGAAGGCCATTATGGAAAGAAGCTGTTCCTGCGGCAGGGCAACCGCATCACCCTGACCGACGCCGGCCGCGCCATCTATCCGCGGCTCGAGGCGGCGCTGGCCGAGATCGCCGCCATCGGCGCGGCCCTGCGCGACGAACAGGGGCGGGCGCGGCTGGTGGTCTCGTGCCTGCCCTCGGTCGCGGAATCCTGGCTGATCCCGCATCTTGCGGGCTTCGGCCCGGCGCCGGGGATCGAGCTGCGGGTCGAAGATGACCCGGTCGTGCTGGCGCGCGCCGGGGTCGACCTGCGCATCACCTACGGCGGCTACCTATATCCCGACCATCGCTGCGAGCCGCTGTTTCGCGACCGGATCGTCGCCCTTGCCGCGCCGGGGCTGGCGCCCGAGGGGCTTGCCGCCCTGCCGGATTCGCGGTTCGTGCACACCGACTGGGGGCAGTCCTTCGTCACCGCGCCCTCATGGGCCGCCTACTGGCGCCAGGCGGGTGGGCGCGCCGCCCCCGATCCGGCGCGCGGCCTTGTGGTCGGCCAGTCGCATCTGGCGATCGTCGCTGCCCGCGCGGGCCTGGGCGCGGCGCTGGCGCCGGAACGCATCGCCGCCTCGGCCATCGGTTCTGGCGCGCTGCGGATCGTCGGCGGGCAGTCGCTGCCCATGCAGCATGATTATGTGCTGGTCTGGCCCCACGCCGCCAGCCGCCGCCGCGACCTTGCGGCGCTGGTCGCCCATCTGCGCGGGACTGGCTAGCCGCCGGTATGGCTCATGTGGCGGCTGACCTGGCCCGACACATGCTGGCGCGAATAGTCGAAGTCGTGGCCCTTGGGCTTGCGGGCGATGGCGGCGCGGATCGCCTGGCCGACAAGGGCATCGTCGGGGCTGGCGCGCAGGGGCGCGCGCAGGTCGGCCATGTCCTCTTGCCCGAGGCACATGTAAAGCTCGCCCGTGCAGGTCAGGCGGACGCGGTTGCAGCTTTCGCAGAAATTGTGGGTCAGGGGCGTGATGAAGCCGACCTTCTGGCCGGTCTCGCCAATGCGCACATAGCGGGCCGGCCCGCCGGTGCGTTCGGCCAGCTCGGTCAGCGTGAAGCGTTCGGCGAGGCGGGCGCGCAGATCCTTCAGCGGCCAGTACTGGTCGAGGCGCATTTCCTCGCCCATCTCGCCCATCGGCATGACCTCGATGAAGGTCAGGTCGTGGCCCTCGCCCGCGCACCAGTCGAGAAGGGCGAACAGTTCGTCCTCGTTGAAGCCCTTCAGCGCGACGGTGTTGATCTTGACCCGAAGGCCCGCGGCTTTCGCCGCCACGATCCCCTCCATCACCTGATCGAGCCGGCCCCAGCGGGTGATGGCGGCGAACTTGTCGGCCACCAGCGTGTCGAGCGAGACATTCACCCGCCGCACCCCGCAATCGGCCAGCTCGGCGGCGAAGCGCGACAGTTGCGAGCCGTTGGTGGTCAGCGTCAGTTCCTTCAGCGCGCCGGTGCCCAGATGCCGCGACATGGCGCGGAAGAAGGTCATGATCCCCTTGCGTACCAGGGGCTCGCCGCCGGTGATGCGCAGTTTCTCGACGCCGAGGCCGATGAAGGCCGAGCAGAGGCGGTCAAGCTCTTCGAGCGTCAGCAGATCCTTCTTGGGCAGGAACTGCATGTGCTCGCTCATGCAGTAGGTGCAGCGGAAGTCGCAGCGGTCGGTCACCGAGACGCGCAGGTAGGTGATCGGGCGGGCGAAGGGGTCGATGAGCGGGGTCATGCGCAGACTCTATGCCTGCCGGGGCCGGGGGGCAAGGCGTCTGCCTGAGCGATTTTGTCGGAAACTGGTCAAAGATGCCTTGCGGCCTCTGTCCGGGCAAAGGGCCTGAGGCGCGGGCCGCGCGCCGCCAGCCAGGCGCGCGCCCGGTCGGGATCATGTTTCGACAGGTCGCGCAGCCACCAGGCGACGGCCTTCTGGAGGAACCATTCGCGCTCGTCCGCCATCGCCGCGGCCCAGCCCAGCACCCGGTCGCGGATCGCCAGGTCGCCGGGCTTGGGGAAATTCTGCTTGGTCCAGGGCAGGGTGATGACCAGCGCGGCGCGGCGGACCCAGAAGTTTTCGTGGCCGGTCCAGCCCTCGACCTCGCCGATGCGCGAAGGGTCGGCCAGAAGCCGCCGCCCGCCCGCATCGCAGACATGGTCGGCGATCGCCCAGCCGTCGAACTCGGGCACCCAACCGGCGATCAGCCGCCACACGGGTCCGTCGCCGGCGATGCGCGCCTGGGTGAGCAGCTTCGCCGCCGCCACCCGCGCCTCGTGGATGTCAGACTGCCACAGCGCTTCGGCCAGCGCGACACGGCCCGCAACGTCCAGACCCTCGCGCCAGCCTTTCGCCATCTCGGCGATGGCCGGCACCGGCACGCCGAGATATTCGCGCGGTGCCTTGTGATAGGCCGCCGCCCCGCTGGCACGGGCCGGATCGCCCGCCGCGCGCAGTTGGGCGAGGGTCGACTCTGGGGTCACTCCACCGTCACCGACTTTGCAAGGTTGCGCGGCTGGTCCACGTCGGTCCCCTTGGCGCAGGCCGTATGGTAGGCCAGCAGCTGGGCCGGAACCGCATAGAGGATCGGCGCCAGAAGCGGCGGAACGGTCGGCATGGTCAACACCTTCCAGGTGCCGTCGCCGGCCTCGTTCCCGCCCTGCGCGTCGGTGACAAGCAGCACCTTGCCGTGGCGGGCCATCACTTCCTGCATGTTCGAGACGGTCTTGTCGAACAGCCCGTCGCGGGGGGCGAGGACCACCACCGGCACCATGCGGTCGATGAGCGCGATGGGGCCGTGCTTCAGTTCGCCTGACGCATAACCTTCGGCGTGGATGTAGCTGATTTCCTTCAGTTTCAGCGCCCCTTCAAGGGCCAGGGGAAACATGGCGCCGCGACCCAGGAACAGCACGTCCTGCGCCTCGGCGATGGCTTCCGACAGGGCGGCGATCTCGCCCTCGCGCGCCAGCGCCTGGTTCATCAGGCCGGGCAGACGGGCAAGGTCGGCCAGATGGGCGCGCGCCTCGGCCGCGCTCAGCCGGCCGCGGTCCATGCCCGCCCGGATCGCCAGAAGGAGAAGGACGGCAAGCTGGCAGGTGAAGGCCTTGGTCGAGGCCACGCCCACCTCGACCCCGGCCAGGATCGGCAGCGCCACGTCGCTTTCGCGCGCGATGGACGAGGTCGGCACGTTCACGACCGAGACGATCCTTTCCACCTTGCCTTGCGCATAGCGCAGGGCGGCCAGCGTGTCGGCGGTCTCGCCCGACTGGCTGACGAACAGCGCATAGGACTTGGCCGGCAAGGGCGGCTCGCGATAGCGGAACTCGCTGGCGATATCGACCTCGCAGGGCAGGCCGGCCAGCTGCTCGAACCAGTATTTCGCCGTGAGACAAGCGTAGGAGGCGGTGCCGCAGGCCACGAGCGTCAGCCGCTCGAGCCCGGTGAAGTCCAGGCCCCCCGGCAGGGTGAGGACGCCGCCCGGCAGGTAATGGGCCAGCGCGTCGCCGATCACCGCCGGCTGCTGGGCGATCTCCTTGGCCATGAAATGCTTGTAGCCGCCCTTTTCGATGCGGGTCTGATCAAGGTTGATCTGCTGGATCTCGCGGTTGGCGGGCCGGCCCTCGCGGTCGAAGATCTCGGCGCCGCTGCGGGTGACGAAGGCATGGTCCCCCTCGTCCAGATAGCAGATGCGGTCGGTCATCGGCGCCAGCGCGATGGCGTCCGAGCCGACGAACATCTCGCCCTCGCCGTAACCGATCGCCAGAGGCGATCCCTTGCGCGCCGCGACCATCAGATCTTCCTCGCCGTCGAACAGGAAGCACAGCGCGAAGGCCCCCTGAAGGCTGGCAAGCGTGGCCCGCGCCGCCTCGCGCGGGCTCAGGCCCTGCTCCATGTGGTGCCGGGTCAGAAGGACGACGGTTTCGGTGTCGGTCTCGGTCTCGGGTTTCAGCCCGTGGCGGGCAAGCTCCTCGCGCAGGTCGCGGAAGTTCTCGATGATGCCGTTGTGGACGACCGCGACCGGGCCCGAGCGGTGCGGGTGGGCATTGCCCACGGTTGCCGCGCCGTGGGTGGCCCAGCGGGTATGGCCGATCCCGGCCTTGCCGGCCAAGGGTTCGTGCACCAGAAGGTCCGACAGGTTGACCAGCTTGCCGACGGCGCGGCGGCGGTCGAGCCTGCCGTTGTGGACGGTGGCGATCCCGGCGCTGTCATAGCCGCGATATTCCAGCCGCTTCAGCGCCTCGACCAGCAGGGGCGCGACCTCATGGTTCCCGAGAACCCCGACAATACCGCACATTATTCGGCCTCTTTCCGGCGTCTTTCCTTTGCCGCCCTGAACTTTTCGAACAATTTCGCCGCCAGCCCCGGTTTTGTCACCTGCACCGCCCGGCCAAGCGCCAGCGCGCCGTCCGGCACGTCGCGGGTGATGACCGAACCCGATCCGGTCATCGCGCCCGCACCGATCGTCACCGGCGCCACCAGCATCGTGTCCGAACCGATGAAGGCATCCGCCCCGATTTCGGTCCGGTGTTTCATCACCCCGTCGAAATTGCAGGTCACGGTGCCGGCGCCGATGTTGGTGCGCTCGCCCACATGGGCGTCGCCGAGATAGGTCAGGTGCCCGACCTTCACCCCTTCGTCGAGGATCGCGTTCTTGATCTCGACGAAATTGCCGACATGGACATCCTCGGCGAGTTCGGCCCCGGGGCGCAGGCGGGCGAAGGGCCCGACCGAGGCCCCGCGCGAGATGTGGCAGCCCTCGAGGTGGCAAAAGCCCCTGATCTCGGCTTCGGATTCCACGGTCACGCCCGGGCCGAAGATGACGTTGGGGCCGATGATGCTGTCGCGGCCGACCACGGTGTCGAAGCCGAAGAAGACGGTCTCGGGCGCGGTCAGGGTCACGCCGTCGGACATCGCGCCCGACCGGGCGGCAGCCTGGAAGGCGGCCTCGGCGGCGGCAAGGTCGGCGCGGCTGTTGACGCCAAGGGTCTCGGCTTCGGGGCAGGTGACGGTGCGGGCGCCGAGGCCGCGGGCGCGGGCGGCGCCGACCACGTCGGTCAGGTAATACTCGCCCGCCGCATTGTCGTTCGTCAGGCCGCCGACAAGGTCGGCCAGCAGCGCGGCATCGGCGCAAAGGACGCCCGAATTCATCAGCGTCACCGCGCGTTCTGCCCCGGTCGCGTCCTTGTATTCGACGATCCGCTCCAGCGCGCCGTCCTCGGCCAGGATCAGCCGGCCATAGCGGGTGGCGGGATCGGACCGGAACCCGAGGACGACCACGTCAGCCGCCACCGAAAGCATGGTCTCGAGCGTTTCGGCGCGGACAAAGGGGGTGTCGCCGTAAAGGACGACGACCTTGCCCCGGAAACCCTCCAGTGCCGGCAGCGCCTGGGCGACGGCATGGCCCGTGCCTTTCTGTTCGGCCTGGATCACGACCTCGGCGCCTTCGTCCCAGTCCCGCGCGACCTTGGCGACGGCCTCGGCGCCGTGGCCGGCGACGATGACCGTCCGCTCGGGTGCGAGCGCGGCGCCCGCGCGCATGGCGTGGACCAGCAGCGGCGCGCCCGCCACCTTGTGCAGGACCTTGGGCAGGTCCGAGTTCATGCGCGTGCCCTGACCGGCGGCAAGGATGACGAGTGCGGCGGGGGCTGCGGGCATGAACGGTCTTTCCTTCTCGATGCGCCCGTTTTACCGATGGCCCCGAAGCGCGCAAGCCCGGCCCGCTTCACGAAGCCTTTCGGCAGGTTACAGCGGGTCAATGGGGGCGGGGCGGTGACATTGTGCGCACGGTGATCTTCGATCTGGACGGGACGCTTGCCGACACGTCGGCGGACCTGATCGCCGCGGCCAACCACTGCCTGCGGGCAGAGGGCGCGGGCGAGGCGCTGGACCCGGTGGCCGACGCGCTGACCGCCTTTCAGGGCGGGCGGGCGATGCTGCGGCTGGGCATGGCCCGGCGCGGGCGGCAGGACGAGGCCGAGGTCGACCGACTCTATCCCCTGCTGCTGGCCGCCTACGAGCAGGCGATCGACCGCGAGACGCGCCTCTATCCCGGCGTGATCCCGGCGATCGAGGCGCTTCGCGGCGCGGGCTTTGCCACCGGCGTCTGCACCAACAAGCCCGAGCGGCTGGCCCATCTTCTTCTCGAGCGGCTGGGGGTGCGCGGCCTGTTTGCCGCCTTGGTCGGGGCCGATACCCTGCCGGTCAGGAAGCCCGATCCCGCGCCCTACCGGCTGACGGTCGAGAGGGCGGGCGGAACGGTCGCGCGCTCGATCCTCGTGGGCGATACCGAGACCGACCGCAGGACCGGGCTGGCGGCGGGGGTGCCGGTCGCGCTGGTCACCTTCGGCCCCGAGGGCGCGGACGTGGCGCGCTTTGCGCCCGAGGCGCTGATCGGCCATTTCGACGAACTCCCCGCGCTTGCCAATCGGCTGCTTCCCTGAGACAAGGCCGCGACCGGGGAGGCGTGGCATGAGTGAAGTCGGGGTCGTCAGGGCAGGGCAGGGACGGGCCGGGTCGTTCGTCCTCATCACCGTGTTCCTGGACATGGTCGGCTTCGGCATCATCATCCCGGTCATGCCCGAACTGATCGGCGATGTCGGACATGTCGATCTGGCCTCGGCGGCGCGGATCGGCGGCTGGATGGCGGCGGCCTATTCGCTGGTCCAGTTCCTGTCGGGGCCGCTGATGGGCAACCTGTCCGACCGCTTCGGGCGGCGGCCGCTGATGCTCTTGGCCGTCTTCGGGCTGGGGGTCGATTTCCTGATCCAGGCCCTCGCGCCGACGCTCGGATGGCTGTTCGTCGGGCGCGGGCTGGCGGGCCTGTGCGGAGCCTCGTGGGTGATCGCCAATGCCTTCATCGCCGACGTGACCGCGCCCGAGGACCGGGCCAGGGCCTTCGGCCGGATGGGCGCGGCCTTCGGCCTCGGCTTCGTCATCGGCCCGGCCATCGGTGGGATCCTTGGCGAATACGGGCCGCGCGTGCCCTTCTATGCGGCGGCGGCCATCTCGCTGATGAATTTCGCCTACGGCCTGTTCGTCCTGCCCGAGACGCTGGATGCCGCCCGGCGCCGGCGCTTCGACTGGGCGCGCGCGAACCCGTTCGGGGCCTTCCGGGTGTTCCGCACCTATTCCGGCGTCCTGCCGATGTGCGCGGTCATGGCCGCCTATTTCTTCTTCTCGTCGGTCTATCCCGCCACCTGGCCCTTCTGGGCCAAGGCCAAGTTCGGCTGGTCCGAGGCGATGATCGGGGTCACGCTCGCGATGTTCGGCGTCATCATGGCGGTCTTCCAGGGCGGGCTGTCCGGCCCGGCGGTCAAGCGGTTCGGCGAGTTCCGCACCGTCCTGATCGGGCTGGTCTCGGCGGCCATCGCCGCGACCGGCTACGGGCTGGCGGGGGGGCTGGCCTTCGTCTTCGTCCTGATGGTCGTGCACGGGCCCGAGGGGTTCGTCCATCCGATGCTGACCGCGCTCATGTCGCAGCGCGTACCGGAAAACGCGCAGGGCGAGTTGCAGGGCGGAATCTCGGCGATCACCAACATCGCCATGCTGGCGGGAACCGTGTTCTTCGCCCAGGTGTTCGGGCTGTTCCTGTCGGGCCCGATGGCGGCGCCAAACATCGCCTTCTTCATCGCAGGCGGCGGCCTTTTCCTGACGCTCGGCCTGTTCCTGTGGGTTGTAGGCCACGACGGGGGCAGGGCATGACCGCCGAACGGTTCGACAAGCCCTTTACCCAGCAGGAGCCGATCCCGGAGGCGGGCATCGAGGCGGCGCTGGGGGTGCTGCGCCACGGGCGGCTGCACCGCTACAACACGCTGGGCGATGAAGTGGGCGAGGTGGCCGCGCTCGAGGTCGAGTTCGCGGCCTTCACCGGGGCGCGCTACTGTCTGGCGGTGGCGTCGGGCGGCTATGCGCTGGGCTGCGCGCTCAGGGCGCTCGGCATCGGGCCGGGCGACCGGGTGCTGACCAACGGATTCACGCTCGCGCCGGTGCCGGGGGCGATCGCCTCGGTGGGTGCAGTGCCGGTTTTTGTCGAGGTGGATGAAGGGCTTGCGATAGATCTGGACGATCTGGCGGCCAAGGCGGGGCAGGGGGCGAAGGCGCTGATGCTGAGCCACATGCGCGGGCACATCTGCGACATGGACCGGCTGATGGCGATCTGCAATGGCGCCAGCCTGCCGGTGATCGAGGATTGCGCGCATACGATGGGCGGCGCCTGGGCGGGCGTGCCGTCCGGGCGGCATGGGGTGATGGGCTGCTATTCGACCCAGACCTACAAGCACCTGAACTCGGGCGAGGGCGGGCTGATCGTTTCGGACGATGCCGACCTGATGGCGCGGGCGATCCTTCTGTCGGGAAGCTACATGCTCTATCCCCGCCACCGCGCCGCGCCGCCGCCCGAGGCGTTCGAGGCGGCGCGCTGGGTCACGCCCAATGTCTCGGGGCGGATGGACAATCTGCGCGCGGCAATCCTGCGCCCGCAACTGGCTGATATGCCTGCACAAATCGCCCGCTGGAACCGGCTTTACCGGAGGATCGAGGCCGGGCTGGCGGAGACGCCCGGCCTGCGTCTGGTGTCGCGGCCCGACAAGGAAAGTATCGTGGGCTCGTCTTTCCAGTTCCTCTTGCCAGGCTGGCGGGCGGACGCCGTTCAGGCGCTGGTTGCCCGCTGCCAGGGCCGCGGGGTCGAGCTGAAATGGTTCGGGGCGGCCGAGCCGGTGGCCTTTACCTCCCGCCATGACAGCTGGCGCTATGCCCCGCCCCAGAGCCTGCCCGAGACCGACCGCATCCTTGCGGGGCTGATCGACATGCGCCTGCCCCTGACCTTTGACGAGGCCGACGCGGCCCTGATCGCGCGGATCATCCGGGCCGAGGCGGAGGTGCTGTTCCAGGGCGGGGTTGCCTGACGGCACGCCCGTGGTGACTGATGGGGGGGGCGCGCGCGATGGAACGCCAGGGGGGCCGCCGCGCGTTGGGCAAAGCCCGCGCAGAGGGGTTATCCTTGACCGGACGGCGTGATTCTGGCAGGAACTGAACATACGTTCATTTAATCGGAGGCCCCCCGATGTTCACCGCGGCGATGAGGTTCGACCTGGGCGAGGATATCGGCGGCCTGCGCGACATGGTGCACCGCTGGGCGCAGGAGCGGCTGAAGCCCATCGCCGCTGAGGTGGACCGCTCCAACCAGTTTCCGGCCGCCCTGTGGCGCGAGCTGGGCGATCTGGGCCTGTTGGGGATCACGGTGCCCGAAGCCTATGGCGGGGCGGGGATGGGCTATCTGGCCCATGCGGTCGCCATCGAGGAGCTGGCGCGGGCCTCGGCCTCGGTCGCCCTGTCCTATGGCGCGCACTCGAACCTCTGCGTCAACCAGATCAAGCTGAACGGGTCCGAGGCGCAGAAGCGCCGGTATCTGCCGAAGCTCGTTTCGGGCGAACATGTCGGCGCCCTGGCCATGTCCGAGGCGGGCGCCGGGTCGGACGTGGTGGGGATGAAGCTGCGCGCCGAAAAGCGCAACGACCATTATCTGCTGAACGGCAGCAAATACTGGATCACCAACGGGCCGGATGCCGACGTGCTGGTGGTCTATGCCAAGACCGACCCCGAGGCCGGATCGAAGGGGATCACCGCCTTTCTGGTCGAGAAGGGCTGGAAGGGGTTCGCGCAGGGGCCGCATTTCGACAAGATGGGGATGCGGGGATCGAACACCGGCGAGTTGATCTTCGAGAATTGCGAAGTGCCTTTCGAGAATGTGCTGGGCGAGGAGGGGCGCGGCGTGCGCGTGCTGATGTCGGGCCTCGATTTCGAGCGGGTGGTGCTGTCGGGGATCGGCACCGGGATCATGGCCGCCTGCCTCGACGAGGTGATGCCCTATGTCCGCGAGCGCCGGCAGTTCGGCCAGCCGATCGGGAATTTCCAGCTGATGCAGGCCAAAGTGGCCGACATGTACACCGCGCTGAATACGGCCCGCGCCTATCTCTACGAGGTCGCCAAGGCCTGCGACCGGGGCGCGGTCACAAGGCAGGACGCGGCGGCCTGCGTGCTTTACTGTTCCGAACAGGCGATGGTGCAGGCCCATCAGGCCGTCCAGGCGCTGGGCGGCGCGGGGTTCCTGAACGACTCGGTGGTCTCGCGGCTTTTCCGCGACGCCAAACTGATGGAGATCGGCGCAGGGACGAGCGAGATCAGGCGGATGCTGATCGGGCGGGAACTGATGGGGGCGGGGGCGTGAGGCCGCTTCTCCCCTTGCTTTGCTTGATTGGTCCGCTGGCCGCTTGGGCAGACGATCCCGCCACCGTCGCAGCCACCGTCGAGGCGTGCTTTGAAAAGGGCAAGAAATCCGGCGATCAGGGGTGCATTGGCGACGCTTCACTCAGTTGCCAGCAAACGGCCAATGGCGGCATGTCTACGTTGGGTATGGCGCAATGCAACGCTGCCGAGACGGCGGCATGGGACAGAATTCTAAAACGCGAGTATGTCGAGGTGCTCGCTTTTGCCCAGGCGCTTGATGCCGAGGATTCTTCTCCGGCAGGCAGTGCCGTCGAGATCGCGCAATCTGCGGAACGCGACTGGAAAGCCTACAAAGATTCCCAGTGCCTAATGGAATATGCCGGTTGGGGTGGGGGCAGCATGAGAAACATCGCGTCATCTGACTGCAAAGTGCGCTTAACTGCCGAGCGGGCCTTCTATTTGTATAGCTGGTCTCATTCTGAGCCAGAGGAATAGGCGATGAAACTCCTCTCCTCCGCCCTCCCCGCCTCCGACAGCTTCCGCGCCAACCGCGCCGCCCATCTGGCGCTTCTGGAAACCGCCCGCGAAGCGGCCGAACTGGCCGCGCAGGGCGGTGGCGACAAGGCCCTCGCCCGCCACACTGCGCGCGGCAAGATGGCGCCGCGCGCGCGGGTGGCGAACCTGCTCGACGCGGGCTCGCCCTTCCTTGAGGTGGGGGCGACGGCGGCGCATGGCATGTATGGCGGCGACGCGCCCGGTGCGGGGCTGATCTGTGGCATCGGCCGGGTGATGGGGCAGGAGGTGATGGTGGTGGCCAACGACGCCACCGTCAAGGGTGGCACCTATTATCCGATGACGGTGAAGAAGCACCTGCGCGCGCAGGAGATCGCCGGGCAGAATGGCCTGCCCTGCGTCTATCTGGTGGATTCAGGCGGGGCGAACCTGCCCAACCAGGACGAGGTCTTCCCCGACCGCGACCATTTCGGCCGCATCTTCTATAACCAGGCGCAGATGTCGGCGCGGGGCATCGCCCAGATCGCGGTGGTGATGGGGTCCTGCACGGCGGGCGGGGCCTACGTCCCGGCCATGTCGGACGTGACGATCATCGTGCGCGACCAGGGCACGATCTTCCTCGCCGGGCCGCCCTTGGTGAAGGCCGCCACCGGCGAGGTGGTCAGCGCCGAGGATCTGGGCGGCGGCGACGTGCACACGCGGCTCTCCGGCGTCGCCGACTATCTGGCCGAGGATGACGCGCACGCGCTGGCGCTGGCGCGGCGGGCGGTGGGGAACCTGAACCGGGCCAAGCCTGCGACCGTCGAGTGGCAGAGCCCGGAGGCCCCGGCCCTTGATCCCGAGGAGATCCTGGGCGTAGTGCCCGCCGACCTGCGCACCCCCTACGACATCCGCGAGGTGATCGCGCGGATCGTGGATGGCTCAAGGCTCGACGAATTCAAGGCGCGCTATGGCGATACCCTGGTGACGGGGTTCGCCCATGTCGAGGGCTGCCCGGTGGGCATCGTCGCCAACAACGGCGTGCTGTTCTCCGAGGCGGCGATCAAGGGCGCGCACTTCATCGAACTGTGCAGCCAGCGGTCGATCCCGCTGGTGTTCCTCCAGAACATCACCGGGTTCATGGTCGGGCGGAAGTATGAAAACGAGGGCATCGCCCGCCACGGGGCCAAGATGGTGACGGCGGTGGCGACCACCTCGGTACCGAAGATCACCTGCCTCGTCGGCGGCTCGTTCGGGGCGGGGAACTACGGGATGGCCGGGCGGGCGTTCGGGCCGCGCTTCCTCTGGACCTGGCCGAACTCGCGCATCAGCGTCATGGGCGGCGAGCAGGCGGCGGGGGTGCTGGCGACCGTGAAGCGCGACGGGATCGAGCGGGCGGGGGGGCAGTGGTCCGCCGCCGAAGAAGCGGAGTTCAAGCGGCCGACCACCCTGATGTTCGAGGAACAGTCCCATCCGCTCTACGCCTCGGCCCGGCTCTGGGACGACGGGATCATCGACCCGCGGAAGACGCGGGCGGTGCTGGCCCTGTCGCTGTCGGCGGCGCTGAATGCACCGATCGAGCCGACGCGGTTCGGTCTGTTCAGGATGTGACTTCAATGCGCTCCGCGCGGGGATATTTGGGCCAAAGTGAAATGGGCTTTTTCTTTGCCCAAATACTCACTTGCGACCTCAATGCCGGGCGAAAGGATGAAGAATGTTCCGCAAGATCCTGATCGCCAACCGCGGCGAGATTGCCTGGAGAATGCTGCGCGCAGTCTCATTGATGCTGTTGTCCAGCCCTGCCTATGCCGACCAGATCTTTCACGGGCTCGCGGTCCAGTGCCTGCCGCAAGTGTCATTTTTTTCTGTCGTAACTGTCAGCTATGACGCTGATAGTGAGGCGCCACCGAACTCGTCCGAGCTGTTTGTGAACCAGACTGCGTCAGACCGGCGAAGCGATGCGATCGAAGTGGCGCGCTGCAGGCTTGACGGCACCGATCTGGTCTTGACCCGAACGTACATAAACACCCCACACGCAAGTGGCATGTGCGGTGGCGCAGATTGGGCGAGGTTCGAACTGACAAGAAATGGAAGGACTGCCGCGACGTTCTACAGCGGTTGCGACAGGTCGTTTTTGGAGGCTTCACGAGACCAGTTGAAACTCTGTGCAGAAGCCTATGGCGAACGCGGCGGCTGGGACTGCAGGAGCCTGCGCTGGGACACCTTGGCTTCGGGCGAAGCGCCACCCCTATCGGGGCCATTCAGCGGAGGATGGGACGAATGAGAGGACGCATGAGACCATGTTCCGCAAGATCCTGATCGCCAACCGGGGCGAGATTGCAGCCCGCGTCATCGACAGCTGCCGTCGTCTCGGGGTGGCGACGGTCGCCGTCTATTCCGACGCCGACCGGGATGCGCGGCATGTGGCGATGGCCGATGAGGCCGTGCATATCGGCGGGCCGCGACCCGTGGACAGCTATCTGAGGGGTGAGGCGATCATCGCGGCGGCGCGGGCCACCGGGGCCGAGGCGGTCCATCCGGGCTATGGCTTCCTGTCGGAGAACCCCGAGTTCGTCGATGCGGTCGAGCGGGCGGGGCTGGTGTTCATCGGGCCCTCGGCCAAGGCGATCCGGGCGATGGGGCTGAAGGATGCCGCCAAGGCGCTGATGGAAAAGGCGGGGGTGCCGGTGGTGCCGGGCTATCATGGCGCCGGGCAGGAGGACGCGCTGCTCGCTTCCGAGGCGGCGCGGATCGGCTGGCCGGTGCTGATCAAGGCGGTGGCGGGTGGCGGCGGCAAGGGGATGCGGCTGGTGGAAAAGGCCGGGGATTTCGCCGCCGCGCTGGAGAGCGCGCGGGGCGAGGCGGCGACCGCATTCGGCAATTCCGCCGTCCTGATCGAGAAATACATCCAGACGCCGCGCCATATCGAGGTGCAGGTCTTTGGCGACGGCAAGCGCGCCGTGCATCTGTTCGAGCGCGACTGTTCCCTGCAGCGCCGCCACCAGAAGGTGATCGAGGAGGCCCCGGCGCCGGGCATGACGCCCGAGATGCGCGCCGCGATGGGGCAGGCGGCGGTCAGGGCCGCCGAGGCGATCGGCTATGCCGGGGCGGGGACGATCGAGTTCATCGTCGACGGCTCGGAGGGGCTCCGCCCCGACCGGTTCTGGTTCATGGAGATGAACACGCGGTTGCAGGTCGAGCATCCGGTGACCGAGGCGATCACCGGCGTCGATCTGGTCGAATGGCAGTTGCGGGTGGCGAGCGGCGAGGCGCTGCCGGCCCGCCAGGAGGATCTGGCGATCCGCGGCCATGCCTTCGAGGCGCGGCTCTATGCCGAGGATGTGGCGGCGGGGTTCCTGCCCGCGACCGGGCGGCTGGCGCATCTGGCCTTTCCCGAGGGCGCGCGGATCGAAACCGGGATCAGGGCCGGGGACGTGATCAGCCCCTGGTATGATCCGATGATCGCCAAGGTCATCGTGCACGGGCCGACGCGGGCGGCGGCGCTGGGCCAGATGGAGACGGCGCTGGCGGCGACCGAGGTGGCGGGGACGGTGACGAATCTCGGCTTCCTGACGGCGCTGACCCGGCACGAGGGATTCCGGGCGGGCCGCGTCGATACCGGGCTGATCGGGCGCGACCTGGCGGGGCTGCTGGCTGCCGAGGCGGCGCCTGCGGCGTTCCGGGCGCTGGCGGTGCTGGCGGCGGCGGGGCTGGATGGCGCGGGTGGGTCCGAGCGCGGCTTTGCGCTGTGGCAGCCCTTGCGGCGGACCGTCGCGCTCGAGGGGTTCAGCGCCGAGGTCGAGGTGCTGGGGCCGGCGCGCGCCCGTGTCACCCTGGACGGCGAGGTGCTGGACTGCGAGCATCGCGGCGAATGGTGGGTGAACGGCCGCAAGCTCCGTGCGCGGCTGGTGCATCACAAGGGCGGCGTCAGCGTCTTTGGCGCGGCGACCTTCCATGCGGCGCTGCACGATCCGCTGGCGCGGGAAAGCGAGGGTCCGGCAGGCGGCCTGACCCTGTCGCCGATGCCGGGGCTGGTGAAGGCGGTGTTCGTCGCCGCCGGGGACGGGGTGGCGGCGGGCGCGCGGCTGGCGGTGCTGGAAGCGATGAAGATGGAGCATACGCTGGTGGCGGCGCGGGCGGGCAGGGTGGCCGAGGTTCTGGTCGTGGCCGGTGCGCAGGTCGAGGCGGGGGCGGCGCTGATCCGGCTGGAGGACGAGGCGTGAGCGGGTTCGTCGAGATCGTCGAGATGGGGCCGCGCGACGGGTTGCAGAACGAGGCGCGGCTGATCGCGCTGGCCGACAAGATCGCGCTGGTCGACCTGTTGAGCGCGGTGGGCTTCCGGCGGATCGAGGCGGCGAGCTTCGTCAGCCCGAAATGGGTGCCGCAGATGGCCGACGGCGCGGCGGTGCTGGCGGGCATCCGGCGCGTCCCGGGGGTGCGCTATGCGGCGCTGACCCCGAACCTGAAGGGTTATGAGGCGGCGCGGGCGGCGAGGGCCGACGAGGTGGCGATCTTTGCCTCGGCGTCCGAAGGGTTCAGCCGCGCCAACCTGAATTGTTCGATTGCGGAAAGCATCGAGCGGTTCCGCCCGGTGATGGCGGCGGCAAATGCAGACAATGTGCAAGTGCGTGGCTATGTATCGATGGTCACCGACTGCCCCTATGACGGGCCGGTGGCGCCCGCTTTGGTGGCGCGGGTGGCGGGCTCCTTGCGCGATCTGGGCTGTTACGAGGTCAGCCTGGGCGACACGGTCGGGCGGGGCGTGCCCGAGCGGATCGACCGGATGCTGGCGGCGGTCTTGGAGGAGTTGCCGCCGGGCCGTCTGGCAGGGCACTATCACGATACCGGCGGGCGGGCGCTCGAGAACATCGAAGTGTCCTTGGCGCGGGGGCTGAGGGTGTTCGACGCCTCGGTCGGCGGCCTCGGCGGCTGCCCCTACGCGCCGGGGGCGAAGGGCAATGTGGCGACCGGGCTGGTGGCGGCGCGGCTTGCTGAGTTGGGCTTTGCGACCGGGCTGGACACGGCGCTGTTGGCGGTGGCCGCGGAGTTTGCGCGCGGGCTGGTGACGGGCTAGTCAGGGCGGGGCGCCCGTCGGGGCTGAAGAAGGGGCAGGTGATGTTCGAGACGATCACGATCGACAAGGACGCGCGCGGCATCGTGCGGCTGACGCTGGCGCGGCCGGAAAAGCACAATACCCTTTCGGCGCGGGCGATCGCCGAACTGACCGAGGCGGCGGGCGTGCTGGGCGCCGATCCCGAGGTGCGGGTGGTGATCCTGGCCGCGCAGGGCGCGAGTTTCTGTGCGGGCGGCGATCTCGACTGGATGAAGGCGCAGATCGCCGGTGGCGCGGCAGTGCGGCGCGAGGGGGCGACGGCGCTGGCGATGATGCTTTACGCGCTCGACACCATGCCCAAGCCGCTGATCGGGCGCATCCACGGGCCGGCCTATGGCGGCGGTGTCGGGATCATGTCGGTCTGCGACCTGACCGTGGGTGTGCAGGGTGCGATGTTCGGGCTGACGGAAACCAAGCTGGGCCTGATCCCGGCGACCATCAGCCCCTATGTCATCGCCCGCATAGGGGTCACGGCGGCGCGCCGGCACATGCTGGCCTCGCGGCTCTTCAATGCCGACGAGGCGCACAGGATCGGGCTTCTGTCGTCGCTGGTCGCGGCCGAGGATCTGGACCGGGCGCTGATGGCCGAGGTCGAGCCCTTCCTGGCCTGTGCGCCGGGGGCGGTGGCCGACGCCAAGGCGCTGATCCGGCAGGTGGCGCCGGCGCCGGACCGGGCGCTGATCGACACCACGGTCGGGCTTCTGGTGCGGCGCTGGGAAAGCGCCGAATCCGCCGAGGGAATCGCCGCCTTCTTCGAAAAGCGCAGGCCGGCCTGGGCGCGCTGAGACGGGGCGAGAGCCGGTTTCCTTTCAGGCGCTTGGGGGAAAATGCCGCGCCTCCGGGCCCCGGCCTTGGTTGACCACGCCAAGGGGGCGGGGTAAACGGGCGGAAGCCACGACGAGCGCCGGGCTCGGCCCATGCCCCGCGCGCACATAAGGAGCCGGCCCTTGGAAACCCTCTTGCAGAATTACCTGCCGGTCCTGATCTTTCTGGCCCTCGCCGTCGGGCTGGGGCTGGTCCTGATCCTGGCCGCCGCGGTGCTGGCGGTCCGCAATCCCGACCCCGAGAAGGTGTCGGCCTACGAATGCGGCTTCAACGCCTTCGACGACGCGCGGATGAAGTTCGACGTGCGCTTCTACCTTGTCTCGATCCTGTTCATCATCTTCGACCTGGAAGTGGCCTTCCTCTTCCCCTGGGCGGTGGCGTTCAAGGACGTCTCGATGCTGGGTTTCTGGTCGATGATGGTGTTCCTGGCGGTCCTGACCATCGGCTTCTGCTATGAATGGAAGAAAGGCGCGCTGGAATGGCAATGATGACGGGTGCCAACACCGCTGGCGCCGACCGTGAGGTCGCGACCCGGTCCCTGAACCGCGAGCTGCAGGACAAGGGATTCCTGCTGACCACGACCGAGGACATCATCAACTGGGCGCGGAACGGTTCGCTCCACTGGATGACCTTCGGCCTCGCCTGCTGCGCGGTCGAGATGATGCACACCTCGATGCCACGTTATGACCTCGAACGGTTCGGCACCGCGCCGCGCGCCAGCCCGCGCCAGTCCGACCTGATGATCGTCGCGGGGACGCTGACCAACAAGATGGCCCCGGCGCTCCGCAAGGTCTACGACCAGATGCCCGAGCCGCGCTATGTGATCAGCATGGGCTCGTGCGCCAACGGCGGCGGCTATTACCATTACAGCTATTCGGTGGTCCGGGGCTGCGACCGGATCGTGCCGGTCGACATCTATGTGCCGGGCTGCCCGCCCACCGCCGAGGCGCTGCTCTACGGCATCCTGCAATTGCAGCGGAAGATCCGCCGCACCGGCACGCTGGTGAGGTAGAGATGCAGCGCGACGCGGCACAGGAAAAACCCGAAACGAGGTGCGCACAGATGTCCGAAGCCCTTCAGGAACTGGCCACCTACATTGCGCAGAAGCAATCGACCGCAGTGATCTGGGCCGAGGTCGCCCATGGCGAGCTCAACCTGACCGTCCAGCTTGCGGCGCTGCCGGACTTCATCGCCTGGCTGCGCGCCGATCCGGCCTGCCGGTTCTCGACCCTGGTCGACATCACCGCCGTCGATTACCCCGAGCGGCCCGAGCGGTTCGACATGGTCTATCACTTCCTGTCGATGTACAGGAACCACCGCATCCGGGTGAAGGCCGCCGTCGCCGAAGGGGCGATGGTGCCGACGCTGACCGGCGTCCATCCCACCGCCAACTGGTTCGAGCGCGAGGTGTTCGACATGTTCGGCATCATCTTCTCGGGCCACCCCGACATGCGCCGCATCCTGACCGACTACGGGTTCCGCGGCCATCCGCTGCGCAAGGACTTCCCGACCACGGGCTATACCGAGGTGCGCTATGACGAGGCCGAAAAGCGCGTCGTCTACGAGCCGGTGAAGCTGGTGCAGGACTATCGGCAGTTCGATTTCCTCAGCCCGTGGGAGGGTGCGAAATACATCCTTCCGGGCGACGAGAAAAAGGAGGCCGGGAAATGATGGGCTGGCACGGCATGGGCGGCGGCGGCTTTCTGTGGATGGTGATCATCGGCCTGGTGATCGTGATTCCGTTCTGGCGGCTTCTGCCCCGGTTCGGGATTCCGAACTGGGTGGCGCTGGCGGCGCTGATCCCGCTGGGCGCGGTCGTCCTTCTCTATGTCATGGCCTTCCGCGACGAGCTGGGCGGCAAGGGAGGGCGGTCGTGATGGACGGCGATATCCGCAAGAATACCTATGACGACGGTTCGTCTGATTTCGAGACCGGCGAGCAGCGCATCCGCAATTTCAACATCAACTTCGGTCCGCAACATCCGGCTGCGCATGGGGTTCTGCGGCTGGTGCTGGAGCTGGACGGCGAGATCGTCGAACGCTGCGATCCGCATATCGGGCTTCTGCACCGCGGCACCGAGAAGCTGATGGAAAGCCGCACCTACCTGCAGAACCTGCCCTATTTCGACCGGCTGGATTACGTCGCGCCGATGAACCAGGAACATGCCTGGTGCCTGGCGATCGAGCGGCTGACCGGCACGGAAGTGCCGCGCCGCGCCTCGCTGATCCGCGTCCTCTATTCCGAGATCGGTCGCGTCCTGAACCATCTCCTGAACGTCACCACGCAGGCGATGGACGTGGGCGCGCTGACCCCGCCCCTGTGGGGCTTCGAGGAACGCGAAAAGCTGATGGTGTTTTACGAGCGTGCCTGCGGGGCGCGGCTCCATGCCGCCTATTTCCGCCCCGGCGGCGTCCATCAGGACCTGCCCGACGACCTTCTCGACGACATCGAGGCCTGGGCCTATGCCTTCCCGAAGGTGGTGGCCGACCTTCACACGCTTCTGACCGAGAACCGCATCTTCAAGCAGCGCAACGCACTGATCGGCATCGTGAGCGAGCAGGACGCGCTGGACTGGGGCTATTCGGGGGTGATGGTGCGCGGATCGGGCATGGCCTGGGACCTGCGGCGCGCCCAGCCCTACGAGTGCTATGACGAGTTCGACTTCAGGATCCCGGTCGGCAAGAACGGCGACTGCTATGACCGCTATCTCTGCCGGATGGCCGAGATGGAGGAATCGACGAAGATCATCCTGCAGGCGATCGCCAAGCTGCGCGCGCCGGACGGGCAGGGCGACGTGCTCGCCCGCGGCAAGATCGCCCCACCGAAGCGCGGCGACATGAAGACCTCGATGGAGGCGCTGATCCACCACTTCAAGCTTTACACCGAGGGCTTCCATGTGCCCGCCGGCGAGGTCTACGCGGCCGTCGAGGCGCCCAAGGGCGAGTTCGGCGTCTATCTGGTGGCCGACGGCACCAACAGGCCCTACCGCGCCAAGATCCGCGCGCCGGGCTTCCCGCACCTCCAGTCGATCGACTGGATGGCCAAGGGCCACATGCTGGCCGACGTGGCGGCGATCATCGGGACGATGGATATCGTGTTCGGCGAGGTGGATCGGTGAGGTACCTCATCTTTTGCCTTTTTCTGCTGCAGGGGACAGCATCGAGCGCACAGACTTCGCTCGGCAATGTAGAAGTTGCTCGCCTTTGTAAGTCGACTGCAAACTTCGTTTTGAACATAGGCGCCGCCGCTAATGGTCACACTTCGCTCAATCTCGACAGCCTATTGTCCGAGAAACTAGACGACTACAACCTATTCTGGGCTGTAATGTCTGGCCGATCACAAACTGCGATGGAAGAGCATCCGAATTTTGCTGAGACAGTCGGACAAGCTATTGCTTGTATTCAAAAGAATGACTGCCCCGCTAAATTCGGACAGACCCTTATTGAAACCGCCAACAAGCTCGATCAGGTCTGCCGCTTAGACTATCTGGGACTATAGAAAATGCTCCGCCGCCTTCACCACGACCAGCCCGCCTCCTTCGCCTTCACGCCCGCGAACCTTGCCTGGGCGCAGGGCCAGATCAGCAAGTACCCTGAGGGCCGGCAGGCCAGCGCCATTGTCGCGCTTCTCTGGCGCGCGCAGGAGCAGGAGGGTTGGCTGACCCGTCCGGCGATCGAGTATGTCGCCGGGATGCTGGGGCTGGCCTATATCCGGGCGCTGGAGGTCGCGACCTTCTACTTCATGTTCCAGCTGCAACCCGTTGGATCGGTTGCACATATCCAGATATGCGGCACCACGTCCTGCATGATCTGCGGGGCCGAGGATCTCATCAAGGTCTGCCGCGAGAAGATCGCGCCCAAGGCGCACATGCTGTCGGCGGACGGCAAGTTCTCGTGGGAGGAGGTCGAGTGCCTGGGCGCCTGCGCCAATGCGCCGATGGCCCAGATCGGCAAGGACTATTACGAGGATCTGACCGCCGCCAGCCTGTCGCGCATCCTTGACGAGATGGCCGAGGGCCGGGTGCCGGTGGCGGGGTCGCAGACCGGGCGCTATGCCTCGGAACCGCTGGCCGGGCTGACCAGCCTGACCGAGTTCGAGAGCGGGCGCACGCAGTACAACGGCTCGGTCCAGCGCGCGGTCGATGTCGGTGACGGGCTGAAGCGGATCGACGGGACCGAGGTGCCGCTCATCACCCCGTGGCTGGGTAAACCCGCCACCAAGGCCGCGGTCACGAAGGCCGCGAAGGCCCCTGCGGCAAAGGCGCCCGAGCCCGAGAAGCCCGCCGCCACCGCTGCGCCCACGAAGCCGCGCGGGCTGAAGGCGCCGCGCAAGACGGGGGCGGATGACCTGAAGATCATCAAGGGCATCGGGCCGAAGCTCGAGGCGCTTCTGCACAGCCTCGGCTTCTTCCATTTCGACCAGATCGCCGGCTGGACCGGGGCGGAACTGGCCTGGGTCGACGAGAACCTCGAGGGGTTCAAGGGCCGGGCGGTGCGCGAGGATTGGGTGGGCCAGGCGCGGGCGCTGGCCCAGGGCAAGGCGTGACGCCGCAAGGCGGGTGAGGTGAGGCATGGGTGACGGCGATCAGACAGCCTGCCGGCGCAATTGCTGGCTGACCG
>JAFEFU010000070.1 GCA_018240425.1 Pseudomonadota bacterium | reverse complement strand
GTCGGCCCGATGACCATCGCCTGCCTGCTGGCCAGCACCCTCACCGCCACCGCCCGCGCCAACAACCTACCCGAACCAAAGGGCCTCACCGCCTAGAACGGGACGGCGACAGGCGCGCGGCCGGTCAGGATCGCGAGGGCCCGCGGCCCGAACAGCGGACGCAGCGCCGGGTCGCGCGCATCGAGGCCGCCGGTATAGGTGCCGTAGGCCGGAAGGATCAGCCGCGCCCCGTCGCACAGGAAGGCAGGCCGGGTCTGGCCGGCGAGGCGCAGCTTCGGATGAAAGTGCCCCGACACCTCGCCCGGCGTGCCACCGCCTGTGCGCGCCACATGGCGGAAGGTCAGGGGGCCGAGCCGCAGTTCGCGCCCGTGCTCGCCGCCGGGGCCGAGAGGGCCGGGGTCGTGGTTGCCCTCGATCCAGACCCAGCGGCGCCCGGCCATCAGCCGCGCCAGCCGCCGGCGGTGCTCGCCGGCGAGATCTGCGGCGGCCGGGTCGTCGAAGGAATCGCCAAGGCAGATCACCTGCCGCGCCGCCGTTGCCGCCAGGTCGGCCTGGAGCCGGCGCAGCGTGTCGGTCACCTCGTAGGGAGGCAGGAGCGCGCCGCCCAGCCGGGCGATCCGGTCCGAGCGGCCGAGATGCAGATCCGACAGGATCAGCGCCCCTTCGTCCGGCCAGAAAAGCGCGCCGGACGCCAGTGCCGCCAGCCCCGCGCCACAGAGGTCGAACCTGTAACCCGGCATTCGCTCCCCTTTCGCTCTGGTCCAAATATCCACGGGGGGCGGCCCGATGCAATCGGGCCTCGGGGGGCCGTCAGCCCCCCGGCGCCGGTCCGGCCAGCCCGGCCTCGGCCATCAGGCGCGCTGCCTCCTCTTCCATCAGCCGCTCGCGCGCCCTGCCCTGAAGGCGGACCTTGCCCACCTCGAGCAGCAGAGGCGCGGCAAGGGGCGTCACGCGCGGCAGGCGCAGAAGGTCGATCCGCCCGCCGATCCGGGCCAGCATCTCCTCGATCCGGCCGAAGTCGACAAGGCCGCGCATCGCCTCGTCATGGGTGATCCGCAGCATCAGGTGGCCGGGGTCGTGGCGGCGCAGCGTGTCATAGAGGATGTCGGTCGAGAAGGTTGCCTGCCTGCCGGTCTTGCGCCTGCCGGGGTGGTTCCGTTCGGTCAGTCCGGCGACCAGGGCCACGCTGCGGAAGGTGCGCTTCATCACCGCGTTGCCGGCAAGCCAGTCGTCAAGCCCGGCCCGCAGGCGGGCGGGGTCGAACAGCGGGGCGGGGTCGGTCACCGGGTCGAGCCCCCAGATCATCGTCGCATGATCGCTGGCGACGAAGCCCAGGGGGTGCAGGCCCTCGTCCTCCATTCGCTTGGTCAGGAGAAGCCCGAGGGTCTGCTGGGCATTGCGCCCGGCAAAGCCGTAGAGGCAGATCGCCTCGGGTCCCGGTCCGGGCCAGGTTCCGGGGGCGCCCACCGGAAAGCTTTCGATCAGCAGCCGTCCTGCCCTTGGCAGCTGCGAGACCTGACGCTGGAGCATGAGCCAGTCGGCGGTGTGGGCGGGCAGGCCGGGCCAGCGGTCCTGGGCCAGGATCGCCAGCATCCGCGCGCAAAGCTCGGTCGAGGTCGAGAACCTGGTGCCGGAAAAGACCGCGACGCGCGGCGGCCGGCCCGGGGCGCGGCTGACCTCGACCGTCAGGTCGCGCAGGGCCTCGTGGCGCACCACCTCGCCGCCGATCAGGAAGGTGTCGCCGGGGCTGAGGGTGGCCGCGAACTCCTCCTCCACCTCGCCGAGGGCCGCGCCGCCGAAGCGGGGTTTCAGCCGGACCTTGAGGGTCTCGGTCGCGGTGATCGTGCCGATATTCATGCGGATGGACTGCGCGGCGCGCGGGTCGCGCAACTGCCAGAGGCCGCCCTTTTCGACCAGCCGGTGCCACTGATCATAGGCCCGCAGCGCATAGCCGCCGGTGGCGCAGAAGGTCAGGCAGGCGTCGAAGTCGGCGCGGTTCAGGCCAGCGTAGGGTCCGGCGCCGCGCACCTCGTCGTAGAGCGTATCGGCGGCGAAAGGGGCCGAAGAGGCGGCGATCAGGATGTGCTGGCAGAGGACATCGAGAGGGCCGGGGCCGCGCGGGGTGCCGTCGAGATCGCGGGCGCGGACGGCTTGAAGCGCGGCCTGGCATTCGACCACCTCCCAGCGGTTCGCCGGCAGGATCAGCGCCTTCGAGGGGGCGTTGTAGCGGTGATTGGCGCGGCCGATGCGCTGCACCAGCCGCTTGACGTTCTTGGGTGCGCCGACCTGGATCACCAGATCGACATCGCCCCAGTCGATGCCGAGGTCGAGCGAGCCGGTGCAGACGATGGCGCGGAGGTCGCCCGCGACCATCGCCGCCTCGACCTTCTGGCGGGCCTCGCGCGCCAGCGAGCCGTGGTGGATGGCGATGGGCAGGGCCTCGTCGTTGGCCAGCCACAGGTCGCGGAAGAAAAGCTCGGCCTGGGCGCGGGTGTTGTGGAAGATGAGCGTGGTGCGGTGGCGGCGGATCTCGTCCAGGATCGCCGGGATGGCGTGGCGGCCGCCGCCGCCCGCCCAGGGAGGCGGGGCCTCGGTTTCCAGCATGGCGATGTCGGGGTCGGGGCCGGGGTCGGCCAGCACCACCGGGCAGGGCGCGGGGTGGGGGGCAAGGAAGCGGCCGATGGCGGCGGGGTCTTCGACCGTCGCGGACAGGCCGACGCGGCGCAGGCCGGGGCACAGCGACTGGAGCCGCGCGAGGCACAGCATCAGCTGGTCGCCGCGCTTCGATTCGGCCAGCGCGTGGATCTCGTCTACGATCACCCGCGACAAGCCGGCGAAGATGTGCGGCGCGTCAGGGTAGGAGAGGAGGAGCGCCAGGCTTTCCGGCGTGGTCAACAGGATGTGCGGCGGATCGGCGCGCTGGCGCTGGCGGCGGGCGTGGGAGATGTCGCCGGTCCGGTCCTCGACCCGGATCGGCAGGCCCATGTCGGCGATGGGGCGGCCGAGATTGCGGCGGATGTCGGCGGCAAGCGCCTTCAGGGGCGAGATGTAGAGGGTGTGCAGCCCCCGGTGCCGGCCGTCGGCCAGTTCGGCGAGCGTGGGCAGGAAGCCCGCCAGCGTCTTGCCGCCGCCGGTCGGCGCGATCAGCAGCAGCGCGGGTTCGGCGGCGCGGGCGAGCAGGTCGTCCTGATGGGGATGGACCTGCCAGCCGCGTTCGGCGAACCAGCTTGCGAAGGGCGGAGGCAGGGTGGACATGGCGGCAGCCTATCCGAAGCGGGAGCCCGGTCAACGGAGCCTCCGCCGCCCACGCGGGCGCAAGGTTTTCTGCGCTGCGGCAAATCGGGGCTTGCCGGATGGGACTGAAATGTGATCCTTTTCGCAAGAAAATTGCGAGGCCGTCCGATGAATCAGCCAAGGCCCGAGGTTCCGCGCCCTTTCCGCTCGGTCCTCTACATCCCCGGCGCCAACCAGCGGGCGCTGGAAAAGGCCGCCAGCCTGCCCTGCGACGCGATCATCTTCGATCTTGAGGATGCGGTCGCGCCCGAGGAAAAGGCGCGCGCGCGGGCACTGGTCGCCGAGATGCTGCGGACGACGGACTATGGCCACCGGGCGCGGATCGTGCGGATCAACGCGCTCGAGACCGAATGGGGGCGAGCCGACTGCCTGGCCTTTGCCGAGACCCGCCCCGACGCGATCCTGGTGCCCAAGGTTTCGCGCCCGGCCCATGTCGAGGCGGTGGCGACTCTGGTCCCCGACCTGCCGCTGTGGGCGATGATGGAGACCGCGGTTGTCGCCTGGCACGCCGCCGACATCGCCGCCCATCCGCGCATCGAGGGTTTCGTCGTCGGCACCAACGACCTGGCCAAGGACATCGGTGCCCGCTTCCGCCCCGACCGCGAGCCACTTCTGACCGCGATGTCCCTGTGCCTCCTGGCCGGAAAGGCCTATGGGCGGATCGTCGTCGATGGGGTCTACAACGCCTTCAAGGATGACGAGGGGCTGAAGGTCGAGTGCAATCAGGGCCGCGACATGGGCTTTGACGGCAAGACCCTGATCCACCCCGCCCAGATCGCCGTCGCCAACGAGGTCTTTGCGCCATCGGAGGGCGAGCTTGACCTGGCCCGCCGCCAGATCGCCGCCCATGCCGAGGCGGAGAGGGCAGGCCGGGGCGTTGCGGTTGTCGATGGCCGGATCGTCGAGCGGCTGCATGTCGTTGGCGCCGAACGGATCATCGCGCGGGCCGCAGCCATCGCGGCGAGCGGCGGCTGAGCCGGAGCCGGATGATGCATGGAGTGACGCGATGAAGACCAACCCCGGCCGGTTCTTCGAGGATTACCGCCTGGACGAGGTGATCGTCCACGCCGTGCCCCGGACCCTGTCGGGCGGAGAGCGGGCGCTTTACCACGCGCTTTATCCGGCGCGGGGCGCACTCTGTTCGTCGGACGAATTCGCCCGGGCCTGCGGTCTCCCCTCCGCACCGCTCGATGACCTGATCGCCTTTCACACCGTCTTCGGCAAGACGGTGCCGGACATTTCCCTGAACGCCATCGCCAATCTGGGCTATGCCGAGGGCCGCTGGCTGAAGCCGGTCTGGCCGGGCGACACGCTCAGGTCGGAATCGACGGTGATCGGGCTGAAGGAGAATTCGAACGGTGCATCCGGTGTCGTGTGGGTCAGGACGCGCGGCCTGAACCAGCGGTGCGAGGCGGTTCTGGACTATGTCCGCTGGGTGATGGTCAGGAAGCGCGACAAGGCCGCGCCCGCGCCCGCGCCAAGGGTGCCCGACCTGGCGCCGGTGGTCGATCCGGCAACGCTCGCCATCCCGGAAGGGCTGGATTTCCGCCGCCATGACTTCACCTTGTCGGGCGAGCCGCACCGCTGGGGCGACTATGCCGTGGGCGAGAAGATCGACCATGTCGACGGCGTGACCGTCGAGGAAGCCGAGCACATGCTGGCGACGCGGCTGTGGCAGAACACCGCCAAGGTCCATTTCGACCGCACGCAGCGCGAGGACGGCAAGCGGCTGATCTACGGCGGGCACGTGATCTCGCTGGCGCGCGCCCTGTCGTTCAACGGGCTGGCCAACGCGCAGATGATCGTGGCGCTGAACGCGGGCGCCCATGCCAATCCCTGCTTCGCCGGCGATACGGTGCGGGCCTGGTCCGAGGTTCTGGACAGGGCCGAGACCGCCGCGCCGGGGGTGGGGGCGCTGCGGCTCCGGCTGGTGGCGGTGAAGGACGGGGCGGCACCCTTCGCGCTGAAGGGGGCGGACGGGAAGTACCTGCCCGAAGTCCTTCTCGACCTCGACTATTGGGCGCTGGTTCCGGTCTGACGGCAGGTGTCTTTTTGTGATCGCTCAATTGCGAACTGTGATCACATTGATCTCGGTTGGCCTGGCGAGGTTGGAAAGGCAAGGATTTTGTCGGCCTTTGGGCGTGACATGCCGGCGAAATCCGCTATTCAGGGAACGATCCCGGCGCGGGGCAGCGGTTGCGGCCCGGCCCGGCGACAGGATGACAGGATGAGATCATGGCGGACACGACCAAACATCCGGACCGGCATCCCCGGCCGCTTTCGCCTTTCATGCTCGGAACCTATTACCGTCTGCAGCTGACATCGTTCACCTCGATCCTGACCCGGATCACCGGCAACGGCCTGATCGTCGGCACCATCCTGATCGTCTGGTGGATGTTCGCCATGACCCAGGGCGGAGCCTACTACGATCTGGTCAACGGCATCGTCCATTCCTGGCCGGGCGAGGTGGTGCTGACCCTGTCGCTCTGGGCGGTCTGGTATCACTATCTGGCGGGGCTGCGGCACCTGTGGTTCGATGCGGGCCGAGGCCTCGATCTTCCGACGGCCGAAATGCTGGGCTGGGGACTCATCGTGGGATCGTTCCTGCTGACCTTCCTGACCTTTCTCGTGATCTGAGGGGCGGACATGCGCTATATCACCGACCGCAAGCGCGCCACCGGCCGGGGCTCGGCCCGCAGCGGCACCGAACACCACTGGTACATGCAGGCCTCGGCGGTGGGCCTGGCCTTCCTTGTGCCCTGGTTCGTCTATTGTGTCGGCCGCGCCCTGACGCTGCCCTATGGCGATGCCTGGTATCTGCTGATGCAGCCCTATGTGTCGATCCCGATGGGGCTGGCAGTCTTCGTCGGCATGCGCCATTTCGCCAAGGGCGCGACCATGATGATCGAGGATTATACCCGCGGCACCTGGCGCAAGGCGCTGGTCATCGCCGCCCTCTCGCTGTCCTACGCGGTCACGGCGGTGGGGCTCTATGCGCTGATCGTGATCACATTGAAGGCTTGAGCATGACTGCCTATCCGTACGAGACGCATGATTATGACGTGGTGGTGGTGGGGGCCGGGGGCGCCGGCCTGCGCGCCACGCTCGGCATGGCCGAGCAGGGATTGCGCACCGCCTGCGTGACCAAGGTGTTCCCGACCCGCTCGCACACGGTGGCGGCGCAGGGGGGGATCGCGGCCTCGCTTGGCAACATGGGGCCGGATTCCTGGCAATGGCACATGTATGACACGGTGAAGGGATCGGACTGGCTGGGCGACACCGATGCGATGGAATATCTGGCGCGCGAGGCCCCCAAGGCGGTCTACGAGCTGGAACATTACGGCGTCCCCTTCAGCCGCACCGAAGAGGGCAAGATCTACCAGCGCCCCTTCGGCGGCCACACGACCGAGTTCGGCGAGGGCCCCCCGGTCCAGCGCACCTGCGCCGCCGCCGACCGCACCGGCCATGCGATCCTGCACACGCTCTACGGGCAGAGCCTGAAGCAGAAGGCCGAGTTCTTCATCGAATATTTCGCCATCGACCTCATCATCACCGAAGGCGCCTGCACCGGCGTCGTCTGCTGGAAGCTGGACGACGGCACGATCCATGTCTTCAACGCAAGGATGGTGGTGCTGGCCACCGGCGGCTATGGACGCGCCTATTTCAGCGCCACATCGGCCCATACCTGCACCGGCGACGGCGGCGGCATGGTGGCGCGGGCGGGCCTGCCCCTTCAGGACATGGAGTTCGTGCAGTTCCACCCGACCGGCATCTACGGAGCGGGGTGCCTCATCACCGAGGGCGCGCGGGGCGAGGGCGGGTATCTGACCAATTCGGAAGGCGAGCGATTCATGGAACGCTATGCGCCGCACTACAAGGATCTGGCCTCGCGCGATGTGGTCAGCCGCTGCATGACCATCGAGATCCGCGAGGGCCGCGGCGTGGGCGAGCACAAGGACCACATCTTCCTGAACCTCAGCCACCTGCCGCCCGAGACCCTGCACGAACGCCTGCCCGGCATTTCGGAATCGGCCCGCATCTTTGCCGGCGTCGACGTGACGCGCGAGCCGATCCCGGTCCTGCCGACGGTCCATTACAACATGGGCGGGATTCCGACCAATTACTGGGGCGAGGTGCTGAACCCGACCGCCGCCAATCCCGATGCGGTCTTCCCCGGCCTGATGGCGGTGGGCGAGGCCGGCTGTGCCTCGGTTCACGGCGCGAACCGGCTGGGGTCGAACAGCCTGATCGACCTGGTGGTCTTCGGCCGCGCCGCGGCGATCCGCGCGGGGCAGGTCGTCAAGCCCGGCGGCCCGGCGCCGGCCACCAACCGGACCGAGGTCGACCGGGCGCTGGCGCGCTTCGACGGCCTGCGCCATGCCGGCGGGGCGGTGCCGACCGCGGACCTGCGGCTGGAGATGCAAAAGACCATGCAGGCCGATGCCGCGGTGTTCCGCACCGACAAGACGCTGGCCGAGGGGGTGCGGAAGATGGAGAAGGTCGCGGCCAAGATCGCCGACCTGAAGGTCACCGACCGTTCGCTGATCTGGAACAGCGACCTGATGGAGACGCTGGAACTGACCAACCTGATGCCGAACGCGCTGGCCACCATCGTCGCCGCCGAGGCGAGGAAGGAAAGCCGGGGCGCGCACGCCCACGAGGATTACCCCAACCGCGACGACGCCGACTGGCGCAGGCATTCGCTGGCCCGCGTCGATGGCACCGAGGTGCGGCTTGACTACCGCCCCGTGCACCTCGATCCGCTGACCACCGAGGCCGAGGGAGGGATCGACCTGAAGAAGATCGCGCCGAAGACGAGGGTTTATTGAGATTGCCAATGCCATCCGACCCCATCGACCTTTCCTTGCATCGGTTCCGGTCGATTGATCGCAAACTCAGCGATTTGATTGATCGGCTAGATGACTTGGTCAACCACATGACTAGTTTGGACGCCCACGTCGCGACACTTGAAAAGGATAGGCACCGGCATGAAGTCATGATTGCGGAGTTGCGTGGCGAGGTCGCCAGACTAACCCGGAGGATGGAGTTACGCGATGACTGAAGCGACCATGAAGGCGAGCCTGCGCTCGAATCTGCAAGATATTCTCGTCCTTTTTCAGGAGAATCAGCCGACTTCGCTTATCGCGGATGAATTGGTCAGGTCGACCTCGATACTCGATGCAATGGAGCATGGCGGCGAACTAGAGGAAGCTATCCGCGAAGCTGAGATGCAGTTTCATGTCGAAGGCTTCTGGAAGTCGTCACCCAAGAAACTGGGTCACCTGGTGGACCGACTGCGCGTCGACATTCAGAGGGCGGAGAGCCGGGAAGAGAAGTGGAGCATTCTCGTTCACAAGCTTATCGAGGCCAAAGCCGACCCTTCGGACGAGTATCGCCAGTGAGACTCGTTCGTCTGGCATTGCTTTCACCCGGCCTCACGCTACTGACGGCCTGCGCACCGCCACCGCCGATCCCCCTGCCGCGGGCCGAGGCCGAATGCCGGGCCCAGCCTTACGTGGGGCGCAGCCCTCGCACCTCGGTCGGCATCGGCGTCGGTTCGGGCGGCTGGAGTTCGGTGGGCGTCGGTATCGACCTGACGCCCGGCGCTGGCCAGGCCGACGATCCGGCGATGGCCTATTACGACTGCGTTGTCCGGAAATCCGGTCAACCGCCGAAACATCCGCTTTACTGACAGGCCGGAAGGCAGGGATAAGATGGTCCAGTTCACGCTTCCCAAGAATTCGAAAGTCCGCGTCGGCAAGACCTGGCCCCGGCCCGAGGGCAGGAATGTCCGCAAGTTCCGCATCTACCGCTGGGACCCCGACACCGGGGAAAACCCCCGCGTCGACACCTATTTCCTCGACATGGACAAGTGCGGGCCGATGGTTCTGGACGCGCTCATCAAGATCAAGAACGAGGTCGATCCGACCCTCACCTTCCGCCGGTCCTGCCGCGAGGGGATCTGCGGATCCTGCGCCATGAACATCGGCGGCATCAACACGCTGGCCTGCATCCACGGGCTGGACGCGGTCAGGGGCGACGTCGCCATCTATCCCCTGCCGCACATGCCGGTGGTCAAGGACCTGGTCCCCGACCTGACGCACTGGTACGCGCAGCACGCCAGCATCAAGCCCTGGCTCGAGACCACCACCAACCGCCCGGCCAAGGAATGGCGCCAGTCGATCGACGACCGCAAGAAGCTCGACGGGCTGTACGAATGCGTCATGTGTGCCTGCTGTTCGACCGCCTGCCCGTCCTACTGGTGGAATCCCGACCGCTACCTCGGGCCGGCCGCGCTGCTCCATGCCTACCGCTGGATCAGCGACTCGCGCGACGAGGCGACGGGCGAGCGGCTGGACGACCTGGAAGACCCGTTCAAGCTTTATCGCTGCCACACGATCATGAACTGTACCAAGACCTGCCCCAAGGGCCTGAACCCGGCCAAGGCGATCGCCGAGATCAAGAAGATGATGGTCGACCGGGTGGTGTGATGCAACTACGCCTGCCTCACCGTGCACTTTGTGAAGTGCTGCTATCGGCCTTTCAGCCTTGCCCGGAGTTTGGTTCCTGCGCTCAAGCCCGTTGGATACCTGAGAGGGGGCACGTTCCGAGGGGTTTTCTTGGGGCAACAGGCGAGTTGCGTGATGTGAAGGTCGTCATGATCTTCGCAGAGCCGGGTCATCCCTATGAAGGCGACGACTACAGTGGCTGCGCGTCCCCTCAAGAAATGCTGAGGCGAACGATAGCAGAGACCTATCGAATTTTCCGCAATGGAACCGATCTCTTTCATCGAAATGCCCGCTGGTTTTTGGATCAAGTCTGGCCTGGCTTAGACTTTGACCAACAATTGCAGCATGTTTGGCTGACAGAAGGTAGGCTTTGCTCAATCGAAAGTGAGGCCGGCGGATTTAAGGATCGGCTTTGTGCTCCGCGTTATCTGAAACGCCAGCTTGACTTGCTGCCTCATGCCGTCGCCATTCCATTCGGTGGGAAAGCCCGGGATCGAATTGATGCACTGAGGGCGTCTTTTTTGCCCGGCGTATTTTCGCTTGCGCCGCCGGGAGCAAACCAGAAAGGAGCGAGGCCGAGTTGGGAACACGCGATTGATGCGGTTCGTGCGTGTCTGTGAAGGGATAGGCGAGCGGCTGGACGACCTGGAAGACCCGTTCAAGCTTTATCGCTGCCACACGATCATGAACTGCACCAAGACCTGCCCCAAAGGCCTGAACCCGGCCAAGGCGATCGCCGAGATCAAGAAGATGGTGGTGGACCGGGTGGTGTAAAGGGGGCCGGTGCCCGTCCCGCAAACGTGATTCCCTGCGACGCATCGTGACCGCCGCCAGCGGCGCGCGCGGGTAAACTTCTTCCGGCGAAACCGGACAGCCTGCCCGCGCGGTCATGCGGCCGCCCGAGAGGCGGCGGTGTCCGGTCCGGCCAAAAGGAGACCAGATCATGCGTCCGAAAATCGCAACCGCAGCCCTTGCCGTTGCCTGCTTCTTCTCTGGCGCGGCGGGTGCTTTCGCCGCCAGCCTGCTGACCGACGCCAAGGGGATGACACTCTACACCTTCGACGCCGACAGCGGCGGCAAGCCCAGCTGCTACAAGGACTGCGCCGCCAAGTGGCCGCCCTATCTCGGCAAGAAGGGCGAGGCGATGAAGAAGGACTGGAACCTGGTCAAGCGCACCGACGGCAAGATGCAATGGACCTATGACGGCAAGCCCCTCTACTTCTTCGCCGGCGACAAGGCCAAGGGCGACATGAAGGGCGATGGCCTGGGCGGCAAGTGGCACGTCATCAAGGAATAGGGGGCGGCCGGGTGATTGCCCCTCTCGCCGGGCCGGTCTAGGCTGACCGGACGCTTGGCCCCTGTCCCCTGGTGTCCGATGAGCCTCACCCTCTACTTCCATCCGCTCGCTTCGTTCTGCCACAAGGTGCTGGTCGCGCTTTACGAGAACGGCACGGCCTTCGATCCGGTGATCGTCGATCTCGGCGATGCGACGTCGCGCGCCCTGCTGGTGGCGGAATGGCCCCTTGGCAAGTTTCCGGTGCTGAAGGATGCGGAGCGCGGCCTTTCGCTGCCTGAATCGACGATCATCATCGAGCATCTCGACCGCCATTACCCCGGCCCCGCGCCGCTCCTGCCCGGGGATGCGGCGCTCGCGCTTCAGGTCCGGCTCTGGGACCGGGTCTTCGACCAGCATGTTCACCAGCCGATGCAGAAGATCGTCCTCGACCGGCTGAGACCCGAGGGCCAGGCCGACGCGCACGGAGTGGCCGAGGCGCGGGCGCAGATCGAGGCCGCCTATGATCTGCTCGACCGGCAGCTCGCGGGTCACGGCTGGGCGGTGGGCGACAGGTTCAGCCTTGCCGACTGCGCGGCGGCCCCGGCGCTGTTCTATGCCGGCATCGTCCAGCCCTTCGGCACCCGCCGGCGCCACCTGTCGGCCTATTTCGACCGGCTGGCCGCGCGCCCCTCGGTGGCGCGCACCCTGGCCGAGGCGCGGCCCTACTTTCCGCTGTTTCCCTACCGCGAGGCGGTGCCGGCGCGGTTTCTCGCCGATGGGTGATCCGCGGCCTCGTTCAGCACTTGCCGCCGGGCGGGGGTAGGGCGGTGCCGCTCCTGCTTCTGGTGCTGGTCGTCGGGGTCTTCGCCTATGCCTGGCTCGCCCGCCGCGGCACCCGGCTGACCCGCGACTGCCGCTGGCGCGAGGACCGGACGCTGGGGGCCGGCCACTACCGCTGTGCCGCCTGCGGCGCGGTGACGACGGGCGCGCCGCGGCGCTGCCTGCGCCTGCCGCCGGCGGGCGGCCATTGACTTCCGGCGCCGCGACCCTAAATGAAGCCGATGACCATCGGTTTCGATCCTTCGCTGATCCGGCTGTGCCGCATGCATCCTGTCGCAGGACTGCGGCCCTAAGGTTGTGACCGGGCGCCAGCCTTAGGGTAATCCGCCCATTTTTCCCCATCCTTCCTGTCCGGTCGCCGCGCCAGTGTCGCGCCGCGGCCCCCTGTCAGCACGAGGCCACCATGACCCCTCTCCACCTGTCCCGCCCCCCGATCCTTGTCGGCGACACCGACCAGGATCGGCTTGCCGCCATGACCGCCGGAGCGGCGGGCGAGGCGCTTCTGACCGAACTGGCGCGCGCCGAGGTCGTGCCCGAGGCGCGTTTGCCCGCTGATGTGGTGCGCATGGGGTCGTGGGTGCGCTACAGCACCAAGAGCGGCGGGGTTCGCGAGGTCACGCTGGTCTGGCCCGAGGAGGCCGACATCGGCCGGGGCCGGATTTCTGTCCTGACCCCGATCGGCACCGGGCTTCTGGGGCTGCGGGCCGGCCAGTCGATCGCCTGGCTGACCCGCGACGGCCGCCAGGACGTGCTGCGGGTCGAGGAAGTGCGGGCGCCGGGCGGCTGAGGCGCGATCCCCCTTCCTCCGGCGCGATTCAGGCGGCATGGTCGGGTGAGGGAGGATCAAGGATGAAACCCGCACCCGAACATGCCGCCCCCGCCGACGCCGGCGCCCGCCGGGCCGTGCCGCCCGTCATCTGTTATCCGGTCGAGGGCCTGTCGCACCCCGACAGGGACCTCTGCCGCGCGATCCGCGCCAGGCTGGCCCCGGTCAGCGAAATTCTCGTCCCCCCGCGCGAGGCACGGGCCTTTCATGTGCAGGCGGGGCAGGTCTTTCGCATCAGCTGCGTCGAGGGTCCGCAGGTCGGCGACCTGAACCTGTGGAGCGCGACCGACCTATCCGAGCGGTTCTTTTCCGGCAAGACAAGGGCGCTGCACGGCACCCACCTGTCGACCGGCGACCGGATGTGGTCCTGCCTGCCTCATCTGCGCCCGATGGCCACGATCATCCGCGACACGCTCGACTGGTACGGGTTCGACGCCTTCGGCGGTTCGATCCATGACGTGATCGGCACCCGCTGCGATCCCTATACCCACAACCTGCTCTCGGGCGGCGGCCAGTATCACCATTGCTGCCATTCGAACCTGACGCGGGCGCTGGCCGCCGAAACCGGCTTGGCCCTGCGCGAGGCCGAAACCCATGTCCACGACGTGCTCAACGTCTTCATGTGCACCGGCTTTACCCGCGACACCGGCCAGTACTTCATGAAGGCCTCGCCGGTGCGGCCGGGAGACTGCCTGGAATTCCTCGCCGAGATCGACCTGCTGGGGGCGCTTTCGGCCTGTCCGGGCGGCGACTGTTCGGCCGAACATTCCTCGGACGGGGCGCGCTGCCATCCGCTGAAGGTCGAGGTGCTTGCCCCCGATCCCGCGGCGCTGGCCGGCTGGCGGCCGCCGCCGCCCAACGGCTACGACCGCTCGCACGGGGTCTGACACTTTCTGTCCGCAAATATCCTCCGGGGGTCCGGGGGTGGAAAACCCCCGCCTCAGGCGCGGACGTAGTGCAGGCCGGTGAAGGTCCGGCGCAGCGCCGCCACCTCGGGCGCCAGCGCCGCGGGGTCGTTCGAGCGCAGCGCCGCCGCGATCAGCCGGGCGAGTTCGGGGGCATGGGCCTCGGTCACGCCGCGGCGGACGATCTCTGGTGTGCCAAGGCGCAGTCCGTTCAGGTCGCCCGCCACCTCGGGCAGCGGCAGGCCGATGCCGCAGGTCAGGAACCCCGCCTTGCGCAAGGTCCTTGCCGCCGCCTGCCCGCCGCCGAAGGCCGCCGCCTCGACCGCGAACTGGTGTGACTGCGTCGCTCCCCTGTCGCCGGCAAAGACCGGCAGCCCCTCGGCGGCCAGCGCCCGGGCCAGCGCCTGCGCCACCGCGATCATCTTCGCGCCATAAGCCTTGCCATGCTCGCGCCAGTCGAGAAGCGTTAGCGCCAGCGCGGCCACCCGGCCCGCGTCGAAGTTGGCGGTCATGCCCGGAAAGGCGATCCTGTCGAGGCTTTGGGCGATGCCGGCATCGTTTGTGACAATCAGCCCGCCCGCTGGCCCGCCAAGGCTCTTGTAGGTGGACATGGTCATCAGGTGCGCGCCCTCGGCGAGCGGGTTGGCCCATTGGCGGCCGGCGATGATCCCGCACTGGTGGGCGGCGTCAAAAAGCACCTTCGCCCCGACCGCATCGGCAATGGCGCGCGCCTCGCGCACCGGATGGGGGAAGAGGTTCAGGCTTCCGCCCACGGTGATGAGTTTCGGCCGCACCTGGCGGGCCAGCGCCGCCAGCCCGTCGAGATCGATCGTATAGCCGTCGGCATTGACTGGCGCGGCATGGGTGGTCAGGCCGTAAAGCCCGGCACAACCTGCCGCGTGGTGGGTGACGTGGCCGCCGATCGCGGGCGGGGGCGCGATGATCGCGTCGCCGGGCCGAGCGAGGGCCATGAAGCCGTAGAGATTGGCTATCGCGCCGGAGAAGACCCGCACCTCGGCATGGCGGGCGGCGAAGATCTCGCAGGCGAGCTCGGCAGCGATCACTTCGATTTCCTCGATCGCTTCCAGCCCCATCTCGTACTTGTCGCCCGGATATCCGAGCGACGGGCGCGCGCCCAGCCCGCGCGACAGGGCGGCCTCGGCGCGCGGGTTCATCGCGTTGGTCGCCGGATTGAGGTTGAAGCAGTCACGGTCATGGATGTCGGCGTTCATGACCATCAGGCTTTCAAGCCGGTCGGCGACCGCGCCGCTGGGCGAGCCTGCGGTTTCGGTGGCGATGCGTGCCACCAGGGCGTCACAGGCGGCGGGCATCCAGGGGTGGCTGTCGAGGTGGGCCATGACGATCTCCTTTTCGTTCGGTGGAAGAGTGGCGGGCGGGGCTGGACGCGGCAAGCGAGATTTGCGAGAAACTAGGGCTAGAATAATTGGGTCTGAACATGCCCGTCGCCCCGCCCCGTCCGAAAGCCCCTCCGCTGAACGCGCTTCGCGCCTTCGAGGCGGCATCGCGGCTGGGCGGGATCGCGGCGGCGGCCGCCGAGCTGGGGGTGACGGCGGGCGCGGTCGCGGCGCAGGTCAAGGCGCTGGAGGATCATCTGGGCGCCGACCTCTTTGACCGGCAGGCGCGGGGTGTCCGGCTGACGGCGGTGGGCGAACGGGCGGCGCCTTCGCTTCGCGCCGCGTTTGACGCCCTGGGCGAGGCGGTGCAGGTGCTGCGCGCCGAGGCGGCGCCGGGGGCGGTGCACATCGCCACCCTGCCGGCCGTCGCCGATCTGTGGCTGCAACCGCGCCTCGCGGCGATCCGCGCCGCGCTGCCGGAGGCCAGCCTGTCGGTGACGGCGCTGGAACGGCCCCCCGACCTGAAGCGCATTCCCTTTGACCTCAGCCTCTTCTTCCTGCCCGGGGGCGAGGGCCGGGCGCTGGCCGCGGACGTGATCTATCCGGTCTGCGCGCCCGCGCTGGCCGCCAGCCTGCGCGAACCCGCCGACCTGTCGCGGGTTCCCTGCCTGACCGACAGCACCTGGGCCGGGGACTGGGCGATGTGGGCAGCGCAGGCGGTGCCGGGCTGGGGCTTCACGCCCAGGGGGCCGGTCTTTTCGCTTTATGCGCTGGCGATGCGCGAGGCGGTCGCGGGGGCGGGCGTGCTGATGGGGCACGAGGCGCTGGTGGCCCCGGCGCTCGCCTCGGGCGCGCTGGTCGCGCCGTTCCCGACGCGGGTGCGCCTGCCGCGCGCCCTGTCCCTGACGATGCTGCGACCGGCGCGGCCGGGGAGCATCCGGGCGCGGGTGGCCGAGCTGTTGGCGCGGGGCTAGCCGAAGGCGGCAGCCAGCGCGATTTCGACCATCTCGCCAAAGCCCTTTTCGCGTTCCCCGGCACTCAGATCCTCATAGGTCAGGAGGTGGTCGGAGATGGTCAGGACGGCAAGCGCGCGCGCCCCGTGCCGGGCGGCGACGGTGTAAAGTTCGGCCGCCTCCATCTCGACGCAGAGGCAGCCGTGGCGGGTCAGCGCCTCGTTCAGGTCGGGGCGTTCGTCGTAGAAGACATCGGCCGAATAGATGCCGCCGACATGAAGCGCCGTGCCCCTGGCCCGGCCGGCCGCCACCGCCTTTTCCACAAGGCCGAAGTCGGCGCAGGGGGCGAACTGCAGGTCGCGGAAGAAGCCGCGCGAGGGTGTGGACATGGTCGAGGCGGTCATGGCGATCACCACGTCGCGGAGCTTCACATGGGTCTGCATGGCGCCGGCCGAGCCGATGCGGATCAGGGTTTTCGCGCCAAAATCGCGAATGAGTTCATTGGCATAGATCGACAGGGACGGCATGCCCATGCCCGAGCCGTGGATGGTCACGCGGTTGCCGCGCCAGGTGCCGGTGAAGCCCAGCATGCCGCGCACCTGGTTGACGCAGACGGGGTTCGTCAGGAACCTCTCGGCCGCCCATTTCGCCCGGTAGGGGTCGCCCGGCATGAGGACGGTTTCGGCAATCTCGCCAGGCTTCGCGCCGATATGGATAGTCATGGGGTTCCTCGCCGTTTGGTCGGGGGCGAGGATAGGCGAGGGTTGCGGGAAGGTTAATGGGGTTTGTGAGGTGGGGTGGAGGGGGAGGGTGCTGGAAATGCTTGGCAATTGGCGTGTAGCAAAGGACGGACCTCTCCGCAGTTCGAGTCGCTGACCCACCGCCCATCATTGAAACGACAGGATTAGCACATGGCATCACCGAACACGCCCAAGATGACAGCTGGACTTCTGCGTTCCTACAGTGAAGCCGCGCTTCGCAACGCAGATGAACTGCTCGCTGAAGCCTCGCTCCTGCATGCAAATGGCCACAATGCGCGAGCCTACTTCTTAGCAGTCGCGTGCATCGAGGAGGCAGGCAAAGCGCTGCTCGCTTTTGACACCCAGAACCGCAACTTGTCTGATCCAGCAGTATGCACGAAGTTGAAAGCGAACATGGAAAGCCACGCGCAAAAGATCACCTACGCACTAGGCATATGGGCGTTGAGCAACCCTGATCCGCGCGAAGCGTTGAAGGTGGCGCTTGATCTGATTTTTGATCTGAAGCGCGGGCGCGAACCATCGATGTACACCGACCTATGCGCCAATCCAGATCGTGTACAGACGCCGCAGGGGGTCGTCCGCGCCAATGCCGCCCGAGATTGTATCAGGCTGGCCCACAGCTCCCTCGACTACGCACAGCGCCACTTTCGGGAAAAGACACCGTTCCAGTTTACAACCGCTCAGGACAAACTATTCACGATGAAGTCCAGAAAGCTTCAGGAGACGCTGGAAACCGAAGACTTCTGGTGGTACTTCATCTCACGCAGGGAAGCTGGCCATCAAGATATCGCAGAAGCGGTTCTTGGATACGAGCGAGATCACATCAGTATCGGCACGCGGTTCCGTCCTGCGCAGTAAGCGAGGCCGATTTAGTAAAGGCGCGCTCAAGCTATTGGGCGGCGCCGCGCTCCGTCTTAACGACACCTAAGGGGCCAAACCTCTCCGCACGCCCGCTGCGATCGCCCCCACTCACTCCGCCGCCACCGCCTTCGGCTCCGCCAGCGCCACGATATCGCCCATGATCCGGTTCAGCTCGAAATCCTTGGGCGTGTAGACGCGGGCGACGCCCATCGCGGTCAGGCGGGCGGCGTCCTCGTCGGGGATAATGCCGCCGACGATCACCGGCACATGGCCAAGGCCCGCGCCGCGCATCCGCTCCATCACCTCGGCGATCAGCGGCAGGTGGCTCCCGGACAGGATCGAGAGGCCGACGACGTGGGCCTGTTCCTCGGCGGCGCGGGCGACGATCTGTTCGGGGGTCAGGCGGATGCCTTCATAGGTGATGTCCATGCCGCAGTCGCGGGCGCGGGCGGCGATCTGTTCGGCGCCGTTCGAGTGGCCGTCGAGGCCGGGCTTGCCCATCAGGAACTTGAGCCGGCGACCGAGTTTCCTTGACACCAGATCGACGGCTTCGCGGATCGTCTCCAGCCCCTCGGTGCGGTTCGAGGGGCTGCGCGACACGCCGGTCGGGCCGCGATATTCGCCGTGGACCTGGCGCAGGACACCGGCCCATTCGCCGGTGGTGACGCCGGCCCTGGCCGCCGCGACCGAGGCGGGCATGATGTTGGCGCCGGATTGTGCGGCCGCGCGCAGGGCGGCCAAGGCTGCGGCCACCGCCTGCGGGTCGCGTTTCGCGCGCCAGGCGTTCAGGCGCCTGATCTGGTCGGCCTCGACCGAGGGGTCGACGGTCAGGATCGCCCCGTCGCCCGCCGTCAGCGGCGAGGCCTCGCCCGCCTGCCAGCGGTTGACGCCGACGACCGTGGTTTCATTGGTCTCGATCCGGTTGATGCGGGCGGCGTTCGATTCGACAAGCCGGCCCTTCATGTAGTCGATCGCCGCGATCGCCCCGCCCATGCCGTCGAGCGTCGCCAGTTCCTCGCGCGCGCCCTGCTTCAGCGCCTCGACCCTGGCGGCGATCACGGGGTTTCCGTCGAAGAGGTCGCCGTATTCCAGCAGGTCGGTTTCATAGGCGAGGATCTGCTGCATCCTCAGCGACCATTGCTGGTCCCAGGGGCGGGGCAGGCCCAAGGCCTCGTTCCAGGCCGGAAGCTGGACGGCGCGGGCGCGGGCGTTTTTCGACAGGGTGACGGCCAGCATTTCGAGAAGGATGCGGTAGACGTTGTTTTCCGGCTGCTGTTCGGTCAGGCCGAGGCTGTTGACCTGCACGCCGTAGCGGAAGCGGCGGTATTTCTCCTCGGTGATCCCGTAGCGGTCGCGGCAGATCTCGTCCCACAGCTCGGTGAAGGCGCGCATCTTGCAGAGCTCGGTGACGAAGCGGATGCCGGCGTTCACGAAGAAGGAGATGCGGCCGACCATCGCCGGGAAGTCTTTCGCCGCGACCTTGCCCCTGAGGTCGTCAAGGACCGCGATGCCGGTTGCCAGCGCGAAGGCCAGTTCCTGTTCCGGCGTCGCGCCGGTCTCTTGCAGGTGGTAGGAACAAACGTTCATCGGGTTCCATTTCGGCAGATGTTCCGCCGTGTAGGCCGCGACATCGGTGATCATCCCGAGGCTCGGCTTTGGCGGGCAGATGTAGGTGCCGCGGCTGAGGTATTCCTTGATGATGTCGTTCTGGACGGTGCCTTGCAGCGCGGCGATGTCGGCGCCCTGTTCCCCGGCCACCGCGATGTAGAGCGCCAGAAGCCAGGGGGCGGTGGCGTTGATGGTCATCGAGGTGTTCATTTGCTCGAGCGGGATGTCCCGGAACAGCGCCCGCATGTCGCCCAGGTGGCAGACTGGCACCCCGACCTTGCCAACCTCGCCCATTGCGCGGGGATCGTCGCTGTCATAGCCGGTCTGGGTCGGCAGGTCGAAGGCGACCGACAGGCCGGTCTGGCCCTTGGCGAGGTTGGCGCGGTAAAGCGCGTTGGACTTTTCCGCCGTCGAATGGCCTGCATAGGTGCGGAACAGCCAGGGCTTTTCCTTCTGAACCTCGGTCATCGCGGCCTCCTGAATCGTTCGGGCAAGAATATTTCGCCAATGCAGAGATAGGCGACAGATATGAACCTTGTCAATTCGCTGCATTGCGGCATGGGCGAACAGGAGGGGAGTTGGTTTGTGCCCGAGGGTTGTATAGCTTCGCGCCAGCATGACGACGACGATAAGCCTTCCCCTGTGGCTGTTCCTGCTGATCATCGCCTTCGCGCTGACGGCCTTCTTTTCGCATTTCCTGTTTCCCTCGGTGCGCTGGTTCTTTCGCCGGCGCATGGAAACCGTGGTCGAGCGGCTGAACCGGCGGCTGGAACGGCCGATCCAGCCCTTCAAGCTGATGGAACGCCACGACATGATCGTGCGGCTGGCGCACGATCCGAAGGTGGCCGAGGCCATCGCCGCCGAGGCGGCCGCGACCGGCGAGCCGGAAACCGTGATCCTGGAACGCGCGCGGCGCTATGCGCGCGAGATCGTCCCGGCCTTTTCGGCGCGGTTCTATTTCACCTGGGGCATCCGGCTCGCGCGCTGGTTCGCGCAATTGCTCTACCGGGTGCGGCTCGATGACCGGAACCTGGGCGAGATCGACCCGCAGGCCACGGTGGTGTTCGTGATGAACCACCGCTCGAACATGGATTACGTGCTGGTGACCTATCTGGCGGCGCAGCGCTCGGCGCTGTCCTATGCGGTCGGTGAATGGGCGCGGGTCTGGCCGCTGTCGGCGCTGATCCGGTCGATGGGCGCCTATTTCATCCGCCGCCGATCCGACCGGCCGCTTTATCGGCGGGTGCTGTCGCGCTACGTGCAGATGGCCACCGCCGAGGGCGTGACCCAGGCGATCTTTCCCGAAGGCGGCTTGTCGCTGGATGGCCGCACCGCGCCGGCCAAGCTGGGGATCCTCGGCTATATAGTGCAGGCGCCCTTGCCGCCGGGGCGCGATGTCGTGTTCGTGCCGGTGGCTCTGAACTATGACCGGATCGTCGAGGACCGGGTGCTGATCGCCGCGCGGCAGGCCGGGGTGCGGCGGTTCCGCGCGCCCCTCGGCCCGATCCTCGCCTTCGTCTGGCGCCACGTCTGGCGGGCGATCCTTGGCCGGTTCCGGGGCTTCGGCAATGCGGTGGTGCGTTTTGGCCGGCCGGTATCGCTGGCCGCCTTCGCCCGGGGGCGGGACGGCGATGTGACGGCGGCGCTGGCCGGGCACCTGATGGAGGAGATCACCCGCACTATTCCGGTGCTGCCGGTGCCGCTGGTGGCTGCTGCCTGGGGGGCCGAGGCCGCGACCGACCGAGCCAGGCTGGTGGCGCGGGCCGAGGCGCTGGCGGCGCGGCTGGCGGCGGCGGGGGCCGAACTGATGTTGCCCGAGGGCGGCGCGGGCGAGGCGGTCGATCAGGCGCTGGCGATCTTCGCCCTGCGCCGGTTCGTTGTGCGCGACGGGGACCGCCTGAGCCTGAACGAGGACCACCGCCCGATCATTGATTTCTACGCGGCCTCGGTCTTGCAGGGTCTTTGATGCGCGCGCAGAAAAACTGTGGCTGAACTGGCCGGATTGGCCACGATGACGACTCCGCAGAGTCATAAAATTACAAAAGACTGGCTATAGCCATTGCATTGTTGCGCAACCATCTGTATCTCATGCCCTTGAACCGCGTCCGATTCTGCGATGCGGCATGACTTGCAGGAGGCGCGCATGGCATTGGACACCCACCCGAGGATCGCACCCTATGAGGCGCCGGTGAAGGATCTCTATGAGCTGGGCGAGATGCCGCCGCTCGGCCATGTGCCCAAGCAGATGTATGCCTGGGCAATCCGCCAGGAGCGGCATGGCGAGCCGGACACGGCGATGCAGGTCGAGGTGGTCGACACCTGGAAACTGGACAGCAACGAGGTGCTCGTGCTGGTGATGGCGGCGGGCGTCAACTACAACGGCGTCTGGGCGGCGCTTGGCGTGCCGGTCAGCCCGTTCGACGGCCACAAGCAGCCCTATCATATCGCCGGGTCCGACGCCTCGGGGATCGTCTGGGCGGTGGGCGACAAGGTCAAGCGCTGGAAGGTCGGCGACGAGGTCGTGGTGCATTGCAACCAGGACGACGGCGATGACGAGGAGTGCAACGGCGGCGATCCGATGTTTTCGCCCACGCAGCGCATCTGGGGCTACGAGACGCCGGACGGGTCTTTCGCGCAGTTCACGCGCGTCCAGTCCCAGCAGCTGATGCCGCGCCCCAAGCACCTGACCTGGGAGGAATCGGCCTGTTATACGCTGACGCTGGCCACCGCCTACCGGATGCTGTTCGGCCATCAGCCCCATGACCTGAAGCCCGGCCAGAACGTGCTGGTCTGGGGCGCGTCGGGGGGGCTCGGCTCTTACGCGATCCAGCTCATCAACACGGCGGGCGCCAACGCGATCGGGGTCATCTCGGACGAATCCAAGCGCGACTTCGTCATGGGCCTGGGCGCCAAGGGCGTCATCAACCGCAACGAGTTCAAGTGCTGGGGGCAGCTGCCCAAGGTCAACAGCGCCGAATACAACGACTGGCTGAAAGAGGCGCGCCGCTTCGGCAAGGCGATCTGGGACATCACCGGCAAGGGCGTCAGCGTCGACATGGTGTTCGAGCATCCGGGCGAGGCGACCTTCCCGGTGTCGGCGCTGGTCTGCAAGAAGGGCGGCATGGTGGTGATCTGCGCCGGCACGTCTGGGTTCAACTGCACCTTCGACGTGCGCTACATGTGGATGCACCAGAAGCGTTTGCAAGGGAGCCACTTCGCCCATCTGAAGCAGGCGGCATCGGCCAACAAGCTGATGGTCGAACGGCGCCTTGATCCCTGCATGTCAGAGGTCTTCCCCTGGGCCGAGATCCCGCGCGCCCACATGCTGATGCGCAAGAACCAGCACAAGCCCGGCAACATGGCGGTGCTGGTGCAGGCGCCCCGCACCGGGCTGCGCACCTTCGAGGACGCGCTCGAGGCCGGGCGGCGGCGCTGATCCCGGCCCCGCGAGCCGGTTCCCTCATCCGGGGGACCGGCGCCGATATTTTGCTTCGCATCTCCGCAATTCGCGTATAGGTTGTGCATCGGGAAGGCGCTCGCAAGGGGCTCGCAGATGCAAAACCAGTGGATTCTCGACGTTCTTCACGATCTGAGAGCCTTCGCGACGCTCAACGGGTTTGACGATCTGTCACGCCAGATCGATCTGACGCTGGCGGCGGCGGCCTCCGACCTTGCGAAGGCCTCGGGCGGGCCGGTCCTCGCCTTTTCCAGAAGCGGCCCCCTGCCGGGCGGGGCCAAGGCCGCGGGCAGCGAATGAGGCCTCTGGCGCCGGGCATGGGGCGCGGCTAGGGTCGCGGCCATGTCCTTGCCGGTTCTGAACTTCTCCGACGACCAGGCCGAAGCCTGGGACCGCGTGGCCGAGATGCTGCGTGGCGCCGGGGTCGATCTCGACGCGGGCGCGATTCTTCCCGACGCACCGGAGCGGCAGGGGGTGCTGGCGCTGGTCGGCAAGGCCGGGTCGGGCAAGACGATGCTGTTGGCCGGCCTGACCCGCGCCCTCGCCGAGGCGGGAGTCGAGCTGATTTCCGGCGATTATGACGGCAAGCCGCGCAAGGACCGGCGCACGCTGGCCATCCTTGCCCCCACCAACAAGGCCGCGAGCGTCCTGCGCGGGCGGGGCGTGCCGGCGACCACCATCCACCGCATCCTCTATACCCCGGTCTATGACCCCCAGTACGAGAAGATCGCCGAGTGGCTGGCCGGAACCGGCGACCGGCCTGTGGTCGAAGGACTGACCGACCAGGCGCTCGACCGCGCCCGGAGCTTCTATGACGCGATGAAGTCGATCCCCGGCGCCCTGGCGGCGGCGGGCCTGCGCGGATCGGATTTCATCCTTGGCTGGAAGCGGCGCGAAGAGCCCCTGGACATCGGCTTCATCGACGAATCCTCGATGCTGGACGAACGCCAGTTCGATGACCTGCGCGAGATCTTCCCGACACTGGTGCTGTTCGGCGACCCGGCCCAGCTGGCCCCTGTGGGCCAGTCCGGCGAGATGGTCTTCGACCGCCTGCCCGAAGGCCGCCGCCTGACCCTGCACCGCGTCCACAGGCAGGAACAGGACAGCCCGATCCTCGACCTGGCCCATGCGCTCGGCGACGCGAGCCTTCAGTTCGAGACCTTCGAGCAGATGGTCGCCGACGCCGCCCGCCGCGATGACCGCGTGGTCTGGGCGGAACGGGTCGATGCGGGGCTGATGGCGCGCTCTCCGGCGCTGGTCTGGCGCAACCAGACCCGCATCCGTCTGATCCAGGCATTCCGCGCCGCCTATGGCGCCCCCGCCGACGCGCTTCTGCCCGGCGAGCCTCTGATCTGCGACGGGATCGAGCTGCCGCTGAAACACCGCAAGAAACGCATCGACCTCGAGGCGCGCGGCCTCATCAAGGGGGCGCAGGTCATCTATCTGGGGCCGGGCACCAAACCCGGCTTCTCGAGGCTGCATGTCATGGGGGCCGAGGATCCGCGCGTGTCCGCCGCCTCGATCATCAAGATCGAACTGCCGGACGAGGAGGAGCCCTTCATCCCCTATGCCGCGCGCATGGGTGCCGCGTTCCTGCACGGTGCGGCGGTGACGATCCACAAGGCCCAGGGGTCGCAATGGGAGGAGGTGCAGGTCTTTGCCCCCGACCTGTTCGTCGCCGCCCGCACCGGGCGGACCGAGGCGGGCCTGCCCCTGTGGAAGCGCCTCGCCTATGTCGCCATCACCCGCGCCGAAAAGCGGCTTCACTGGGTGGTCAGGAACCGCCTCGCCCGGCCGCAGGGGGCACTGACGACCGACGATCTGCCCAGGGCGGCCGCGCCCCTGACGCTGGATGCCACCGAAGCCGAGGCGTGATCCCCCTTCATTGTGGTCCAAATATCCCCGCCGGAGGCTTCCGCCGCCGCCCCGTGCGGCGCGGGTTCCGGTCCGGTGCGAAACCCATTAGGTTCAGCCAAAAGGGAGAAGCCCATGCGCTGCGTTTTCGTCCAGTTCCGCTGCCAGCCCGGCAAGACCTACGAGGTTGCCGACGCGATCTATGACCGCGAGGTGGTGTCCGAGCTTTATTCGACCTCGGGCGAGTATGACCTGATCGCCAAGGTCTATATCCCCGAGGATGCCGACGTCGGCCATTTCCTGTCCGACCGGCTCTTTGACATTCCCGGCATCGTGCGGACCCTGACGACGATGACCTTCAAGGCCTTCTGAGGGATGGCCGGGGTCATCCTCGTCACCGGCGCCTCGTCCGGGATCGGGCGGGCGGTCGCGGAACGGTTCCTGGGCGCGGGCTGGTCGGTGGCGCTGCTTGCCCGCCGTGCCGCGCTCCTTAACGAGGCTGCGGGCGGGTCGGAGCGGGCGCTCTGCCTGCCCTGCGACGTGACCAGCGCGGCCGCGGTCGACGCCGCCTTTGCTGCCGCCGCGCGCCGCTTCGGGCGGATCGACGTGCTCTTCAACAATGCCGGCCTCTTTCATGCGCCGGGGCTGATCGACGAATTGCCCCTGGCCGACTGGCAGGCGAGCGTCGATGTGAACCTGCACGGCATGGTCCATGCCGCCCGCGCCGCCTTTCGCCAGATGCGGGCGCAGGTGCCGCAGGGCGGGCGGATCATCAACAACGGCTCGGTCTCGGCGCAGGCGCCGCGCCCCGGATCGCTGGGCTATACCGTCGCCAAGCATGCGATCACCGGCCTGACGAAGGTGCTGGCGCTGGACGGGCGGCCTTTCGGGATCTCGTGCGGGCAGATCGACATCGGCAATGCCGCGACCGACCTGTCGGCGGGTCTCGCCCAGGGCGCGCGCCAGGCCGACGGCAGCATCCGGCCCGAACCGATGATGGGCGTGGCCGATGTCGCCGGCATGGTCCTGGCGATGGCCAGCCTGCCGCCCGAGGCCAACGTGCTGTCGATGACGGTGATGGCCAGCGCCATGCCGCTGGTCGGACGGGGTTAGCGCCGCACCAGGCGGAAGGCCTCGGACGCCGCCCAGCCGGCGAACGCCGCCAGAACAAGCGACAGCGCCCCGTAGAGCGCACGGCGGTGGTGGGCCGTGTAATACATCCAGCGTTCCAGCCCCACCTTGCGCACATAGATGCTGCGCTCGTCGAGGCCCACCACCTTCTTGCCGCGCACGAGGAACATCCGCGTCTTGTAGACGCCTTCGACCAGATTGGCCGGCAGCTTGATGTCGGTGCGAAACAGCGTGTCCTGGGCCAGCCGCACGGTGCCCTCCTGGGTGCTGTACATGCCGGTCTTCTCGCGCAGCCGGATCAGCGCATCGGTGAAGGTCTGCGCGTCGGCGATCCTTTCGGGCGCGCCGACCGAGCGGATCGCCCTTTCGATCGAGATCCTGTGCCGCAGATCCTCGGTGTCCGACAGGATATCGGCGAGGGGGCGGGTGGTGGCGATGGCGTAGAAGCTGGGGGCGCTGTCGATGGTCACGGCATCGGTGTTGACCCATATCCCCGCGACGCGCGCCTTGCGCCGCACAGTGACCGGCGAGGAGGGGCCCTGCACGGTGATGATCACGTCGAGCGGCCCGGTGGCCGGGGGCGGCGCCTCGCGCTTGACCGCGCCGTAGATGAGGAGGGTCGAGCCGCTGAAGTTCGCGGTGATCGCGATCCGGTCCTCGCTCAGGCCCGGCACCACCTGCTCGTCCGCCAGGGCTGGCAGGGCGACGAGGGCGCAGAAGACGGCGAGAAGGCGCAGGCGGCTCATCCCTGGCCCCGCGTCGCGATCGAGTAAAGCTCGCCCGGCCGGATCAGCAGGTCGAGCGCCAGTTTCGCGCAGACCGCAAGGACCAGAAGCGCCAGAAGGATGCGCAGCTGCT
>JAFEFU010000006.1 GCA_018240425.1 Pseudomonadota bacterium | reverse complement strand
ATCTTTCCCAGCGGCGCGGCGGTCGTGCGCCATGTCGCCCTGACCCTGCCGGCCGGTACCCACCAACTGCTCATCGCCAGCTTGCCAAAGGACACCGACCCCGGCGCGCTTCGCGTCGTCGCGTCTGACGGCGTTGCCCTGGGTGCCGTCACCCTGACTCATGACCGCAAGCCCGCCCTGCGCGACATGGATGATCCGGCCGTCAAGGCCGCCAAGGACGACGTGAAACGGCTGGAGAAGGCGCTGCGCACCAAGCAGGCCGATGTCACCGCAATTCGCGCCCGCGCCGATGCGGCGGGCGAACAGCTGACCTTCTTGCGCAGCCTGGGTCGGGTCGGCGACACGACGCCCGCGGATCTGAAGGCGCTGGTGGCGCTGGTCGGCGAACAGGCGCTGGCCGCCCACCAGGCCGCCCTTGCCGCCACGGTCGAGGCCGACACCGCCGACCGCGCGCTCGCCCCCGACCGCGAGGCGCTGGACAAGGCGCGCCAGACCCTCGCCGTGCTGACCGATGGCTCTGCGGAGGGCGATGTGCTGGCACTCGCGGTCAACGCCAAGGCCGCCGGGCCGGCGACCGTCGACATCACGACCTTCACCGCCGAGGCTCAGTGGTTTCCCGTCTACGATCTTTTCCTGACCCGCCAGACCGGCCTGGGCCTGACCATCGACCGGGGTGTGGCCATCGTCCAGACCAGCGGCGAGGATTGGCGGGGCGTCGACCTGACGCTGTCGACCGCCCGGCCGGACGGGCAGAGCGCCGCCAGTACACCCTCTCCCGACCTGCGCCAGATCATCAGCAAGGAAGAGCTCGACCGCCCGACTACCGGCAATGACGGGTTCGGGTACATGGCCGGGGAGCCGGTTATGGAACCGGCGCCACACGAAGCCAAGGCCGCAGGTCCGGTGCTCGCCTATCAGGGTGCCACGGTCACCTACCACTACCCCACGCCGGTCGACCTGCGCAGCGCGGCCGAGGCGCTGCGCCTGCCGCTCGACCGGCTGGCGATCAAGCCGGACCTGCGGGCGCTCGCCGTGCCGCTTCACGAGGAAACCGCCTACATCGAGGCCGAATTCACCAACGACAGCGGCCAGATCCTGCTGCCCGGCCCGGCGATGCTCTATCATGACGGGGCGCTGGCCGGGCAGGGCCAACTGCCGCTGATCGCCGCCGGGGCCAAGGCCAAGGTCGGCTTCGGCGCCCTTGACGGGCTGCGCCTGACCCGCGCCGAGCCGGATCGGTCCCAGGGGCAAGAGGGCATCCTGACCTCGTCCAACCGGCTGGATGAAACGGCGGTCATCACCGTCGAGAACCTGACCGGGGAGGATTGGCCGGTCCGGGTCATTGACCGAGTGCCCTATTCGGAACAGGAGAAGCTGGCGGTCAGCTACACCGCCACGCCGCCCGAAACCGCGCATGACGAAGACGGCAAGCGCGGCATCCTGCGGTGGGATTTCACGCTGAAGGCCGGAGCCAAGCAGGAAATCACCCTGCAGGATAGCCTCGGCTGGCCGGACGGGCAGGTGCTGCAATGACCGGCCTCAGGCGGCGTCAGGCTGCCTGACCACCTCTGCCCGGGCCGCCGCGCGGCTATGGGCGCGCGGCGGCCGTCGCGCAGGCACACGGCCGCCGCGATCCCTTTGCTCATGCAGGGTGGCGCGGAAAGGTCAGTTCCGCTTTGCCTGCCTCGGGCACGTTTCCGCAGAGGAATCGGTTTGGAATACGCTTCGCCGAACGCCGTGCCGCCGCCTCAGATCGCGACGAACCCGCCCGCCGCCGGATCGTATTGGGTCAGGCTGCCGTCGGAGATGTCGTTCCACAGGCCGTGGAGCGCCATGTCCCCGGCTTCGACCGCGCTGCGCACGAAGGGGAAGGTCATCAGGTTCTCGAGGCTGATAAGCACCGCCTCGTGTTCGAGCGCCTTCATCTGCGCGGCCCGGTCGTCCAGATGGCGCACCCTCTCGAACCGCGGCTTGAGGATGTCCATCCAGCGCCCGACGTAACTTGACTGTTCCTCAAGCTCGGGTGCCTCGCCGCAGCACATGGCGTGGCAGCCCCGCACCCCGCCGCAGCCCGAATGACCCATCACGATCAGGTGCGGCACCTTCAGCGCCGCCACGCCGAATTCCAGCGCGGCCGAGGTGCCGTGATGCTCGCCGTCGGGCTGGTGCGGCGGCACCAGGTTGGCGATGTTGCGGTGGATGAAGAATTCGCCCTGCTCGGCCCCGAAGATCGAGGTGACATGCACGCGCGAATCGCAGCACGAGATCACCATCGCGCGCGGATGCTGGCCATCTTCGGCCAGCCGCTTGTACCAGGCGCGGTTCTCGGTCCAGGTGGTGGCCTTCCAGCCGTGATAGCGTTGCACGAGGTAGGAAGGCAGCGGTCTGGCGTGGTGCATGTCTCGTCCCCGTCGGTGTTCTGCCCGGTTCTTAAAGGTCAATGCCAGCGGTGGAAACCCTTTTCGGCGGCGGCCATCGAGGGCGGGCAACGGGTGGCCGGGGCAGGTTGGGGGCTTGCGGACAGGCTCTGGCTACCTGGTGGTCGCCTGCCTTTCGACAAAACCGGATTCCACTTTTGTCGGACAGGCTCTAGGCTTGGCCGCGACCAGACCGAAGGATGCCCATGCTCCCCCTCTTTGCCGATCCCGCCGCGCCGTCGCTGCCGCTTCATCTTGTCCCCGAGGCCGGGGCCGACGGTTTCTTCGCCGCGCGCGCCCCTGCGGAACAGGCCTGGCGCAAGGCGGCAGGCTTCACCGGCGGCCTTGGCCAGCTTGTGCTGTTTCCCGGCGCGGACGGCAGCCCGACAGGCGCGGCGTTCGGCCTTGGCACACCGCAGGCTCGCCAACGCGGCCGCTTTCACCTGGCCGAGGCCGCGGCACGCCTGCCCGAGGGCGACTGGCATCTTGCGGGCGACCTGGGCGCGGACGAGGCGAACGAGGCCGCACTGGCCTGGCTCTTGGCCGGCTACCGCTTTGACCGCTACAAGACCGTGCGGCGGCCAAAGGCCCGGCTGAAGCCGCCGGCCGGCTGCGATGCGGCGCGGTTGCGGGCGATTGCCGGGGGCGAGTTCCTGACCCGCGACCTCATCAACACCCCCGCCGCCGACATGGGGCCGGAGGAACTGGAAGGCGCGGCGCGGGCATTGGCGGAAGAATTCGGCGCCGGAATCGAGACCGTCACAGGCGAGGCGCTGCTTGAGCGGAACTTCCCGATGATCCATGCGGTGGGGCGCGCCTCGCCGCGCGCGCCGCGCCTTCTGGACCTGCGCTGGGGCGATCGCGGGCCGGCGCTGACCCTTGTGGGCAAGGGCGTCTGCTTCGACACCGGCGGGCTGAACATCAAGACCGGCACCCTGATGGGGCTGATGAAGAAGGACATGGGCGGGGCTGCGACCGTCCTCGGGCTGGCGCGGATGATCATGGACCTGAAGCTGCCCTTGCGGCTGCGCGTCCTGATTCCGGCGGTCGAGAACGTGATTTCCGGCAATGCCTTGAAGCCGAAGGACATCCTGACCAGCCGCAAGGGCCTGACGGTCGAGGTCAACGATACAGACGCCGAGGGCCGGCTGGTGCTGGCCGACGCGCTCGCCCTGGCCGATGAGGAGCGCCCCGACCTGATGATCTCGATGGCGACGCTGACCGGGGCGGCGCGCACGGCGGTCGGCCCCGACCTTGCGCCCTTCTACTGTGACGACGAGGGCTTTGCCGCCGCGCTGGCCCAGGCGGGCGGGCGGGTGGCCGATCCGGTCTGGCGGATGCCCTTCTGGACGCCCTATGAGGCCGTGATCGAACCCGACATCGCCGATCTGGACAATGCGCCGGGCTTTGGCTTCGCCGGGTCGATCACCGCGGCGCTGTTCCTGCGCCGCTTCGTCACCGAGAGCCCGCGCTATGCCCATTTCGACATCTATGGCTGGCAGCCCACCGCCGCGCCGGGACGGCCCAGGGGCGGGGTGGGGCAGGGCGCGCGGGCGGTGCTGGAGGCGCTTCCCGGCGTTCTCGGCCTGTGAGCGCGCTCGATCGCCGTCTGACCCCCGCCAACGGCCGGGTGGCGCATGTCTCGCTGAAGGGGCAGGTCGCGGCCGAGTATTTCGTCGAGGGCGAGGCCGCGCGGGTGGCGGTGCCTCTGGCCGACCTTCTGGCCCGCCCAGACGGTCCGCGCGACCGCCAGCTTCTCATGGGCGAGGCCGTCCGCGTGCTCGAGCGGCGCGAGCGTCATGCCTTCGTGCAGGCGGCCAGGGACGGCTATTGCGGCTGGCTCGATCTCGCGGCGGTCGGGCCGGACCATCCGGTCACTCACCGGATCGCGGCGCCCGCCACCCATCTTTACGCCACGCCAAGCCTCAAGCGCCGCGAAGTGGCCAGCCTCAGCTTCGGCGCGCTTCTGGATGTCCGCGCGGGCAAGGGGCGTTTTGCCGAAACCGCGGACGGGCTGTTCGTGCCGCGCGTGCATCTCGCCCCGGCCGGCACGCGGATGGAGGATCCGGCCGGCGTGGCCGAGACGTTCCTTGGCACACCCTACCTGTGGGGGGGAAACAGCCGGGCGGGCATCGACTGTTCGGGACTGGTGCAGGCGGCGATGCTGGCCTGCGGGCTGGCCTGTCCCGGCGACAGCGACCAGCAGTTCCGTCTGGTCGGGCGGCCCCTGGCGTCGGGCGAGGCGCCGGGGCGCAACGATCTTTTCTTCTGGAAGGGGCATGTGGCGCTGGCGCTTGACGGCGAGCGGCTGATCCATGCCAACGGCGCGGCGATGGCGGTAACGATCGAGCCGGTCGCCGCCGCGCTTGTCCGCATCGCCGCCGAGGAGGGTGAGGCGGCCTTTCTGGGCATCCGCCGGCCGCAGTAGGCTCAGGCGTCGGCGAGGACGGCGAGGAAGGCCGCGCCGAAACGCTCGGTCCGGGCCTCGTCCAGCCCGCCGGCGCGGGCCAGCCCCGTCAGGTCGCGCGGTCGCGCCTCGGCGATGCGGCGCAGCGCGGCGGGGCTCAGAGACAGGGGCTTGGCGGTGCCGTCCGGTCCGCGCGCCAGCCGCCGCTGCTCCTCGTCCAGCCGGTCGAAGATCGTCCCGCTGTCGCGCCCCGCCAGCTTCATCCGTGCCGGATGGACAGCCGCCGCCGCCCCGGTGATCACTTCGAGAAAGGCGGCGCCATAGCTTTCCAGCTTTTTCGCGCCAACGCCCGAGATGCGCGCCATCTGGTCGATCGTCTCCGGGCGGGTCTCGGCCATCTCGATGAGGGTCCGGTCGGTAAAGACGACATAGGCCGGAACGCCGGCTGCATCGGCAAGCGCCCGCCGCCGGGCCTTCAGCGCCGAAAAGAGCCCGGCATCCTCGTCGCCGACCAGCGCGCGGACCACCGGACCCGGCTGGCTCTTGCGGACGGTGTCGCGGCGCAGCGTCAGGCTTTCCTCGCCGCGCAGGATCGGGCGGGCGGCCTCGGTCATGCGGAAGGCGCCGTGGCGTTCGGGGTCGGGGCGGATCAGGTCGCGCCCCATCATCTGGCGAAAGACCGCCTGCCATTCGCCCCGGTTCAGGCCCTTGCCGACGCCGAAGGTCGGCAGTCCGTCATGGCCGCGCGCCCTGACCTTGTCGGTGGTGCGGCCCGAAAGGATGTCGATGAGATGCTCGGCGCCGAAGTTCTCGCCGGTGCGCAGGATCGCGGAAAGTGCCATGCGCACCGCCTCGGTTCCGTCGAACAGTTCGGGCGGCGTGTCGCAGAGGTCGCAGGCGCCGCAGGGTTCGGAGGTCTCGCCGAAATAGGCCAGGAGCCGCTGGCGCCGGCACCCGGTGGCCTCGGCCAGGCCAAGCAGCGCGTTCAGGCGGGCATGGTCGGCGCCCTTGCGCTCGGGCGGGGCCGGGCTTTCGTCGATCTGGGCGCGGCGCAGGCGGATGTCCTCGGGCCCGTAGAGGGTCAGGGTCTCGGCCGGCGCACCGTCGCGGCCGGCGCGGCCGATTTCCTGGTAATGGGCCTCGATCGACTTGGGCAGGTCGGCGTGGGCGACCCAGCGGATATCGGGCTTGTCGATGCCCATGCCGAAGGCGACCGTGGCGACCACGATCAGCCCGTCCTCGCGCTGAAAGCGCGCCTCGGTGTCGCGGCGGGCGTCGGGGTCCATGCCGGCGTGATAGTGGCAGGCGGCATGGCCTTCGTCTCGCAGCGCATGGGCCAGGGCCTCGGTGCGCGCCCGGCTGGCGGCATAGACGATGCCCGACTGGCCGCGCCGCGCGCCCGCGAAAGCCAGGATCTGGCGACGCGGCTGGTCCTTGACCGCGAAAGCCAGATGGATGTTGGGTCGGTCGAAGCCGCGCAGGAAGCAGTCCGGCGCGGCGCCGTCGAAGAGGCGGGTGACGATCTCGGCGCGGGTCTCCTCGTCGGCGGTGGCGGTGAAGGCGGCGAGTGGTACGCCAAGCGCGCGGCGCAGGTCGCCGATCCGCAGATAGTCGGGGCGGAAGTCGTGGCCCCACTGGCTGACGCAATGGGCCTCGTCCACCGCGATCAGCCGGGTTCCGATACGGCGCAGCAGCGCCTGGGTTCCGGCCAACGCCAGCCGTTCCGGCGCAAGGTAGAGAAGCTTCAGCCGCCCCTCGTCCAGCGCGGCGAACACCTCGTCATTCTCGGCTTCGGTGTTGGCCGAGGTCAGCGCCCCGGCCACGACGCCCGCCGCCCTCAGCGCCCGGACCTGGTCGCGCATCAGGGCGATCAGGGGCGAGACGACGACTGTGACCCCCTCGCGCATCAGCGCCGGCAACTGGAAGCACAGCGACTTGCCGCCGCCCGTCGGCATGATGGCCAGCGTGTTCCGCCCCGCCGCGACGGCGGCGACGATCTCGGCCTGTCCGGGGCGGAAGGCAGCGAATCCGAAGACGGACGCGAGAAGCTCGCCTGCGCGGGTCACGGTGGCGCGGCCCGGTCAGTAGGCGGGGTAATAGCCGGTGGACGCGACGATCAGCTTTTCCAAGAGCAGGATGCCGATGATGACCACCATCGGGGTGAAGTCGATGCCCGATGTCGCGGGAATGATGCGCCGGACCGGCGCATAGATCGGCTCGAGCGCCCGGTTGAGCAGATCCCACAACCGCGCCACCGCCGGCTGGCGCAGATTCAGAACCTGGAAGTTGATGAGCCAGGACATGATGACCTGGGCCAGCATCACATAGAAGACCACCCTCAGGAACAGGAAGAGGGCATCGAGGATCGGGGTCATGCTGGGCTCCGCGCGTTTGGCGCACCACAGGTAAGGTCAAGGCGCCGCGCGCGCAAGCGGTTCGGGGCCGGGATCATCCCCGCGCCGCCGCCGCGTTGCGGATTGGCGCCGGAGAGCCCCCCGCCGGCCCCGGCCATGCGCCAGAGCGCTTGCAGCCCCCAGCCTTTTCGGGCTTGATCGCGGCAAGGGACGGCAGGGACCGGCCCGGGGGCAGGCAGGGCATGGCAATCACGGCGCGCAGGCGGATCTGGGGCTGGTTCTTCTTTTTCTGGGCGGCGCAGCCCTATTTCACCCTGCTTCTGACCTTCATCTTCGGACCCTACGTCGCCTCGCTCTACCCGAAGGGGACCGAGGCGCAGACGGTCTGGGGCAACGTGAACACGGTGGCAGGGCTCATGGTCGCGCTTGCCGCCCCGTTCCTTGGCGCGGTCGCCGACAAGGCGGGCGGCAAGCTGCGCTTCATCGCCGTTTTCAGCCTGTGCTATGTGGCAGGCGCCGGCGCCCTGTGGTTCTCGGCGCCCGCCTCGTTCAGCATCTGGTTCGTCTCGGCCTTTTTCGCGTTAGGACTGATCGCCACCGAACTGGCGGCGATGTTCGCCAATGCCATGCTGCCCGACCTTGGCCCCGCCGACCGGCTGGGGCGGATTTCCGGATCGGGCTGGGCCTTCGGCTATCTCGGGGGCGTGGTCGCGCTGGTCGTCATGCTGGCGCTGTTCGTCGAACAGCCGAACGGGCTGACGCTTCTCGGGCGGGCGCCGGCCCTGGGCCTCGACGCCGCCAGCCGCGAGGGGACGCGCTTCGTCGGGCCGTTCGTGGCGCTCTGGTATCTGGTCTTCATCCTGCCCTTCTTCCTCTGGTCGCGCGAACCGAGGGGCCAACGCCGCGCCACCATCGGGCGCGCCCTTGCCGGGGCCTGGCCGGAACTGCGCGCGACCCTGGCCGACCTGCCCCGCCAGCCCGCGCTCTTGCGCTATCTGGTCGCCTCGATGCTCTACCGCGACGGGCTGAACGGCATGTTCGTCTTCGGCGGCATCTATGCCACCGGCGTCCTCGGGCTGGGCCCGGTCGACATCGGCATCTTCGGGATCATCGCGGCAGTGTCGGGGGCGCTGTTTGCCTGGCTCGGCGGCAAGGCCGACAGCGCCTTCGGCCCGAAGCCGGTGATCGTCGCCTGCCTTCTGGTGCTGGCGCTGGCCGCCGCCGCGCTTCTGTCGGTGACCGGCCGGACGGTTCTGGGCATGGATTTCGGCCCGGCCGGACCCCGGATCGCCTTCGACCTGATCGGCGTCGTCATCGGCGCGGGGGCGGGCACGGTGCAGGCGGCCAGCCGGACGCTGATGGTGCACCTGTCCGAACCCGGAAAGATGACCGAAAGCTTCGGCCTCTATCAGCTGGCGGGCAATGCCACGACCTTCATCGCGCCCTTCCTCGTCTCGGTCGCCACCGCCGCGAGCGGCAGCCAGCAGATCGGGATCGCGCCGATCATAGGCCTGTTCCTCCTGGGGCTGTGGCTGTTGCGCGGCGTGCCGAACTTCCGGCCCGCGACGCCGGGCGGCCTTGCGCAGGTGACGCGATGATCCGGGCCGCACTTGTCGCCCTCGCGCTTCTTGGCTGGGCCGCCGCTGCCGGCGCAGCGCCCTTGGCCTCGTCCCTGTTCGGCGCGGTGAGCGGCCCTTCGAACCAGCGATCGCAGCCGATCGGCACCTATGCGCGCGGCTGCGGTGCGGGGATGGTCGAGCTTCCGGAAAGCGGCCCGACCTGGCAGGCCATGCGCCTGTCGCGCAACCGCAACTGGGGGCAGCCGTCGCTTGTCGCCTATCTCGAGGATCTGTCGCGCAAGGCCGCGGCCCTGGGGTGGCGGGGCCTCTACATCGGCGATCTCAGCCAGCCGCGCGGCGGGCCGAGTGCGTCCGGCCATCTCAGCCACCAGATCGGGCTGGACGCCGATGTCTGGTACCTGCCGCCACCCCGGCTGAACCTGACGGCGCGCGAGCGCGAGAAGATCAGCGCCAACTCGGTGCGCACCGAGGATCAGAAGCATGTCAACGCCAACTGGACCGAGGCCCATCACCAGTTGCTGAAGATGGCGGCGTCGGACCCGCGCGTGGATCGCATCTTCGTCGCTGCGGCGATCAAGATCGAGATGTGCAGGACCGCCAGGGCCGCCGACAAGGGCTGGCTGCAGAAGATCCGGCCGATCTACGGGCACAACGACCATTTCCATGTGCGGCTGAAATGCCCGCCCGGTGCCACAAGCTGCCAGACCCAGAAACCGACGGTGGCCGAACTGTCGAACGGCGGCAACGGATGCGACGACAGCCTGATGTGGTGGGTGACGACCTATCTCGAGGAACTGAAGCACCCAGGGCCACCCGGACCAAGGAAGCGCACACCGCGCGACTACACGATGGCCGACCTGCCCAAGGCCTGCGCCACCGTCCTGACCGCACCATGAGGGCCGCGCTTCTGGCGGCGGCGCTGGCCGCGGCCGGCGGGCAGGGGGCGCTTGCCGCCCCACGCGCGGAATTTATGGGCAGCATCCTGCTCCCTTCTGGCGATCCGTTGCTCGGCGGCCTCTCTGGCCTGCAGTTCAGCCCCGACGGGCGGGACTTCATCGCGCTCTCGGACCGTGGCGGGCTGGCGGCGGGAGAGGTGGAGCGTGACGAGGGGGGCGCGGTCGTCGGCATCCGCATGTCCGGACCGGTCATCGTGCTGCGCGGCCGGGAAGGGCTGCCTCTCGACGCGCCTTATGGCGATTCCGAGGGGCTGAGGATCGCCGCCGATGGCAGCCTGCTGATCTCGTTCGAGCAGATGCACCGCGTCGCCCACTACCGCATCGACGGCAGCCTGATCGATACACTTCCGGTGCCCCTGCCTTTCGCCGGTTTTCCCGCCAACAGCGGGTTCGAGGCGCTGGCGCTGGCTGCGGACGGTTCGGTCTATGCCATCCCGGAGGGCGACGCGGCGGGGCAGGCGGACTATCCGATCTACCGGCTGCGCGGCGGCGCCTGGGCACAGGCCGGCGTGCTCCGGGGGGCGGGCACCTTCCGGCCGGTCGATGCGCAGTTTGGCCCCGACGGGCGGCTATATGTGCTGGAGCGCGACTTCTGGCCGCTTCTGGGGTTTCAGACGCGGCTTCGCCGGGTGACGCTGGGGCCAGACGGCGTGGCGGCGGACGAGCCGCTCCTCGAGACCCGCGCCGGCCGGTTCGGCAACCTCGAGGGCCTGTCGCTGTGGCAGGACGAGGGCGGCGGGCTGCACGCCACGATGGTGTCGGATGACAATTTCCTGCCGGTGCAGGTCAGCCAGTTCGTCGACTGGCGGCTGGCCGACTGACCCCGATCCGCCGATCCGCTTGACCGGCGCGCGCGCGCGGCCTAAAGCGCCTCTGCCCCCGCGCGGTGCGGGGGCCAAGTCTCCGCGACCTTGTAAAAAACGGACTGAACATGCAGCGCAACATCCTGCCCGGCGTCATCGCCATGGCGATCCTCGTCGTCGCCTCGAACATCCTGGTCCAGCACCTTTACGGCAAATGGCTGACCTACGGCGCCTTCACCTATCCCCTGACCTTCCTCGTCAACGATCTGACCAACCGGCTGCAGGGGCCGCGCGCCGCGCGTCAGGTGGTGGTCTCGGGCTTTGTCGTCGGTATCGTCTGCTCGCTCATCGGATCGCAGATGCAGGGCGAGTTCGGGCCGCTGGTCACCTTCCGCGTCGCGCTTGGCTCGGGGCTCGCGTTCCTGAACGGCCAGCTGCTCGACATCTTCGTCTTCAACCGCTACCGCAACAGCCGCGGCTGGTGGAAGGCGCCGTTCTTTTCGGCGCTGATCGGCTCGACGCTCGATTCGATCATCTTCTTCACCATCGCCTTTGCCGGGTTCCTCGCCTTCCTTGAACCCGCCAACGATGTCGGCTGGGCCGGCGGCATGGTGCCGCTCCTCGACCGTGGCCCGGTGGCGCCGCTGTGGGTGTCTCTGGCCACCGCCGACTGGATGGTCAAACTGATGATCGCCCTGTTCGGGTTGATCCCTTTCAGACTGATTGTTGCCAATTTTGCCAAAAGGGTAGCGTAAAAGTTTTTGACAAACACAATATCTGTGGCAACCTGTGGATAACGGCAACCAGGAAAGGAGGTGATCCAGTGTCTAGAGTGATATTGGAGAGAGGTGTCAGGACAGTCGGGGGGGCCGTGGTCTGAGGGCAAACCCGCAGGCTGTAAACCCCGTCTGGGCCATGCCTTAACCGGCACCCTAACTGGGCCATCTCCTTGGAACTCGGAGGGCCGTTGCGCGCAAGCGGAGCGGCCCTTTCCATTGGCCGGGGGCGGTGAACCCTGCACCAGGTCACGGAAACGCGAAACCGATTGCCGACCATCGCCGGGCCGCTTACATCTGGCCCATGCGCCGCTTCATCCCCTTTCTCAAGCCGCCGCCTCTGGTCGCGGTCATCCGCCTGCAGGGCATGATCGCCGCGGGCGGACGGGCGGGCGGGCTGAACGATGCGACCCTCGCCCCGGTGATCGAGCGCGCCTTTCGCCGCGGCCGGCCAAGGGCGGTGGCGCTGGTCATCAACTCGCCGGGCGGCTCGCCGGTCCAATCCTCGCTGATCGCGGCGCGGGTGCGGCGGCTGGCGGCGGAAAAGAAGCTTCCCGTCCATGCCTTCGTCGAGGATCTCGCGGCCTCGGGCGGCTACTGGCTGGCGACGGCGGGCGACGACATCTGGATCGACGCCTCCTCGGTCGTCGGTTCGATCGGGGTGATTTCTGCTGGGTTCGGCTTTGCCGACCTTCTGGCCCGCCACGGGATCGAGCGGCGGGTGCACACGGCCGGCACCTCGAAAAGCTTTCTCGACCCGTTCCGCCCGGAAAAACCCGAGGACGTGGAGCGGTTGCGCGCCATCCTCGAACCGGTGCACGAGGGGTTCAAGGCGCAGGTCCGCGATCGCCGGGGCGCGCGGCTGGCCGAGGGGCGTGACCTGTTTGCCGGCGATGTCTGGGTGGGGGCCGAGGCCGTGCGCATGGGGCTGGCCGACGGCGTTGGCCATCTGGTGCCGAAGCTCAAGCAGCTGTACGGCGAGAAGGTCAGGATCGTGCCCTACGGGGTGAGGCGAAGCCTGTGGCAGAGGCTGAGCGGGCGGCTTCTGGCCGACGCGATGGTGCAGATCGAGGAGCGCGCGCTCTGGGCGCGCTACGGCCTCTAGATGCTGATCAAGGGCGCGCTTCTCTTCCTGACGCTGATGGCCGGCCTGTCGATGCTGGGCCGTTATCTGGTCACGCGCCCCAAGGGCCGCTTCTGCCCGCATTGCGGCAGGCCGCGGCCCTGCGGCTGCCGGAGGGGCGCATGACTGGCGCGGCGCTGGTCACCGGCGGCGGGCGGCGGCTGGGGCGGGCGATGGCGCTCTATCTGGCCGGGCGCGGGCTGGACGTGGCCATCCACCATTCGCGGTCTTCGGACGAGGCCGAGGCGACGGCTGCCGAGGCGCGGGCCCGCGGCGTGCGCGCCGTCACCCTGCGTGCCGACCTTCTCGAGGAGGAAGCGACCGCGGCGCTGGTCGGGCGGGCCGCCGAGGCCCTGGGGCGCCCGCTGACCCTGCTGGTCAACAATGCCTCGACCTTCGAGTATGACAACATCCGCTCGAGCACCCGCGCGATCTGGGACCGCAACATCGGCACCAACCTGCGTGCGCCCTTTGTCCTGACCCAGGCTTTCGCGGCACAGGCACCCAGGGCCGTGGCCGGGCCCGACGGGCTGCGGGCTCAGGCCCTGGTCGTCAACATGCTGGACCAGCGGGTGCGCAAGCTGACCCCCGAGTTCATGAGCTATACGATCGCCAAGATGGGCCTGTGGGCCCTGACCCAGACGGCGGCGAGGGCGCTGGCCCCGGACATCCGCGTCAATGCGATCGGGCCGGGATCGACCCTGAAGGGCGCCCACCAGAGCCAGGAACAGTTCGACGCGCAGCGCGCCGCCTCGATCCTTGCGCGGGGTGCGAACGCCGACGACATCACCGCCGCGCTTGGCTATTTCCTGGATGCGCCGGCGGTGACCGGGCAGCTTCTGTGCGTGGATGGCGGCCAGCATCTGGGCTGGAAAACCCCCGACATCACCGGGATTCGTTAATCGTTTCAGGCTGGTTCCGGCCGATGCGGTGGCCCCCGTTGGGCAGGAACCCGCGTCAACTTGTCCACTTTCGTTGGTGCGGTAACAGAACCGTTACAAATCTGCCAATATTTTCAGTGGCTTGTCAAATGTCGAAGAAAATACTGTTAAATTTCAGACGCTTGCCGATGTGCTCAAAAAACAGGCAATGCAAGGAACCCTGCCCAGAACAAGGGAAATTCCGCAACCGCCGAACCTTTTCACCAGACTTGTCCACAGATTCCGTGGACAGCTTTTCTCTTGCGGGACGACGTGGAAGATTGCAGCGAATCCCTAGAATCAGCGCATCGCGGGGCAGGGGCCAAGGCAGCGTGACATGACCGACCAGACCGCGATTCCACCCACCGGCCATTCGGTGATCCAGTCCTACCTGCGGTCGCTCGACAGCTCGCCGGGGGTTTACCGGATGCTGGATGCCGAATCGCGCGTCCTCTATGTCGGCAAGGCGCGCAATCTCAAGGCCCGGGTCTCGAACTATGCGCGGCCGTCCGGCCACAGCGCCCGTATCGCGCGGATGATCGCGCAGACGGCCTCGATGATGTTCCTGACCACGCGAACCGAGACCGAGGCGCTGCTGCTGGAACAGAACCTCATCAAGCAGCTGAAGCCGCATTTCAACGTCCTTCTGCGCGACGACAAGAGCTTTCCGAACATCCTTGTCAGCCGCGAAAGCCCGTTCCCGCAGATCAAGAAGCACCGCGGCGCCCGCAGCGAAAAGGGCGACTACTACGGCCCCTTTGCCAGTGCCGGGGCGGTGAACCGCACGCTGAACCATCTCCAGAAGGCGTTCCTGCTGCGCAACTGCTCGGACGCGATGTTCTCCTCGCGGACGCGGCCATGCCTTCTCTATCAGATCAAGCGCTGCTCGGCCCCCTGTACCGGGCTGATCTCGCAGACCGACTATGCGGCGCTGGTGGCCGATGCAGAGCGGTTCCTGCAAGGCCGCTCGACCGCCATCCAGGAGAGGCTTGCCGCCGACATGGCGTCAGCGGCCGAGGCGATGGAGTATGAGCGCGCGGCGGCGCTGCGCGACCGCATAAGGGCGCTGACCCAGGTGCAACAGGTCCAGGGCATCAACCCGCGCGGCGTGGCCGAGGCGGACGTGATCGCGCTGCACATGGATGGCGGGCAGGCCTGCGTCCAGGTCTTTTTCATCCGCGCCCACCAGAGCTGGGGCAACCGCGACTTCTATCCGCGCACCGGGGCGGGGGCGGGCGAGGCCGAGGTTCTGGAAGCCTTCGTCGGGCAGTTCTACGACAACAAGCCGCCGCCGCGCCTGATCCTTCTGTCGCACCCGATCGAGGATGCCGACCTGATGGTCGATCTTCTCTCCGACCGCGCCGGGCGCCGGGTCGAGATTGCGGTGCCGCAGCGTGGCGAGAAGGCCGAGTTGGTCGAGAACGCCGCGAGGAACGCCCGCGAAAGCCTGGCCCGCAAGATGAGCGAGACCGCCGCCCAGTCGAAGCTCTTGGCGGCGCTGGCCGAGGCCTTCGATCTGGAGACGCCGCCGCAGCGGATCGAGATCTACGACAACTCGCACATCCAGGGGACGAATGCGGTGGGCGGGATGGTGGTCGCCGGGCCGGAAGGATTCATCAAGGGCCAGTACCGCAAGTTCAATATCAGGGGCGCCGACCTGACGCCGGGCGACGACTTCGGCATGATGAAGGAGGTCCTGACCCGGCGGTTCGAGCGGCTTCTGAAGGAAGATCCCGACCGCCAGTCGGGCAACTGGCCGGACCTTCTGCTGATCGATGGCGGTGCCGGGCAGGTGTCGGCGGTCCAGTCGATCCTTGAGGATCTCGGCGTCGAGGATGTGGCGATGGTCGGCGTGGCCAAGGGCATCGACCGCGACCTCGGCAAGGAGGAATTCCACCGCGCCGGGCAGCGGCCCTTTGCCCTGCCGCACAATTCGGCCGTCCTCTATTTCATCCAGAGGCTGAGGGACGAGGCGCACCGCTGGGCAATCGGCGCCCACCGGGTCAAACGCGCCAAGTCGCTGGCGGCGACGCCGCTGGACGAGGTGCCCGGCATCGGCGCGGCGCGCAAGCGCGCGCTTCTGGCCCATTTCGGATCGGCCAAGGCGGTCAGCCGCGCCGGGCTGGCCGACCTGAAGATGGTCGAGGGCATCTCCGAGACGATGGCCCAGACGCTTTACGACTTCTTCCACGGCGCGCAGTAAGCGGGGCGCTTCGGGCCGGATCGACATTCGGCGCCTGCTTGCGGCCTTTTCGGTCCGGGCCGCAGAGGCCATCGGCCAGCGCCCGCCCCGCCAGGCCGGGCCGGGCGAAGGTCGATCGACCTCAGGCCAGAAGCCTGTCGAGCTGGCCGAACTGTTCGGGCAGGCCGCCCTCCATCCCCTCGTAAGACCGGTCCAGCGCGCCTTTGGTCGGGTATCGCTCGTGCAGGACCAGCAGCGTTGCACCATCACGCGGGGTGAAGGTGACGGTCGTGACCGCGCCCTCGTCGCCCTCGTCGTTGGTCCAGACCAGCCGCTCGTTCGGGATCACGTCGAGGTATCGGCCGTAGAAGGTCGCACCCTCGCTCGAGGACGGATGGGCAAAGGTGATCCGGTATCCGCCGCCGGGGCGCACATCCATCCGGCAGTCGGTGATCGTCGCCCCCATCGACCGGGGCGCCCACCAGCGCTTGAAGAGCGCCGGGGTCGTCCAGGCAGCATAGACCCGTCCGACATCGGCGGCGAAGAGGCGCGTGACGAAAAGGTCGACGTCCGTGCGCCGCTCGACCCGGGTGGGCTGGTCGCCGCCGGTCTGCTGCGTGTTATAAGTCATGCGCGTGTCCTTTCCTGTGGGGGAGGCAGGTCGTCCAGCACGGCGTCGAGCGCCGTAAATCGCGCGGCCCAGGTCTGGTGCAGGGCCGACATCCAGGCCAGCTGGGCGTCGAACGTCGGAGCCGCCAGCCGGCAGGTGCGGGTGCGCCCCACCTTGCGGGTCTGAACCAGGCGCGCTTCTTCCAGGAGGGACAGGTGCTTCTTCATCCCCGTCAGGCTCATCGCGAACCGCTCGGCGAGCGCTGTGACCGAGGCATCGGCCTGCGAGAGCCGTTCCAGGATCCCGCGCCGGGTCGGGTCGGCCAGTGCCGAGAAGGCAAGATCGAGCGGGGGCGACTCATGCTGAACCATAAGGTTCACTGTCTAGCGGCAATCGCCCTCTGTCAACGATCCGGCCGCAGGCCAAAAAAAACCCCGCCACGGGCGGGGTTTCTTCTTTTCATCTTCCCATCGCGTCAGTCGCGGCTTTCCAGGCTTTCGGCCAGGGCCGTGCTTTCGTCGATCTCGGGCATTTCGCCGATCGGGGCGGCAAGCTGCGCCGCCTGTTCGGCTTCGGCGCGCCGGGCCTCGATCACCTCGAGGTCGCGGTCATGGGCGATCTTCTTGACGCGGCTCGTCGCCCCGCCGGTGCCCGCCGGGATCAGACGGCCGACGATGACGTTCTCCTTCAGGCCGACCAGGGTGTCGCGCTTGCCCTGCACCGAAGCCTCGGTGAGAACCCGCGTGGTTTCCTGGAAGGACGCTGCCGAGATGAACGACCGGGTCTGGAGCGAGGCCTTGGTGATGCCGAGAAGCACCGGCTCGCCCGCCGCCGGACGGCCGCCGCGGGCGATGACCTTGGCGTTCTCCTCGTCGAACTCCTGCTTGTCGACATGCTCGCCTTTCAGAAGCGTCGTCTCGCCCGAATCGAGGATCTCGATCTTCTGCAGCATCTGCCGCACGATCACCTCGATGTGCTTGTCGTTGATCTTCACGCCCTGCAGGCGGTAGACGTCCTGCACCTCGTCGATCAGGTAGTCGGCCAGGGCCTCGATCCCCATGATCCGCAGGATGTCGTGCGGAGCCGGGTTGCCGTCCATGATGTAGTCGCCCTTCTGGACGAAGTCGCCTTCCTGGACCGGGATGTGCTTGCCCTTGGGCACCATGTATTCGACCGGCTGGATCGTGTCGTCGGTCGGCTCGATGGTGATGCGGCGCTTGTTCTTGTAGTCCTTGCCAAAGCGCACATGGCCGTCGATCTCGGCGATGATGGCGTGGTCCTTGGGACGACGGGCCTCGAACAGTTCCGCCACGCGGGGAAGACCCCCGGTGATGTCCTTGGTCTTGGCGCCTTCGCGCGGGATGCGCGCCACGACGTCGCCGGCCTTGATCTCCTGCCCGTCCTCGACCGACAGGATCGCGTCGACCGACATCGGATAGCTGACCGGGTTGCCCTGGTCGTTCCTGACCGGCTCGCCGGTCGCGGGGTCCATCACGATGATCTCGGGCTTCAGGTCGTTGCCCTTGGGCGCGGTCCGCCAGTCGGTGACGATCTTCTGGGTCATGCCCGTCGCCTCGTCGGTGACCTCGCGCACGGCGATGCCCGAGATGAGGTCGACGAACCTGGCCTGGCCTGCCTTTTCGGCGATGATCGGCAGGGTGTAGGGATCCCATTCGAACAGCTTGGCAGCGCGCTTGATCGCAGCGCCGTCACGCACATGGATCTTGGCGCCGTAGCTGACCTTGTAGGCTGCGCGTTCCTGCCCGGCCTCGTCGATGATCGCGATCTGCATCGACCGGCCGGTGACGATCTGCTCGCCCGAGGCGTTCTCGAGAAGCATCGCGTTGCGGAACTCGACGCGGCCTTCCTGGCTGGCTTCCTGGAACGACTGCTGGCCGCCCTGGGCGATGCCGCCGATGTGGAAGGTCCGCATCGTCAGCTGGGTGCCCGGCTCGCCGATCGACTGGGCGGCGATGATGCCCACCGCCTCGCCCTGGTTGACCAGGGTGCCGCGGGCAAGGTCGCGCCCGTAGCACATGGCGCAGACGCCCTCCTCGGCCTCGCAGGTCAGGGCCGAGCGGATGCGTACCGAAGCGACGCCGGCCGCTTCGATCTTGTCGGCCTTGCGTTCGTCCAGAAGCTCGTTCTTGTGGGCGATCACCTCGTTGGTGCCGGGAACCAGCACGTCATCCGCGGCCACCCGGCCGAGGATACGCTCGGACAGGGGGCTGACCACCTCGCCGTCGTTGACGGCGGCCGAGGCGGTGATGGCGCGGTCGGTGCCGCAATCGTGCGCCCGCACGATGCAGTCCTGCGCCACGTCGACCAGACGGCGGGTGAGATAGCCCGAGTTCGCGGTCTTGAGCGCGGTGTCGGCCAGGCCCTTGCGGGCGCCGTGGGTCGAGTTGAAGTACTCAAGGACGGTCAGGCCTTCCTTGAAGTTCGAGATGATCGGCGTCTCGATGATCTCGCCCGAGGGCTTGGCCATCAGGCCGCGCATCCCGCCGAGCTGCTTCATCTGCGCGGGCGAGCCCCGCGCACCCGAGTGCGACATCATGTAGACCGAGTTCGGCTCCTTCTCGGCGCCGGTGTCGTCCTTCCGCACCGCCGAAATCTCGCCCATCATCGCCGCGGCGACCGCGTCCGAGCACTTCGACCAGGCATCGACGACCTTGTTGTACTTCTCGCCCTGGGTGATCAGGCCGTCCATATACTGCTGTTCGAATTCCTTGACCTGCTCCTGCACCTCGCCGACGATCTTCCACTTGGCGTCGGGAATGACCATGTCGTCCTTGCCGAACGAAATCCCGGCGCGGAAGGCTTCGCGGAAGCCCAGGCCCATGATCTGGTCGCAGAAGATGACCGATTCCTTCTGGCCGCAATAGCGGTACACGGTGTCGATGACGTTCTGCACGTCCTTCTTGCGCAGAAGCCGGTTCACCAGTTCGAACGGCGCCTTGGCGTTGCGGGGCAGCAGCGCGCCAAGCCGCATCCGGCCGGGCGTCGTTTCGTAGCGCCGCGTCACCTCGTTGCCTTCGGCGTCGATCTGGGTGATCCGGGCCTGGATCTTCGCGTGCAGGTGCACCGCGCCGGCGTCGAGCGCATGCTGCACCTCGTCCACCGACGAGAAGACCATGCCCTCGCCCTTCATGCCCTCGCGCATCATCGAGACGTAGTAGAGGCCAAGCACCATGTCCTGCGACGGAACGATGATCGGCGCGCCGTTGGCCGGCGACAGCACGTTGTTCGTCGACATCATCAGCACGCGCGCCTCAAGCTGGGCTTCCAGCGAGAGGGGGACGTGAACCGCCATCTGGTCGCCGTCGAAGTCGGCGTTGAAGGCCGAACAGACCAGCGGATGGAGCTGGATCGCCTTGCCCTCGATCAGGATCGGCTCGAAGGCCTGGATGCCCAGGCGGTGCAGGGTCGGGGCGCGGTTCAGCAGGACGGGGTGTTCGCGGATGACTTCATCCAGGATGTCCCAGACCTCGGGGCGCTCCTTCTCGACCAGCTTCTTGGCCTGCTTGACGGTCGAGGACAGCCCTTTTGCCTCAAGTCGCGAGTAGATGAACGGCTTGAACAGTTCCAAGGCCATCTTCTTCGGCAGGCCGCACTGGTGCAGCTTCAGCTCCGGCCCGGTCACGATGACCGAGCGGCCCGAGAAGTCGACGCGTTTGCCCAGCAGGTTCTGGCGGAACCGGCCCTGCTTGCCTTTCAGCATGTCCGACAGCGACTTCAGCGGCCGCTTGTTGGCCCCGGTGATGACCCGGCCACGGCGGCCGTTGTCGAAGAGCGCATCGACCGATTCCTGCAGCATGCGCTTTTCGTTCCTGACGATGATGTCAGGCGCGCGCAGTTCGATCAGCCGCTTCAGGCGGTTGTTGCGGTTGATGACCCGGCGGTAGAGGTCGTTCAGGTCGGACGTGGCAAACCGGCCGCCGTCCAGCGGCACCAGCGGGCGCAGTTCCGGCGGGATGACCGGGATGACGGTCAGCACCATCCATTCCGGGCGGTTGCCGGATTCGAGGAACGATTCGACGATCTTCAGCCGCTTGATGATCTTCTTCGGCTTCAGTTCGCCGGTGGCTTCCTTCAGTTCCTCGCGCAGCTGTTCGGCGGTCGCCTCAAGGTCGATCGCCGCCAGCATCTCGCGGATCGCCTCGGCGCCGATGTTGGCGGTGAAGGCGTCGGCGCCGTACTGGTCCTGCGCGTCGAGGAATTCCTCTTCGGTCAGCAACTGGCCATAGGAGAGGTCGGTCAGGCCCGGCTCGATGACGACGTAGTTCTCGAAGTAGAGGATGCGCTCAAGATCCCGCAGCGTCATGTCGAGCATCAGGCCGATGCGCGAGGGCAGCGACTTCAGGAACCAGATGTGGGCGACGGGCGAGGCCAGCTCGATATGGCCCATGCGCTCGCGCCGCACCTTCTGGAGCGTGACTTCGACGCCGCACTTCTCGCAGACGACGCCGCGGTACTTCATGCGCTTGTACTTGCCGCACAGGCACTCGTAGTCCTTGATCGGCCCGAAGATGCGGGCGCAGAACAGGCCGTCGCGCTCGGGCTTGAAGGTGCGGTAGTTGATGGTCTCGGGCTTCTTGATCTCGCCGTAGGACCACGAGAGGATCCGTTCGGGCGAGGCGAGCGAGATCTTGATCTCGTCGAACGCCTTGGGCGCGGCCAGCGGGTTGAACGGGTTGGTCGAGAGTTCCTGGTTCATTTCCAAATCCTTGAAAGGGGGCGGGGAGAGAGGGGTGGCGGGAACGAACCCGCCTTATTCCTCTCCCTCCGCATCCAGGAGTTCCATGTTGAGGCCGAGGCCCCTGACTTCCTTGACAAGCACATTGAACGACTCGGGCACGCCGGCCTCGAAATTGTCCTCGCCCTTGACGATCGCCTCGTAGACCTTGGTGCGGCCCGCCACATCGTCCGACTTGACGGTGAGCATTTCCTGAAGCGTGTAGGCCGCGCCGTAAGCCTCCAGCGCCCAGACCTCCATCTCGCCGAAACGCTGGCCGCCGAACTGGGCCTTGCCGCCCAGGGGCTGCTGCGTGACGAGGCTGTAAGGTCCGGTCGAACGCGCGTGGATCTTGTCGTCGACCAGGTGGTGCAGCTTCAGCAGATACTTCACGCCGACCGTGACCTTGCGCTGGAACTTCTCGCCGGTGCGGCCGTCGAAGAGGTCCGACTGCCCAGACAGATCGAAGCCCGCGCGCTTCAGCGCGTCGTTGACGTCGGCCTCCTTGGCGCCGTCGAAGACCGGGGTCGCGATCGGAACCCCGCGCTTCACCGTATCGGCGCGGTCGACAAGCGTCTCCTCGTCAAGGCCGGCGAAGGCCTCGTCATAGGCGGCATCGCCATAGCCGTGGCGCAGCGCGTCGCGCACCGGCGTCAGGTCGCCCGAGCGGCGGTAGTCCTGAAGCGCGTCGTCGATCCGCAGGCCAAGGCCGCGCGCGGCCCAGCCCATGTGCGTCTCGAGGATCTGACCCACGTTCATCCGCGAGGGCACGCCCAGCGGGTTCAGCACCATGTCGACGGGGGTGCCGTCGGCCAGGAAGGGCATGTCCTCGATCGGCACGACCTTCGAGACCACGCCCTTGTTGCCGTGGCGACCGGCCATCTTGTCGCCGGGCTGGAGCTTGCGCTTCACCGCGACGAAGACCTTGACCATCTTCATCACGCCGGGCGGCAGGTCGTCGCCGCGGCGGACCTTCTCGACCTTGTCCTCGAAGCGGTGCTCGAGCGCGCGTTTCTGCGCCTCGAACTGGGCGTTCAGGGCCTCGACGTTCTGGGCGTCCTGCTCCTCGCCGAGGGCAAGCTGCCACCATTGACCCTTGGACAGGCTGTCCAGCAGGTCGGCGTCGATCACGGCGCCGGCCTTGATGCCCTTCGGCCCCTTCACCGCGGTCTTGCCGAGGATCATCGACTTCAGGCGCGCATAGATGTTGCGCTCGAGGATCGCCTGTTCGTCGTCGCGGTCGCGCGCGAGGCGCTCGACTTCCTCGCGCTCGATCTGGAGCGCGCGCTCGTCCTTGTCGACGCCGTGGCGGTTGAAGACGCGCACTTCCACCACGGTGCCATAGTCACCCGGCGGCAGGCGCAGCGACGTGTCGCGCACGTCGGATGCCTTTTCGCCGAAGATGGCGCGCAGCAGTTTTTCCTCGGGCGTCATCGGGCTTTCGCCCTTGGGCGTGATCTTGCCCACCAGGATGTCGCCGGGGCCGACCTCGGCGCCGATATAGACGATGCCGGCCTCGTCGAGGTTGCGCAGGGCTTCCTCGCCGACGTTCGGGATGTCGCGGGTGATTTCCTCGGGCCCGAGCTTGGTGTCACGGGCAGCGACCTCATGCTCCTCGATGTGGATCGAGGTGAACACGTCGTCGCGCACGATCCGTTCGGAGATCAGGATCGAGTCTTCGTAGTTGTAGCCGTTCCAGGGCATGAAGGCGACGATGACGTTCTTGCCAAGCGCCAGTTCCCCCATGTCGGTCGAGGGGCCATCGGCGATGACCTCGTTCTTGGCGACCTTGTCGCCGACCTTCACCAGCGGCTTCTGGTTGATGCAGGTCGACTGGTTCGAGCGCTGGAACTTGCGCAGGCGGTAGATGTCGACGCCCGCGTCGCCGATCTCGAGATCTTCGGTCGCGCGCACGACGATGCGGGTGGCGTCCACCTGGTCGATGATCCCGCCGCGCCGCGCCATGATCGCGGCGCCCGAGTCGGTGGCGACCACGGCCTCGATCCCGGTGCCGACGAAGGGCGCATCGGCCTGCAACAGCGGCACCGCCTGGCGCTGCATGTTCGAACCCATCAGCGCGCGGTTGGCGTCGTCATTTTCCAGGAACGGGATGAGCGAAGCCGCGACCGACACCAATTGCTTGGGCGACACGTCGATCAGGCTGATCGCGTCCGGCGGATTGAGCATGAATTCGCCCGCCTGCCGGGTCGAGACGAGGTCCGAGGCAAAGCGCCCGCTGGCGTCCAGCTCGGCGTTGGCCTGGGCCACGGTGTGGCGCATCTCCTCGGTCGCCGACATGTATTGCACTTCGTCGGTGACGTGGCCTTCCTTGACCTTGCGGTAAGGGGTCTCGATGAAGCCGTACTTGTTGACGCGCGCATAGGTGGCCAGCGAGTTGATGAGGCCGATGTTCGGCCCTTCGGGCGTCTCGATCGGGCACATCCGGCCGTAATGGGTCGGGTGCACGTCGCGGACCTCGAAGCCCGCGCGTTCGCGCGTCAGGCCGCCCGGCCCGAGCGCCGAGAGGCGGCGCTTGTGGGTGACTTCCGACAGCGGGTTGGTCTGGTCCATGAACTGCGACAGCTGCGACGAGCCGAAGAACTCGCGCACCGCCGCCGCCGCTGGCTTGGCGTTGATGAGATCCTGCGGCATGACCGTGTCGATCTCGACCGACGACATGCGTTCCTTGATCGCGCGTTCCATGCGCAAGAGGCCGACGCGGTACTGGTTCTCCATCAGCTCGCCGACCGAGCGCACCCGGCGGTTGCCGAGGTGGTCGATGTCGTCGATCTCGCCCTTGCCGTCCCTGAGTTCCACCAGCGCCTTGATGCAGGCGATGATGTCGCCGCGGTCCAGGGTACGCTCGGTGTCGGGTCGGCCGAGGTCAAGCCGCATGTTCATCTTGACACGGCCCACCGCCGACAGGTCATAGCGTTCCTTGTCGAAGAACAGCGTGTCGAACAGCGCCGACGCGGCCTCGACGGTCGGCGGCTCGCCCGGGCGCATGACGCGGTAGATGTCCATGAGCGCGCCGTCGCGGCCCATGTTCTTGTCGGCCGCCATCGTGTTGCGGATGTAGGGGCCGACGTTCACGTTGTCGATGTCGAGCACCGGAATCGTGGTGATGCCGTTGTCCAGAAGCACCTTCAGCGTGCCGCCCGACACTTCGCCGTCGCGGTCGAGGGTCTGGGTGATCTCGTCGCCGGCCTCGACATAGATCGCGCCGGTGTCCTCGTTGATGATGTCCTTGGCGACATAGCGGCCGAGGATGTGGTCGAACGGAACCAGAAGTTCCGTCACCTTGCCCTCTTCCTGGAGCTTCTTGACCATGCGCGGCGTGACCTTGTCGCCGGCCTTGCAGATCACCTCGCCGGTGGCGGCATCCACCAGGTCATAGGTCGGACGGGTGCCGCGCACCCGCTCGGGGAAGAACTTCGTGACCCAGCCCTTGTTCTTGACCAGCTTGAACTCGACGGTGTTGTAATAGGCATCCATGATGCCTTCCTGGTCGAGGCCGAGCGCGTAAAGCAGCGTCGTCACCGGCAGCTTGCGGCGGCGGTCGATGCGCGCGAACACGATGTCCTTGGCGTCGAACTCGAAGTCCAGCCACGACCCGCGGTAGGGAATGATCCGGCAGGCGAAGAGAAGCTTGCCCGACGAATGGGTCTTGCCCTTGTCATGGTCGAAGAAGACGCCGGGGCTGCGGTGCATCTGGGAAACGATGACCCGTTCGGTGCCGTTCACGATGAAGGTGCCGTTGGGCGTCATCAGGGGCATGTCGCCCATGTAGACATCCTGTTCCTTGATGTCCTTGACCGACTTGGCCCCGGTGGTCTCGTCCACATCAAAGACGATCAGGCGCAGCGTCACCTTCAGCGGCGCCGAATAGGTCATGTCGCGCGCCTGGCATTCCTCGACGTCGTATTTCGGTTTTTCAAGCTCGTATTTCACGAACTCGAGGATCGCGTTCTCGTTGAAGTCCTTGATCGGAAAGACCGACTGGAAGACGCCCTGGATCCCCTCGCCGTCGGCGGCCTTCGGCCCGTCGCCCGAACGCAGGAACAGGTCGTAGGAGGATTTCTGAACCTCGATCAGGTTCGGCATTTCCAGCACTTCACGGATCTTGCCGAAATAGCGGCGGATACGCTTCTGGCCAACGGTCGCTTGCGACATGCTTGTCGTCACCTTTCGTCTTTTCGCGGGTGCTGTCGCGTCGGGGTCACGCGCAGCGCCGCATGCGAAGGGGCGGATCGGTTCAATTCATGCCCCCCGTCCCACCGGGGGGCTCCCGAACCCTGATCCGGCCTTGGGAGGGGCGTTCCGCTCGACGCCCCTGCCAAGACAGGATCGGCTGGACCCGCATTCCTGCGGGCCCAGCCTGAAAACCGGGGTGGGCCGAAGCCCGGCCCTGATTACTTCAGCTCGACCTTGGCGCCAGCCGCCTCGAGCTTTTTCTTGATGTCCTCGGCTTCGGCCTTCGGCGCGGCTTCCTTCACCTTGCCGCCGGCTTCCACGAGATCCTTGGCCTCTTTGAGGCCCAGGCCGGTGATGGCGCGCACTTCCTTGATCACGTTGATCTTGTTGGCGCCGGCATCGGTCAGGACGACATCGAAGTCGGTCTTTTCCTCGGCGGCTTCGGCAGCAGCGCCGCCAGCAGCCGGACCAGCAACCATCACGGCACCGCCGGCGGCGGGCTCGATGCCATACTTGTCCTTGAGGATGGTTTTCAGTTCCTGTGCCTGAAGAAGGGTCAGACCGACGATTTCTTCGGCGAGTTTGTTCAGATCAGCCATTTCTCTGTTCCGTTCCAAGTTAGGGGTCCAACGTCAGGGTATCAACCCTACGAAGGCATTCATGTTGCTCACGCAGCAGCGCGCTCCTCGATGGTCTTGAGGATGCCCGCGATGTTCGAAGCAGGCGCGCCAATGGCCCCGGCGATGTTCGACGCCGGCGCACCGATGCACGACACGATCTGAGCGATGAGCTCTTCACGCGACGGCATCGAGGCGACGGCCTTCACACCGGCCGAATCCAGGGCCGTGTTGCCCATCGCACCACCAAGGATCACGAACTTGTCGTTCCCCTTGGCGTACTTGTCCGCGACCTTGGCAGCTGCCACGGGGTCTTCGGAAAAGGCCAACACGGTCATGCCCGTCAGAAGATTGCCGATGCTTGCGCAGGGCTTGCCTTCCAGGGCGATCTTGGCGAGCTTGTTCTTGGCGACACGGACAGACCCGCCGGCGGCACGCATTTCCGCCCTGAGGTCCTGCATCTGAGCAACCGTCATGCCTTCGTAGTGGGCAACCACCACGACGCCAGAGCTTTCGAAGATCTGGCCGAGTTCCTCGACCATTTTCTCTTTCTGGGCTCTATCCACGGTTTCACTCCAAGGTTGGGGGTTTCCCCCCGGCTCTCATTTGCCCCCGATGGTCTGGGGGCGTTCGGGTCCGCGATGGTCCCGAGCCATGACCGCCCGAGGCTCGTGCCCCGGTAAATCCCGTCTCGTTCCCCATCTCAGGAAGGACATTAAGGGCCGAGGCCCACCCTCCGTCTCGGACAGGACGGGGCGTTTCCGCCCCGCCATTCATCGGGCACTGGTCCCGAGGAATTTCACACGGTGGGGTGCTGCCCCACCGATCTCAATGCGCGGTCGCCGACGCGAGGTCGAGCGAGACACCCGGACCCATCGTCGAGGACAGCGACACCTTCTTGAGGTAGGTGCCCTTGGCCCCGGAGGGCTTGGCCCGGCTGACCGCATCGACGAAGGCGCGCACGTTCTGGGCCAGCTTGTCCTCGGTGAACGAGACCTTGCCGATCCCGGCATGGATGACGCCGGCCTTCTCGACCTTGAACTGCACTTCGCCGCCCTTGGCCGCCTCGACCGCGGTCTTGACGTCCATCGTCACCGTGCCGACCTTGGGGTTCGGCATCAGGTTGCGCGGGCCGAGGATCTTGCCCAGACGGCCGACCAGCGGCATCAGGTCGGGGGTGGCGATGCAGCGATCGAACTCGATCTTGCCGCCCTGGATCGTCTCGAGCAGGTCTTCGGCGCCGACGATGTCGGCCCCCGCCGCCTTGGCCTCGTCGGCCTTGGCGCCACGGGCGAAGACGGCGACGCGCACCACCTTGCCGGTGCCGTTCGGCAGCTGGACCACGCCGCGGACCATCTGGTCGGCATGGCGGGGATCGACGCCGAGGTTCATGGCGATTTCCAGCGTCTCGTCGAACTTGGCCGACGCGGCGCCCTTGATGAGCTTGACGGCATCCTCGACCGAGAGGGCCGACTTGCCTTCGAAGGCGGCGACCGCGGCCTTCATGCGTTTAGCAACCTTGGCCATGATTTACCCCTTCACCTCGATACCGATCGACTTCGCCGAGCCGAGGATGATCTTCATCGCCGCGTCGATGTCGTTCGCCGACAGGTCCTTCATCTTGGCTTCGGCGATCTGGCGCACCTGAGCCACGGTCACGGTGCCGGCGATTTCGCGGCCCGGCTTGGTCGAGCCCTTCGGACGGTTGCGCTTGCCCACCGGCTTCAGGCCCGCGGCCTTCTTCAGGTAGAACGAGGCCGGCGCCGTCTTCATCTCGAACGAGAAGGACTTGTCGGCGTAGTAGGTGATGATCACCGGAACCGGCGAGCCGGGCTCGATGTCCTGCGTCTTGGCGTTGAACGCCTTGCAGAATTCCATGATGTTGATCCCGCGCTGACCCAGCGCCGGACCGATCGGCGGGGATGGGTTGGCCTGCCCCGCCTTCACTTGCAGCTTGAGGCTGCCCATTACCTTCTTGGCCATCTGGCCCTCTCCTTTGTCACATGCCCCGCGCCGAACCGTTCGGCGGGGCCTTGCTTAGTGGTGCGGCCCTGGCGCTGCCTCGGCCTCCCACGTTCAACGTCAGGCGACCTTCGCCACCTGCGTGAATTCCAGCTCCACCGGCGTCGGCCGGCCGAAGATCGAGACGGTGACCTTGAGCCGGTTGTGCGCCTCGTCCACTTCCTCGACCATGCCCGAGAAGCCTTCGAACGGGCCGTCGGACACCTTCACGTTCTCGCCGATCTCGAAGCGGATCAGGTTGCGCGGCTGTTCGGTGCCTTCCTGCGCCCGCTTGAGGATGCCGTTGACCTCGGCATCGCGCATCGGCATCGGCCGGCCCTGCGGCCCGAGGAAGCCCGTCACCCGGTTGATCGAGGTGATCAGGTGATAGCCCCGGTCCGACATGTCCATGTGCACCAGCACATAGCCGGGCATGAAGCGGCGTTCCGACGTGACCTTCTTGCCGCGGCGGATCTCGATGACCTCTTCGGTCGGCACGAGAACCTCGTCGATCTCGTCCTCGAGGCCCTTCTCGCTTACGGCCTGCTTGATCTGTTCGGCGATCTTCTTCTCGAAATTCGAGAGGACGCTCACCGAATACCACCGCTTCGCCATCTGCCTCAGACCTCGCTTCGCCGGCAGGCTCGTGCCGGATCATTCAATCAGTTCAGCGGGTTGCCCCACGCTTTAGCCGGGTTTGCCCGAACAAAAAACAGCGCGCATGCCGAATCGCCGCGCGCCGGTCCCGGAAAAGCCCCGCTCATCTAGCGGCGAAGGCCGGCGAATTCAAGCGCCTGTTGCCGCCCGCCGGTCAGAGGGCCTGGCCAAGGATCATCTGGAGACCGAACTGGATCAACATGTCCACCAGCGCGAAGAAGGTGGCGGTCAGCGCCGCCATCAAGAGGACCATCACCGTGGTCAGCACCACCTCGCGCCGCGATGGCCAGGTGACCTTGCCCACCTCGGACCGCACCTGCTGGAGGAACTGAAGGGGATTGGCCATGTGTCTGCCCTGTCGTGGTCTGCGAACTGAATGGGGCCAGATACGCTGCCCCGCCCGCGATTTCAAGGGCAGCGGTGCCCGCCATTGTCATTCAGTGCCGGTTGAGGCTAGGGATGGCGTGGACATTCGCCGTGGCGCCGGGGCTGCCGGGCAGACAGGGGCCGGGAACGATGGCGATATCCGACAATATCCGCGGGGCGGGGCTGATGACGGCGGCGATGGTGACCTTCGCGGTCAACGACGCCTGCATGAAGGCCGTGACCCGCGACTTTCCGGTGTTCGAGGCCATCGTCCTGCGCGGCTGTCTCACGCTCGTGGCGCTGGGGCTTCTCGGGCTGGCGACCGGCGGGCTGCGGATGCCGCAGGGGCGCGACCGGCTGTGGATCGCGCTGAGGACGGTGGGCGAGGTCGGATCGACCTTCACCTTCCTCGTCGCGCTGAAGCACATGCAGATCGCCAACCTGTCGGCGATCATGCAGTGCCTGCCCCTGGCGGTAACGCTGGCGGCGGCGCTGATCTTCGGCGAAAAGGTCGGCTGGCGGCGGGCGACGGCGATCCTCATCGGCTTCGTGGGGGTCATGCTGATCGTGCGGCCGGGGACCGAGGGGTTTGACCGCTGGTCGGTGCTGGGGCTGGCGTCGGTCGCCTTCGTGGTCCTGCGCGACCTCGCCACCCGGCGGATCTCGTCCGGCATCCCGTCGGCGACGGTCGCCTTCCTCGCCTCTTCCTCGGTCGCCGTCTCGGCGGCGGCGGTCCTGCCCTTCACCGAGGTCGTGGCCCCCTCGGCCGGCCAGATGCTCATCATCGCCGCGGCGGCGGCGCTGCTGATCGCGGGCTATCTTACCGTGGTGATGGCAATGCGGGTGGGCGACATCGCGATCGTCGCGCCGCTGCGCTACACCTCTCTGGTCGCCTCGATCGTGCTGGGCTGGGTCGTGTTCCACCAGTTCCCCGACGGCCTCACCCTGATCGGCAGCGCCATCGTCGTCGCCACCGGCGTCTATACCTTCCAGCGCGAACGGCGCCTGTCGCGGCTGGCCGCCGAGGCGGGCGAGACTGCGTGACGCCGCCGGCCTCCGGGTGTCGCGCATTTACTTCGCGCCGGTCGTGAAGTAGCACCAGACGATCGGCTCAGCCCAGGACCGCCTTGACCATGCCCACCGTCTCCATCGTCATTCCCGCCCGGAACGAGGCCGAGAATGTCGGCGCCCTTCTTGACGAAATCGACCGGGCCTGCACCGGCAAGGCCGAGTATGAGGTCATCGTCGTCGACGACGGGTCGGACGACGGCACCGGCGCGGCGGTCGAGCGGCTGATGGAGTCGCGGCCGCACCTGCGCCTTGTCCGCCACGACCGTTCCGGCGGCCAGAGCGCTGCCGTCAACAGCGGCGTGCGCGCGGCACGGGGCGCGATCGTCTGCACGCTGGACGGCGACGGCCAGAACCCGCCCGAGGAACTGCCCAAGCTCTTCCTGCCGCTGATGGACCCGGCCCGCGCCGCCATCGGCATCGTCGCCGGCCAGCGCGTCGGGCGGCGCGACACCCTGTCCAAGCGGCTGGCCTCGCGCTTTGCCAACGGCCTGCGCAGCCGGCTTCTGAACGACGGCACTCGCGACACCGGCTGCGGGCTGAAGGGCTTCCGCCGCGAGGCCTATCTGGCGCTGCCCTATTTCGACCACATGCACCGTTATCTGCCGGCGCTGTTCGCGCGGGACGGCTGGCAGGTCATGCATGTCGATGTCGGCCACCGGGCGCGGCAGGCCGGGCGGTCCAACTACAACAATCTCCAGCGCGGGCTGGTGGGCGCGGTCGACCTTTTCGGCGTGATGTGGCTGATCCGGCGCCGGAAGAAATCCCGCCCCACCGAAACCGGCGTGCGCGGCGCATAGGGGGCGGCCATGTATCACCTGATGACGATGCTGCATGCAGACACCGCCGCCGACCTCGCCTGGATCGTGTTCGGCCTGTTCGGCCAGCTGATGTTCACCGGCCGCTTCCTCGTGCAGTGGCTGGCCTCCGAGAGGGCGGGGCGCTCGGTGGTGCCGGTCACCTTCTGGTATTTCTCGATCATGGGCGGGCTGATCGTCCTTCTGTATGGCATCCACAAGCTCGACCCGGTGATCATCCTCGGCCAGCTGCCGGGGGTGCTGATCTATTCGCGCAACCTGTGGCTCATCAGGCAGCACCGGCGTGGCAACCCGGCCTGACGCTCCGGCACCCGCAGAGGGCGGCTGGGCGGCGCCGGCGCTGGCCGCCGTGGCCCTGGTGACCGGCCTGCGGCTGCTGCTTCTCGCCTTCGACCGCACCGACCTTTTCGTCGATGAAAGCCAGTACTGGCTCTGGGGCCGGCATCTCGACTTCGGCTATTATTCGAAGCCGCCGCTGATCGCCTGGGTGATCCGGCTGGCGACCGGGCTGGCGGGCAGCGACGCGCCCTTTTGGGTCAGGATGCCGGGGGCGCTCCTGCACGGGGCGGCGGCGATGATCCTTGCGGCGCTGGCGGCGCGGATCGCGGGGCGGCGGGCGGCGGTCGCGGTGGCGCTGGCCTATGTGACCCTGCCCTTCGCCGCACTCGGCAGCCTTCTGATCTCGACCGACACGGTGATGGCGCCTTTCTACGCGCTGGCGCTTCTTGCCTGGTTCCGGCTGGCCGAGGGCCGGCAGGCCCGGTTCGCGCTTCTGGCCGGGGCGGCGGCGGGGGCGGCCTGCATGGCCAAGTATGCGGGGGCCTATTTCCTGCTGGGGGCGGGTCTCGCCGCGGCCTTGGTGCCGCAGATGCGTCCCGGCTGGCGCAACACGGCGCTGCTTCTGGCCGCGTTCGCCCTGACCATCCTGCCCAACATCCTGTGGAACCTGACGCATGGGCTGGCGACGGTCAGCCACACGATGGACAATGTGGGCTGGGTGCGCGAGGACCGGCCGCTGGCCGGTCTGCATCCGGGCAAGGCGGCGGCCTTCCTCGCCGCGCAGTTCGCGGTGGCCGGCCCGATCCTGTTCGCGGCGCTTCTGGCGGCGCCTTGGGGTGCGCGGAGCGATCCGAGGCTGCGGGCGCTGCTGCTGATGTCCCTGCCGATCGTCGCCATCGTCTGCGGGCAGGCGCTTCTGTCGCGCGCCTATGCCAACTGGGCGATCGCCGCCTATTTCGCCGGAACCCTGGCGGCGGTCCTGTGGCTGCAACGCCGCTTTCCCCGCCTTCTCGGCTGGTCGCTGGCGCTGAACGGGGCGCTGTCGCTGGCGCTGCCGCTGCTGACGATCGTTGCCCCCTGGCCCGAGGCGGGCGGTGCTCCGCTGCTGAAGCGCTACCTGGGCCGGGCCGATCTCAGCCGCCAGATCATCGTCACGGCGCACGAGGCCGGAGTGGGGGCGGTCTATTCCTTCGACCGCGACATCCTTGCCGACCTCTTCCATACGGGCCGGGGGTCGGGCCTGTCCTTCTACGGCCCGCGGCCCGCGGGCCGGCCGCGCAACTACTACGAACAGACCTTCCCCCTGCCGAAGGACCCCGGTCCGGTGCTGATGGTGCTGGCCGGCCCGCCGGTCTGCGACGGCCGCCCGGTCCCGGCGCTGCGCAGCTTCGACACGGCGGGCGGAGCCTATGCGAAATGGCACCTTGCCGCCTATCTGCTGCCCGAGGGCTGCGATGCAGGCCCCTGACCGTATCGGCCCGCTTGCCGCGACCCTGGCGGCCCTTTTGCTGGCGGCGCTGATCTTCGCCGCCTTCCCGCGCCTCGATCTGGCGGTGTCGGGCGCTTTCTACGTCCCCGGAGACGGCTTCCCCTTGGGCGGGCAGCCCCTGTCCGAAGGCTTCCGCCTGCTGGTCTGGAACCTGTCCAACCTGATGGCCGCGGCCGCCCTGGCCGGCGCGGGGATCTGCCTGGCGACGGGGCGGAAGGCGGCGGCGCGGGTCTGGACCTATATCCTGGCCCTTTATCTGCTGGCACCGATCCTCTTGGTCAACGTCGGGCTGAAATCGCACTGGGGCCGGGCGCGGCCCGCCGATGTCGGCCAGTTTGGCGGGGCCCATGCCTTCACGCCCTTCTGGCAGCCTGCCGACCAGTGCAGCGCCAACTGCTCGTTCGTCTCGGGCGAGGTGTCGGCGGCGACCGCGCTGGCGGTCTCGCTCTTCTGCCTGACGCGCCTTCTGCCCGCGCCCCTGCACTGGAGCGTGCGGATCGCCGCCCTCCTCCTGGCCGCCGCGACCATCTTCCAGCGCGTCTCGGCCGGCCGCCATTTCCTGTCGGACGCCACCTTCGCCGTCCTTCTGACGCTTCTGGTCGCGGTGCTGCTGCGGCCCTTGCTGAGCCCGCGCCACCAGGCCCCCCCGCCTTGTTGACAAGGCCCCCGACTCCCCCTATACGGCGCCCACTCGGGCTGCGGGCAACCGCGGGCCGGGCATCAGTATGGAAGTGGTCACGATCCGGGCGCAGGCCTCGATCCTCTGGAATTCCACCGCGTCGCCCCCGCGCAGGGGACGCATGCGGTTTTGGTGTTTTGCGGACGCGCAGGGCACGACAAAGGCGAAAGCCCCCGGAAACGGCGCTGACGGGCGCACGTTGAACGGGCTGCAACATAGGGCGAAGTTAATGCCGACGATCCAACAGCTGATCCGGAAACCCCGGGAAGCCAACGCGAGAAAGTCCAAGTCCCAGCACTTGGAATCCTGCCCGCAGAAGCGCGGTGTCTGCACCCGCGTCTACACCACCACGCCGAAGAAGCCGAACTCGGCCATGCGGAAGGTCGCCAAGGTGCGCCTGACCAATGGCTTCGAGGTCATCAGCTACATCCCCGGCGAGAAGCACAACCTTCAGGAACACTCCGTGGTCCTGATCCGCGGCGGCCGGGTGAAAGACCTTCCCGGCGTCCGCTACCACATCCTGCGCGGTGTCCTCGACACCCAGGGCGTCAAAGATCGTCGTCAGCGTCGTTCGAAGTACGGCGCCAAGCGTCCGAAATAAGGAGAGAGCGCCATGTCGCGTCGTCACGCCGCTGAAAAGCGCGAAGTTCTGCCCGATGCCAAGTTCGGCGACCGGGTGCTGACCAAGTTCATGAACAACCTGATGGTGGACGGCAAGAAGTCGGTCGCCGAAACCATCGTCTACTCGGCCCTTGACCGGGTCGAGGGCAAGCTGAAGCGCCCGCCGGTCGAGGCCTTCCACGAGGCGCTGGACAACGTGAAGCCCTCGCTCGAGGTCCGCTCGCGCCGGGTCGGCGGTGCCACCTATCAGGTGCCCGTCGAGGTCCGCCCCGAGCGCCGCGAGGCGCTGGCGATCCGCTGGCTGATCACCGCCGCCAAGAACCGCAACGAGAACACGATGGAAGAGCGTCTCGCCGGCGAGCTTCTGGACGCTGTGAACTCGCGCGGCTCGGCAGTGAAGAAACGTGAAGACACCCACAAGATGGCCGACGCCAACAAGGCGTTCAGTCATTACCGCTGGTAATACGGCCAGCCGAGGACAAGAAAATGGCACGCGAATTTCCGCTGAATCTGTATCGCAATTTCGGGATCATGGCCCACATCGACGCGGGCAAGACCACGACGACCGAACGGATTCTCTACTACACCGGCAAGTCCCACAAGATCGGCGAGGTCCATGACGGCGCCGCGACGATGGACTGGATGGAGCAGGAGCAGGAGCGTGGCATCACGATCACCTCGGCTGCCACCACCACCTTCTGGGAACGCACCACCGACGGCAAGACGCCCGAATCGCAGAAGCACCGCTTCAACATCATCGACACGCCCGGCCACGTCGACTTCACCATCGAGGTCGAGCGTTCGCTGGCCGTGCTTGACGGCGCCGTCTGCCTTCTGGACGCCAACGCCGGCGTCGAGCCCCAGACCGAGACCGTCTGGCGCCAGGCCGACCGCTACAAGGTGCCGCGCATCGTGTTCGTCAACAAGATGGACAAGATCGGCGCCGACTTCTTCAAGTGCGTCAAGATGATCAAGGACCGCACCGGCGCCACCCCGGCCCCGATCGCCCTGCCGATCGGCGCCGAGGACAAGCTGGAAGGCGTGATCGACCTGGTGACCATGAAGGAATGGGTCTACCTGGGCGAAGACCTGGGCGCGTCCTGGGAAATCCGCGACGTGCGCGACGGCCTCAAGGCCGAGGCCGAGGAGTGGCGCGGCAAGCTGATCGAACTCGCCGTCGAGCAGGACGACGCTGCGATGGAGGCCTATCTCGAAGGCAGCGAACCCGATGTCGACACGCTGCGCGCCCTGATCCGCAAGGGCACCCTGGCGATGGCCTTCGTGCCGGTGACCGCTGGCTCCTCGTTCAAGAACAAGGGTGTCCAGGTTGTCCTGAACTCGGTCATCGACTATCTGCCGTCGCCGGTGGACGTTCCTGCCTACATGGGCTTCAAGCCCGGCGACGAGACCGAAACCCGCAACATCGCCCGCTCGGCCGATGACGCCCAGCCCTTCGCGGCGCTGGCCTTCAAGATCATGAACGACCCGTTCGTCGGCTCGCTCACCTTCACCCGCATCTATTCCGGCAGCCTCAAGAAGGGCGACCAGATGGTGAATTCGACCAAGGAACGCAAGGAGCGCGTTGGCCGGATGATGATGATGCACGCCATCAACCGCGAGGAAATCGACGAGGCTTTCGCCGGCGACATCATCGCGCTGGCGGGCCTGAAGGAAACCACCACGGGCGACACGCTCTGCGACCCGGCGCACCAGGTGGTTCTCGAAACCATGACCTTCCCCGAGCCGGTGATCGAGATCGCCGTGGAGCCGAAATCCAAGGCCGACCAGGAGAAGATGGGCCTCGCCCTCGCCCGCCTCGCCGCCGAAGACCCGTCCTTCCGCGTCGAGACCGATCTGGAATCGGGCCAGACGATCATGAAGGGGATGGGCGAACTCCATCTCGACATCCTCGTCGACCGGATGCGCCGCGAATTCAAGGTCGAGGCCAACATCGGCGCGCCGCAGGTGGCCTACCGCGAGACCATCTCGCGCGAGGCCGAGATCGACTATACCCACAAGAAGCAGACCGGCGGCACCGGGCAGTTCGCCCGCGTCAAGCTGGTCATCACCCCGGTCGAGCCGGGCGTGGGCTATTCGTTCGAATCCAAGATCGTCGGCGGCGCGGTGCCGAAGGAATATATCCCCGGCGTCGAAAAGGGCATCAAGTCGGTCATGGACTCGGGTCCGCTCGCCGGCTTCCCGGTGATCGACTTCAAGGTGGCGCTGATCGACGGTGCCTTCCATGATGTCGACTCCTCGGTCCTCGCCTTCGAGATCGCCTCGCGCGCCGCGATGCGCGACGGTCTGAAGAAGGCCGGCGCGAAGCTGCTGGAACCGATCATGAAGGTCGAGGTGGTGACCCCGGAAGAATACACCGGCGGGATCATCGGCGACCTGACCTCGCGCCGGGGCATGGTGCAGGGCCAGGACAGCCGCGGCAACGCCAACGTCATCACCGCGATGGTGCCGCTCGCCAACATGTTTGGCTACATCAACAACCTGCGCTCGATGTCGTCGGGACGCGCGGTCTTCACCATGATCTTCGATCATTACGAGGCCGTGCCGCAGAACATCTCGGACGAGATCCAGAAGAAATACGCATGACGTGGTGGGCGGATCGCCCACCCTACCACCCGTAGGGTGCGTGAGGCTCACGCACCACCACATTCAAGGAGGCCATGATGGCAAAGGCGAAGTTTGAACGGACGAAACCGCATGTGAACGTTGGCACGATCGGCCACGTTGACCACGGCAAGACGACGCTGACGGCGGCGATCACCAAGTATTTCGGCGAATTCAAGGCCTATGACCAGATCGACGCGGCGCCGGAAGAGCGGGCGCGGGGGATCACGATCTCGACGGCGCATGTCGAGTACGAGACCGCGAACCGCCACTACGCGCACGTCGACTGCCCCGGCCACGCCGACTATGT
>JAFEFU010000069.1 GCA_018240425.1 Pseudomonadota bacterium | reverse complement strand
TACATCAACGGCTTTTATAACCCGCGCCGTCGGCATTCAGCATTGGGAGGCAAAAGTCCCTTGGCCTTCGAACGCCAAGTGGCCTAAACGAGCACTCGGAGCGGCACCAAACCGTGACAGGTCCAAGAGCATCGGCAACCTCACCCCCGCCGATGTCTACTTCGGCCGCGGCGAAACCATCCTGGCCGAAAGGAGGCGCATCAGACAGCAGACCATCCAGAACCGCCGCTTGATCCACCAGCGTCAAGCAGCATAACCTCAACCCGATGAGCCCGCGCCCTCCGATCCAAAATCAGCGCACCCGCACCGACAAGGCGGGGATCGAGAAGACGCTCGAAAGCGTGCTGACCCGTTTCCCGCGCCTGCGCGAGCGTTTCGGCCAGCAGGCCAGCACGCTTTCGGGGGGCGAGCAGCAGATGATGGTGATCGGCCGGGCGCTGATGGCCAAGCCGAAGCTCCTGCTTCTCGACGAGCCGTCGCTCGGGATCGCGCCAAAGCTGGTGCAGGACATCGCCCGGGCGATCGTCGCGATTTCGCGCGACGAGAAGGTCAGTGTGCTTCTGGTCGAGCAGAACAGCCGGATGGCGCTGTCGATCTCGAACCGCGCCTATGCGATGTCGACGGGCTCGGTCGTCCTGTCGGGCGCGTCGAAGGAGCTGATGGGCGACGATCGGATCAAGGCCGCCTATCTCGGCGGCGAGTTGTGAGGGGAACCATGCGCATTCTGGTCATCAATCCGAACACCACCCGGGAAATGACGGAGAAGATCGGGGCCGCCGCCCGCCGTGTCGCCTCGCCCGGCACCGAGATCGTCGCCGTCAACCCGCCCGAGGGGCCGGCGTCGATCGAGGGCTTCTATGACGAGGCGATCAGCGTCCCCGGGATGCTGGAGGTGATACGGACCTCGCAGGATTTCGACGCGGTGGTGATCGCCTGCTTCGACGACACCGGGCTTGACGCGGCGCGCTGCGTTACCGACCGGCCCGTGGTCGGCATCGGCGAGGCCGCCTATCACATGGCTTCGATGCTGGCCAACAAGTTCTCGGTCGTCACCACGCTGGGCCGCTCGGTTCCGGCGCTGGAGCACAACCTTCACCGCTACGGCCTTGCTCAGCGCTGCGTCCGGGTCAGGGCCAGCGAGGTGCCGGTTCTCGACCTGGAAAAGCCCGGCAGCGACGCCCGTGCCCGCATCGGCGCCGAGATCGCGCGGGCGGCCGAGGAGGACCGCGCCGAGGCGATCGTGCTGGGCTGTGCCGGCATGACCGACCTGGCCGCGGCGCTGGCGGCGCAATACGGGATGCCGGTGCTTGATGGCGTGGTCTGCGCCGTCGCGCTTTGCGAAAGCATGGTCCGGCTCGGCCTGAGGACGACGCGGATCGGTGGCTATGCCCCGCCGCGCGCCAAGGCTGGCGGCATCGAGGCCCCCCGCAAGAGCGCCTGAGCCGCTGGCCGCATCGCCTGGCCCCTCCGTGCCGCTGCGGCGAGCCGCCGCCGCGTCATTCCTGGCCGGGCGAGGCTCCGGCCCTGTGGCGGCGGGCGAGGACCAGCAGCCAGGCCTTGAGCTCGGGGGCGAACGGCTTGTCCAGCGCGGCGGGATCCCAGGCGAGGTAATAGGGGTTGCCCAGCTTCAGCCGGATGTCGAAGGGCACGACCAGCCGGCCCGCGGCGATGTCCTGCGATGCCATCGCCAGTTGCGCCAGCACGAAGCCGCGACCGTTGATCGCCGCGTCGATCGCCGCGCTCGACAGCGAGAACGTCACCTCGCCGGCCTTGCCCCGGTGCGGGGCGCCGATCAGGGCGGCCCAGGCCGACCAGGTCGGGGCCGCGCCCTGATGGCGGTCCCATTCGATCCCGAGAAGGGGCGCCGCGAGGATGTCGGCAGGCGTCGCGGGCGCATGGCGGGCCAACAGGCCGGGCGAACAGGCCGGAACCACCCAGTCGGTGAAAAGTTCCGTCCGATGGGCGAGACGCGCGCCGAGATCGCCGTAGGTCAGGCGGAAATCGACGGGATCGACGCCGAACACCGGCTCGGCATCGTTGCCGACCAGACGGACGTTGGCCAGCGGGTGCGCGGTCTGCCAGTCGAAGAGATGCGCGCCGATCCACTTGGTCGCCAGCGACGGCAGGGCGGATATGGTCAGAAGCCGATTGAGCCGCGCGCGCTCCAGCCGGTCATGCGCGGCGCGCAGAAGGTCGAAGGCCGCGACCAGCTCGGCGTGATACTGGCCGCCGCGCGCGGTAAGGGCGATCGTCCGGCCCCGCCGTTCGACCAGTTGCAGGCCCAGCACCTCCTCGAGCTTGCGGATCTGCTGGCTGACGGCGCCGACCGTCACCCCGAGGTCCGCCGCCGCCGCGGTCACGCTGCCCAGCCGGCCAAAGGCTTCGAAAGCCTGGATGGCGCGCAGGGGCGGGGGCGATGACATGGCGTGGCCTTCTGTCGGTGCGCAGTCGGGACTCGGTTTAGTTTTTCTAAATTTGAACGCAGATAGCAAACCTTTCGCGATCGGTCCACCTGTCCTAACAATATGTCTGAACAAATGGCCGGGAGGGAATCATGTTTCTTCGCAACAGCTGGTATGTCGCCGCCTGGGACCATGAGGTCGGAACGGGGCTGGTGCCGATCAAGGTGCTTGGCGAAGAGATCGTGCTGTACCGCAAGACCGACGGCAGGGTCGCCGCGCTCGAGAATGCCTGCCCGCACCGCAAGCTGCCGCTGTCGATGGGGCGCATCAAGGGCGACACGGTCGAATGCGGCTATCACGGCCTGACCTTCGACGGCACCGGAACCTGTACCCGGGTGCCGGGGGTCGAGAAGATCCCCCATGTCGCCTGCGTGCACTCCTACCCGGTCGAGGAGCGTTACGGGCTGCTCTGGATCTGGATGGGCGACAGGGACAAGGCCGACCCGGCGCAGATCTTCACGGTCGAACATTGGGGCGATCCGGCCTGGGGCATCAACCGCGGCGACTCGATGGCGATCGAGTGCAACTATCTCTTCATGACCGACAACCTCCTGGACCCGTCGCATGTCGCCTGGGTGCACCAGTCCTCGTTCGGCAATGCCGCCGCCGAGGAGGCGCCGCTCGAGACCACCATCGGTGAAAAGGGCGTCACAGTCTGGCGCTGGATGCTGGATGTCGAGGCCGCGCCCTTCTATGCCCCCTATCTTCAGTTCAAGGGCAACTGCGACCGCAAGCAGCACTACGAAGTCCACTATCCCAGCAATGCGATCATCCGCGCGATCTTCGCCCCTGCGGGCGCCGGCGGCGAGGGCCGCGTGCTGCCCGAGAACGCCTTCCTGATGGACAGCTACAACTTCATGACGCCGGTGGACGAGAACACCACCCGCTACTACTGGTTCCAGATGCGCAATTTCGCGCCCGATGACGCGGTGGTTTCGGCGGCATTCGCCAGGTCGGTGCGCGGCGCCTTCGAGGAGGACCGCGCGGTGCTGACGGCGGTGCACAAGGGCATGACCAACCCGCGCACCCCGAACCTCGACCTGAAGATCGACGTCGGCCCGCTGCGCTTCCGCCGCAACCTGGCCCGGCTGATCGAGCAGGAAAACGCGCAGAAGGCTGCCGCCGAATGACTGCGGCCCGCCCGGCGGGGTCGGGGTTCCGTGCGTTCCGGGTGGCGGCGAAGGTGCGCGAAAGCCGCATCATCACCTCGTTCCACCTGGAACCTGTCGATCCGGCGGACTGGCGGCCCTGGCGGCCGGGCCAGTTCCTGGTGCTGCGGCTGCCTGCGGGCGACGGGGGCGCGCCGATCCTGCGCAACTACAGCCTTTCGGGGCCGTCCGATGCCGCCGGGCGCTACCGGATCACAGTCAAGCGAGAGCCGGCCTCGGCGCCGGTCCATCCCGCGGGGCTGGGGTCGAACTTCCTGCACGACCGGGTGGCCGAGGGCGACCTGATCGAGGTCGAGGGGCCGCGCGGCGATTTCGTCCTGGACGAGGCCAGCGACCGGCCGGTGCTCCTCATCAGCGGCGGCGTGGGGCTGACGCCGATGGTGGCGATGCTGCACCGGCTGGCGGCGCACGGCGACCGCCGCGTCCTTTTCCTGCACGGCTGCGAGAATGGCGATGTCCATGCGCTGCGCGACGAGGTGGCCGACCTGGCCCGCCGGCGCGCGGGCCTTGGCGCGCATGTCGTCTACCGCAACCCCACGCCGGACGATCTGGCCAGGGGCCGGATGAGCGGCGCGGGCATCATCGACCGGGCGCTGCTGCAATCCCTGCTCTGCCTTGACGACTACGACGTCTACCTGTGCGGGCCGCCCGCCTTCATGCAGGCGCTCTACACCCTCTTGCGCGGACTGGGCGTGGCCGAGAACCGGATCGCCTATGAATTCTTCGGCCCGGCCACGGTGCTGAAGGCCGGCGGGTCGCCGCCCTCCGTCCCCGTGACCGCCGTCGCCGCCCCGGTGGCTGCGCCACAGGGGGCCGCGGGCGCGCCAGAGGTCGAGTTCCGCGCCTCGGGCCGGCGGGCGGCGTGGGGCGGCGGGACCGCGTCGCTTCTCGACCTGGCCGAGGGGCAGGGTCTGGAGCCGGCCTTCAGCTGCCGCGCCGGGATCTGCGGAACCTGCGCGGCGCCGCTTCTGTCGGGCGAGATCGAGTATTTCGACGAACCGCTGGACCAGCCCGCCGAGGGGCATATCCTTCTGTGCTGTTCGCGGCCGCTCGGGCCTGTGGTACTGGACATCTGAACGTGAGGGCGAAGGGGGAAGCCGGATTGGACAGCAGCAGCATCAGGCCATCGGCGGCGCCGGTCAATCCGCATGTCGCGGCGCTTCCGGCCTACAATGCCGGTCTGCCCCTGGCGCAGGCGCGAGCGGTGGCGGGCCGCGATGACATCGCGCGCCTGGCAAGCAACGAGAACCCGCATGGCTGCTCGCCGGCGGTGGGCCGCGCCCTCGCCGCGCTCGAACCCTGGCGCTATGCCGATCCGGGCTGCACCGACCTGCGCGGCGCGCTGGCGGCGCGGCTGAAGGTTCCCGCCGACAGGATCGTGGCCGGCAACGGCTCGGAAGAGATGATCGCGGCGCTGTGCCGGGCGGTGCTGGTGCCGGGGGCCGAGGTCGTGACCGTGGTGCCGAGCTTCGGCCTGCACGAGATCGAGCCTCTGGCGAACGGAGCGCGGGTGGTCAAGGTGGCGATGACCGCCGCGGCGGGCTTCGATCTGGACGCGCTCGAGGCGGCGATCGCCGCCGGGCCGCGGCTGGTCTTCCTGTCCTCGCCCTGGAACCCGGTCGGCCCGGCGCTGGCGGCGGCGGAACTGGCGCGGCTGATCGCGGCGGTCCGGCCCGGCACGCTCTTCGTCCTGGACGAGGCCTATCACGAATTCGCCGATCCGGGCGCGCCCGACGTGCTGCGCCTTCTTCTGGACAGCGGCATCGCCTTTGCCTCGCTGCGCACCTTCTCCAAGGCCTACGGGCTGGCGGGGCTGCGCGTCGGCTATGCGATCTGTTCGGACCGCGAGCTGGCGCGGGTGGTGACGGCGGCCAAGACGCCCTTCAACGTCAATGCCGCCGCGCAGATCGCCGCCGTCGCCGCGCTGGAGGATGCCGCCTGGATGGAGGCATCGGTCGCCCGCCTGCGGCACGAGCGCGAGAGGGTCGCCGGCGCGCTTCGCGCGATCGGCCTGGCCCCGGCGCCGTCGCAGACCAACTTCCTGTTCTTCGACGGCGGCCGCGACAGCGGCGCGCTGGCGCAGCGGCTTCTCGAGCAGGGGATCGTCGTCAAGCCCTGGCGCGAGCCGGGCTATGAGCGGTTCGTGCGCGCGACCATCGGCCTGCCGGGCGAGAATGACCGCCTGATCGCCGCGCTGGCGGCCCTGGCGTCGCCATGAGCGCGGCGCTTCCCGAGGCGTTCCTGCGGGCGCTCGAGCGGGCGGTGGGCGCGGGCCATGTCGGGGCGGCGGGCGGCGCGGTCCGGGTCGCGCCCGGATCGGCCGACGAGGTTGCCGCCGTGGTCCGCCTTTGCGCAGGCGCGCGCATCGCAATGGTGCCGGAGGGCGGCCAGACCGGGCTGGTTGGCGGCACCGAGGCCGGGCCGGGCCAGGTTCTTCTGTCGCTGGCGCGCCTGAACCACCTGCTGCGCCTTGATGCCGACGAGCGGGTGGCGGTGGCCGAGGCCGGCCTGCCCTTGCAATTGCTGCAAGAGGCGGCGGCGGCGCAGGGGCTTGACCCCGGCATCGACCTTGCCGCGCGCGGGACGGCGACGGTCGGGGGAATGGTGTCGACCAATGCCGGGGGCGTCATGGCCTTTCGCAACGGGGTCATGCGCCACCGGGTCCTGGGGATCGAGGCGGTCCTTCCCGACGGCTCGGTCTATTCCGACCTGACGCGGGTGGTGAAGAACGCGGCCGGGTATGACCTCAAGCACCTGTTCATCGGGGCCGAAGGCACGCTGGGGGTGGTGACGAAGGTGGCGGTGCGCCTCGACCCCTTGCCGCGTGCGACGGCATCGGCGCTCTTCGGCCTTCCGTCGGTCGCGCAGGCCCTGCGGCTTGTCGATGCGGCGCTGCGCGAGCCGGGGGTCGAATTGCGCGCCGCCGAGGCGCTGTGGCCCGACTATATCCGCCTGACTGCCGGCGCGCAGGGCTGGGCCGATGCCTCTCTGCCGCTGGACCAGCCGATCTATCTGGCGCTGATGCTGGGCGGCGGCGACGCGGCCGATCTGACCGCGGCGTTCGAGCGGCTTTTTGCGCGCCTTCTCGCCGCGGCGCCCGAAGCGACCGGGATCATCGCCGCCTCCGAGGCGCAGGCGCGGGCGCTGTGGCGGCTGCGCGAGGATACCGGGGCGATCTACCGCGCCTTCCCCGGAGCACCCTCCTATGACATTTCGGTGCCCCTGTCGGCCCTGCCGGACCATGTCGGGCGGATGCTGGGCGAGTTGGCCGCGATCGACCCCGGCCTGCGCCCCTTCGTCTTCGGCCACCTCGCCGACGGGAACCTGCATGTCGTGCTGAACCGGCCCGGTCCGCTGCCCGATGCGCTGGCCGCCCGGGTCGAGGCCGCGATCTACCGCGACCTGCGCGGCCTCGGCGGCTCGTTTTCCGCCGAGCATGGCGTGGGGGCAAAGCGCGTCCATTCCCTCATGGCCACCACCGACCCGGTGAAGCTGCGGACCATGCGCCTCGTCAAGTCGGCGCTCGACCCGCTCGGACTGATGAACCCTGGCAAGGTGCTGCCGGCCGGACCCGTTCCGGCCCCGCAGCCGCAAACGGAAAGTGCAGCGCGATGATGGAACGGACCAAGGCCAGCCTGCCCGCGCCCGAGAAGGCTGGACCCGCCGGAGGCGGATCGTTTCCGCGCGGCTACGCCGCCATGCAGGCGCGCTTTCTTGCCGCGGCCGAGGCGGCGGGGGCGGCGGTCACGCGCTTTGCCCACCCGCTCCACGGGCCGGACGGCGGGCCGCTCTCGACCGACGTGGCGCTTCTCGGGCCGGCCGACGCATCGAGGGTGCTGCTGATCGTGTCCGGCACGCACGGCGTCGAGGGGGCCTATGGCTCGGCCTGCCAGAGCGCCTGGCTGGAAGGGCAGCGCGCGGCGAACCTGCCCGAGGACATGGCGCTTGTCCTTGTCCACCTCCTGAACCCCTGGGGCGCAGCCTGGGACCGCCGGGTGAACGAGGACAATGTCGATCTGAACCGCAACTTCATTGGCTGGACCGCCAGCCCGCCGGAAAACCCCGGCTACGCCCGGCTGCACCCGGCGCTGGTCTGCGCCGAATGGGAAGGGCCCGAGCGCCAGCGCGCCGACGAGACCCTTGCCGGGGCGCGCGCAGAGCTTGGCCAGGTCGGGCTCTCGTCCGTGATCGAGGCCGGGCAGTACCGGTTTGCCGACGGGCTCTTCTACGGCGGGGCCGGGCCGGTCTGGTCGAACCGCACGCTCCGCGAAATCCTTTCGCGGTTCTGCGGCGCGGCGCGGCAGGTGGTCGCCTTCGACCTTCACACCGGCGCGGGGCCCTATGGCTATCCGGCGCTTCTGTCGGTCGCGTCGACCGACCATCCCGGGCTGGCCTGGGGTGACGAGATCTTCGGCCCGGCGCTGCTGCCGGTCCTGACCGGACCGCAGGCCACCACCGAAACAGGGATCGCGGCCGGTGCGGCAGGCTATGTGTCCGATGCCGTCCGCCTGGCGCTGTCCGGGGCGCGGGTGCTGCCGCTGGTCGTGGAATGCGGCACGCTCGACCAGGCGCGGATGATGGCGGCCGTTCAGGACGACAACTGGCTGCATCTGCATGGCAAGCCCGAGAGCGCCCTCGGCCGGCGGATCAAGGACAACCTGTGCGCGGCCTTCATCCCCGCCGACGCCGACTGGCAGGCGACCTGCCTTGCCACGACGCTGCGCCATATCGAGCGCGCGCGCCAGGCGCTGGCTGCGCAGCCCGCGGCCAAAGGGCGGGCGCGGCCTCCGGCCCAGGCGGCGCCCGCGACCATCGTGGCCGCCGCGGCCCCGGCCGAGCGGCCGCCCGCGGTCGAGGTGCACGACCTGCACAAGTCCTTCGGCCAGCACGAGGTGCTGAAGGGCGTCGACCTTGTCGCCCGCGCCGGCGAGGTCGTGTCGATGATTGGCTCCTCGGGTTCGGGGAAAAGCACGCTCCTGCGCTGCGTGAACCTGCTTGAACAGCCGTCGAGCGGCCGCGTCCTCATCGACGGCGAGCTGGTGCGGCTGAAGCAGGTGGCCCCCGGCCGCACCGTCCCCGCCGACATGCGCCAGATCGAGCGCATCCGGGCGCGGGTCGGCATGGTCTTTCAGAATTTCAACCTCTGGCCGCACATGACCGTGCTCGAGAACCTGATCGAGGCGCCGGTCCATGTCCTGAAGGAGGGGCGCGCCGATGCCGTCGCCCATGCCCATGACCTGCTGAAGAAGGTCGGCCTGTCGGACCGCCACGCCTATTATCCCGGCCAGCTGTCCGGCGGCCAGCAGCAGCGCGCCGCCATCGCCCGCACGCTGGCCATGCGCCCCCGGGTCATGCTGTTTGACGAACCGACCTCGGCCCTGGACCCCGAACTTGTGGGCGAGGTGCTGCGTGTGATCCGCCAGCTGGCCGAGGAGGGCAACACCATGATCCTCGTGACCCACGAGATGCAGTTCGCCCGCGAGGTCTCGCACCGGGTGCAGTTCCTGCATCAGGGCCGGGTCGAGGAAGAAGGAACTCCGGCCGATCTCTTCGGCCACCCCCGTTCAGAGCGGCTGCGCCAGTTCCTGGCCCGCATCTTCTGAAGCCGAACCGCCCTCCGCGCGGACGGGGGCGGACTGACAGACCACCAACAAGGAGACGCACATGAAACTGAAACTCTTCTCGCTTCTTGCCTGCCTTGCGCTCGGCCCGACGATGGCGGCGGCGGCGGGCACGCTGGCCATCGGCACCGAAGGCGAATACCCGCCGTGGTCGATGGCCGATGCCAACGGCAATGTCACCGGCTTTGACGCCGATGTCGGCGCGATGCTGTGCAAGAAGCTGGAGATGGACTGCAGGTTCGTCGTCCAGGCGTTCGACGGGCTGATCCCCGCGCTGAAGGCCAAGCAGTTCGACGTGATCATCTCGGGCATGTCGATCACCAAGAAACGGCTGGAAGAGATCAACTTCTCGGTCGGCTATGCCGAACTGGCCAACATGGTCGTCGTGCCCAAGGGCTCGGACCTGGCCGACATCAAGGACATCCCGACGCTGCTCGAGAAGATGGCGGGCCACAAGGTCGGGGTGCAGGCCGGCACCACCCATGCGCATTTCATGGAAAAGAAGGCACCCGGCGCCGACCTGCGCACCTACGACACGCTTGACCAGATGGAGATTGACCTGGCCAACGGCCGCATCGACGCGGGCTTTGCCGATGTCTCGGCGCTGCAGGACTTCCTGAAAAAGCCCGATGGCGCCAACTTCCAGCTGGTCGATGTCAACATCAACAGCAGCTACGACGATTCGTTGGGCATGGGCATCGGGGTCGGCATCCGCAAGGACGACACCGAGCTGAAGGGCAAGATCGACAAGGCCCTGTGCGAACTGATCGCCGACGGCTCGATCGCCAAGTCCAGCCAGAAGTGGTTCGGCATGGACATTTCGCGCCCCTGCCAGTGACGCAAGACACTCGCGGGCCGGGCGTCCGGGGGGCGCCCGGCCCGTTCAGCGGTGCCGGGGAAGGTTGGATCGGGGAAGGCGGAAGATGGAATTCGGTTTTGCCAACGTCTGGCGGGACGGCTGGGTCGGCGCGATCCTGCAAGGCGCGGCGCTGACCGTCGCGGTCGGCGTTCTTGCCATGCTGATGGGGCTGGTCATCGGGACGGTCTTCGGCCTGATCAAATGGCGGCGCGTGCCGGTTCTGGAATGGGCCGTCGATCTCTATACCACGGTGGTGCGGGGGGTGCCGGAACTCCTTATCATCTATCTCCTGTTCTTTTCCTCGGTCGAGTTTGTCACCAATGTCGCCCGCGCCTTCGGCTTTGCCGATCTGGCCCAGGGCGGCTTTGCCTTCATCGTCGCGGTGGTGGCGATCGGCGCCATCGCCTCGGCCTATGCGACCGAGGTGATCCGCGGGGCGCTGGCCGCGATCCCCAAGGGCCATGTCGAGGCCGCGCGCGCCCTCGGTCTGCCGGGCGGCCGCATCTTCCGCCGGATCATCGCCCCGCAGATGCTGCGTATCGCTGTGCCGGGGCTGAACAACGTCTGGCAGACCACGATCAAGGATACCGCGCTCGTTTCGGTCACCGGGCTCGCCGAACTGATGCGCGTCTCCTATGTCGGGGCGGGGTCCACCCGCCACCCGTTCATCTTCTATGTCATTGCGGCGGCGGTCTATCTGGCGATCACCCTGATCAGCCAGACAGGCTTTGACCTGGCCGAACGCCTGCTGCGCCTGCGCCAGAGGGGCTGACCATGTGGGATCTCATCCAGCAAAGCGTGCCACGGCTCATGTCGGGCCTCATCGTCACCGTCGTGCTGACCGGCCTGTCGGCCCTGGCAGGCTTTCACCTCGGCCTCGGCCTCGCGCTCATGCGGCTGTCGGGCAGCCGCGTGGCTGCGGGCTTCGCCAAGGCCTACAGCACCCTCTTTCGCGGAACCCCGCTCCTGGTGCAGCTGTTCCTCTTCTACTACGGGCTGGGCGAATTCGCCTTCATCCGCGACACACCGGCCCTGTGGTGGCTGTTCAGCGAGGGTTCGCGCTGCGCGGTGCTGGCGCTGGCGCTGAACACCGCCGCCTATACGTCCGAGATCCTGCGCGGCGGTCTGATGTCGGTGCCCGCGGGCGTGACCGAGGCCGCCCAGGCCTGCGGCATGTCGAAATGGCTGGCCTTCCGCCGCATCGTCTTTCCTCTGGCGCTTCGCCAGGCGCTGCCGGCCTATGGCAACGAACTGATCCTCATCGCCAAGGGCTCGAGCCTCGCCTCGACCATCACGGTTCTCGAGATCACCGGCCACGCCAAGCGCCTGATGAGCCAGACCTACGCGATCTTCGAGGTCTTCGCCATCGCCGGGGCGATCTACCTTCTGTTCAACCTCGTGCTGACCGGCGCCGTCCGCCTGCTCGAATGGCGCCTGATGCGCCACACGCGGCCGCTGACGGGGGCCGGGATCGCGGCGGCGCCCGCCGCCGCCTGACGGTCGCGGCGGGGCGGATCAGGCGTCGGCGCGGGCGCGCAGGGCGGCCGCGTCCTCGGGCGCGGCCACCGGCGCCGGTCCCCTGCGCCGGCGCAGGCGCGCGGCGATCGCCTCGAGGCTGACGAAGATCACCGGCGTGATGAAAAGGGTCAGCGCCTGGCTGACCAGCAGGCCGCCCACCACCGCGACGCCGAGCGGCTGGCGCAGTTCGGCGCCGGCACCGCTGCCAAGCGCGATGGGCAGCGCCGAAAGAAGGGCGGCGAAGGTCGTCATCATGATCGGCCTCAGGCGGCGGACGGCGGCCTCGTGGATGGCCTCGGCCGCCGGGCGCCCCTCGCGCCGTCGGAGGTCGAGCGCCACGTCGATCATCATGATCGCGTTTTTCTTGACGATGCCGATCAGCATCAGCAGCCCGATCAGCGCGATGATCGAGAAGTCCAGCCCCCAGACCCACAGCGCAAGCAGCGCCCCGAGGGCCGCCGACGGCAGGCCCGACAGGATGGTCAGGGGATGGACGAAGCTTTCATAGAGGACGCCGAGGACGACGTAGATGGTCAGGACGGCGGCGGCGATCAGCAGGCCGGTGTTGTCGGTCGCCTGCTGGAAAAGCTGCGCGGTCCCTGCCAGGCCGGTTGTCACCGACGAGGGCATTCCGATCTGGCCGCGCAGCGTCTGGACCCTGGCCGTCGCGGTCCCGAGCGACACGCCCTCGGGCAGGTTGAACGACAGCGTGACCGAGGCGAGCTGGCCGGTCTGGTTGACGCTGACCGGCCCCGAGGCGCGGCTGACGGTGGCGAAGCTTGACAGGGGCACCAGCGTGCCGCCGGCCGAGGGAATGCGCAGCCCGGCCAGGGTCTGTTCGCTCCAGTCGCGGTTGGGGTCAAGCTCGATGATCACGTCATAGCTGTTGCCAGTGGTCTGGATCTGGGTGGCGACCAGACTGCCGAAGGCGGCCTGAAGCGTGCTGCGCAGGATGTCGGGCGAAACGCCGAGCGTCGCGGCGCGGTCGCGGTCGACATCGACGCGGGCCTGCAGCGCGCCATCCTGGAGGTCCGAGGCCACATCGACGAAGGTGGCGCTGTCGGCCTGCATCGCCGCCCGCAGCCGGTCGGACCAGTCACGCGCAAGCTGGGCATCCAGCGCCTGCAACACCACCTGATACTGGCTTTGCGAGCTGCGTCCGGTCAGGCGCAGGCTCTGCTGCGGGGTGATGAAGCTGCGCACGCCCGCGATCTGTGCCAGCGACCTGCGCAGGCTTGTCAGCGTCTGGTCAAGCGGCGGCCGGTCCCCCTGTGGCTTCAGCTGGACGAAGAGCGAGCCCGAGTTGAAGCTTCCGCCCTGGTTCGACACGACATGATCGACGGCCGGGTCGCGGGCGACTGCCGCGGCGACCTCGGCCTGAAGCACCTTCATCGCCTGGAACGAGATGTCCTGGCGGGCCTGGGTCGAGATGTTGAGGATGCCGGTGTCCTCGGTTGGAAGGAAGCTGCGCGGCAGGCGGGAATAGACATAGCCCGAGGCGATGGTGGTCACGACGAAGAGGGCGAGGATCGGGGCCGGGTGGCGCAGGCACCAGCCAACCGCGCGCCCGTAGGCCCGGGTCATCCGCGCCGCGGCCGAGGTGGCCGGGGCCGGCACGGTCTCGGACCGGGGCAGGCGCGCGGCAAGCATCGGCGAGATGGTCAGCGACACCACCGCCGACGAGAGGATGGCGATGGTCACGACCACGCCGAACTCGTTGAGGATGCGCCCGACGACACCGCCCATCAGGAGGATCGGCAGGAACACCGCGACCAGCGACAGCGACATCGAGATGATGGTGCCGGTGATCTCGGCGCTGCCGTTCAGCGCCGCCTGCATCGGCGGCTCGCCATGCTCGACCCGGCGGATGATGTTTTCGAGCATGACGATCGCGTCATCGACGACAAGGCCCACCGACAGCGTCAGCCCCAGAAGCGAGATGTTGTCGATCGAATAGCCAAGGAAATACATGCCCGCGAAGGTCGCCACCAGCGACAGGGGCACCGCGAGCGCCGGGATCAGCGTCGCGCGGAGCCGGCGCAGGAACAGGAAGATCACCAGGATCACCAGGCCGATGGTCAGGGCAAAGGTCTTCTGCACCTCGCTGACCGCATGGCGGATCGAGACCGAGGCGTCGTTGAGGACGCTCACATGCATCCCCGCCGGCAGCCCGGCCTCGATCTTCGGCAGTTCCGCCCGCACCGCGTCGACGACCGCGACCGTGTTCGCGTCGGGCTGGCGGAAGACGCCGAGGACGATCGACGGGGTGCCGTCCAGCCAGCTGCCCTGATTGGGATTCTCGATGCTGTCGACAACCCGGGCCACGTCCGACAGGCGCACCACCCGCCCGCCGGGCTGGGCGATGACGAGGCTTGCGAAGTCGGCGGCGTTCGTGCGCTGGGTCGGCACGTCGATGGTCATGGCCTGTGACGGGCCGATCAGGGTTCCCACCGGGGTCTGGGCATTGGCGGCCTTCAGGGCCGCCACCAGATCGTTCAGCGCCAGGCCCCGGCTGTCCAGCCGCTCGGGGTCGGCCTCCACCCGGACCGCGTAGGTCTTGGAGCCGAACACCTGCGCCTGCGCGACGCCCGAGATCGTGGACAGCGCCGGCGAGACCACGTTCTGCGCCAGATCGTCCATCCGCGTCAGTTCGGCCTGGTCGCTGGTCAGCGCCAGGATCAGGATCGGCGCATCGGCGGGGTTCGACTTGCGATAGCTCGGCGGCGTGGTCATGTTCGAGGGAAGCTGCCGCTGGGCCCGCGCGATCGCCGCCTGGATGTCGGCCGCCGCCGCGTCGATGTTGCGCCCGAGGTCGAACTGGATCGAGATCTGGGTCGAACCCAGCGAGGAGCTGGCCGAGATCGTGTCGATGCCGGCGATGGTCTGGAACTGCTTGATGAGCGGGGTGGCGACCGACGAGGCCATCGTGTCGGGCGAGGCGCCGGCCAGCTGGGCCGAGACGCTGATCGTCGGAAAGTCGGCGCGGGGCAGGGCGGCGACCGGCAGCTTGGTGTAGGCGATCGACCCCGCCCCGAGGATGCCCACCATCAGCAGGATCGTCGCCACCGGCCGGCGGATGAAGATCGCCGAGATGCTCACGGCGCGGCCCCGGGGGCCGGGCTTGCCGTCACCCTTGCCCCGTCGGTCAGGGTCAGCTGCCCCTCGGTCACCACGTTCTCGCCCCCGGCCAGTCCGCCCGTCAGCCCGATCCGGTCGCCCGAGCGCAGGGCGATCGTCACCGGACGGCGGGCCACGGTTCCATCCTTGGCGACGACAAAGACCTGCGGCCCCGAGGCGCCGGGCTGCACCGCGACCGAGGGCACGATCACCAGATCCTCGGCCTGGCCAAGCGTCGCCTCGACATCGAGCGGCTGGCCCGGCCAAAGCCCCTCGTCGCCGTTCGCCAGTTCCGCCCGCAGCGTCAGCGTCCCCGAGGCGCGATCGACCGCATTGTCGATGAACCGCACCGTCCCGGTCACCGCATCGGCGCTGTCGTCAGCCGCCTGGAGGGGGCGGACGGCAACGGTCAGCCTGCCGGCGGCCAGCGCGGCACGGATCAGGGTGAGGTCGGTGTCGGGCAGGCTGAATTCGACATGGACAGGGCGCATCTGGGTCAGGGTGACGATCGGGGTTCCCGGCGCGACATAGGCCCCCTGCGACAGAAGGACCGCGCCCAGCCGGCCGTCGAAAGGCGCCCGGATGGTGGTGTTGTCGAGCGCCACCTGGTCGATCTCCATCGTCGCCCGGTCGAGCGCGAGCGTCGCCTCGGCCTCGCGCTCGGTGGTGCTGGCGTCGTCGCGGGCCTGCTGGGTGCCGTTGCCGGTGGACATCAGGTTCTGGGCCCGGGCGAGCGCGGATTTCGCATTGTCGAGCGCGGCCTGGTCGCGGGCCACGGCGGCGATGTCGCGGTCGAGGGCGGCGCGCACCGCCCGGTCGTCCAGCCGCGCGATCACCTCGCCCGCCTTCACCTCGGCCCCGTCCCTGACCCGGATCTCGGCAATCGTTCCGGCCGCGAGGCTCGACAGAGCCGTCGAGGCGACCGGCACCACGGTTCCCACCGTCCGGCGCAGGACGGGAAGGCTGCCGGCGGCGGCGGATGCGACCTCGACCCTGATCGGCGGCGGGCCGGAGGTTCCGCCCTTCTTCGATCCTGCTGCGGGGGCAGGGGGGTCCGATCCTTCGGCGGCCGCAAGGCCCAGGACGCCCGCCGCCTGACGCGGCAGGTCCGGCAGCAGCATGGCCGCAACCGCAAGGGCCGCCGCGAGGCCGAGGTAGATCCGCATTGCCGCCATCCCGCCTGCCCTGCCCGATTCCCGGTCGCGCGCCGAACCGACCCGGCGCGGATCGGCGCCAGCGTCGGGACCGGCCCGGACCGCCCATCGGTCCGCCGGATCGAGATTGTCTCTTTTAACGGACGGGGGCAATAGAACCGTCGGCCGCCCCGTTCACAGGCAGGCGAGCGGCGCGCCACCTTGCCGCACTGCCCCGCCGCCGCTACATAGCGCCCATGACACCGCCGCCCCCGCTCTGGCCCGCCGCCCGCCTGTCCATTGCCCCCATGATGGACTGGACCGACCGCCATTGCCGCTACTTCCACCGGCAGATGTCGGGCCGCGCGCTCTTCTATACCGAGATGGTGACGGCGCAGGCGATCCTGCATGGCCCGCGCGGCCGGCTTCTGGCCCATGACGCGGCCGAGCATCCCCTGGCCCTCCAGCTCGGCGGGTCGGACCCCGCCCAACTGGCCGAGGCGGTGCGGCTGGCCGCGCCCTACGGGTATGACGAGTTCAACCTGAATGTCGGCTGCCCGTCCGACCGGGTGAAGTCGGGCTGTTTCGGCGCGGTCCTGATGAAGGATCCGGGCCTTGTCGCCGAATGTGTTGCGGCGATGATCGCGGCCTCTCCGGTCGAGGTGACGGTGAAATGCCGGATCGGGGTGGACGATCAGGAGCCGGGCGCCGTCCTGCCCGACTTTCTGGCGCGCGTCCGCACCGAGGGGGTGCGGCGGGTGACGATCCATGCCCGCAAGGCCTGGCTGCAGGGCCTCAGCCCCAGGGAAAACCGCGAAATCCCGCCCCTCGACTATCCGCTGGTCCTGGCGATGAAGCGGGCGTTCCCCGACCTGCACATCTCGGTCAATGGCGGGATCACCACGCTGGCGCAGGCGCGCGCCTTCCTCGGCCAGGGTCTGGACGGGGTGATGGTCGGGCGCGCCGCCTATCACGAACCCTGGGAGATCCTTGCAGGCGCCGACCAGTCGATCTGGGGCGGGCCCGAAGGGCCGGATCCCTGGCAGGTCGCCCGGAGGATGCGCCCCTACATCGCCCGCCATCTCGACGGGGGCGGGCGGCTCCATCAGGTGACGCGGCACATGCTCGGCCTTTTCCACGGACGGCCCGGCGCCCGCAACTGGCGGCGCATCCTCTCTGAGCGCGCCAACGCCGATGGCGCGGGCGCAGAGGTGCTGGACGCCGCCCTTGCCGCGATGGACGAGGCGCGGGCGGCCTGACCTCAGCCGCCGAGGTGGGCGGCAAGCCGCCGCATCAGGCCGACGGTTCCCGCACGGCGCCCCTCGAGGCTGCTCAGCCCGTCGAAATGCGCCACCTGCTCGGTCAGGGTCAGGGCGGTCCCGCCGCCCTCGGGGTGGAACTCCAGCGTCAGGACCGAGACCGACAGCAGGCGGCCCGCAAGCGTCATCTCGTAGCTGATGGCCAGCCGCTCCTCGGGCCTCGCCTCGGCGATGCGGGTGGTGTTGGTGATCTCGACCCCGTTCGGCCCGGTGCCGCGCCAGTACTCCGAACCGCCGGTGCGGAAATCCAGCCGGTATTCGCGGGTGGTGAAGCCCGGCGCGTCGGTGAACCATGCACGTTTCTCGGCGGGATCGGAGAAGGCGCGCCAGACCCGGGCGGGCGGGGCCTTGTACCGTTCGGTCAGGGTGAAGGAACCGTGGTCGATCGCGGGTTTCATTCAGGCATCCTCCTCAGATTTCCTCGGCACTCGGGCCTGCGGGGCGCGCGTCTTCGTCGAGGTGCGCCCGCAGGCGGTGCAGCGCCCCCTCCCAGAAGGCCCGGCGCTGGCCGATCCAGTCGCCCGCCGCGGCCAGGGCGGCGGGTTCGAGCGTGCAGACGCGGGTCCGGCCTTCCTTGCGGCTGCTGACCAGTCCGCCGGCCTCGAGTACCTTCAGGTGCTGGAGGACCGCGGGCAGGCTCATCGGCAGGGGCAGCGCCAGTTCGCCGACCGTTGCCGGACCTTCGCAGAGGCGCGCCAGCATCGACCGGCGCGCACCATCCGACAGCGCGTGAAACACGGGATCGAGCCGCGGGGGAGGGGTCTGATAGTTAAGCATATGATTAAGTAACAGCTGCGCGCCGCCCCGTCAAGCGCCCCGTCATGCCGCTTTCCAACGCTGCCGCCGCCCGCTATCACTCGGCCGTCAGCCCGAGGTTTCCATGCCCGATATCGTCAGCCTTCTGCCCATGATGTTCCTTCTCCTGGCCATCGGCGCCATCGCCGGGGTCGTCGGCGGGCTGCTCGGGGTCGGAGGCGGCATCGTGCTGGTCCCCGCCTTCTTCTATGCCTTCCAGCACCTCGGCTATGGCGGCCCGCAGCTGATGCAGGTCTGCGTGGCCACCTCGCTTGCCACCATCGTCGTGACCTCTCTCAAGTCGGTCAGCGGCCATCATCGCAAGGGCGCGGTGGACTGGGCGATCCTCCGGGCCTGGGGGCCCTTTCTGGTCATCGGCGCGGCGGCGGGGGTGGCGGTGGCGACCAGGCTCGCCTCGTCCACGCTGCAGGGCACGTTCGGCGTCCTTGCCGGCATCGCCGGGCTCTACATGGCGTTCGGGCGCGACGGCTGGCGGCTGGGGCGGGAAATGCCCCGCCAGCCGGTGGCGGGCGCGATGGCCGGGGTGGTCGGCTTCCTGTCGGCGATCATGGGCATTGGCGGCGGCACCTTCGGGGTGCCGCTGATGACGCTTTACAACCAGCCGATCCACCGGGCGGTGGGCACGGCCTCGGGGTTCGGGATGCTGATCGCGGTGCCCTCGGTCCTGGGGTTCCTGATGATGCATGTCGCCGACGCGCCCCCCTACACCATCGGCGCGGTCAGCCTGCCGGCCTTCGCCGTGGTGATCGGCACCACCCAGATCACCACGCCCTACGGCGTCCATCTTGCCCATGTGACCGACCCGCGCCCGCTGAAGCGGATCTTCGCGGCCTTCCTCGCGCTCGTCGCCTTCAACATGCTGCGCAAGGCGACCGGGTGGTAGCCCGCGGGGCAGGGGCGCCGGGCTGGCGGCTGTTTGCGGCCGAGCCTGCGACCCTCGGCTGGGCGGCGGCGGCGCTTCGGGCCGCCCGGACGGCGCTTGAGCGGCCCGGGGGCGACTGGCGGTGCGGGGGTACCTGGTTTGTCGGTGTCGACGCGCTGGACAATGGCCGCGACGGCTCGGTCGCGGGCGTGCCGCTGGCCGGGCGCGCGGTGGCCGAGGCGCTCGGCCGCCACGGGCCCCAGGTCTGGCACCGCGCCCAGCTTTCGGCCGTCCGACCCGGCTATCCCCGACCTTCGGACGGCGAAAGCCCCGCCGCCTTCGACTTTCGCCTGAGACGCGATGCCGCCCATGTCGACGGGCTGATCGCCGAGGGCGCGGACAAGCGGCGCTTTGTCCGCGAGCCCCATGCCTTCATCCTCGGGATCGCGCTGAACGACAGCGGCCCGGGCGCATCACCCCTTGCGGTGTGGGAGGGCAGCCACCTGCCGATGCGCGCGGCCTTCCGCGACGCCCTGGCCGGAACCGCGCCCGCCGACCTGGGCCGGACCGACGTGACCGACGCCTATCAGGCGGCGCGACGGCGGGTGCTGGCCGAGTGCCCGCGCCGGCTGGTGCCGATGAAGGCGGGCGAGGCGGTGCTGATCGACCGCCACCTCCTGCACGGGGTCAGCCCCTGGGAAACGGGGGCAGAGGCACCGCCCGAGGGGCGCATCATCGCCTATTTCCGTCCGCAGCTTGCCGATGTTGCCGCCTGGCTGGCGGGCTGAGCGGCTTCCTTGCCTCAGCCCGGCCTGCGCCGCTCGCCCCGCTCCAGCCGCGCGGCGCGCCCGCCGCGCCGGTGCGACAGCCGCGGCGCGCGCCCGGGCAGTTCGGCCATGATCTCGCTCCGCCGCTCGGGGTCCATGCCGCTCCAGCCGGCGATCTCCTCGATGGTGCGGTGGCAGCCCACGCAGATCCGCTCGGTCGGGTGGATCGAGCAGAGCTTGACGCAGGGGCTGTCGATCTCGTTCCGCTTCCAGACTTCGTCGCCCAGGTCGCGCATCGCCTCGTTCCCGTCATCCTCCGCGCCGCCGCTCATGCCGGCCGCCTCATGTGGCCGATCCGGTCCAGCGCTCCTTGCAGGATAAACCCGGCGGCGACATGGTCGATGACCTCGGAGCGACGCTTTCGTGACGTATCCGCCTCGAGCAGCGCCCGTTCGGCGGCGACGGTGGACAGCCGTTCGTCCCAGAAGCCGATCGGCAGGTCGGTCAGGCGCGACAGGTTGCGGGCGAAGGCGCGGGTGGACTGGCAGCGCGGACCCTCGCTGCCGTCCATGTTGCGCGGCAGCCCGAGGATCATCCCGCCGATGGCGCGTTCGTCCACGATCTTCAGAAGCGCCGCCGCGTCCAGGGTGAACTTGGCTCGCCGGATCGTGGCCAGCGGCGAGGCCACGCGGAGCAGCCCGTCCGAGACCGCGACGCCGATGGTCTTTTCGCCAAGGTCGAGGCCGATCAGCGCCCGCATCGGCGGCAGGGCTGCGGCCAGGCTTTCGATCGTCTCGTGGATCAAGGCGCGATCCCTGCTTCCTGCGCCGCCGCCCGCACGCTGGCCAGCCCGGCGGGATCGGCCGCCAGCGCCGTTTCGGCGCGTGCCAGCGCCGCCCGGGCCCGGTCCTTCTCGTCCAGGACACCAAGTGCCTTGACCAGCTGCGCCCATTCGGCGGCGGTGCCGCCCTGCGCCATCAGCCGCTCCTCCAGCCCGCCGACCATGCCCTTGATCATTCCCGCCCGGTCGGCCGCGCTCATCCCCGCCGCGGCCGCCATGTCGGCGGCTCCGGGCCCCTTCAGCGCCGGGTCGCGGAATTCGGTTCCCGCCGCCTCGGCCAGCATCGGCAGCTGGGCGCGCAGGAAACCGGTCCAGGGCGCCTCGGCCGGGCTGTCGGCCAGAAGCGCGTTCCACATGCGGAAGGCCAGGTCGGGGCGGCCGACCTGCGCCTCGAGAAGCCCGGCGTAGAATCGCGCGGTGCCGTTCGCCGGGTCTTTCGCCAGCGCGGCGGCGATCGCGGCCTCGGCTTCGGCGGTGACGGTGCCGCCGGCGGCATTGACCAGGATGTCGGCCAGCGCCGCCTGATCGTTGGCGCTGGCCTTGTCGCCAAGCGCCGCGACCAGCTTTTCCTCGGCCCGCGCCGCGGCGGACAGGTTGCCGAGCGTCCGTTCGTTGCGCGCCAGCAGCCTCAGGCCCTCGATGTCGCCCGGCCGGGCGGCGACGGCGGCGCGCAGCTTGTCCATCAGCGCCGCGAAGTCGGCGGCGGGGGGCGGCGGGGCAGGGCGGCGGGCCGCAGCGGCCGCCTCGGCCTCGGCCTGGCTCGGCCGGGCCGCCTTGATCTCGGCCGAACGCTCCAGCCGCGCCGAATGCGGCAGGTCGGGATAGTCCGGCGCGCCCAGCATCAGGTAAAGCCCGAAGGCCCCCCCGATCGCCAGAAGCGAGGCCAGAACCGGCAGGCGCGCGCCGCCATCCCCCGCGAGGCCGCGTCCCCGTGCGGCGCGGTCGCTGTCGAGGATGCGCCGCGCCACGTCGGCGCGGATCGCCCTGGCGTCGGCCGCGCCGATCACGCCGCGCGCCTCGTCGCGGCCCACCTCCTCCAGCTGGGCGCGGTAGACCTCGAGATCGGGGTTGGCGGCGGCCTCGGGCAGGGGGCGGAACGCCGCCCGCCCCAGCCAGGCGAACCCGCCCGCCGCCATCGCCGCCACCGTTAGCCAGAAAAGCATGAGGTCTCCATCGCTGCCGCCCCCCGATACAACGCCCGCCCCCTGACCGAAAGCGCAATCGCCGCCGCGCGCCGGGCGTCTTGCCGCAACGGCCCGCGGATGTCGCAATTTTCCCGATTGTGACGATTGCCGACCCGAGCGAAACCCCCCTTCATAGGATTGAAGCGAAAGGCGGCGGCAGGACCGCCGGAAGGGAATCGGGGGCCATGCCAATGAAGCGCTATTCGGTCTTCGCCATCGCCCGTGAGGCGATGAGCTATCACCAGAACTGGGAAGAGGCCTGGCGTTCTCCGGCGCCAAAGGCGCGCTACGATGTCGTGATCGTCGGCGCCGGCGGGCACGGCCTCGCCACCGCCTATTACCTGGGCAAGAACTACGGCATCACCAATGTCGCGGTGATCGAGAAGGGCTGGCTGGGCGGCGGCAACACCGGCCGGAATACGACGATCATCCGCTCGAACTACCTGCAGGACCCGTCCGCCGCGATCTACGAGAAGGCCCGGAGCCTGTTCGAGACGCTTTCGCAGGATTTGAACTACAACGTCATGTTCTCCCCCCGCGGGCTTTTGATGCTCGCCCAGACCCATCACGAGGTCCGGGGCTATCGCCGCACCGTCTATGCCAACAACCTGCAGGGCGTGGCGACGGAATGGATCGAGCCGAAACGGGTGAAGGAACTGGTGCCGATCATCAACCTCGACGGGCCGCGCTATCCGGTGATGGGCGCGCTCTATCAGGCGCGGGGCGGCACGGCGCGGCATGATGCGGTCGCGTGGGGCTATGCGCGCGCCTGTTCGGCGATGGGCATGGACATCATCCAGCAGTGCGAAGTCACCGGCATCCGCCGCGAGGGCGGCAAGGTCACCGGCATCTCGACCACCAGGGGCGAGATCGCCTGCGGCAAGCTCGGCCTCGTCGTTGCCGGCCACTCCAGCGTTCTGGCCGACATGGCCGGTTTCCGCCTGCCGATCGAATCGCTCGCCCTTCAGGCGCTCGTCTCCGAACCCATCAAGCCCTGCATGGACGTGGTCGTCATGGCCAACACCGTGCACGGCTACATGAGCCAGTCCGACAAGGGCGAGATGGTGATCGGCGGCGGCACCGACGGGTTCAACAACTACACGCAGCGCGGCAGCTTCCACCATGTCGAGGAAACGGTGCGCGCCCTGATCGAGACCTTCCCGATGATCAGCCGCCTGAAGATGCTGCGCCAGTGGGGCGGCATCGTCGACATGACCGGCGACCGCTCGCCGATCCTGTCGAAAACCCCGGTCGATGGGCTGTTCGTCAACTGCGGCTGGGGTACGGGCGGCTTCAAGGCGATTCCCGGCTCGGGCTGGGCGATGGCGGAACTGATGGCGCGGGGGCAGTCGCCCTTGACCGAGGAATTCTCGATGTACCGCTTCCGCGAGGGCAAGTTCATCGACGAGTCAGTGGCGGCGGGGGTGGCGCATTGATGGCAACGCAGCGTGACTTAGCCCAAGAGCACCAAAAAAAGGGCAAAACCGACGACGTCTGCCAAAGCCTTTTTGTAGCGTTTCCACAACGAGAGCCTCATCGTCCCATTCGCCGGATTGTGGGTCACCAAGTCGTATGCAAGATCAATCAAGGCCACAGGAATGCCGACAAGAAGCAAAGCGAGACACAGGACAACGAGTATCTTAACTGCGACGAGCATCCTGAACAGTTGGTGGCACTAAGTCCGTCGCGCAAGACGTCGCAACCATTCTCGCAACTGAACACACGAACTCCGCGATTGGAGATACTCCCATGCTAACCCTTGAATGCCCCTACTGCGGCGTGAAGGCCGAGGAAACCGAACTCCAGGCCGGGGGCGAGGCGCATCTGAAACGCTTCGGGCCGGGCTCGTCGGACGAAGACTTCGACGGCTACATGTTCAGCCGCAAGAACCCCAAGGGCGTGCATTTCGAACGCTGGCGGCACAGCTACGGCTGCGGCAAGTGGTTCCTGGCGGCGCGTGACACGGCGACTCTCGAGGTCTTCGGCACCTATCCGGCCCAGTCCAAGGAACCGCCCGCCGATCTGCAAGCCAAGATCAAGGCAAAACGCCCGAAGTGGGAGGGCTACAAGTGAGCACCCGTCTGCACAGGGGCGGTCGCCTGATCGACCGCGCGAAACCGCTGAGCTTCACCTTCAACGGCCGCCGGATGAAGGGCTATCAGGGCGACACGCTCGCCTCGGCCCTCCTCGGGGCCGACCAGATGCTGCTGGGCCGGTCCTTCAAGTATCACCGCCCGCGCGGGCTGGTGGCGTCGGGCGCGGAAGAACCGAACGCGCTTGTCGGTCTTGGCGAAGGCGCGCGGTTCGAGCCGAACCAGCGCACCACCACCACCGAGCTGTTCGACGGCGCGACGATGGCCAGCCAGAACCACTGGCCGAGCCTCGAGTTCGACGTGGGCGCGATCAACAATTCCTTCGGCCGGTTCCTGCCGGGCGGCTTCTACTACAAGACCTTCATGTTCCCGCGCTTTGCCTGGAAACACCTGTTCGAGCCGGTGATCCGCCGGTCGGCGGGCCTTGGAAAGGTGCCGAAGGACCGTGACGCCGACCGTTACGAATATGCCTACGCCTTCGCCGATCTGGTGGTGGTCGGCGGCGGCATCGCCGGCATTGCCGCCGCGCTTGAGGCCGGCAAGGCAGGCAAGCGCGTGCTGCTGATCGAGCAGACTGCCCACTGGGGCGGCCGCGCGCCGGTGGACGGGGTCGAGATCGACGGGAAACCGGCGGACGAATGGGTCAACAAGACCGTCGAAATCCTTGGCAAGATGGAGAATGTCACGCTCCGCCTGCGGACGATGGCCTCGGGTCTTTACGACCACGGCTATCTTCTGGCCTACGAGCGCATCGCCGACCACGCCCCCGGCGACGGGCGGCCCCGCCACCGGCTGTGGCGCATCCGCGCCGGGCATGTGGTGACGGCGACCGGTGCGATCGAGCGGCCTCTGTCCTTTGCCGGCAACGACATTCCCGGCGTGATGCTGGCCGGCGCGGTGCGCGACTATGTGGTCAACTGGGCGGTCAGCCCCGGCGACCGCACGGTGATCGTGACCAACAACGACGACGCCTACCGCACCGCGCTGGCGCTGGTCGAGGCCGGGCTGATCGTCCCCGCGGTCATCGACGCCCGCGCCCATGTCAAGGGCGCTCTGCCCGAGGCCGCGCGGGCCAGGGGCATCCGCGTCCTCGAAGGGCGCGGGATCGCGAAAGTCAAGGGCGGCAAGCGGGTTACGGGCGTTTCCATCTGTGCCCAGGCGGGCGAGGGCGCCGAGCTCGAGTTCATCGACTGCGACGCGGTCGCCATGTCGGGCGGCTGGTCGCCGGTGGTGCACCTCTGGTCGCACTGCGGCGGAAAACTCGTCTGGGACGAGGCGCGGGCGATGTTCCGCCCCGATGCGGCCAGGCCCCCGACCGGCGAGGACGGCAAGGCGATGGTGACCGCCGTCGGCAGCGCCAACGGCGCGCTGACCGCTGACGAGGTGCTGGCCGATGTCGCGGCGCAGATCGGCGGCAAGGCCGCCCGGACCGACGCGGCCGCCGAAAGCGCGCTGGAGCCCGTGTGGGTCATGCCCCAGGGCGCCGGCCCGGCGCTGCGCATGAAGATGTGGCTCGATCCGCAGAACGACGTGAAGGTCTCGGACGTGCAGCTTGCCGCCCGCGAAGGGTATCACTCGGTCGAACATACCAAGCGCTACACGACCTTGGGCATGGCGACCGATCAGGGGAAGCTTTCCAACATCAACGGTCTGGCGATCCTGTCGGACAGTCTCAGCCAGGCGATCCCGCAGACCGGCACCACCACCTTCCGCCCGCCCTACACGCCGATTTCGATGGGCGCCATCGCCGGCGAGGCGCGGGGCGAGATCTTCCAGCCGCTGCGCAAGTCGCCGATGGACGAATGGCACGCGGCGAACGGGGCCTATTTCGAACCCGTGGGCCTCTGGCGGCGTCCCTACTGCTACCAGCGCCCCGGCGAGGGCGTGCACGAGGCGGTGAACCGCGAGATCGGCAATGCGCGCTCCAAGGTGGGCATGCTGGATGCCTCGACCCTGGGCAAGCTGGTCGTCAAGGGCCCGGACGCGGGGAAATTCCTCGACATGCTCTACACCGGGGTCATGTCGACGCTGCCGGTCGGCAAGTGCCGCTATGGGCTGATGTGCACCGAAAACGGTTTCCTCAGCGACGACGGCGTGGTGGTTCGCCTGTCCGAGGACACCTGGCTCTGCCACACCACCTCGGGCGGGGCCGACCGCATCCACGGCTGGATGGAGGACTGGCTTCAGTGCGAATGGTGGGACTGGAAGGTCTATACTGCCAACCTGACCGAGGAATATGCCCAGATCGCCGTTGCCGGGCCGAACGCGCGCAAGGTGCTGGAAAAGCTGGGCGGGATGGATGTCTCGGCCGCGGGCCTGCCGGCGATGGAATGGCGCGAGGGCGTCCTCGGCGGCTGCCGGGCGCGGATCTACCGCATCTCGTTCTCGGGCGAACTCAGCTATGAAATCGCGGTTCCCGCCTCGGAAGGGCTGGCGCTGTGGAAGGCGCTCAGCGCGGCGGGCGAGGAGTTCGGCGTGATGCCCTATGGCACCGAAGCCATGCACATCATGCGCGCCGAAAAGGGCTTCATCATGATCGGCGACGAAACCGACGGCACGGTGATCCCGCAGGACCTGAACCTCAACTGGGCGATCTCGAAGAAGAAGGCCGACTACCTGGGCAAGCGCGCGCAGGAGCGCAGCCACATGGCCAGCCCCGAGCGCTGGAAGCTGGTGGGCCTGGAAACGCTCGACGGCTCGGTCCTGCCCGATGGCGTCTATGCGGTTGCCGAGGGCGTCAATGCCAACGGCCAGAGGAACGTGCAGGGGCGCGTGACCTCGACCTACTTCTCGCCGACGCTCGGCAAGGGGATCGCGATGGGGCTGGTCAGGCACGGCCCCGAGCGGATGGGCGAGGTTCTCGACTTCCCCGGCGACGGGGGCAAGGTCCACAAGGCCCGGATCGTCGATCAGGTCTTTTACGACAAAGAAGGGGCCAAGCAGAATGTCTAACGCTGTCAGTGCCTTGCAAGGCAAGACTTACGCAGGCTTCGCCACGGTGACCGAGGCCGGCCTGCAGGGGATGATCACGCTGCGCGGCGATCTTTCCTCGGCGAAGGTGAAGAAGGCGGTGAAGGCCGCGGCGGGCGTCGATGTGCCGGCGCAGCGGCGGATCGTGCTGAAGGACGGAAAGGGCGCGGGCTGGATGAGCCCCGACGAACTTCTGATCCTGGTGCCCTACGCCGAGGCGCGGGCGGCGGTCGATGCCCTGTCGGCGGCGCTTGCCGGGGAACATGCGCTGGTCGCCGACGTGTCGGACGCCCGCGCCATGTTCCGGGTGAAGGGGGCGAGGGCCGATCAGGTGCTGATGAAGCTCTGCCCCGTCGATCTTCCGTCGCTGGCCGAGGGCGAGTTGCGCCGCACCCGCGCCGCGCAGGTGGCGGCGGCGCTGTGGAAATCGGACCGGGACGAATTCACGATTGTTTCGTTCCGGTCGGTCGCGTCCTATGTCTTCGGCGCACTGGAGACATCGGCACGGCCCGGCAGCGAAATTTCCTGACTTCGCGCGCAGGGTGACTTGACGGGTGCCTGACGGTAGTGATGATTGTATCCATCACTTTTCCGTGGGTGCTTGAATGAAGAATTACCTTTTTGCGTGCGGCCTTCTTGCCCTCGCGGCGACGGGCGCGCGTGCCGATACCGCCTATTCCTGCCTGTTCGACATGGCAAAGCAGACCGGGTCGGGAACCTATAACCTGATCGTTCTCGTCGACAGCCAGACCGGCAAGGCGACCGTCGCTGACGGGCTTGCGAACAACGACCAGAACAATTCGCGCCACAAGGCGCTGCCGACCGTCGCAATGAAGCGCCAGCCCGGCGGCTCGCAGATATTTTCCTGGACGGAAGAGGATGTGCGCTTCGGCAGCTATTCCAGCGACGTGTCCTGGCGCGTCAGGATCGAGGCGGACGGAGCCGTCGACGCGACCTATTCGGTGATCTCCTACCCGCCGCCCCGCCACTACACCGGAACCTGCAAGATCGAGAAGGGCGAGTTCTCGCTCACCTGAAGTCAGGCGCCGGGTCTCGCCAGTCCCCATGTTTTTGAAAGGTTTGCGATGCGCAATCTGATGGTCGGGATTTCCCTTGTCCTTGCATTGGCCGGCGAACCGGCGGCGGCCGATACGCTTTACAAGTGCAACTATGCCACCAGCCGGACCACCAAGGAGCCGGGCAAGCACGATCTGTTCATCCAGTACGACGGGCGGTCCGACCGGGCGATGGCGATGGATTCCTTCGCCTATGACCCTGTCCGCCACCCCGATCTGGTTCCGGTCCGGGTCAGAAGCCTTGGCGGCCGCGAGTTCCAGTTGCAGTGGGAAGTGGATGACGTGCGGAAGGGCAGCTATTCGTCGGACCTGCGCTATATCGCCCGCCTGGACGTGCAGGCGCTGAGCGTGGACGTGACCATTTCGCCGGTGAGCTATCCGGTGCCCTGGCACTTCACCGGTGCCTGCATCGCCGAAAAGCTGAAATAGGCCGGGCGGGACGGTCCGGGCGGATGATCCCTTGACCTTGGCGCCGCGTCGGGGCTTAAACGCCTGAGGCTTCCCAGATGCGCGAAAGGAGTCCCGCCATGCCCTTTACCCTTCCCGACCTTCCCTATGCCCATGATGCCCTTGCCTCGCTCGGCATGTCGCGGGAAACGCTGGAATATCACCATGACCTGCACCACAAGGCCTATGTGGACAACGGCAACAAGCTGATCGCCGGGACCGAGTGGGAGACGAAGTCGCTCGAGGACATCGTGCGCGGCACCTATCACGCGGGCGCGGTGGCGCAGTCGGGCATCTTCAACAATGCCAGCCAGCACTGGAACCACAACGAGTTCTGGAAGATGATGGGCCCGGGCGAAGGCAAGAAGATGCCGGGGGCGCTGGAAAAGGCGCTGGTCGCCTCGTTCGGCTCGGTCCAGAAGTTCAAGGAGGATTTCGCGGCGGCCGGCGCGGGCCAGTTCGGTTCGGGCTGGGCCTGGCTCGTCAAGGACAAGGACGGCTCGCTCAAGGTCACCAAGACCGAGAACGGCGTCAATCCCCTGTGCTTCGGGCAGACCGCGCTTCTGGGCTGCGACGTGTGGGAACATTCCTACTACATCGACTTCCGCAACAAGCGCCCGGCCTATCTGACCAACTTCCTGGAAAAGCTGGTCAACTGGGAAAACGTCGCCTCGCGCCTCTGACGTGCTGACCCGGCGCGGCTTCCTGCGCGGCCTTCTGGGGGTGACGCTCTCGGGCCTGGCGACCTCGGCCTACGGGGTCGTCGTCGAGCCGGTCCTGCGCCTGCGCGAGCAGGTCTGGCCGATCCGCTCGCCCAACTGGACGGCCGGCCCCCTGAGGATCGCGGTGCTGACCGACCTGCACATGGGCGAACCCTGGGTGTCGCTTCACCGTCTGAAGCGGATCGTGGCGCGGACCAATGCGCTCGGCGCCGATCTGATCGTGGTTCTCGGCGACCTGCCGGGCGGCAGGTTCGTGCGCCGCCCGATCCCGACCGAGGCGACGGCCGGGGTTCTCGCCGGCCTCCGGGCGCCGCTCGGGGTTCATGCCATCCTCGGCAACCACGACTGGTGGCAGGACCACGAGGCGCAGGCGCGCGGCGGCGGGCCATCGGCGGCGGCGGCGATCCTGCGCGCGGCCGGCATCCCGGTTCTCGAGAACCAGGCGGTGCGGATCGAGCGCGACGCCGGGGCCTTCTGGCTGGCGGGGCTTGCCGACCAGCTGGCGATCATCACCGGGCCGGGCACCTACCGCGGCCTCGACGATCTGCCCGCGACGCTGGCCGCGATCACCGACGACGCGCCGGTGATCCTTCTGGCGCACGAGCCCGACATCTTCCCCAAGGTTCCCGACCGCGTGGCGCTGACCCTTTCGGGCCACACCCACGGCGGGCAGGTGCGGTTCATGGGCTGGTCGCCGGTGGTTCCCTCGGCCTATGGCAACCGCTATGCCTATGGCTGGGTGCGCGAGGGCAGCCGCGATCTGGTCGTGTCGGGCGGGATCGGCTGTTCGATCATGCCGGTCCGGCTGGGCGTGCCGCCCGAGATCACCCTGGTCGAACTGGCCTGAGGACGGGGAGGGGCGGATGCAGCGGTCGGTCGGGCGGCTTTGGCTGGCGGCAGTGATGTGTCTGGCCGGGGCCATGCCGGCGGCGGCGCAGGACTGGGCCACGCCCGAGGCCTGCATGGTCCGGCCGCTCGCCGATCCGGCCGACGCGATCCCCGCCGCCGACCGCGCCCGGATCGAGCGTGACGCCACGGCGATCCCCTACGGGGTGGGGCGGCTGTGGAAGGTGACGGCGCCCGGCGGGCAGGTCTCGCACGTCTGGGGCACCTACCATTCCTCGGACCGGCTGATCCTGAACCTGCCGCCCGAGCTGCGGCAGGTCATGGCGGGCGCGGCGGTCCTGGTGATGGAGAGCGTCCCGGTCGCCACCAGCCGGGTCCAGCTCGAGGAGCGGGCGCTTCAGGCCGGCATGTGGCTCGCGCCCTCCGCGCCCGATTATGGCAAGGACTGGCTGGCCCGTCCGCTGCGCGACTGGATCGAGGCCCGGCTGCGGGCAGTGACCTTCCAGGACGCGACCCTGCCGCGCCTGACCGACGCGGGCCTTGCCGCGCTGATGCTGAACGATCCTTGCGAGGATTTCGCGGCGGGCGCCCTGCCCGTGCAGGACAGCCGGCTGTTTCTGGCCGCGCACGAGGCCGGCACCCCGGTCGCCGGGCTGGAGAGGGACAGCGATTTCCTGGCCGAGATGAGCCAGCCCGACCGCCGCGACACCGCCCGCGCGATCGCGATGGTCTATGGCGCCTTCCTCGACCCCGAGGGGTTCGGCGAAGGACGCTCGGCGGCGGTGGCGCTGTACCTTCAGGGGCGGATCGGGGCGCTTGCGGCCTCGAACCGGCTGTTTCTCGAACGCATCTTCGGGGCGGAGCGCGCCGCCGAACTGATCGCGCAGGCCGACGGCTATCTTCTGGACGAGCGCAACCGCCTGTTCGTCGCCCGGATGCGCAAGCACCTCGACCAGGGGCAGGCGCTGGTCGCGGTGGGCGCCCTTCACCTGCCGGGGCCGGAGGGCATCCTCGCGCTGCTTCAGGCGGCGGGCTACCGGGTCGAGCGGGTGGCCACGGCGGGCGAGGCGGGATAGGCGAGGGCGCCGGTCAGGATCCGCTCGAGTTCCGCGACATCGCTGGCGACGGTGACGAAGCTTTTCAGGCTGGCGTCGGCAAAGCCCTCCTCGACCACCCGGTCGAGAAGGGCAAGCAGCGGATCCCAGTAGCCCTCGACGTTCAGGACCACGATCAGCTTGCGGTGCAGGTCAAGCTGGCGCCAGGTCAGGACCTCGAAGAACTCGTCCAGCGAGCCGCCGCCACCGGGCAGGACGACGATGGCGTCGGCGTTCATGAACATCACCTTCTTGCGCTCGTGCATGGTCTCGGTGACGACGAATGTGGAAAGGTCGCGCTTGCCGACCTCAAGGTCGAGAAGGTGGGTGGGGATGACCCCGAAGGTCCGCCCGCCCGCGCCCTGGGCCGCGCGCGCCACCTGGCCCATCAGGCCGACATCGCCGGCGCCATAGACCAGCCGCCAGCCTTTGCGGGCCAGCATCAGGCCGGTGTCGCGTGCCGCCTGGGCATAGGCGGGGCGATTGCCGCTGCGCGCGCCGCAATAGACGCAGACCGATTGGTGGGAGAGGGTCATGGGGAATCCGGCAGGGCAAGGGTTTCTTTGACCCCTGATAGCCGCGTTGCTATGGTTGCTCAAGAACCGGCCGGCGCGGGGCAGAGGGGCCGCCGCCGCGGCAGGACCGGGCAGGGGGGCGCAAGCATGCAGCAGGACGACAAGGCCGGCAGGGGCGGCATCGGGGGCCTGACCCTTGGCCTCGGTGCTGCCGCTGGGATCGGCGTCGGGCTTCTTGTCTGGTTCCTGGCGCTGCACGGGCCGGGCGCGGGGCCGGGCGATGCGCCGGAAGCCGCCAGCAGCCAGGCAGCAAGCACGGTGACCGGGACCGCGGCATCGGTCGCCTCCGCGCCGGCGGCCACCCCCGAACCCGCCCCCGAATCCGCCCCCGAACCGGCGCCAGAACCGGCGCCAGCCGCCCAGCCCGTTCCGCCGGCGATCGACACGGTGCGGGCCGAGGCCGACGGGACGGTGCTGGTCGCGGGCAGCGCCCCGGCGGGGGCCGGCGTCTCGATCCTCGTCGACGGGACCGAGGCGGGAAAGGCCACACCGGACGCCAGCGGCAAGTTCGCGGCATTCCTCACGCTCGGACCTTCGGCCAATCCCCGGGTCCTGTCGCTGATCGCGTCCCTGCCGGACGGCGGCACCGCGAAGGCGGCGCAGGAGGTGATCCTCAACCCGACGCCGCCCGCGCCCGCCGCGGTCGCGACGGCGGCGGCGCCTGTGACTGCGCCCGAGACCGCTCAGGCGGCACCCGCGCCTGCGGAAGCCGCAGCACCCCAGCCCGCCGCAACCGCGCCTGCCGCCGCGCCGCTGGTCGCCGACGAAAGCGGCGTGACCAAGCTGACGGCGGAGGCGCCGGTGGCCGAGGTGGTGATCGACACCATCGGCTACGACCGGATCGGCAACGTCGACATCGCCGGGCGCGGGGCGGCGGGGCAGTTCGTCAGGCTGTATGTCGACAATGAGCTCCAGGCGACGGCGCCCCTGGCGGCCGATGGCAAGTGGCGGGTCAAGCTGACCTCGGTGGAGGGGGGCGTGCATCAGATGCGGGCCGATCAGGTGGACGGCGCCGGCAAGGTGAC